>CADBGE010000129.1 GCA_902794075.1 uncultured Erysipelotrichaceae bacterium | reverse complement strand
CCTGATACATTAAATGATAAAATAGATATTTTTTCAAGGCCTGCATCTCTAAGACCTTTTCTAATTAAACCAATATAGTTAGTTGCTCGACATCCTCCACCAGTTTGAGTAATAATAACACTTGTATTATCTAAATCATATTTTCCACTTTGTAAAGCCTCTATTAATTGACCAGTAACAATTACTGCAGGATAACATGCATCATTATTAACATATTTAAGTCCAGTTTCTACTGTATTATCAGTTGACTCTCTTAAATATACTGCATTATACCCTTCACTATTTAAAATATGTTCAAATAAAGGCATATGTTGTACAGTCATATCCGGGAATAATAATGTATGTTTCTTATCAGCTTCTTTAAAATAGTTTTTTTGATAACTATAAGGAACATAATTACTAGTATCATTAATTCTTTTATTCATTGAAGCAATTAAGGATCTAATTCTAATCTTAGCAGCACCCAAATTATTAATCTCATCTATTTTAATAGTAGTATAAAGCCTATTATTACTCTTTAATATTTCTTCTGCTTGATCAGTAATTATCGCATCAAGTCCACATCCAAATGAATTTAAGTTAACTAATTCCATATTATCATGACGTGATACAACATCAGCTGCATGGAATACTCTTGAGTGATATGTCCATTGATCAACAATTCATATGACAAATAGAATCTTCAGTTAAAACACAAAGTCCAAGTGAATTAATCATTGTATCAATTCCATGATTAACTTCTTTATCTAAGTGATAAGGACGACCTGCAAGAACTATTGCCTTTTCATTATGTTCATCTATATATTTAATGAACTCTTCTCCCTTATCTCTAACTTCTTGTTTAAATCTTGCTTGTTCTAAGAAACCTTCATGAATAGCATCTTTTAATTCACGCTTAAAGTTATATTCCTTAAATTCAGGTAAATCCATAAATACTTTCACCATATTAGCTTCATTCATAGGTAAGAATGGATTCATAAACTTAATATTCTTCTCTTCTAATTCCTCCACATTAAGTTTAATTGCTTCACTATAACTTTGAACAATAGGACAATTATAACAATTATCACTATTTTTAAATTCATTTTTCTCATACATAATACAAGGATAAAAAATACTTTTAACATCCTTGGCAAGTAAATTCATAATATGACCATGCACTAGTTTGGCTGGATAACATACTGATTCACTTGGAATAGAGTCAATTCCTGTCTCATAGATTTTTCTATTAGAGTGATCAGACAAAACTACTCTAAATCCTAATTTAGTAAGTATTGTAAACCACAAAGGATAGTCTTCATACATATTTAAAACTCTAGGAATTCCAATTATACCTCTTTTAGCTTCACTCTCATCTAATGGAGTATAATTAAATAATCTATCATACTTCCAAGAATACATATTTGGTAGATGTGAATTAGATCCATTATTACCACTACCTCGCTCACATCTATTTCCAGAGATAAAACTTTTCTTATTAAACATACTTATTGTAAGAGCACATTTATTTTCACAACCCTTACACCTTGAATGCATTGTTTTTATTTTTAAATTATTTATCTCATCTGCAGTTAACATACTACTTTTAACATCTTGATCATCATATTGTCTAAAATTATCAAGTGCAATTAAAGCTACACCATATGCTCCCATTAGTCCAGCAATATCTGGTCTTACAACTTTTTTCCCAGTAATATTTTCAAATGCTTAATATCTGGTCTTACAACTTTTTTCCCAGTAATATTTTCAAATGCTTTTAATACAGCATCATTATAAAATGTTCCACCTTGTACAACTATTTTTTCTCCTAATGTAGAAACATCTCTTATTTTCATTACCTTTTGAATAGCATTTCTTATTACTGAATAAGAAAGTCCTGCGAATATATCTCCTAAAGGTCTTCCTTCTTTTTGAGTTTGCTTAATCTTACTATTCATAAATACTGTACAACGACTTCCTAAATCAATTGGAGCCTTTGAAGTAACTGCGTATTTAACAAAATCATCCAAGTTCATATTTAGACTTTTAGCAAGTGTTTCAATAAATGAACCACA
>CADBGE010000128.1 GCA_902794075.1 uncultured Erysipelotrichaceae bacterium | reverse complement strand
CTTATTTTAATATCCATTTGTAAAGCAGTTATTCCACTTTCTGTTCCGGCAACTTTAAAGTCCATATCTCCTAAATGATCTTCCATACCTTGAATATCTGTTAGGATTGTATATTTATCTTCATGAGTAATTAGTCCCATTGCGATACCAGCAACTGGTGCTTTAATTGGAACTCCTGCAGCCATAAGTGACATACATCCTGCACAAATACTTGCTTGTGAAGATGATCCGTTAGATTCAAGAATTTCAGATACAACTCTAATTGTATATGGGAATTCTTCTTCACTTGGGATTACTTGAGCTAGGGCTTTTTCTCCTAAGGCACCGTGACCAATTTCACGTCTACCTGGAGCTCCATATCTTCCTGTTTCTCCAACTGAGAATTGTGGGAAGTTATAGTGAAGCATAAATCTCTTTTGATCTTCCATTGAAAGGCCGTCTATAATTTGATGTTCATTTAGTGCACCTAATGTAGTTACTGAAAGAGATTGAGTTTCTCCTCTTGTGAATAATGCAGAACCATGTGTTCTTGGAAGTAAGTCGATATCTGTTGATAATTTTCTTATCTCATCCATCTTTCTTCCATCTGCTCTTTTACCTTCTTTAACTACTATACTTCTGAATAATTCATATTCTATATCTGATACAACCATTTGTACTTTAACTAAAAGTTCTTTTAATTCATCTTCTTTCATTGTATCTTCATTTTCTTTAGTAAATAAATCATTCATCTCTTCTTTGATTTCATCAATTGCTGCATATTTCTTTAATTTGTCTTTAATTCGAAGAGCTTTATCCATTTTCTTAGTAACAAGACTTCTAATTCTTTCAATTAGTTCTGGTTCTGGAGTAAGTGTTTCATATTCCATTTTCTCCTCACCAATTTCTTCAATAATTTTCTCTTGGAATTTAATTAATTCTTTTACTGCTTTGTGTCCAAACATTAATGCTTCTAACATGATATCTTCAGATACTTGTTTAGCACTTGACTCAACCATATTAATTGCATTTTTTGTACCAGCAACTGTTAAATCGATTTTTCTAATTCTTCTGGTGTTGGATTAATTATAAATTTTCCGTCTACTCTACCTACTTTTACTCCTGCGATTGGTCCATTAAATGGAATCTTTGAGATTGATACTGCTAAAGATGAAGCAAACATTGCAGTTAACTCAGGAGAACAATCTTGATCTACTGATAATACTGTAGAAATAATTTGAACTTCATTTTTAAAGTCTTCTGGGAACAATGGTCTCATTGGTCTATCAATCATTCTTGCAGCTAGTGTTGCAGCTTCACTTGGTCTACCTTCTCTTTTTATGAACCCACCTGGAATTTTTCCAACTGAATATAATTTTTCTTGATAGTTAACAGTTAATGGAAAGAAATCTGATAGTAAGTTAACATTTTTAGATACAACAGCTGCAGTTAAAATAACTGTATCATTATATCTAACTAGTACTGCACCATCTGCTTGTTTAGCAAGTTCTCCATGTTCAACAACTAGTTTTCTACCATGAAAATTTAATTCAAAAACTTTCTTTTTCATATACTTCCTCCTTTAAAACAAAAAGAGACACTAAAAATTGTGTCTACTTTCTTAAACCTAATTTTTTAATTAATTCACGATATCTTTGAATATCTTTTTTAGCTAAATATTGTAACATATTTCTTCTTTGTCCTACTTTAACTAAAAGTCCTCTACGTGAATGAAAATCATGAATGTGTACTTTTAAATGTTCTGTTAATTGTTCAATCTCTTTTGAAAGAATTGCGATTTGAACTTCTGGAGAACCAGTATCACTTTCATTTCTAGCATATTCTTTTATAATTTGTGCTTTTAATTCTTTTGTTAATGCCATTATTAACACTTCCTTTCTTTTTATGTTCACCATAACTAAGTATAAAGTCGGAAATTCTTTAAACCTGGTTGCGGTAAGTACTTGTATTATACTATTAATTGTTAGTTTATGCAAGTATAAATATTTTTTTCGTACAATTTATATGGATACGTTTGAAATAAATCAGATGTTTTCCCTTCTGGAAGAAGGGAGATGGTATGATGTTTTCCCTTCTGGAAGAAGGGAGATGGTATTATGACTAAAAGAGAGAAATCTTGAGTTTCATTATACTCCTTCTATTTACTATAATATTTATACTAATGTATATTTTATTTTTTAAATAGAAAAAACACCTGATTTCAACTTAGTTGATTTCAGATGATATCCATTAGGGATTACGTCTGATTCCAGCAATCAAACGTATCCTTTTTTATTTAAGAGATTTCTCTCATAAATATAATATATCATGAATATTAATAATATTCAATATTTATCCTATACGGAATGTTCAAATTGAAATTCTTTTAAACAAGGTTACTAATTTATCAGTTTTATTATCACATTGAATTTAGGTACTGACATATTATCTCCTATATTTCAAAATTAACTCCATGAACTTTTAAAAAAGTTCATGGAGTATTATCTTATTATTATATTTTCACAAAGTCCTTATTCTAAGTCCTTTGTCTCGAAAGGATGGTTTCTGCTTGTCCTCACTTCCGTTCGGAGCGCGCTTTCGAAACCTTTTTTATCGGTATTGGGCTAGTCCTCATCCATTATATGAGGTTTACCTTTATTAAAACACTTGTTCTATATTATGCGATTCGGAAAGCTGGGGAAACGCCGTTAGTACTATTAGCATAATAGGCGCCCAAGCTACCATTATCGGCGACATAGCGGAAATAGTAGTCATTACCAGAATAGGCCGGACGCAACCACCAAAAATTATTTGTACCATTATATTGTTTTACAGCTCTTGGATATTTATATGCTGTTGCTCCACATCCCCCACATGGATCATAAGCCTCTGATGACATATCTACATAATAATCTAATTGTGTTGTTGTGCTTGCTGCTGTATCATATTCATCTGCTCCATGTACTTCTACACCAGATAGTAAGTATAGTTTTTGACTTGTACTTATGAAGTTTGCTGAATCACTTGTCCCATATCCTGATATTACTCTTGTTGGTTCTATATAATCAAATACTAATGTTGTGGGATATCCTCCTACATTGGTAGATGTATCTCTCATCTTCATTGTTGTTATTATGTCTGCAAATTCTACTACAAATCCGCATGCTGTTTGTGAATAATCTGAATTACCACAGTTTTGAGCTGTTGATTTGTTTGCTATTCTTACCATGTAGTTATTTCCATTTATTGTTACTGTCTTTGTATCTCCTACATTATAGGCACTTGTATTATTATTTTGTACTGCTTTTTGTATTGTTGCCCATGAGTCTGTTGAGAATGATTCAGGTTCTCCTGCTACTTTTGATGCAGGACTTTCTCCTGTTGCTGAAGCATTTTCTATTGCTGATGCTTTTATTTTGGCTGTTATACTTGTTGTTACTTCATTAGTTAGTGGTGTTTTTATCATTTCTACTTTTACTGTTCCTGTTGTTGTGTCCCCTGCTTGTAGTTCTGTATCTGTTATTGTTTCGGTTACTTTAAAATAATCTGCATTAGAGTTAGTTAATTCAAGTGATAATTTTGCTCCTACATCATTTGAATTATTTATTATTGTATATGTTGCGATTGCGTAGTCTCCTTCTTTTGTTAAACCGCCTACATTAAATGTAGCCATAGTATTATCATTTTTATCTATATCTGCACTTCCTGTTAGGGTTACATTTCCTTCTAGATTTGGTGTATCTGCAGTTTCT
>CADBGE010000127.1 GCA_902794075.1 uncultured Erysipelotrichaceae bacterium | reverse complement strand
TATGACAACTATGAGTACATTTTTATATTTTTTTTTCATATTTTCTCCATTCTTTGTTATAATTTTAATAAGGTGATAAAATGTTTAAAAAAGTATTTAGCTACATAATAGATACTATTAAAGAAGAATACAAATTCATAATAGTTTTATTACTTGCTACTATTATATTAAATATACCTCTAAATTATTATATAAATGTTGGTGGAGGTATAAGTGATGCTTCTAAAAGAATTGCAGTTGATAAGAAAAATAGTAGTAAAGGAAGTTTTAATATTAGTTATGTAACTCAACTTGAAGGATCAATTCTAACAGTTGGATTAAGTTATATAATTCCATCTTGGGAAAGAGAAAGTGCTGATTTATATAAGTATGATGTAAAAGAAAGTATAGAAGACATTGAATTTAGAAGTGAATTAAGTCTAGAAGGTGCAAATTCAACTGCTACATATTGGGCTTATACTTTAGCAAATAAAGATATTAAAGAAAAAGATAAAAAGATTTATGTAATTGCTGCTATATCAGATGATTTTAAAACAAATTTAAAAGTAGGAGATCAAATACTAAGTATTGATAATAATACTTTTAAAAATGCCCTGGATTATAGTGAATATATTCAAACTAAAAATGTTGGTGAAGACTTAGAAATAAAAGTAATAAGAAAAGAAAAAGAAAAAATAATTAAATCAAAAGTATATGAACACGAAGGAACGAAAATAATAGGAGTATATCTTCAAAATACAGTAGAATATGAAACTAACCCTCCAGTAAATATTAAATTTAAAGATAGAGAGTCTGGCCCATCAGGAGGACTTATCACAACACTAGAAATGTATAATCAACTGACTAAAAAAGATTTAACAGGAGGAAAAACCATCGCAGGTACTGGAACTATAGAACCTGATGGTACAATAGGTGAGATTGGTGGAATAGAACATAAGATAAAAGGTGCAACTCATGCTAAAGCAGATATATTTTTATCCCCAGGTGGAGATAATTATAAAGATGCTAAAAAATATATAAAAGATAATAATCTAAAAATAAAATTAATTAAAGTAGATACAATAGAAGATGCAATTAAAAAATTAAAAGAATTAAATAAGTGAGGTTTTTATATGAAAAAGATAATAAATATATTAAGTATAATAGTAATAGTGATACTAACATTTACAACAAAGACAGTTTTTGCAGACAACTATAAAATAATGGAATTAATTCCACATGACAAGAAAGTAACAACAAGAAAGTAACAATAAGAGGAGATATCTTTCTTTATAAAGATATTGAATTTAAAAATGCCAGAATAAATATTGGACAAATAAAAAATATTTCAGATGAAGATAAGAAAATCACAATATCTTTAGCATTCTTCGATGAAGATAAAAATAATATTACTATAATTAATTATTGTTCAAATGATGAAGTACTTGCTCCAAAAGAAACAAAAGATAATTATGAAATATCAATAGATGTATCAAAATTAGCAGAAAATAAGAAAATAAAAGATATTAAATATTTAAGTGAAAATAAAAGTTGTAGATTAGGTGGAGAAAAAGAATTTGTTGGTAGAAAAATAGATCAAATAAATAAAATTGGTGATTCAGAACTACCTACTGGAGCAAAACTCTTATTAAATGTAATAAAAGTAGTGATAGGATTATTAGTAGTATTTTTCTTATATAAATTATTATTCACATCATCTTATGATAATATGAATGGAGATGATGTAAGAAAAGAATATAAATACATCAATAAAGAAAAAGAACGTGAAAGAAATAAAAAAACGTTTATTAATAAAGATATCAAAGAAGAAAAGAAACCAACTAAGTCAGAAAAAGTATTAGCTCAAGAAAAAGAAGAAAATAATAAAGAAAAAAAAGAAGACTCTGATCTTCAAAATATGTATAAATAAAGAAGACTTTAAAGTCTTTTTTTAATTCCCATAATTTCCCATAAATCTATTATATTTCTTACACATTTAAAATATAGAATTAAATCAGAAAGGAGGAAAACTAAAAAATAAACAAAAAGAATAAATCCCATAATTTCCCATATTTTTTAGATAATTCTAACACAATTGGGAGTTATGATATAAATATAAAAGGAGGGATGATAATAAGAAAAAGCAATATAAACCAAGTCGTAATATATGTTAAATATATTTATATATAAAGGAGGTAATAATAAGAAGATAATTAAAAACATGTTATAATAGTGATGGGTGATGAATATGTATACAATATGTTTAGTAGAAGATGAAAAAGATCTTTCTAATATAGTTAAAATATATTTAGAAAGAGCAGGATATAATGTCATATGCTTTACAAAAGGAAGTGAAGCAATATCATATATTGGTAATGAAGTACATTTATGGATATTAGATATAATGTTAGGAGATGATATAAATGGATATGATGTAATCAAACAAATCCGAGAACATGATGAAGAAGTACCAGTTATATTTACATCAGCAAGAGATCAAGAACTAGATAAAATATTTGGTCTTGAATTAGGAAGCGATGATTACATTACAAAACCTTATTCTAGTAAAGAACTTGTATTAAGAGTTAATAAAATAATAAAAAGAGTATATAAAGAAACAGAAAATAATACTATTAATTATGAAAATTACATAATTGATCAAAATAAAAGATTAGTACAAATAAATAATAAAGAATTAAAACTAACAACATTAGAATTTGACTTATTA
>CADBGE010000126.1 GCA_902794075.1 uncultured Erysipelotrichaceae bacterium | reverse complement strand
TGATGAAACTTTTGATGATTCAAATTTCTGGCATAAACTAGCTCACTTATTATTTGTTTATTATTTATATGATTCACCAACTACCGTTAAAGCAGCAGGGTATGCAAACTTTCCAATTAAGGGATATCAATTTTATGAATTCAATTCTGAAGACACAGAGATATTAAAAAATGACTGGACTATAGTTAGAAACTTTATAAGATACTTACAGGATGAATTTGATAATTATGAAGATGAATATCCAAGGATATCCTATGAATTACGACCAAAGTTAATGTATATTGATACTGCTCCTAAATGGCCACATAAACCTAGATTTAGATTAAAGAGAACTGTTGTATCTTCAATTATACAAGATCACTTTGGTGAAACTCTCGAACAACTACCTAAAACATATACATCTTATTCTGAAATTGATGAAACCTGTCACAACTTAACAGAACAATATAAAGGAAAATCAATTCAGGAACTTATTGATTTATTGAATATTAATGTTAAAACCGTTAATAAGTCTATTGGTGAACAGATTATTGTTAAGATGTTTGGTGGAACCTCTAAAAAAATGCAAGGCATAAAATTATTTAGTAAATTAGGTATTATGGGTAAAACATTAACATTAACGGAAAGAAGATTAAGAAAAGAAGATATGAAGCTATTCACTATTGATTTTAGCGAGTTTAGTGAAGATATTGAATTCGAAGAATCACAATCTTATGATTACTTCGCTAATAATCGATTTTTATGCATAATATTCCAAAGACCTCATGCTAAAGCAAAATGGAATGAAAATAACTTTTTAGGATTTAAAATGATCACGTTTGATGAAGAATTCATTGAAAATGATGTTCGTAAAACTTGGGAAAGAATTAAAGATCTTGTTGTTAATGATAAATTAGAGGATGTTATTGTCCTGGACAAAAATGGACAACCACGTAAAAATAGAAGTGGAAATATTATGAGTGCCCCTAATTTCCCTAAGAGTTCAGAAGGAAATGTTTTTGTTAGAGGAACTAGTTCAACATCAGATGTCAAACCATTGAGACAACAAATGTGGGTCAAAGGACTTTATATTGTTGAAAAATTAGATAGTGAAGATTATATTTAAGATAATAGCTAATCTTCCTGTTCAACGATTTTTTCTAAATGTTTTCCTAGCTTTTGAACAATACCAACAACTAAAGCATTACCCATCATGAAATATCTTCTTCTTTCTGTCATGGCTTTAGATTCATTTGTTGTGCTTTCACTAGTAAGCATTGTTCTTGCAGGAACATCTAATTTATCTGGAAATGCAATAGCTCCTTCAGAATAACAATAAGTTTCACCGTTTGGTTTTTTCCTTTCAATTCTTTTAGAACCTTTTAGATATTTCCATTTTTCAAGTTTTTCAGGAGATATGATATATTTTTCATCAACATTATTTTCAAGAATATCTCCCAATGTTTTATATTCACCAGAGTAATTAGGTTCTACTTTATATGTATGAATATGTCCATTAATCATACAACCCGCATTTAAGAATGGAAATTTAAATTCCTCACTAATGTAAACGATATCTTCGTATTTAGCTATGTCAGATTCATCATCCCCTAATTCAACATCGTTTATTGGAAATGTTGATGCGAAAATACCCTCATTATAGATAAGTTGTTTTGCTGGAATTTTAACCATCTTTTTAAAATAATTTGTAGATTCATGATATGCAAAAATAAATACTCTCCTCCTTCTTTGAGGAAAACCATATTCTGCTGCATTAATTACTCTCCATTCAACAGCATAACCATTATCTAGAAATGACCTTAACATTACTCCAAAGTCACGGCCTCTTTGAGTTGAAGGTGATTTAAGTAATCTATCTACATTTTCAAGTAAAACGAATGGAGGTGTTCTAGCTTCTAAAACCTTAGCTATATCCCACCATAACACACCTTTTTTACCTTCAATACCTTTTTCATTTGATAAAGACCTTGCTACAGAATAATCTTGACATGGAAAACCGCCAACTAAAATAGTATGTTCTGGGATTATATCTATCTCATTAGTAGTAATTTCATTAATATCTTTACATACATGATTATCAGATTCGCCGAATCTTTCACAATAACAATCAAATGCAGCTTGTGTTTTAGTAGATGGCTCCCATTGATTAGCCCAGACGAAATCCCAATTAGATTTTTCAGTAACTTCATTACCGTCAAAAGTTACCTCATTAAATCCACAACGGAATCCTCCAACACCTGCAAATAATTCAACGACTGTTTTATCCATATTAATTTCTCCGACATCTATTATATTTATTTAACATCTATATTAATAATTAACGAGATCATTTGAAAAGTATTTTAATTGAAAAATCAAATAAAATAATAAGATTGAATTCAAATTAAGGGTGAACATTAATGGACGATCTAGAAAAAATACATAATACAATTGATATTATTGCAGAAGACCCAAGAGTTAATATTTCTAAAATAGATGATTACACATTTAATATTGTCATTGATGGAGAATTAATGGATTCATTTGACAAACTTGGAGATATTCAAAATAAGGTAGAAGAAAGTTGTTCTGATAAATACACACTTAAAACTATCTATGGCGATGGACAAGACGCAAAACTAATTCTAAAAAAGAACTAGCTATGGAGTCATTATTATGACAGATGTTTTTGAAA
>CADBGE010000125.1 GCA_902794075.1 uncultured Erysipelotrichaceae bacterium | reverse complement strand
TTATCACCACCAATTCTTCTAAATAAATTATACTACTTTTTTGCAAATTCTCATATAGTTATGAATTAAATATTTAAAAATCGAAATGATCGGAATATTACTATTTTACGATTATTAAAAAATTGCAAAAAAAAAGATAGTGGAACTAAATCTTATATTCCACTATCTCATCAATAATATCTGACTTCATCAAATTATCAAATACTTCAGTAGCATTTTTTCGTGTATCACTCGTACTAGATATGTAATAGTTTTCTGTTGTTGATACATCTTTATGACCTAATATATCAGCTACTTCTCTTCTTTCAATTCCATTATTAAGTATCTTAGTAGCATAACTACCTCTTAAATCATAGAATCTACAATTTTTAAATCCTAATTCATTTCTAATTATCTTAAAAGGATATTTAATTAAATCGGTTCCTGTATATCCTCCATTTGATTTAACGAATACTAAATCCATATTATTATCATACTTATATCCTTTTTTATTTTCCACAATTCTAGTTTCTATTACTTTACCATAACTATTTGTAACTTCTTCTTTATGATAATAAATATATTTTTTACCATATATTTTTTTTAAATAATCTTGTTTCTTCTTAAAGTTCTTTAGTGCTTCTAATAATGTAGTGCTTATATAAACATCTCTTGTTCCAGAGATAGTTTTTGTTGTTCCTATATACCATCTGCCTTTATCATCTCTTGTTTTATCGTAAACACTATGTTTAATATGTATTATTCTTTCCTCAAAATCAATATCTTCCCAAGTAAGAGCAAACACTTCTCCAGTTCTCATTCCTGTATAACAAGATGTTAAGAACGATGCTACAAAAGTAGTATTGTCCTTAAATCTATCTATTATTTTATCTATTTCTTCATTTGTATAATAATGTCTTTTATTATTAAATTCTTCTTCTATTTTAGGTAGTCTTAATGTAAGAGCTGGATTATATTTTATAAATCCATATAAATTGCATGCATCTCTAAATGAACCTTTAATGACTTTTAATATATTTTTATAATATGTTTTAGAATGATTATATTTATTAACTAAGTCAGTTATAAATGAATTTAAAGCAACACTTGTTATCGTTGATAACTTGTATTTTCCTATACTCTTTTTTAGATACTTATTTATTATTATTTTATACGTTTGAATAGTATTATATTTTAGATTATTCATACAATAATTTTCTAACCAATAATCAAGATAATCTGAATAAGATAAATCACATTGTTTAAATGGAATACCTGCATTTAAATATTCGGTATATGCTTGTGATCCAGATTCTAAAGCTTCTGCTTTAGTTCTAAATCCTGACTTACTTAACCATTGTCTTTTGTTATCTACCTTAGCTATTTCAATTCTATATTCATAGAAGTTTCCTCTTTTTCTGATATTAATTTATTTCAATTCTATATTCATAGAAGTTTCCTCTTTTTCTGATATTAATTTTACTCACTTACTTCTACCTCAATTACAATCTTTTTAATATCAGATAAATTTGATAAATCTTTCCCCTCATTTTGAATTAAAAATCTTTCTAGTGAAGATTTTAATACTTTTAAACTTCCTATAATTAATTCATAAATATAATTTGGACTTGAGTGTAATATAGAGGATACTTCATGAACTGTATATACTAACTTATCATTCATCTGAATCACTATCCTCTCCTGTAATCTCTCTTATCATTCTTTCCATTTCAGCTTGTTCTTCAGGAGTAGCAGGTTCAGATTTAATATCTTCATTAAGCCACCAAGGAACTGGTGATTTATCAACTTTATCACTATTATATTTATATTTATTTCTATTATTATATTTATTATTATGTTTAATTGAATATTATATTTATTATTATGTTTAATTGAATAATCAATATCTTCTTGATTATTTGATTTATCTCTTATTGACCATTTATCCCATATGTTATCAACTAATTGAATAACCCTTCTAGTATTTTTATCATTGTGATCATAAATACATTTAATTAATCCTATCTTTTCTAATTTCTTAATATGTCTTGAAGCTGTTTCTATTGTTATATTATACATTTCAGAAAGTTTTTTATTTGTTATCCAACAATATCCTTCCTTTTTACATAAGTATATAATACGTTCAGCAATCAATTTTTCTTCTGGTGTTAATAATTTTGTTTCATAAATGTGTTT
>CADBGE010000124.1 GCA_902794075.1 uncultured Erysipelotrichaceae bacterium | reverse complement strand
TTTTATGTATATAATTGTATTATTAATTGTTGAAAAATATATGTACATTATGTGATAATCTTGTGAAACTTATTTCTTTTCTGTATATGAGTGACTTATTTCAATTAATTTCATTATCTCTTCATCACTTATTGAATCATCTAGAATAAATGTTATCCAGTATTTTTTATTCATATGATATGCTTTATAATAATTATTAGTTTTTAATAATTCTTCTATCATTTCTTTTGGTAATTTTACGTTCATTACATCATTTACTATACTTTCTCTACCTATTTTTTCTATATTAATATTCATTATTATTCCATACCATTTTTTATTACTTGGATTTCTAAAAACTGAATTCTTATCATCATCCCAAAGAAATTCTGGATTATCATTATATTTTTCTTTGATTAATTCAGAAATTCTATTTGCTTGAGGTGATGAATAACTATTATTTATACAACATTTATTTTTTATATCTTTTAAATCTATTATTTTTCCTGTTATTTTATTGTTTTTATATTTTATAATTACTTTAAATTCTTCATTTACTATATCTCTTTGATAAATATAATAATCATCTTTTTTTTCAAATCCATATTCTATTAATTTATCAACAATTATATTACTTTTTTTAAATATTTCTTCTTCCATAAAATCTCCTATTAATATAAAAATATCCAGTATGTGGATATTTTTTTATGAAATAGTTACTTCTACTTCTTTTTCTTTGTATTCATTTTTTTCTAAATAACTTACTGTTAATGTTACTTTATCACCTATATTTTTTGAATAGATTGAGTTTTTTATAACCGATAATTCTGTTACTTTCTTACCATCAACTTTTGTTATTATATTTCCTTTTTCTAATCCAGCTTTATCTGCTCCCATGCCTGATACTACTTTTGTAATATAGAATCCACTTGGACTATCAAGATACATCTGTTATTGGAATAGCAAAGCCCATTCCTTCAATACTAGCACTTGATGATGAATTAGATGAATATTTTACAGAGTTAATTCCAACAACTTCTCCGGCGCTATTTAATAGAGCTCCTCCACTGTTTCCTCCATTTATTGCGGCATCTATTTGGATCATTTTTGAAGTTATTCCATCTATTGTAACTTCTCTATCTACTGCACTTACTACACCTGTTGTAACTGATTGTCCATATCCTAGTGCATTTCCAATTGCAATAATTCCATTACCAACTTTTAATTTAGAACTATCTCCTATTGTTGCGATTTTTATTGATGAGATTGTTTCATTATCAAGTGCAGATAATTTTACAGATACAACTGCAACATCTTTTTTCTCTGATGTACCTTTTATTCTTGCATCTACTGTTTTACCATTTACAAACTGAATTGATAACTCTTCTGCATTATCAACTACATGATTATTTGTAAGTATTAATAATTCATCATCTGTTTTACTTATAATAATTCCTGATCCTGCACCTTCTGCATATTGTTCTTGATTAAAGAAACTTGGACCATAATTACCAGATGAAACTAGTGTTTTACTAGTAATTGATACAATTGATGGCATTACTTCTTCAACTACTTCTGACACATCAGTCATGTAAATTCCTTCTTTTTGTTTACTATTTGTAGTTGTATAGTTAAGTTCTGCTTTTTTACCTGAAGCAATTGAACCAAATTTTATTAAACCTATATTATTTAATGCAATGACAAAAGCTCCACATATACCAATTACAAATAGTATAATTATTACATAAATAGCTATTCTTTTCTTTTTTGTTTGTTTTTCTTTATTCTTCATTTTATCACCTCATTTTGAATTTTATTACCTTAATGTGAAAAATATATGAAATTTTTCATTTTTCTACTTGATGAAGTTGTATAGTGTGTTGTATGAGAAGAAATAAATGTATCTTCTTTATTTGTAATGTTAATACTTTTACTATCAATATATTCTTCTGCTTTTGTTTCTTTAGCAACCATTTTATTCTTTTTAATCATGATTGCGATTGTAATTCCACTTACAATACTTGCGATTATTAAAGCTAATATTATAGGTGGATGATATTTTGGTGGTTCTACAGGTGGTGCTTGTAAATAACCATTATCATCTACTGTATACCCTTTCATTTCTGATGGGATTCCATTATCATAGTAGTTTTTCATTTCAGAAATATATCTACTAAATCCTTCATAATAATTTTTATTATGTATATTATCATAGATATTATCTAGCGTTGAATCTAATCTTTGATAACTAAAATATAATTGAGCATCTCCAAATGTATAGATATCATAATATGGATCAGATTCATATGTATTTCTGAAAAATAATACTCCGCTATATTTATTTAAATCAAGTCCAAAATCATTATAATCATAAAAATCTACTGCATAATTTTCATTTACACTATCTTCTGAATATGGAACATTATCTGTTAATATTATTATTTCCATATTAGTATGATTTTTAAAATCTTGGGCTTCACTTTTTAATTTTTCATATTCTTCTTCAGTTAATACATCTGAAAAATCATATATTTTTTCTTCTGCATTTACATATTTAGTTTTTAAAACATTAGATTTATTTGTATCTGTGATTTGCCACTTTTTATTTACACCTAAATTTTCTAGTTCTTCTCTATTTTTTATTTCTGGAACTTTTGCGGATACTGATGTTACTCCAAGTAAAAATAAAGTTATTATGATTAATAAATACTTAATTTTTTTCATATTTTATCCTCCCATCTTAAACAGTATATAACTTCCTATTATTACTGCAATAAAGGTTATTACAAATATTATTATAAAGTATAATACTGCTTTTCCTTTATCTAGGGGAATATTACCAATGAATTCACCTGTTTGACCATTCATCGCAAAAATATGCATTTTATCTTTATATTTTACATTTACCATCCATACAGGCAACATAACATATTGTTTTTTTAATTCTTTTGATGTTAATGTATCTCCTGTTACTATTGTAGTTGCATATCTTGTTGCTTCATTTTTTAATCTTTCTCTTGTTGAATTAAGAGCTCTTTCTGCTGCTTCATTATATATTTTTTCTCCTGACTCATCATATCTTTCTGCATAAAATCCTGATAAGTATGCATGATTATATGGAATTAACTCTGCAAAATTAAATGGCTCTATACTATTCATTATATTATTATCAAATCTTGAAGATGCATCTACTGGTATGTTGTGATATGTCATTGTACCACCACGTACTACTCTATATTTGTCTGTTTTTGTATAATGAGTATCTCCTACTGACCAATGGGTTATAATATCTCCAGTCATATTTACATCTCCTGTGATGTTTAAATCATATAACCAGAACGGAATGTATATACCTCTAATTTTTTCTATATTTTTTTCACTATTAAAATCTTTTGGCATTAAAGGCCTTCCTTTTCCTAATCCTTTAAATGCATTAATTGATTCTTGTTTTTCTTTTTTAAACACAAGCATTTTGTCTGGGGTAAATTCTCCAGATAGCTTACTTTTTAGAATTGCTGTATTTCC
>CADBGE010000123.1:1433-3495 GCA_902794075.1 uncultured Erysipelotrichaceae bacterium | reverse complement strand
CTCCTGTCTTTTCTTCTAAAATAACTGTTACATTATATTTTTTATAATCTATATTATTTAGAAGGTTTAATTGAGCTTTTTCTATTCCTCCAGTTATCAAACTTTTATCTGCAAACAACAAATCTTTTTTATCTCTTTTTGATATAGACATAATTATTATTATTGAAAGTAGACTTACTGATGGCGCTATTAAGATATGACCTGTTAAAAAAGCTAAAAGTATTATAAAGAATAGACTTGTATATTTCATTAGACCTTGATAACTATATTTATTCTTATTTGTAAATATTAGACTTATCATATAAATAAATATTGATAAGAATATTAAAAATCCAATTATTCCATGACTAAAGAAAATATCGAAATAATCCATCTCAATCATTTTAGTTTAAATAATCCATCTCAATCATTTTAGTTTCTTTATTATTATTTATATATCCTATTCCAAATAGTTTTTGATATGTATTTGAATTATTATATATTTTTGATTTGTTTTTTAAGAATTTTATTCTTGAACTAAAGATAAAATGATCAACTAACTTTTCATCTTTAAATACATCCGTAATATTATCTAATTTTAAATAATCTAGATGAGTTCTTATATTTTTATAAAAGTTTGTTTTTGGAAATACTAGTACTAATCCAAATGACAAGAATAATATTAATAATACCGATATAACAATATACTTTATTTGTTTTGTTTTAATTAAATATCTCCATAAATATAGAATAGATATTCCTATTGTTATTAATAATGATAATAATGGTGTTTTTGTTCCTATCATTAAGATAACCATTAAATACATTATAATTAAAAGTGTTATTGGGATTATTTTCTTTGATTCATAAAAAATAATAAACATTATTGGAGTTAACATAGATATTATTCCACTTATTTCATTAGCTGAATTAAAGAATCCTAATGTACCTGCTTTAGTTATTTCATATGATTTATATCCTACTCCTAATAGTGTTGGAACAAATAATAATATTAAATACATAAATACTACTGTAAATAGTGTCATATTACTGATTCTTATATAGTCTTTTATTGAATATAGAGATACGAATAATAATGGGAAGTAGAATACTTTTACTAAGTTTTGTATTTCAAATATATAATTTGAATCTTTATATAATATAGTTCCTATAATATAGAAAATAAAATATAATCCAATTATTAAGTATGGAATTATAATCTTTTTTTTCTTAAATATAAATAATACTATAAAAGATATAAATAATAAGAATAAAACTCTTACTATTATTCCTATAGTAAAATTAATTTTTAATGTATGAATACATATTCCTGTTATTACATCAAGAAATGGTTGCAGTATTAAAAACACTGCAACTATTTTATTAATATTATTTTTAATAAATTTATCCATATAATCATCCTCTAATAAAGATATTATATCATGATATATTATTTTTTTGTAAATTGTTTAGAGTTTTTATGAGCAATATTTATATTTAAGAAATCTTCATTTTCTGATACATCTTCTATGACATCTATAAATGGAGGTATTTCTATTTTATTATTATCAGTTATATTTACTTCTAATATACCATAATCGTCTATTATATCTAGAGTAAAATATTTATCTTTATATGGAAAATAATATCTATCTTTTATGATAGTTTTTTTATTTTTATCTTTAAATTCTAATAATTCTTCATATGTTTCTTTTGATATTGATTTATCTGATATTTTTACTTTTATTCCGTTATCATTTATCTTATGAATTGTATAATTATATGTTGATACATTATTCATTGTTATTATTCTTAATCTTTTTTCAATATTATCAGGACTATCTAAATATGTTTGTTCTATATTAGCAACTTTTGATATAGAATTTAGGTATTCCATATTTGTATTATCTAAATTAACGAAATATTTTTTTTGACTTTTAACTTGCTCTTCATCTAATACTTCATTAATATAATTTAATACTTCTTTTATCTTATCATTTATATCATCTTTAGGAGATACTATCTTAATATTTTTATGACCCATCCAAGATTCTAGTGTCTTTTTCCCTAATGATAAAGCTTC
>CADBGE010000123.1:0-1383 GCA_902794075.1 uncultured Erysipelotrichaceae bacterium | reverse complement strand
ATTTATTGTATATTTTTTTTCTAATCTATTTAATATCAAATTAAATTCATCTTCACTGATATATGCCATATTATCAATTAATCCTCTATCATATATAACAATAATATTGTTATCTGGAATATAATTTAGAGCAATATCAATTACTTCTTCTTTTGCTAGTTGACCTTTTAATACAAGTTCTTGAAAATCAAGTAAAGGTATTGGGTTATCTCCAAATGGTCGAAGCCCCATACCCATCAAATGAGATGCAGTTTCATCAGCAACTATAACCTTATATTTTCCTCCAAAGTTTTTTTTGATACTTTCTATTACAGTTGTTTTTCCACTTCCAGGTCCACCTGTTAAGACAATTTTTCTTATCATTATTTAATTCTCCTTATTAATTTTTTTTCAATATCTAATTCATGAATTGATAAATGATCAACATTAAATTTCTTTTTATTCATATCTAGTGGAATATTATTTAAGTAATAGTAGATTGCATTTATTACTCCTCTATGAGTTACTACTAGGGAATTATCTTCATATTTTTTCATTTCTTCTAAATAAGAGATTATCCTATTATATAAATCTTCTAGAGTTTCTCCTTCTGGAAATAACGTATCTATTTGTTGGTTTAAGAGTAATTTGTTTTCTTCTTCACTTAGGGTTTCCTTTAATTTACCTGTTAGTGTTCCTTTATTTTGTTCTCTTAGATTTTTATCTAATTTAATTGGAATATTTAAAACACTTCCAATAATTTCTGCAGTTTCTACTGCTCTTCTGATGTCACTAGAATATATATTTTTTATATTTAAATTGTTCTTTATATATATTCCTTGTTGTTTTACTCTTTCTTTTTCTTTATCAAGAATTGATGCATCACTCCAAGATCCTACATATCTTTCATCATCTTCGGCGTGTCTTATTAGATATAACATATTCCCTCCTTCTTTGCGTAATTTATACGCATAATATTTATTTTGAAAAGACATTATATAATGTCTATTTCATCAATATTATCTTTAAACTTGTATATCTTTGCTGGTTTATTTCCTTCAAATTTACCTAGTTTATTTGTATCTTCCAATAAATTTAATGATAAGATTTTCTTTCTAAAATTCCTTCTATCAAATTTTTTATTTAAGATAGCTTCATATGTCTTTTGTAATTCTGGGATTGTTATTCCGTCTGGAAATAAACTCTTTAATATATTTGAATTAATAATATCTTTTTTCAACTCTTCTATTGCTTCACTTAATATTTCATTATGGTCATATCCTAAATGTGGAATTTTATCTATTGGGAACCAATCCGCATCTGATGTATTTCTTGTTTTTCTTAAGATATTTACTCTTTTTGAATCTATTATTCCAATATATCCTATTGCGACCATTCTCATAA
>CADBGE010000122.1 GCA_902794075.1 uncultured Erysipelotrichaceae bacterium | reverse complement strand
CCCCATTTAAACATGAAGATAATACGATACCACCTTTATTCAAATGATTATATAAATTTTCTCTATATAATACTAATTTATCTTTTTTCACATAATCGCTTAAATTTGATGTGTAAATAAAATCATATTTTTGTGGAATATCAACTACTCCAGAAATATCAGTATGATAAAATTTAAAATTGTCATTATCAATTTTTTCTAAAATTAATTCTGGATCTGACTCACTATAAATATCTGCATAATATGGAGGAATCAAAAATCTTTTTATCATCTTTGAATCAAATTTATTAATGAAACAAATCCAATAATTATAGGCTAATAATTCATCTTTAGATTCAGGTTTAATACTTAGTAATAATTCATTAATATAATTATTATCTAACCTATACCAACTAGGATACATTTCACCATACTTTCTCATATTCCATATTCTTAAATAATAATAGTAAAAAGTTAGTTTATTTATATCAAATAGATCAACACTTTTAGCACCATTTTTATAAAATTGAAATGCCTGATCACCAGATGCAGCTACTGTTAAAATCTTTTTATCTCTAACATCAAATTTTGAAATAATATCATCACATGCTTCATTTGTATCAAAATAAACTATATCATAAGAATTGAATCTTGTCTCACGAACACCACGTTGAAAAATCTCACCAGTTTTTTCAATATCATGAATAAATGTACTATCTACGTTTTTCAAGGTAATCAACTCCTTATAAATCTACTTCTTTTTATAAACATATCCTAAACTCATTTTTCTTCCCCAGCTCATATCTTCAGGCATAGGAGTAATTGTAAAATCATCTTCAAAAACAAGTTCTTCAACTGAACCAACATGATCTTGAAACAAATTAGAACATACTATTATTCCATCATCTCTTAGCATTCCTTTTAAATTATCTTCATAACATACAAATATAAAAGGATCACTATGATAATCAGCAATATTTGATGTTATAATGACATCATATTTTTTATCATTTATAAGATATTTTGTAATATCAAGATTATAAAATGAAAAATTATCATTTAATCTATTCTTTATTAAAGATAAATCACTAAAATCATTTCTTTGTTTTTGTTTTACTAAATCTTTCCAAAACAATTTAGAAAATCTAAAATCATTTAAATCAACTAACTTACTCCAGTATTCAATAGAATCATTTTCATAGTCTGAGCGAATTTTAACTTTTTTTAATAATCGTTTTATATCTTTACTTGTAAAACTCTTATCTGGATAAAATAAATTTAAATATTCAACAACCCATCTTCTTAAATAAAAATAATAAATTGTTAGAGGATTCATATCAAATAGATCAACATTTTTAGCTCCATTCTTGTAACAATGAAAAGCTTGATCTCCACTACCTGCAACAGTCAACACATCTTTTCCTTCCAAATCAAAATTAGAAAAAATCTTATGCAATAACTCGCTTGATCTCCACTACCTGCAACAGTCAACACATCTTTTCCTTCCAAATCAAAATTAGAAAAAATCTTATGCAATAACTCATTAGATTGAAAGTATAATCTTTCATAATTCTCTTCAAACTGTTCATTCATAACAAGTATTGTATTCATAACATCTTTATCTATTCTATTCATATTAAATTCACCATCTTTTTTTTGTTAAAACTACACCGGAATTAATAAAATAACCATTCATATTTCGAACATACGGAAGTTTTTCAAAAGAAAAAACATCACTTAATAAACTTTCATTTATTTGAGACAAATTTCCCTTTACATTTGATAAAACTATATATCCATCATCTTTTAATAATCTACAAATATTATTCTTTAATCTTATACTTTCTTCATCATCAGCATATTCAAATATGTTTGATAAAAATATTACATCATAAACTTTGTCTATTCCTGTTTGATTGCAAGTAATATCACAATTGTAAAAACCAGAATTATTATTTGCTACTTTATCTTTTATAACAGATAAATCTGATATCCAATTAATTCTTTTTGTATCTGCTCTAAACAATTTATTTTTTAAATAATATCCAAATCCATAATTTTCCCATTTTAAAGAGCACATATTATAAAGCAACTTCCAATATTCATGAGCTTCTTTCTCATCTATACTAGTAGGATTTACTAAATTAAATAAAATACCAAAATATCTACTAAATTCATTATAATTTTTAAATTTGTTAATAGTATCAAAGTAAAAACTATTATAATATTTTATAATCCAAATTCTCAAATAATAATAATATTTAGCTAAAAGATTTACATCAAAAAGATCTACATTACAAGCTCCTTTATTATATGAATAGAAAGCATGATCACCTGAACCTGCAACAGATAATACTTCTTTATCCTTTAAATCTAAATTATTAAATAAAACGTCTAAATTTTCATTAGAATAAGGATATACACCACTATATTTACTAAAAAGAGATTTTGAACCAAGATTTATATTCAATGATTCAATTACATCATTTAAAATATCAGATTCATAATTATCATTACTTAATAAAATCTTTTTATTATTTAATTCTAACTCTTCAAATAAAGCATCTAAATTTTCATTGATACAAGAATATATATTACTATATTTACTAAAATTTTGTTTTGAACCAAAATCATTTTTAATATTATTCATATGGTCCACCTCCCTATACTATTTTTTTATAAATACATTTCCAACTGGCATTGTATTCTTATTAAAACTTTTATAAAGTGGAAGTTGTATACAAGAAAACAACTTATCTAAATTCTCATTGGAGTAAGGATAAACAGGACCATATTTATCAAATGAATTGTGTTTATAATGTCCAGATAGTTTAATAGTTTCCCAAACATCATTTTCTACATCAGTCATTTAATTTCTCCTTTTAACTAATTTATTACCTACTGGTAATCCATAGTAATATTCTTCAGGTAAATCTTCTATTAAAAATCTTCGTTCTAGTCCTTCTCTTATACTTTTTTGAATAGGTCCAAAATTAGTTATTAAAGCATATCCATTATCTTGTAATAATTTAGAAACATTATCAGTAAATATAGACATATTATTTAAAGAGACATACTCATGAATATTTGACAAAACTAAAATATCATATTTATTATTACACTCATCAACATTATCTGATATATCAAAATTATAAAATGATGAATTAATACTATCATTAAACTTTATTTTTAAATCTTCATTATCAACATACTTATCATATCCACGGAAAAT
>CADBGE010000121.1:1904-3732 GCA_902794075.1 uncultured Erysipelotrichaceae bacterium | reverse complement strand
GGTATAATTATAGGATATAATTTTGGAATTAGATTTCAGAAAAGTTCATTGATATTTGGAGGATTTGCTCTTATTGTTATTGGATTAAAAATTTTGTTATACTCATAAATTGTTATATTTGATATAATTATATTTGAGGTGTATGTTATGTTGGATGTAAATATTTTTGATTTAGGTTATTGTGATGAATCTCAATATACAAGAGTTGTTTGTGTTTGTCGTTATAAAGATAAGTTTTTATTTTCATATAATGAAAAAAGAAAAGGCTGGGAAATTCCTGGTGGTCATATAGAAGACGGTGAATCTTGGAAAGATGCTTGTACTAGGGAAATGTATGAAGAGACTGGTGCTACAAAAATTGATATTACTCCAGTTTGTGTTTATAAGATTAGTTCTTATGGATTATTATGTTATTGTGAAATATTGGAATTATCTGATTTACCTAAATATGAAATGTCTAAAATAATGTTTTCTGATACACTTCCTAATAACATGACTTTTCCAGATACTTTTAAAATATATTTTGATGTTGTTAAGAAAAAAATGAATTTATAGGAGGATATATGGAATTTGATAAAGTAATTAGAGATAGAATGGCAACTAGAAAATTTTCTGATAAAAAAATTGATGAAGATACAATTAATAAAATACTTGAAGCAGGAAGGATAGCTCCTACGGCTAAGAATATACAACCTATTAAAATATATGCTGTTTCTAGTGATGAAGGTTTATTTAAAATAGATAAAGCTTCTAGATGTAGATATAATGCTCCTGTTGTGTTTATTGTCTGTGGGAATATTGAAGAGGCTTTTAAGAGGGGAGAACATTCAACTTATATTATTGATTCTTCTATTGTTGCAACTCATATGATGCTTGAGGCAACTAATCTTAGTGTTGATAATATTTGGGTTGATTTATTTGATGAAGGTATTTTAAGAAGTGAATTTAATATACCTAAATCTTATATTCCGGTTTCTTTATTAATGTTAGGTTATAAAACTGATGATTGTCCTTACAATATAATGCATGATAAAAGAAAAGAACTATCAGATATTGTTGAATATGTATAGATTAATATATAGAGGTAATACTTAATTATTTTAAATGAAGAGAATGTTGCTAAATTTTAAAAGTGATAAAAAAAACACTAGTTTATTATACTAGTGTTTTATTATTGGATTAATTATTTTTTACTTGCAATGTCAGTAATATGATTTAAAACGTCTAAAACTTCTTCATTTTTAATTGCTTCTTTAGCAGCAGCTTCTTTATCTTCTTTACCATAAACTGATAAAACTAAAACATATTCTTTATTTCCTTCAATTGGAAGATAGATAGTATAACTATTGTATCCACCATAGAAATATTGGATTCCTTTAATTCCACTGTATTCTATTTCTTTATAATCATCATAGTCTTTTCTTTTTTCTTTTAACTGATTGAAGTCTCCATCGAAGAAATAACCTAATGTATCATCAAATTCAATACTTATTTTGAAATCTTTTCCAATTAGCATTCCTTGTTCTCTAGAGTTTCTAAAGTCATCTTTGTTAGTAGATAATTTGTATCCACCATCTGCTTTTACATTAAATGTTAATGATCCTTCTTCACCTTTAAATTTTAATGCTTCTCTTTTTGGTTCACATCCTGTTACAAATATTAGTGCTGCTGCAACTAAAAATAATCCAATAATACTTCTTTTAAAGTATTTCATAAAATCTCCTTTCAATTTTATTATATAAATTTAATTACTTTATTGCAAGTGTACTAATAAAAAAAATATGATATAATGATTTATATATATTGGAGATAGATATGAAAGTAATTA
>CADBGE010000121.1:0-1878 GCA_902794075.1 uncultured Erysipelotrichaceae bacterium | reverse complement strand
GAATTATCCTAAAGAAGGAATTGAATTTATTGATATAATGCCTTTATTAATGGAGAAAAATATTTATAAAGAGATAATTGACTCATTTGTTGAAGAATTAAAGAATAAAAAAATAGATTATATATTGGCGCCTGAGGCAAGAGGTTTTCTTTTAGGAAGTACTGTTTCTTATTTATTAGGAATAGGGTGTATACCAATAAGAAAAAAAGAAAAACTTCCTCCTACTACAGTTCAATCAACTATATCTTATAATAAAGAGTATGGAGAAGATTATTTGGAATTTCCAAAATTAGATAATGATAGATATGAAAATAAAAGATTTTATATTATAGATGATATTTATGCAACAGGAAATACTTTTAAATCAATAAAAGAAGAGATAATTAAATTAGGTGGTGTTGTTGTAGGAGAAGGGGTTATTTTAAATATTGTTGAATTAAATGATAATAAGGATTTGTTTTCATTAATTGATGTTAATGAAGAATAGATATTTATATTAGGAGGAAAGAATGAAAAAATTATATTGTATTCTTAGTTGTTGCTTATTATTAGTTTGTGTATTATTAGTATCAGGTTGTAATAAAAGTAAATCATCTTCAATAGTTGGAAAATGGGTAAATGGGTCATATATATATACTTTTAATGATGATAAAACTTGTTCTTATGATGCTGCTGGTACATTAATGGAATGTACATATGAGATTAATGGAGATAAAGTATCAATTTTATATAAAGGAAATACTTCTGCATTTGAAACTACTTACTTTATTGAAGGTGATACTCTTCATATAAAGGATTCATTTGGATCTGATGTCAAATATGAGAAAAAATAATATGAATTTAACTTGATTGTTAAGTTCTTTTTTTTGTTGTATAATTGATTATGTTAGGAGGATTATATGAAAGTAGAAAAAAATATTTTGATTGCTTTTATTTTAAATATCTCATTTTCTTTATTTGAATTTTTTGGTGGGTTATTTACTAATTCTGTTGCTATTTTATCTGATTCTATTCATGATTTAGGTGATGCTATTTCGATTGGTATTTCATATTTTTTAGAAAAGAAGAGTAAGAAGAAAGCTGATAAAAAGTATACTTATGGATATATAAGATATTCTGTTTTGGGAGGAGTAATAACTACATCAATATTATTGGTTGGATCAATATTAGTTATTATAAGTGCAGTAAAAAGAATCTTTCATCCGGTAGAAGTTAATTATAGTGGAATGATTATTTTTGCTATTATTGGTGTAATTTTGAATTTTATTGCTGCTTATGTAACTAGAGAAGGTGACTCTATTAATCAGAAGTCTGTAAATTTGCATATGCTTGAAGATGTTTTAGGCTGGATTGTTGTATTAATAGGGGCAATAATAATGAATTTTACTGATATAAAATTACTTGATTCTATAATGAGTATTGGTGTTGCTTTGTTTATATTAATTAATTCTTTGAATAATTTAAAAAAAGTAGTGGATATATTCTTAGAAAAAACACCTGATGATATAAATATTGATGAGTTGAAAAAGCATCTTTTAAAAATAGATAATGTTGAAGATATTCATCATATTCATGTATGGAGTATTGATGGATTTAATAATTATGCAACTATGCATATAGTGGTTGATCAAAAGAATGTATCACTAGTAAAAAAGAAGATAAGAGAGGAATTGTTAGAGCATAATATTTGTCATGCAATATTGGAAACTGAAGATGAAGCATGTGATGATTTAGAATGTCATGTTTCTTTAGATACAAATCATCATCACCATCATCATTAATAAAAGTAAGACTATCTTACTTTTTTGTTTTTATGATATAATTTTTTTATAAAAAGGTGATTTTATGAGATTGTTTGATATTATTATGTCTGATAAT
>CADBGE010000120.1 GCA_902794075.1 uncultured Erysipelotrichaceae bacterium | reverse complement strand
ATATTTCTTTATTTCTGAATTTTTCGGCATGCTATAAGGTGTTTTTTTCTTAAACTCTTCTAAATTAAAATCAACTAAATAATGAACAGGTTTATCTGTCTTGGAAAATTTAAATAGACGTGTGAAGTAGATATCTTCCAGCATATATCCCTTCTCACCTATTTTATTTAATCGATTCTGTAATGTTTTATAATCATCCTCTGGAACTAGAATCATTCTAAACATTGCTATTACCTCCAGTACTCTATGATAATATCATTAAAACTGTCTATCTTCAATCTAATAAAAACAGACGCTTTAGTTCTTTCGCAACACCATTATCATAAACAGATTCACAAATAAATTCAGCTTGTCTCTTTAAATCTTCACTAGCATTTTTCATTGCTATTGGATGAGCAACTGCTTCAAACATTCCAATATCATTTGCTCCATCACCAAATGCATAACTGTCATTTAATGATAAATGCAAATACTGTATTACATTTTTAATAGCAGTCCCCTTATTTACATCTCTTCTTGAAATCTCTGCTACACCACTTCCACTAGGCAACATTATAAAAAATTCATCACCTAATATTTCTACAAAGGTTTTGTATTGCTCTTCTGATTCTGGATGTAGTTCAATCTTAACGATATGATCAATGACATCTTCATTATGAAAATCAGTTATGAAGTGTGTAGGATCAACATGAGCCATCGGATAAAATTTACGTAAGTAAGAACAGTCCTTACGTAAATAACCTTCATTTTCAGTCAATAAGATATATTCAATATGATGTGAATCACAATAGTGAAGAAGTTGTTTAACTGGATCTATAGGCAAATACTTATTGGTTATCATTTTATCTTCGAAAACTACCGTTGCGCCATTCGCAAGTATATATCCATCAAAGCTAATATCTAGAACATCCTGATTCAAAAAGCTAATTGGTCTTCCACTGGCAATAAAGCAATAATGTCCTCTTTTTTGTGTTTCTTTAATTGCATCTATGACTTCTTGATGAATCTTTGTGCCATCAAAAATCGTTCCATCTATATCAAAAAATATTGCGCTCATAATAATCTCCTAAAATGAAAATAAACAAAAAGATGACCCGAAAGTCATCTTTTATATTACTGTAAGTATTCTGTGTTTTCAAGCATTACGCCGCAACCTTCAGCGACACAATCAAGAGGTTCATCAGCTACAAATACAGGTACTAATAAACGTCTTTCCATGAACTTATCTAAGTTCTTTAATAATGCTCCACCACCAGTTAGCTCCACCACCAGTTAAGAAGATACCCTTGTTGACGATATCAGCTGATAATTCTGGAGGTGTCTGTTCAAGAACCTGTTTAGATGAGATTAAGATTGTTTCACAAGTTTCCTTTAATGCTTCCTGTGTTTCAGTTTCATTCATTGTGATTGTCTTAGGTAAACCAGTAACTAAGTCTCTACCGCGAACTTCGAAAGTATTAGATTCATCAGCATCTACAGCACATCCAATATTAACCTTGATTTCTTCAGCAGTAGATTCACCGATTAATAACTTATACTTATCTTTTACATACTTAATAATATCCTGGTCCATCTTGTCACCAGCAATCTTTAATGACTGTGATGTAACAATATCACCTAATGATAATACTGCGATATCAGTAGTACCACCACCAATATCAATAACCATATTACCAGATGGTTTAGAAATATCTAAGCCAGCTCCAATAGCAGCAACCTTTGGTTCTTCTTCGATATATACTTTCTTTGCTCCACATCTTAAAGCTACGTCCTGGATGGCACTCTTTTCAATTGAAGTGATATTTGATGGACAGCAAATCAAGATTGTTGGTCTTGAGAAGATACCTTTTAAATTTAATTTATTGATAAAGTGAGTCAGCATAATTTCAGTAATCTGGAAATCTGCAATAACACCATCCTTCAAAGGACGAATGGCTTGAAGCTTACCAGGAGTTTTACCGAGCATTTCACGTGCTTCTTCACCAACAGCAACCGGTCTATTAGTCTCAGTATTGATTGTGACTACGCTTGGTTCATTAACTACAATTCCTTCACCTTTTACATAAATTAGGATGTTTGCAGTACCAAGGTCAATACCGATTTCTTTTGATAATTTCATCTTTTTTTCCTCCTATAATGCATTCTTATTGTACCCTTATGTTTTTTGTAAATCAAGCAAATTATTTGCTTGTTACAAATGACTACTGAAGGTACCAAAACTCAAAATAAATTGGGCAAATAAATACCCAAATACACAAGATGCCATTATATAAAATAGATAGAATTCTTTCTGTTTTCCTTTTCTTAAAAAACGATCAAAATGAAAACAATTCAATGCAATCATGGCTAGAAAAATGGAAATAATATAAACAATTAAATTAACTGCATAATATGTCATGACATATCACCTACCTCTAAATATTTTACAATCTTAAATTTAACATATATACTAGTTACAGTTAAGAATGAAAAGGAGAATTTGAATATATGGACATTAGAAAGGCAAAAATGGAAGATATCGAACAAGCACTTCAGCTTGTTGATGCAGCAAAAGCTTATTTTAAAGCAAATGGTATTAATCAATGGCAAGATGGCTATCCTAACAAAGAGAGCTTAATGCATGACATTGAACAAGAGAAAGGATTTGTTCTTTGTGATGAAAATCATGTAATTGGTTACTGTTATGGTGCATATGAGCATGAAGCTAACTATGACCATATTGAAAATGGTCAGTGGCTAACAAATAGCGAACAATATTTTGTTATTCATCGCGTTGTTATCTCAGATGTCTATAAAGGTAGAGGTTTAGCTGCAATGTTCATTAATTATTTCATTGACATTTGCCATAAAGAACATATTCATTCTATCAGAATGGATACTCATGATGATAACCTTTCTATGCAAAGATTCCTAGCGAAAAATGGATTTAAACAATGTGGCAGAATCTATCTTGCAAATGGTGATCCAAGAATTGGTTATGAATTCGTTCTAGACTAATTTTTTTACAGCTATTTGTTAAATCGTATTTACAGAATTCGATTAAACTGCAAAATAAGTAGTATTGCTTATTTTTGCAGTTTTTTTATACTTTGTATTACACTACCCACTCATACATATCTCTTATATCTTATTCAAATCTATCTTTAATAAGTATCAATATTATCCAATTAGAAGAAAATCTATCTTTAATAAGTATCAATATTATCCAATTAGAAGAAGTAGGAACGTCTCATATATCTATGACTATTGAAATTTATCACGTCAATCTAATGAGAAGGTGCATTTTTCTTATTCTTTGTCCATCATATCATTTAAAGACATTTTTATACTTCATTTAGGCTTTCGTATTATTAATTGTGTTAATTTCACCTCCTATTGCCTGAAAGAATTCTTTTAAGAATTATAACTTTACAATATTTATTTCTTCAATAAAGTTAATCTTTTTATATAAGCAGAAATGATTGTTTAATTAGATAACCTAAATGAATTTGATTATTATTTTTAAATGATTGAATTTAAATGAAATATCATTATCTCTAATGATTACTATACTTAGTCTACATTAATGGTCTTAGTACTTCTATATGCATATGAAATGGCTAGTTGTTATTATGAGCCTGAAAATTCATCCTTTTTCTTTGACTAA
>CADBGE010000119.1 GCA_902794075.1 uncultured Erysipelotrichaceae bacterium | reverse complement strand
TTTTACTGTATAAGTTTGTATTTATATCACCTCTATTAATTATATGTCAGTAAAAATGAGGTATTAATTTTTTTATATAAAATTATTATAAAAACAATTTAGTTAATTAATATATTATTATCTCATTTTGCTTAGATGATACATCTCTAAGGAATGAAGTATTAAATCATTTACTATAGCAAGTTTTGTCTATCATCCCAAAATGATTCATAATTTAATAAAATATGAATCAGCAGGAGAAGATGATGACACAACGATACCTATCAATCCCATATAAAATAAGGATTCCTATATGTGCCATTCTTATTTCGTACTTACGAAATAGGGCGTACTTCGTAGGTTCATATAAAGGATGATTATTAAATAAGTCGTTATACTATATAATATCAAAGCATAAAAAAATCATCCTATTACCTAATTTTTTGTTAGATTTTGTAGGATGAGTGCTTTTAATAAATCCAATTAAAGTATTTTATTATTAAATATCTTTATGTCATTTATATGCATCAATAATTTCGTATGGATTAATATCTTTGTCATATGATGTTCTAAAAAAATATTCGCAACCGACAATATACAAAGTATCATATTTTTTAAGCATTGTAATCCCCTTTTTTATAGCTTCCTTTCTATCTAGAATAATTTCATAATTATTATTATCTAAACTTTCAGTCATATATTTAACTGCTAGGCTCTTATTTGTTTTATTTTTATCGGTAGTAAATATTACATAATCAGAGTATTTAGTAGAGATATTCCCAAATTTTTTATACTCATTTATTTCTCTATCTTCTATTTTGCCAATAACTGAAATCAAGCGTCCCTTTTTATGTTCATTTATAAAAGAAATATTCTCTTTTAGTGCTATTGGAGTTACAGCAAAATCAATTATAGTATTTTTATAATTTTCCATTCTACCTTTTACATAATAATTTGATAAATATTTAATACATTTTTCAATATCAACTCCCACCAAATTAGCAACTAATATAGATACACATACATTATATATGTTAGTAATACCTATTAATTTTGTTTTAACTTCATATTTTCTATTTTTATATTTTATTATAAAACTTGTATCATTCAAGGTACAATTTATATTATAAAATGAAATATCAGCGTTTTCATTACTACCAAAAGTCAGAATATTTCCAGCAAATTTTTTGATGAACTTATCTTTATATTTATCATCATAGTTTATAATTAAATATCCATCTTTTTTTATATGATCTATAATTTTAAGTTTTGATTCTATATAATCATTAAAGTCTTTATGTTCATTTAAATGTGCATCTGATAAATTTGTAACAATAGCAAAATCAAGCAAAGTATTTCCAATTCTATTATATTTCAAACCATAACTAGATAACTCTATAATAGCAGTGTCTAACTTCTGTTTATATGCATCATACATTATTTTATAATATTGTTCTATTGGATAAGTCGTATTTAATATATCTTTTTCTTCTTTGCTCATATATGATATACCATTTGTACCTACAAAAAAACTTTTATATTGATTTTCTATAATATGGTTAATAATATTAATTATTGATGTTTTTCCGGATGTTCCTGTTATTCCAATTATATTTTTAAAGTTCTTATTTATATCACCGTAAAACCATTCAAATATGTATGCTATGTTTTCATTAACATCATCCACTAATATATAAGGGATTTTTATTTTTGGTTTTTTTGAACAAACTATTGCTACAGCACCATTTTTTACAGCATCTTCAATATAGTCATAGCCATTACTGTTTATCCCTACACGACATATAAACAAGTTACCATTTTTTACATTTTTAGAATTTGATTCTATGCCATTGATAATAATATCTAAATTACAATTAAACAGTGTTTTAATATTTTTTTGCAACATCTTCACTCCATTCAAAAAAATATTTATAGTAAATTTTTTTTAATACATATCTCATACATATTTTATCATATATAATACCAAAATCAAATATTTTACTCATTATTCCCCATAAAAATCGTATCCCCTCTTTTTACTGTATAAGTTTGAATTTATATCACCTCTATTAATTATATGTCAGTAAAAATGAGGTATTAATTTTTTTATATAAAATTATTA
>CADBGE010000118.1 GCA_902794075.1 uncultured Erysipelotrichaceae bacterium | reverse complement strand
GAAAAAAATATCAAAAAAGCATATGAAATACTAAGTGAATCAACTTCACTACCAGCAGTTTGTGGAAGAGTTTGCCCACAAGAAAAGCAATGTGAAGCAAAGTGTATTAGAGGAATTAAAGGTTCATCAATAGCAATAGGTTCTTTGGAAAGATATGTTGCTGATGAGGCTATTAAAAATAATTATTCAACTAAAATTAATGCAAAGAAAAAGAAGAAACGAGTAGCAGTAATTGGAAGTGGACCATCAGGTTTAACTTGTGCTGGTGATTTAGCAAAAAATGGATATGATGTAACTATTTATGAGGTATTACACAAAGCGGGAGGAGTATTGACTTACGGAATTCCAGAATTTAGATTGCCTAAAAGCATAGTAAAAAATCAAGTTGAAAGTTTAGAAAAACTAGGTGTAAAAATAAAACTAAATGTCCCAGTAGGAAATGCTATAACTATAGAAGAATTAAGAAAAGATTATGACGCTGTGTTTATTGGAACAGGAGCAGGACTACCTAAATTTATGGGTATAGAAGGAGAAGATGCCAGTGGAGTATTTTCTGCAAACGAAATATTAACTAGAATTAATTTAATGGGAGCTTATAAAAAAGATTGTAAAACTCCAATAAAAAAAGCGAAGAAGGCCTATGTAGTAGGTGGTGGAAACGTAGCAATGGATGCTGTAAGATCTCTTAAAAGGTTAGGAATAGAAGCACACATTATGTATCGTAGAAGTGAAGAAGAATTACCAGCAAGAAAAATGGAAGTAGAACATGCAAAAGAAGAAGGAATTGAATTTAGCTTACTTCAAAATCCAGTAAAAATAATGGTAGATGATGACAATAATGTAACTGGAATGGAAGTAGTTAATATGGAATTAACGGAACCTGGAGAAGATGGAAGAAGAGCTGTTAAAGAAATAAAAAAATCAAATCATATAGTAGATTGTGATATGGTAATTATGGCCCTTGGAACAGGACCAAATCATGAGGCGTTAAAAAACAGTAACATAATTTTAACTGAAAGAAATTTAATAGAAGTTAAAGGAACAAAAACATCTCTTGATAATGTATATGCGGGAGGAGATGCTGTAACAGGAGCTGCAACAGTTATTCTAGCCATGGAAGCAGGAAAACAGGCAGCAGCAGAAATAATGGAATTATTAAAATAAAAAAAGGGAGCTATACTACGCTCCCTAATCTATATAAAGAGGATCTTCACACTTCAAGTGAACCTTCCTCTAGTAATAATATATGTATGAAACAAAAAAATATACACTAAAAATTATTATTATGTTAAAATAAATAGAAAAAGAAAAGGTGATTCTATGGAAATAAAGGAACAAATAAAAGTAATAGAAAATAATTTAAAAATAATTGAAGACTTATGGAGGTCACTTTGACATCCCTTCTAAAAAGAAAGAAATAGAAGAAAATGAGAAAAAAACAGAACAAAGTGATTTTTGGAATAATAGAATTGAAGCAGAAAATACTATAAAAGAAATAAATGAAATCAAAAATTTAGTTAATAAGATTGAAACAATAAAGAATAACTTAAATAGTAATATTGAAATATTAAATCTATTATTAATTGAAGAGGATGAATCATTATATGAAGATGTAGTTAAAAGTAATGAAACCATTACTAAAGAAATAGAAGATTTAAATTTATTACTATTATTAAATGGACCATATGACAAGAATGATTGTATTCTAGAAATACATCCAGGAGCAGGTGGAACAGAAAGTTGTGATTGGGCGAGTATGTTATATAGAATGTATACTAGATGGTGCGAAAATAAAAATTATAAAATAACCGTACTTGATTATCAATCAGGAGATGAAGCCGGGATAAAAAGTGTCTCAATAATGATAAGAGGATTATATGCCTATGGATATTTAAAAAATGAAAAAGGAGTTCATAGACTTGTTAGATTATCACCATTTGATTCAAATAATCGTAGACATACATCCTTTGCATCAATTGAAGTGACACCAGATATAGATAAAGATATTAATATAGAAATAGATGAAAAAGATTTAAAAATAGATGTATATAGATCAACAGGAGCAGGAGGACAAGGAGTAAATACAACAGATTCTGCAGTAAGAATAACACATCTACCAACAAAAATAGTGGTTACATGTCAAAATGAAAGAAGTCAAATACAAAATAAAGAACAAGCAATAAA
>CADBGE010000117.1 GCA_902794075.1 uncultured Erysipelotrichaceae bacterium | reverse complement strand
ATTAGTTTTACCATATTCTTTTACTACCATAATATCTACCTCATATAAAATTATACCATACTTTCCAGTAATTTTGACAGTTCGGAATTTTACTAAAAACAGAACACATTTGTGTTCTGTTTATACTTTATAATACATTTGGTTTTTACTGGTTGGTTTATCCGGATTAGTCATTTTTATCAATCCATTTTCTAATGCAGGATTTAAGTAATTATCTCTAAATGAAATACGTGATTTCATATCTAATTTTTCCATTAATTCTGACGTAGTCATAGCTACTCCAGTTTCCATTACATCCAATAATTTATTAACGTATGAACTAATATGACTTGCTTGTACACTTGTGCTTTCCATTAAATCTTCTAATGTTTCATCAATCATTTTCAACATAAATTCTATAAACTCAGTAGAATCACCATTATGATCACAGTTTGCAATTGAAGAATAATATTCTTCTTGATATTTTTTTATTTGAGATTCAATTGGAACATACTCAAATATTTCTTCCCAATTTGAAAGTATTACGTTTTGCCATAATCTAGCAGTTCTTCCATTACCATCTTTAAATGGGTGAATAAATACAAATTCATAATGAAATACTGATGAAAGTATTAATGGATGAACTATACCATTATTGTCTTCCATCCATTTGAATAATTGCTTCATTAACTCATCAACTTGTTCAGGTGGTGGGCAAACGTGAATACAATTACCTTTTTCATCAAAGACTCCTTCATTTCCTTTTCTAAACTCACCAGATTCATCTACTGTAAGATATGTCATCACACCGTGAACTTTTTTTAAATCTTTAATTGAATACTGGTTAACTTCTTTTATTAATTTATAAGCTTCATAGGCGTTTTTAACCTCTTGTATTTCATCCTGAGGACCAATTACCTTTTTGCCATCAATAATGTCTTTTACTTGATCAAAAGATAATGAATTTGCTTCTATAGCTAACGATGAATGAATAGAACGAATCCTATTGTTTCTTCTTAAAACTGGCATTTTATTTAAATCTTTATAATTATCTAACTTGCCAATCTTTTTCATTATACTTGATATTCTATCCAACATAATATTTGTAATATCAAATGGTGGGATGTAATTATCCATATCAAATCACCTCAAATTCTTGTAATATTATTATATCATTTAATAATATTATAGTCAATTATCTTATATGTTTTTCTATATGTTTTCTTGTATGCTAGCAAATGTATTTTCTATGAGATATTTTAACATTATTTTGATTAACAAATGCATAATGAAGAGTTGTATCTATTTTGGTATGTCCTAATAAATGTTGAACTTGCTCTATTGGCATTCCTTTATCTATTGCTCTAGTTGCTAGTGTTCTTCTAAATTTATGAGGATGTACTTTTTCTCCTCCTAATTCTTTTCCGAGTTTTTGTAGCATTAATTCTATTCCTCTGCTTTTCAATCTATCATAAGGTTTATTATTACTTACAAATAATGCTTCATTATTATCTATTCTATTACTTAAATATTCTTCCATATGTAATTTAGCTTTACCATCAAAATATACCTCTCGCATTTTCTTACCTTTACCAAATACTACACATGATTTATTTTCAAAATTAATATCATCTCTATTAAGATTAACAAGTTCACTTATTCTTATACCGGATGATGCTAATAAATCTATAATAGCTAAATTTCTTATATTAGTACAACTATTTCTTAATCTTTCCATTAATTCATCTGAATATGTTTCTTTAATTAAAAAGTCTGTTTTAATTTTATGTATTCTTCTAATTGGACTTTTAACTATATAATCTTCTGCTTCAAGAAAAGTAAAGAAGCTTGATAATGATCTTCTTACACCATCAATAGTTAAATTATTACAATTATTATTAGATTGGTAATATGATAAAAACTCTCTAATATCATCAGTTTCAATAGTTCTTACATCTTTATCTAAATATGACAACATCTTATAAATATGTATTTTATAATTTTTAATAGTTAATTCGGAACATCCTTCTAATCTTTTAGAATTGATGAACTTATTAACATATTCCTCATTAGATATTTCTTTCTTTTCAAATTCAACTTTCTTATATAACACTTCCTGTAATTTAGACATTTGATAATTATTCAAATATCTATTCATTTCTGAACTTATAGTTCTAATTATATTCTCATTCATAAAACCATTCCCCTTTCAAATAAGAATGGTTTTTATTATATATAAAAACTAGATGATAACAAAATCATCTAGTTTAAATGTACGGGAATATCTTAATATTGCGATCATTCTAGAATAATGATATTTGTTCATTATCCTTTATTTCTTTTTTATATGCTTTAATAATATCTTTCATATTATAAA
>CADBGE010000116.1 GCA_902794075.1 uncultured Erysipelotrichaceae bacterium | reverse complement strand
AATTTCTCAAAATCTATTCTTGTTCCAACACATGGAAGTCCAAATCTTCTTTCTCCTAATTCTGGATTTTCTCTTAATAATCTTTCTATTGCTTTTGATTTTATAAGCATATTATCACCTACTTGTTTATATTATAATATTTTAAATAGTAAATTTCCACAGAAGTTGTGGAAAATAATTTTATAATTATTTTAATTTTATGGTATTCTATATATAGTAGGTGATAAGATGAATGACTTCAAAAATAAAGTTAAAGAAAAGATTAAGCAATATTCTAATGAACAATATTTAGATGGATATATTAAAAATGAATTTCTTACTGATGATGGAGATGCTGATATATATTTAAATATTAATAATAAAGATGAATTATTTGATAGTAGAACTACAGGTAATCAATTAGATTTATGTAAAGATGTATATGAATTTATTGAAGAAAAAACTTCAATGCTTGAAAATGATGTACAGATATCCCTACACATAATTGGGAAAAAAATTAGTCAAAAAGATCAAGAATTAGTTAAACATATATTAAAAGAACATTATGCTGTTGAATTATACAAAAAACATAAAGAATATAAAAGTTATAAAAGTAAAATTATTTCTTTATTCCTAGTTGGATTTATTTCTGTATTATGTTATTTATTACTATATTTATTTACTAACTTTGAATTCTTTTTAGAAGTATTTGGTTTTGTTTTTTCTTTTGCTTTATGGGAAGCATTTGATTTACTTTTATATGATTTCTCAAATGTTAAATATGAAAGAGAAGCTATTACTCAAAATTTATTAATTGATGTAGTTTTTGAAGGTGATGAAAAATTTAAAATGATTTAATATTTTGATTATACTTTCTTTGTTTATTTTGGAATATTATTCTTATAACGATTTATACTATCTAATTGATATTTTAAATCAATTAGTTTTTTTCTTATTAATTATATTTTATTGTTGTATTAGATTTTGTGAATTTTCTATATGTTAAGAAATTTACTTAAATATATTTTGAAAATAGTTCTAAATAATATTATTGTGAGGTAAATCCATGTTTTAATACGACTTTAAGCATAATATTATTTGTATTTTTAAGTTCATCTTATTATATATTCTTTTTTTATTTGTATTTTAAATAAATTAAACGTATGATATAATTTATTTTAGGATGTGATAGTATGAATGATGATGTTTTAAAAAAGAAAGTAGAGTTGTTAGTAGAGACTTTTTATAATAATTATGATTTTTTAAGGGTTGAATCTTTAGATGATTTCAAAAATAGTATTTTTGATAAGTATTTAAATAGTGGTCTTAGTTTTGAAGAGATTCAAGAAAAACTTGAAGAGGAAGTTATTAATAGAAGAAAAAATGAAGATACTAATATTAATGATATACCAAATATAAATGAAGAAGATGAAATATCTAATAATCATCGAAACGTTTATGAAAAACTAGAGGAATTGGGATATTTACTAAGACTTGCGAACGTTAATTATTATATTGAGGGTGGTCTTGTTGGTTATTTAAAATATAATGAAGAATCTAACAGAAAACATAATAATATTAATATAACTGTTAACGAAGATGATTATGATAATTTTAAATCTATTTGTGATACATTAGGAATTAAAGTTGTTGATAATCCTACAGAAGAAATATCTAATTCAGATAATCAAGACATTATAATAAAACTATCATCATTTAAAAAATTAGAAGATGGAAGTATTATTAGTAAAAGATATGACAATGATGGCAATATTAAACAGGATACTATTAGTTCTAAACTTGCTAGTATAGTATATGGAAATGAAACTGCAGAATATCGAGGATATAATCTAAATATTATTCTTCCTGAATATATCTACTATTTAAAAAGTAATTCTTTAGATGAAAAGGATAAAATAGATATTGAATTTTTAAAAGATAAAATTGATAAAAGTAAATTAAAATTAATTGAAGAAATAAGTAAGATAGAAAATAATAGTAATGATTTGAATAGCATGATTGTAGATGATGAGTTTGCAAAAGATAATGAAGAAGTTGTTAATGAAAAGCCTAAAGTTTTTGAAAAGAAAGATAATAAAATCAATGAAGATGGTTTTGCTAATACTGCTACTATTTCAGGTATGAATATTTTTGCAATAATCTTAACAATTATTTGTATAATAATTATGTATTTAGCAATTAAATAGCTCAATAAATTGAGCTTTTTTTTATTATGTGTTAAAATTGTTCTCGAGGTTTTATTATGAATTTATTAAATAATTGTATGTTATGTCCAAGAAAGTGTGGAGTCAATAGATATAAGAAAAAAGGTGCTTGTGGAGCTACTAATAAATTAAAAATTGCATATTATAGTCTTCATAAATGGGAAGAACCT
>CADBGE010000115.1 GCA_902794075.1 uncultured Erysipelotrichaceae bacterium | reverse complement strand
GTGCAGGTTCAGTTGTTACCAGGGATATTCCTGCAAATTGTATAGCTGGTGGTAACCCTTGTAAAATTATAAAATACATCAATTAAAATGACCATATTTTTTTCCCTTTTAATATTAGCTGTCGTTTTGTTATCAATAAAACGACCCTCTTATGGCTTTGGCTTTTTTGTTGCAATACGTATCCTTGTTCCAGAAATCGTAAGAACTCCAGGAATAGAAAGCTTGAGTTTAAACTCATCATTGATTTTGATAGTATTCACTATTTCAATTTTTAAAAATCCTGATTTAATAAAGAAAATATTTACAGATAAACTATCATTGGTATTATTATCTTTTGTTAGCTATGCTTTAGTTACTCTTCCTATATCTGATAATTCTGACCTTTTGGGGCAATTTAATATTTTGCGTCAATTTGCTTTTACTGATATCTTACCCATAATTCTTGCTATAGTTACAATTAATGATAAACGTGATTTGCAAAATATAGTTTTAATATATCTGATAAGCACTATAATATGTTGTTTGTATGGTATTTATACTTTTTTGATAGGATCCAATCCATATGTCACTGCAATTCAAATTTATTATCATTATCGTGATATGTATTCCGTTCTTGATGTTGGGGAAAATTCAGTTGGTAGAGGTTATGGAACTTCAGGTACGTTTGTTCATGCTAATGGATTTGGCTATTTTATATCTATGTCTATTCCTTTATGTCTATATTTAATTCATAAGGGATATTATAAAAAAATGACAATGTGGACATTCATATTGCTACTGATTAATATGTTTTTGTGCAAAAAACGCTCGCCTTTAGTTGCCATGGGATCTTTCTTTGTTTTATGGATGTTTTTTAATAGAGAAAAAAATAAGTTTCAAAAGAATTTAAAGATTTTAGGAATGGCCGTATTAGGAATTGTGATTATTGAGGTTGTTCCTATTTTCGAATCTATAAAAAATATGGTAAACACTTCGTTGTTCTTTTGGAATGACAATTTGCTGGCAAAAACAGATGTGGGAGGCTCTGATATGGTGTTGCGAGTCCGGCAAGTGTTTTATCCTTTTGTTGAGGTGAGTAACAATATTGTTTTTGGCCATGGTTTTGGTTGGTGTGAATGGTATTTAGAAAAATATGAGTTGCATCCAATTCTTTATGGATTTGAAACGATTTTATCAACTGCAGTTTGTGAGTTTGGTATTATGGGGTATCTAGTATATTGTTTGTTGTTTTATAAGTCATACCGTTATAGCCGCCCATTTTGTGATAGAAAAACAAATTTTCAATTATTGAATATTTTCGCTTTAGTGATTCTTGTTATAGCAACAGGCTTTAATTATTTTTATTTCTTTGGATTGGTGATCGTACTGATGCATAAGTTAGAAATTTTTTATTATAATTATGAAAAAAATATCAATTGTGACAGTCACCTATAATTGCGTTGATGTTGTAGAAGAAACTCTACGTAGTGTTTCAGAACAGGATTACGGTAATCTTGAATATGTGGTGATAGATGGTGCAAGTAAAGATGGTACCATTGAAACTATTAATAAATTTAGAGATAAGATTGATACCCTTGTCTCAGAGCCAGATCACGGCATCTTTGATGCAATGAACAAGTCTCTTCAATATGTTCATGGCAATTATGTTTTGTTTATGAACGCTGGAGATAAGTTTGTAAATAATCACGTCGTCAGCGATATCTTTAATAGTTACACAGGTGATGCTGATCTTATTTATGGAGATATGTATGTTCAAAACGATATGGGCTATTTACTGCGTTGCGGCAGTGATATTTATTCACAGACTCATTCTATCCGTGACTTGGTATTTAAAAGCCAGGGGTTTTCTCATCAAAGTCTATTTACGAAAGTAGACATGCTTCGCAAGGTGAAATTTGATACGCGTTTTAAGTTGGGAGCAGACTATCACACCACATGGCGCATTTATCAAGAGGGAAATCATAAAATACTCAATGTGCATCGACCTATTTGTATATTTGACAATAGGAATGGCGGAGCATCCCATAATAGAGAGTCTGCCAAGAAAGTATTAAAAGAAAGACTCGAAATGTTCAATTATCAGTTAACATGGAAAGACAAGATAAAGGTGAAGCTAAGTCTTTATTTTGCTGAAGTGAAGTTATGGGCTTTTGATACATTCCCCAATTTGACTAGGAAATATAGAAACGTAAAAAGGAACTACATAAAGGAAATCAAATGAAACCAAAAGTATCAGTTATTATTCCTGTCTATAATACAGGAGAAATTTTAAGAAATACTTTGGATAGCATTTTATCTCAAACATTTGCTGATTTTGAAGTAACAAAGAAAATGGTGGCATATGTGATGCTAGAAATTATGGTTTGTCAAAATGTAACGGAAAGTATGTAGCATTTTGTGATCACGATGATCTCTTTGAGCCCGATCTTTTAGAGAATGCTTTTTTTGCTGCAGAAGAAAACTCTGCAGATGTTGTTAAATTCAACTACAAGGAAATTAGTGAAAATAAGACGACACAGCTGTCATCAATTCCTTCACATGTGTTTGATGTTAGTTCTTTGAGAGATTCTTTATATGAATTAAATAGTTTAGGTTATTTTGTTACAGTTTGGTCGTTCTTGTATCGAAGGGATTGGCTACAAAAAACTGGTGCTAAATTTGATGTTACTCTTAAACATGGAGGTGAGGATTATGATTTTAATATGTCGTTAATTCCTTACATACGAAGGTTTGTTGTTATTCCCAAAGTTTTATATTTGCATTTCATTCGTACTAGTTTGTCAACTTCTGCTAAAATGTATGAAGATGTTATGTTACATTTTCTAAAAACACAAATATTACTTAATAAGGTAGCTAAGACATTAGCCTGCAATCCGAACCATCATCAAACTGCATTTATGAGTTATTATGGTGAATGTGTCATTAATTTCACTAGCTCAGCTTTGAAGTTGAATAAATCGAATCAATATATATCGGATAGACTAGAACTTTTTCGTAATGAGACTTTGAATATTTCTCCTTTATGTAAAAATATTTTAAAATCAATTAGGCTAAGTCCTAAAAATACTATTGCTTTTGTACTTTCATTCTTGCGTTTACATAGAGTGACCATTATTCTGTTTAGATTTATAAAAAGAGTATGGTGAAAATTTGTTTGACCCCTTATGAAAAGCGTAAAGTTAGCCTAGTTAAGGCTCTCCTACCTTTTTTAATAATTCTTCACCACTGTTATTGGTTAAAAGGATTAGCGATATTCCTAAACTTTGGTATCATTCTTGTTTCCTTTTTCTTTCTCATGTTTGGTTATGGCCTTATGGCTAGCTATATTGTCTTATTTGGTATTTACTCTTTCAAGTTGTCTTATTTGGTATTTACTCTTTCAAGTAAGATACATACTTCAATTTGTAGTGTTAAGTGTAAATAAAATAATTAGATTCTTTTCGTTAATAAAAAAATGATATGAAAATATTGATAGTTAATCCGATATTATATTCGGGTAATAACAACTTTATTCCAAAAGTTGAAACAATTAAGGATACAATGATTTATTCAATGTGTCTCGGTTTTAAGAGTCTTGGGCATCAGGTCACACTTTTGGCTTTGGAATGTAATAAACCAACCAAAGAAGAATCGTATGATTTTGAAATACTATTCTTTAAAAAGAATTTTGATAGATTCTTGAATGCAGCACTTCCTCTATCTTTTTCTCTGAATAATTATATTCGTAAGAATGCTAAAAATTTTGATTTAATTATTTCGAGTGAGGTTTTTGCTTTCCATTCTTTGTGTGCTGCAAGATATGCACCAAAGAAAACTTTAATCTGGCAAGAATTGACGGAGCATCAGCGGAAATTTTTCAGACTGCCTTCTCTCTTTTGGCACAATATCATTGTTAAGTGTTTTATGCGTGATGTTTTAGCTGTAGTTCCACGTTCAACGAAAGCTTACGATTTTATTCATCACTATCTGCCGCAGACTTCGAAGATAATAGTTGACCATGGTATTGATGTCTGTAAATTCAAATTTTCAAAGGAGAAGAAACGGCAAATAATCAGTTCTTCTCAACTTATTTATAGAAAAAATGTTGATGGCATAATTCAAAAATTTGCGAAGTTTCATGCTCTTAAAGGTTTTGAAGATATAGAATTGATCATCGCTGGCAGGGGCGAAGAAGAAGAATCTCTTAAGGCTCTTGTTCAAAAATTGAAGTTAAATAAATATGTTAGTTTTGTGGGTTTTTTATCACAAGATAAACTTAATGAGTACATTAGATGTTCTTTATGCTTCTTAGTAAATACTCGCCAAGACCTGAATATGGTTTCTATTCCTGAGAGTATAGTTTCTGGAACTCCTATTTTGACCAATTTGATA
>CADBGE010000114.1 GCA_902794075.1 uncultured Erysipelotrichaceae bacterium | reverse complement strand
GTGAAATAATTTATACATTTCTTGAAAATAAGATATATCTCTTACTTCAAATCCTTTTCTTGCTCCAGTTTCTTCCATAATACTTTGAAATCTATCTAATTCATCATATCCTATTTCATTAACAGATATACCAAACTTCTCTGTCTTTTTAATTTGATTTCTAGTATTTGGTTTCATCTCTTTTAATATTTGTTCTTCTGTTTTACCTTCTAAATCTAGAGAGAACATCCAAATTACTTGTTCTGTTTCTTCAATGCTTACTTTTCTAAAACCAAGTTCTTTTAATTTATCAACTACTTTTCTATTATCAATTCCGTCTTCTACAATATTTCCATCTATATCTCTTTGTCTATATATAAGATATGGATCTACTCTAAAAACATATCCTTTTTTATCTTTAATATATTTTTTTAGTTCATTTGTAAAGAATTCTAATAGTTTAAAGTTATTGAAGTCTAATAAATATCCTCTTGGAGAGTAAAATTCATATTTGTTAAAATGACTTTTTCTTCTTAATAACATTGTCGCAGCAATAATCTTATTATTATCTTTAACACCTACATAAAAAGTTTCCCAATTTCTTTTCTTTCTTAGTTCTGATATTTCTATTGAAGATAAAAATGTCTTTAGTGGATGATTTTCCCAAAATTTTTGATACTCTTTTTCTGTTAATTCTTGAAACTTCATTTGCTTCACCTTCTCTATTAATTATTATATCATAAATAAACATATTAAAACTACTTGTGTAAAGTAGTTTTCTTTTTTTTCTTTTTAAAGAATCTTTTTGTTTTCTTTATTTCGCCATCAATTTTATTATCAATATTATCAACTATCTTATCTTTATCAAATATTGTTGCGATAAATAAGACAACTACTATAAATAATAATAACATTGTGATAAATAAAATAATATTAAAATCATCTTTTTTTTGTTGTGTTGTATCTAGATAACTATTTGTAAGATACGCTACATAATTATCATTTGTAATTTTTACTTCATTAGTTGATGGTACAAAGTTTTCTATATTCTTTATGGCAAGTTGTTTTAATTCTTCATTTGTATTTACTGGATAACCATATACTTTTATTGGGTCTGGTTGTATGTCTGTTCTTTCATATGTATAGTCTATTATCGGCTTATATTTATCATATTCAGATTCCTTTATTGCGATTAAATATGTATGCCATTGTCCTGTTTCTTCTTTTTCTATTATGAAGTGTATTCCAACATCAGCATCTTTATAATAAGCAAATTTTTCTGACATTTTATATATTGTCATATAAGTATAATCATCAACACTTTTAACATCAGACCATGATGGTATTTCATTATCAGCTTTAAAGATTCTATATGCACACGAAAAAAGAATTGTAATAACTATTAAATATATAAGACATATTATCATTTTAACTGCTAGTCTTTTTTCGTTAATTTTTACTTTCTTTTTATCTTTTTTCATATACTTCCTCTACTATATATATAATATCACATTTGTTCATAATAAAAAAGTGATTTACTCACTTTTAATGATTGCTATTTTTCTTTAAATAATTGTTTTATTTTTTCTTTTGGAACTTGCATTTTCATATTTTGTTCTACTCTAAATGTATATTTGTTTATTCTTTCTTTGTATTCTTCTCCATCTATACACCATGATGTTTTTGGTTTATTTAAGAATTCAATTTCTAAATTATTTGTTCTATAATATGTTACTCCTGGTATTTCTTTTACATCTACTGTCGTTAATAAAACTAGCATTCTTAACATTTCCGCTTTATTTTTTACTTTAGCTAGTGCTACTTCAAACATATTATCATCTAATTTTACATCGTAATATACATCAGGTTGGCCTGCAATTCTTGATGAATTTGATATAAAGATAAATGAGCACTCTTCTTCATACTCTTCTCCATCAATTATATATCTTATATTATATTTATTTATCTTATTAAAAATTTGTTTAAATCCATAGAGAATATATGCTAGTTTCCCATATCTTTTTTTGAGGCTTCTTGGAGTTGCATATGCCATATCTATATAATCACCAAAACAAGCAACATAAACAAAAGGTGTGTCATTTATATAACAAATATCTACATATTTTGATTGACCTTTTAACAATTTTTCAAGATTTTTAAAAATATTTTGATTTAGTCCATACATATTCCCAACATCATTTGTACTTCCCATTGGTAATGGAGCTATAGTAAGTGGCTTTTCTCTTTGAAGATTTCCCGCAACTATTTCATTTAATGTTCCATCTCCACCAGCACTAATAACCAAATCAACTGATGAATCTAGACCTTGAATTATTTTTCCTCCATCACCTTGTGCTTTTGTAAAAATAATATCAAGTTCATATCCATACTTTCTAAGTAAGTCATAAAACTCTTGATAAGTTGTTATTTTCTTTTTCTTTCCACTTTCAGGATTCATAATCATTACACATTTTTTCATAATAGTCACCCGATTTCAACTTATATTATTATTATATCATTTTTTT
>CADBGE010000113.1 GCA_902794075.1 uncultured Erysipelotrichaceae bacterium | reverse complement strand
GCAGCCTCCAAAAAGAATAAAAAGGGGTTGGCTAGTGTGATACTAGCGACCAATTCGCCTAATTCCGAATTGGTGCTTACTATACTAATCGAAAAGTATATTTTTGTCAATAAAAAAAGTTAAAAAAGTTAGTTTTTTTTAATATATATTTAAATGTTAAAATATTGATTTATATATATATCTATTTTATATAAATAATATTTATATCTAATTCATTTTTCTTTAAAAAAAAGTTAATTTATGTTATAATATGCAAGAAGTGACGGATAGTTTTCATAAAGAGAATTAATAAAAAGGAAGTGATTCTATGGCAGAATTAAAGGATGTCCAAAATCCCTTTCTTTACTTAATAAAATTGGTATTAATACTATAGAAGATTTAGTAACTCATTATCCATTTAGATATGATATTTTAGAAAGAAATGATTTGAGTAAAGTTGAAGATGGTGAAAAGATAGTTATAGATGGGAAAGTTGAAAGCATTCCTATATTGATGAGGTTTAAGGCAGGATTAAATAAAATGAACTTTAGACTTGTAACTCAATCTGGAGTAGTTGGTGTTTCTATATTTAATAGGGCATTTTTAAAAAATCAATTAAGTGTTGGAAGTGGTATTACAGTTATAGGAAAATTTGATAAAACAAAGAATGTTATTACTGCTAACGATATAAAAATGGAAACTTTGACTAATAAAGTTAAAATAGAGCCTGTTTATCATTGCACAAGTGGACTTACCAATAAAAATATGTCTACTTATATTAATATGGCTTTATTAGTGTATGGAAGAGAAATACCTGATCATATTCCTAAAGAATATATAGAAAAATATAAATTTTTAAATAAAAAAACTTCCTTAAATATTATTCATAATCCAAGTACTGGAGAAAAATTAAAAGAAGTCACAATTAGATTAAAATATGAAGAATTATTTGAATTTATGTTTAAAATTAATTATTTGAAACAAATGAATAAAAAGAAGAATAATGGATTATGTAGAGATATTGATAAGAATAAACTTAATGAATTTATTAAAAGTATTCCTTTTAAATTAACTGGTGATCAAAAAAATGCTTTAGATGAAATTATTACTGATTTAGAAGCAAGTCATAGAATGAATAGATTATTACAGGGTGATGTTGGATCTGGTAAGACGATTGTCGCTTTTACTGGAATGTATGCAAATTATCTTTCTGGTTATCAGAGTGCTTTAATGGCACCTACTGAAATACTTGCTGTTCAACATTATAATAATTTGAATAATTTTCTGAAAGATACTGACGTTAAAATTGCATTACTTACAGGATCTACTTCTAAAAAAGATAAATTAAGCATATATAAGGGATTAGAGGATGGTTCTATTAATATGGTTATTGGAACTCATGCATTAATTCAGGATGAGGTAAATTACCATAATTTAGGTCTTGTAATTACTGACGAACAACATAGATTTGGGGTACATCAAAGAGCTAATTTACAAAATAAAGGTATAACTCCTGATGTTTTATATATGAGTGCAACTCCTATTCCTAGAACTTATGCTCTTACTATATTTGGTGATATGGATGTTTCAACAATAAAGGAAAAGCCTTCTGGTAGACAGAAGATAGATACTGTTGTAAAAAAGAACAGTGAGATTAAAGATGTTCTTGAAATGATGTATAAAGAATTAAAAAATAATCATCAAGTATATGTAATTGCTCCTCTAATTGAAGAAAGTGACAACAGTGATCTTACAAATGTAAATGAACTTAAAGAGCAGATGAAATTGGCATTTAAAGATTTATACAAAATAGATATAGTTCATGGTAAGATGGCAAGCGGTGCAAAAGATATAATAATGGAACAATTCAAAAATAATGAAGTACAAATACTTATATCAACAACTGTTGTTGAGGTTGGGGTTGATGTTCCTAACGCAACTACGATGGTAATATTTGATGCAGATAGATTTGGTTTATCAACTCTTCACCAATTGAGAGGGAGAGTTGGAAGAGGAACTTCAAAAAGTCATTGTATTTTAGTTAGTGATAGTGATGCAGAAAGATTGAAAATTATGGAAAGAGAAGATGATGGTTTTGTTATTTCTGAAGAAGATTTTAAATTAAGAGGACATGGTGATTTATTTGGAACAAAACAATCTGGTGATATGAGTTTTAAAATTGCATCAATAAAAAATGACTACAAAATATTATTACAAGCTAAAAAAGATTCAAAGGAATATTTATTGAATAAAGATACAGATAATGATGAATTAAAAATTAATTTAATAAATTCTATTTCTTTAAAAGAATCATAGTTGACAAATTATAATAAATTTGATATTATTTTATCTCGGTGGGTTTTAAGGAATCTAATTTATAAGTAGTAAAAACACGAAATATTTTAATTTTCGTAGTTTTTTTTCGACAAAAATAAAAATGAAAGGAGAATTTAAATGTCACAAGTAAAAGAATTTTTGAGAAAAAATGGTTATGATCTTAATATTATTGGATCAAAATATTTTGTAGATATTTTGGAGGAAATAGTAGACAAGTTACTAGATGATTATGATATATCAGAGATTAAAGAAACATATCCTGCTTTATGTTTAGAATATTATCATTTTTATTATGAAGTTCCTAGAATGGAATTTTTAAATGAAATAGATTATTTTAGTCAAAATGGATATAGAGGAAAAAGTGATATTGAAATAAAATTATGGAATGAACCTACTATTGATAAGCTTATTAGACTTGGAAATAGATATATTTATGAACAAAAGCAAATTGAAAGCAATAAACAATTAGTAAAAAGTCAAATGTAAAATTTTAAATCTTTTTATTAAATGCAATTGACATTTTAGAAATAATCATTTATGATTAAGTTGCATGATAGA
>CADBGE010000112.1 GCA_902794075.1 uncultured Erysipelotrichaceae bacterium | reverse complement strand
TCATTTCCAAAAGAATAATCATTTTTTACAAAAGTATTTTTAGACAATATCCAATATCTTGCCATCGCGTTTTTATCTACTCCATTTAATGTTTTTAAATCTTTTAAAGTTGCTATGGTAGCTCTTTTAGCTTGATTTCCAATTTTATATTGGTCTACTTCTCTTTGAATTATGTCCTCAAAGTTTTCCCAGTCTTCTTTTCCTGATAGTGTTATATTTTTTACTATTCCTCCACTTATTATGTCTACCGTATTCAAATCATTATCTACAGATAATACTTTCCAGTTCTTATATCCTTTTGCTTCGTATTTTACATTATCTCCTACTTGTAGTTTAGCAGAAATTTCTTTCTTATCATTTTCGTTCAAAATTTCTTCTTCATATCTATATACCTTTAATGTAACTACTGGTCTATATCCTAATGTATATGGATTTGTATCTGTATAGAGTGTTCCAGAGTAGTCACGGTTAAATTCACCATTTTCATAATAATCCAGTGAGGGGTCATATGTTAAAGTATTATTTTTTTTTCCAAAACGGGCATATCTAAAAAACCAAATTTTTTCTGTTTGTTCTCTTAAAAAGTTTGGGATAAGATTTTGTAGATTATTCGTATCAACATACGCATCTATATTATTAACTTCATTATTTCTAAATGATTCTATTATTTGATAAGCTTTTTCATATATACTATCATCTGCACTCTCTATTACTAGTTCTATTGGAGTTTCTGCTATTAGTCCTAATGTCGATGATCTATTCCATGGTTCTATTTTTGCTACTACCCATCTATTTACTCCATTATTTGAGTATTCTATTATATCTCCTACATTATATTCATTATAATTTTCAAAATACTTTTCTACATATGGTATTACATACATTTTGTAATTTTTTGGATTTATTTCAAATGAAGATTGTGATGTTATAATATGTATGTCATTTATTGTATTTAACCAAAAATCATTATCATATGAAAAATTATTTAGGTCGTTTTGATTTACTGTTCTGGCACTTATGGCATAGTTATTGTCAACATACTTATTGGCTGTTTCTTGGAATTTGTTTTCATAGTATTCTTTGCTTTGTCCATATTCTAGTGTTAGGTCTTCCGTGTTAGTTTTTGATACTACGTCTATTGTTCCATTATTTTCATTCTTTCCTATTACTTGCCAATCAGAATAGCCATTTACTTCATAGTTTATTGAATCTCCTATTTGGATGTTGTCAAAATTATCTCCTGCTTCTTCTATGTTGTAGATGCTTCCTACTGTTTGTTTCGTTATAAATTTATTACTTAAAAGTACTCCTGATAGTAGGATTACGGCTATTATTCCGGGGATTAGATACTTAAATGACCCCCCCCATTTTTTATTTTTCTTCATATTTATCGTCTCCTTTATTATGTATTTATTGTATCATTTTTAGATAAAAATAATCAATAGAAAATCTATTGATTATATTTTTTTATTACTTGTTCTACTCCGTGAGAATTATTTGATTTTGTTTTATAGTTTGATTTTTCTTTTAACTCTTTAGAAGAGTTACTTACAACATATGTTTTTTCAATTATATTAATTAATTCCTTTTCAGAGTTATTTCCTATTATTGAGACAATCTCCGTGGTTGGGATTTTTAATTTATTAATTCCATCAATTATACTATGAGATGTTATCTCTATAAAGTATTCTTTATTATATGTAAAAATTGATTTAGATATATCTAAATTATTTAATTTATCTATTAGATTAATATCTTTCTTTTTTACTTTTATTTCTAATTTATATATTTTATTATCTTCTTCATAATAAGTTATTTTATAGTCTTTATATATTTTTTCTATTTCTTTTATGATACTTTTAGTTAATGGTTTACTATATATTATTTTATCTTTTGATATATCATAAATATAATTTCCATTATAAGATAATATATAATCTATAAATGGATAATCATGATTATAATATAATACATCTTCTTTAGATCTATTTGTACATATTGAAAAAGTAATTCCTTTATTTCTTAATTTATCTATTTCTAACATTGTTGATGTGGGAATTGCTTCTTCTTTATCTATTAAAGTATTATAAAAGCTACTTATTACCATCCTTATCATTCATATTCCCCCTAATATGATTATTTATGACTGTTATATTAACTATTAATATTAATAATGTAAGTAGATATGCTCCTAAAACATCACTAGGATAATGAACTCTTACATAGATTCTACTTATTCCAATAAATAGTATTACTATTGATAAAAATATTGTTAAGAAAATTTTTAATTTTTTATTTTTTAACTTAGTATTAACTAAGTATATTAATACTCCGTATAAACACATTGCCATCATTGAATGTCCACTTGGATATGAATAACCGTCTTGAGTTATTAATCTTTCTTCTATTGGTGGTCTTGGTCTTTGTATAATATATTTTAATCCTTGATTTATTAATAAAGTAATAATCATACTACTTCCTAAAATATATCTATCTTCTTTATTAAATACTATTAATAAACACATTGTGATTATAATAACTGGTATTGTATCTCCCATTCTTGTTGCGAAGAGGAAGATAAAGTCAAAGAAATCATTTCTTA
>CADBGE010000111.1 GCA_902794075.1 uncultured Erysipelotrichaceae bacterium | reverse complement strand
ATACATTTCATATTCTTAATATTGTTGTTGCTATTTATGCTAGTTATAACATTTAATGATATAGTCAATCTGTTTAAATAGGCACTTCAGGTGCCTTTTTTTATTGATAGAATGTTTTTTTTTAAGTATAATTATTACATAAGATGGGGAGTGAGTTTATGAAGAATTCACGAAATAATAAAAGATTGCAATTACTATTGATAGTATTAATTGCAGTAGCTGCTTTAGGAATAGGTTATGCATCTATTTCTGGAGTTAACTTAATTATTAATGTTAATTCAACTGCAAGTGTTGATCAGAATAATTTTAAAGTATATTTTGTAACATCTAATATCACAACAGGTACAGGAACAGCATCAATTGATGAAAATGATAATACAATAGCTTATTTTGATATGTTTGGATTAACAAAAAAGGGAGATTATGCTATTGCAACATATGTCGTTAGGAATGATTCAAATTCTGTTAATGCAGATCTTTCTCTTATTGTAAATACAAATAATAATGAATATTTTAAAGTTTCTGAACAAATAGAAAGAGATTTTATTATGCCTGGGGAAGAAACACTTGTAACTTTAAAGGTAGAAATGATAAAAACACCGATTTCATCTATTGAAACAGTTAATGTTTCTGCAAGAATAAAAGCATATCCAACTAATGAAAGTAATTCTAATCCTGATAGTATGAATGTATATGATTTATATGATTTTAGATATACTGGCAGTGTTGAACAATTCATTGCTCCTGTTTCTGGAACATATAGGCTTGAAGCATGGGGAGCACAAGGTGGAGATGCTCCTGAAAATATATCTGGAAATCGAAAAATGGATTTTGTTGAAGGTGGGAAAGGTGGATATTCCGTAGGCAATGTTTTTTTAAAAAAAGGTCAGATCGTTTATGTTGTTGTTGGAGGGAAAGGTAAAGAATTAAATAATTCACCAAAAGGTGCTATAGCAAAAGGCGGTTATAATGGTGGAGGTGCTGCTTTATCTGATAATACTAGAAATAATCAGGGGTCAGGTGGAGGAGCTACTCATTTCGCAATTAATAATAATTTAGGAGAACTAAAAAATTACAATAATAATCAAGATGATGTTTTGCTGGTTGCTGGTGGTGGTGGTGGTTCATATAACAGTATACCAATATATTATTATAGTTATGGTGGAGCCGGAGGCGGAGAGAATGGAGATGATGCCATTGTCTACTTTAACACAAAATATCGTAGTACCGCTTTGATTTCTAATGGTTTTATTTATTCGCAAGGTTTAACAATTCCAGGTGGTGGGCAATATGCTGTTTTGTCTGATGATACATATCTTTATGGGTCATTTGGGAAAGGAACCGATGCAATTATTAATATTACGGGAACTGATGCTGGTGCTGGTGGTGGCTGGTATGGTGGATCAAAGCTATTAAAAACTAGAGGTGTTGGAGGTATGGCTGGAAGCGGAGGGTCTGGTCATGTTAATACAAATTATGTTGATGGTCAAACAATATCTGGTACTAATACTTTTATATCTCCAAATTTTGAAAGTGAAACTGGTCACTCTGGTGATGGTTATGCTAGAATTACACTAATTAATATATAAAATGGTATATATTGTAGTAGAGACTTATTGTCTCTTTTTTTTTATTTTTGTATAATAAATGTATATGGGAGGTGTTACTTTGATAGTTGGTGTATTAGTTGAATTATCTAATAAAAATATTGATAAGATATTTGATTATATTGTGCCTGAAGAGTTTACCTCTAAGATTAAAGTTGGTATTAGAGTAACAGTTCCTTTTGGAAGAATGACTTTGGAAGGATTTGTTCTTGATATTAAAGATTCTAATGATAATGATATTGAATTAAAGAGTATTATTTCTATTGTTGATGAAGATATTGTTTTGAATAGTGAATTACTTGAGTTGGGTAAAGTAATTAGAGATAAAACTTTAAGTACTTTGATAAGTTGTTATCAAACGATGCTTCCTAAAGCTCTTAAGGCTAAGAATGGAAGTCAAGTAAATATTAAATATGATACTTTTTATAGACTTGGTAACATTCCTGAGGATATAAAACTTAATGAAAAACAGAAAAGTATTATTTCTTGCTTTGATAAAGAAGAATTAGTTCTTAGAAATACTTTGACTTCTATTAGTGTTAGTAGTGTAAATACTTTAGTTAAAAAAGGTATTCTTGTTGAAGAAAAAAAAGAACATTATAGAGTACTTTATAAAGATGTAGCTGTGGATAAAAAGAAATTGACTTCTGATCAATCATGTATAGTTTCATCAGTTATAAATAATTCTCCTGATACTTTTTTAATTCATGGTGTTACTGGAAGTGGAAAAACTGAAGTTTATATGGAAATAATAGACCACTATTTATCTTTGGGTAAAAGTAGTATTGTTTTAGTTCCTGAAATTAGTTTAACACCTCAAATGGTAAGTAGATTTAGGGCAAGGTTTGGTGATAAAATTGCAGCTCTTCATTCGGCTTTAAGTGATGGGGAAAAGTATGATGAATGGAGAAGAATTGTTAGGGGAGAAGTTTCTATTGTAATAGGTGCAAGAAGTGCCATATTTGCCCCTCTTACAAATATAGGTGTAATCATTATAGATGAGGAACATAGTGATTCATATAAACAGAGTGATCCTAATCCTAGATACAATGCAAAATATAAACAGAGTGATCCTAATCCTAGATACAATGCAAAGGAAGTAGCTATTCTTCGTAGTAAATATCATAATTGTTCTGTTGTTTTTGGTTCTGCTACACCTTCACTTGAAGTTATGGCTAGAGCAAAAAAAGGTGTTTTTAAGTATTTAAGCTTACCTAATAGAGTTAATGGTAAGAGTCTTCCTAGTGTGGAAATAATTGATATGAATCAGGAAATGAAGACAAGTAAGGGACATTTTTCAACTCAACTTGTTGATTCTATTGATGAGACATTGAAAAGGAATGAACAAGTTATTTTACTTCTTAATAGAAGAGGTTACTCTAACTTTATTACTTGTAAGAATTGTGGTTATACTTTTAAATGTCCTAATTGTGATATTACTTTGACTTATCATAAGAGTAGTAATACGCTTAGATGTCATTATTGTGGATATGGAGAAAAGGTTTATGATAAGTGTCCTAGTTGTGGAGAAGAATCTTTAAAT
>CADBGE010000110.1 GCA_902794075.1 uncultured Erysipelotrichaceae bacterium | reverse complement strand
ATTTGATTCATTCTTTACTTTGAAGTTTGCTATTGCACTCTCTCCTACTGCATCTAATCCTGTTATATTAAATGTTGCGGTTGTATCACTTGTTACATCAATATCTCCTGCTCCTCCATATTCTGATGTTATTTTTGGTGTAACTCCTGTCTCCTTTAAAAATTTTACTTTAAAATTTGTATCACTTGGATTTGCTGTTGCGCCTCCATTAATAATTAAATTTATTGCACTAATAGATGCATATCCAATACCTAGTGTTAGTACTGCGACTAATACTATTAATACTATTTTTAATGTCTTTTTATTTTGTGAATTATGCATTGTATTCACTCTCCTTTTCTACTTTATAATTTTATTATACCCCCCCCCCAGGTGCAAAATTCAACGAAAAAAGCAGTATCGCTTGTTTCTTTGACACTGCTTTACAACTATTCTTTATTTCCCCATCTATTAAAGGGATAAATAACTAAGGATGTTTTTCCTAATATTTCTTTTTTACTAAATGTTCCAAATACTCTACTATCTAATGAATTAGTTCTATTATCACCTAAAACGAAGTATTCTCCTTTAGGAACAACTTCACTAAAGTCTTCAGTTTCATGACTTGCGTATTTATCATTAATCTTTTTTCCATTTATATATAATTGATTATCTTTATATTCTACTTTTTCACCAGGAAGACCAATTACTCTTTTAATAATTAATTCATCTCCCTCATCAACTACAACGATATCAAATCTTTTTAATCCATTTATTTTATAATCAATAATATTAAGTATCATTATATCGCCATCTTTAAGAGTATCCATCATACTTTCTCCATTAACTTTTATTGGAGCAAATACAAATTTCTTAAATAATAAAACTAATATAATAACTATAATATATGGAATTATTTCCTTAAAAAATTTTAAAAACTTATTTCCTTTTTCTTCTTTCATATAAATCCTCTAACAAAAAATAAGGCATTGGCCTTATTTTTATTTTTGTCCTCTTTCTTTAATACGATATCCGCCAACCATACCTCTAAGGAATGTAAGTTTAGCACGTCTAACCTTTCCTTTACGTACAACTGTAATAGCTGCAACCTTTGGAGAATGTATTGGGAAAGTTCTTTCAACTCCAACACCACTAGACATTTTACGAACAGTAAATGTTTCAGAAACAGATCCACCTCTACGTGCAACAACTACACCTTCAAAAGCTTGGATACGTTCTCTTTTACCTTCGATAATCTTAACGTCTACTCTAACAGTATCTCCAACACGGAATTCAGGAACATCAGGCTTAACTTGTTTGGCATTAATCTTGTCAATTATATTCATACTCTAAGCTCCTCTCTGAAAATATTTTAAAAATGATCATAATCTAAGAATCAGCGGATCACTCATTCGACATGTTTAATAATAACACATTTATTGATAAATAGCAAGAATTAATTGTAATGAATTAATATATTAATCAATATCAGCTTCTTTTAAAGTAAATTTATAAATCTTATTATCATCCTCTAAAATAAAGTCACTCTTTATATTATTAATCTTATTATAAACAATTGGTTTATTAATAACATTTGAAGCATCAACCAATTCCTTAATACTTTCAACTTTAATAACTTCTTTATTTTCATCATATTTAAAATCAGATGTAGCATTAACAATATTTTTATCATATATTTTTAATATTCTTGCAAGTTCAATATCATATTTACTTTTCTTTGTAAATGTAGCTTTAACAAGTCTTACTAATATAATATCTAATATTAGAGAAATAATAATCAAGAAAGATCCAAAATACATATTTACATTAGCTTCACTAACCATATCCTCATTTTCTATTTCTACACTTTTATTTTTATTAGATAATTTTTCTTTTTTAACTTCAAAAGTACTTTCTCCAACAGGAATTGAAACACTTGCGACACTTCTTTCTTCATCATACTCATCTAAGTATAATACAACTTCTACAACAGACTTAACATCAGGAGAATATTTACTTTTATATTCATTAACAAAATCATTATACTTCTTATAGTTAATTTTAACATCAGTATCAATATTTATTTTTTGATTAAGTTTATCAACAAATGTTTTAACTACAAGTATTTCTTTATTTTCATATAACACTTTTTCTTTATTATTCTTATCAAAAATTTTATTATATAAAACCACATGATAATATAATTGATAATCTATATATTCTGAAAAATTAACATTATATTTAAAATTAATTGGTATCGTATTAACTAAACTTGAATTGTATAACATTCCCTCTTCTAAACAAGGAGTAGAATAAACATTATTATCAAGTAAACAAACTTCATAACTAGAATCACTAGTTTCACTATATTTTACTACTTCACCTTTTCTTAATCTATATGAATTAATAATTAAATAACTACCTAAACCAAACATTATAATTATCAACATAATAACAACTATAACTCTTTGTTTAAATCCAAAATAGAAAGGTTTCTTTATATTATACTCTTCAACTATTTCTTCTTTTTTAACATTATTTTTACTTACAGTTTCTTCTTTTTTTTCTTCAACAAATTTAAATTTTTCACTACCCTTATTACTCCCCATGTTAATACACCACCTATCATATAAATTATATCATAGCAATCCAAAAAAAAGAAGCACTCAAACTATAAGTTATTCTTCTTTTTTACTACATTATCATGATTCATAATATTAAATGCATTATTTAATTCATTAAGCATATTTTCATTATTAA
>CADBGE010000109.1 GCA_902794075.1 uncultured Erysipelotrichaceae bacterium | reverse complement strand
AACTTTACTGCTTTTTTTGTAAATATATATATAAATTTATAATTTATATTTTGTATTATAGGTTTTAATATGATAAAATTACTATAGTAGTGGGAGTGATCTTATGAATGACTATAAAGTTTCTGATTATGGTATATTTAATGATGCAGTAGGAACAGCTAAAAAATTAAATGAAAGTTTGGATACTAGTAAAACTGAAATAGATGATTGTAAAAATAAGTTGAATAGCGAATCAGTATTTATGGGTCCTGCTTGTGATGAAGCACTTAAGGGATTAGATAATTGCTGTTCTAAAATCGAGTTATTATATGATAATTTTAATACAATAAGTGGTTATCTTGTTGATACAGCTAATAATTATAAATCAGGTGATAAGGAAGCAAAAGTTAATATATTATCTATAAATTCTGATGGTAAACTAGAGGTTTCTTCTTCTTCATCTGCTTCCGGAGTTGCTAACTTTTCTGGAAGTAATAATGAAGAAAAAATGTATAACTATCTTTCATCACAGGGATTTAATGATGCGGCAATATGTGGAATACTGGCAAATATTAATTATGAGTCAGGATTTAGCACAGATGCTGTTGGAGATGGTGGAACATCTTATGGTATTTGTCAATGGCATGAAGGTAGATGGGATAATCTTAATTCATATTGTGAGGAAAATAATTTGGATTCATCTTCAATAGAAGGTCAAGGTCAGTACTTATTATATGAACTTCAGAATAGTTATCCTGGAGTTTATGATACATTAAAGAATGTTCCAAATACTTCAGAAGGTGCATATCAAGCTGCTTATAAATGGACTACTGATTTTGAAGTTCCTGAAAATAAAGAAAGTCAAGCTGATATTAGAGGTAGTTCTGCTTCTTCAACATATTGGGAACAATATGGATCTAATAATTAATTGCAATATACTATAGTAAATGTTATAATTATTATAATAAGGAGGAGTATATGAGAAAGTTAAAAATTTGTTTAGTAGCTGTCACAATGGTTGCAATTTTAATTACATCAGGTTGTGTATTAAATAAGAATCAAAAGTTAGTTTGTAAACAAACATCACAAGGTGTTGATATTCAATTTAATGTTGGTTTCAAGGGTAATACAATTGAGTCAATGGATTTTAGTTATGATATGGATTTAGCTTCATATTCTGATTTGCAAATTAATGCAATAAAAGGTCAAGATTTTTGTAACATAGTTAAAAATTCAATGAGCCAATATTCTAATGCATTTACTAATTGTAATCAAAATATTGAAAATAAACATTTAAGTGTTACTGCTGCATTTGATGTTAATAAACTTGCTAATAATGTATTAGATAAATTAGCTTCACCTAAAGCTGCAAAGTCTGATCTTGAAAAGCAAGGATATACATGTAATTTTGAATAGTTGTATTAATTATAAAAGAAATATTATTTAATAATATTTCTTTTATTTTATTCTTTATTATATTTTTCAATAATATAATTAAATTAATTAATAAATAATAATATAAAAAAACACTTGAAATTATTGTAAAAATGCATTTTAATATTATTTGTGTAAATTTATATTTATATAGGTCCTTGTGACATTATAGAATATATATAATAAAGAATGAAGGAGAAAAAAATGGACGATATAATTAATAAAAAAATGGATGAAAAAATATTTAGTGCTGATGATACTTTTTTAAATGAAGATATTACCCAGATTTTATATTATTTTTTTGATGAGGTAGTAAAAAGAAAAAGAAGAAAAGTTTATAATGGTGGTCTTCAAGCTGGATTAGTTGTTTCTAAGAATGCTTTTTCTGCAAAAATTAATGAGAATGATGGAAAAAGTTCTCATTTAAGTACGAGTATTAATCTTACCAAATATTTGAATGGTGATGATTTTTATATAACAGAGAAAGGATTGGGAAATACTTCATTATATAGACATGCATATAATGAACTATTCACTTCATGCATAGATTCAAGAATTGTTGCTGGTGATAGAGAATTATTAATGTCATTTATTTCTAATAGAGGAAAACTATCTGATTTTCAAATAAATATATTGAATTCAATTGCAGACTCATGTAAATTATTGATTGATAATGGAATACTTGATAATGTAAGTATTGGTGTAAGAGTTGGTAATATAGATTTTAAAATTGATAATTGGGATGATGAACAATATAAAGAATTATGCAATAAAATAGATAATGAAAGAAAAAGAATTCAAAAAATAAAAAATTACTAAACTTGATATTTACTATTGTTTATCTAAATAAAAAGTGTAATTTTGCATTTAAAAATATAAAATTCAAGGATTATATTCTTTGAATTTTTAATTTTGTCTGTTTGTTAAATAAAAAAAACTATAATACAATTTACGACAAGGGAGGGATATTATGAATCAATTATTATGTCATAACGAATTTACAATAGTAGGAAGAATTGGTGAAGATATTAAACATATTAATGATAATATAATTAGAGTTTTAGTATTATGTCCAAATGATGAGGACTATGAAAAACTTGCTAATAAAATATATGTTGATTTTGATATTAAAGATTATAATTTCTTTAAATCAAATGTTGGTCATGCAATAGCGATAACTGGACATATTGAGTTTGATAATAAAATAAAACTTATTTCAGATATGTTTAAATTTATTAATTAAAAAATAGAGAAATTTTTTGAACTTGTCAACAAAAAGTAGACACTAAAAAAGACTTATTTGAAACCTAGTTGAGTTCTATATTCAACTGGGTTTTTATATTGCAATGCAAAACTGGG
>CADBGE010000108.1 GCA_902794075.1 uncultured Erysipelotrichaceae bacterium | reverse complement strand
TTATCTTTATTACAAGTTTGTTTCTTAATTTTTTTGCACTAATTGTTCCACCAAGCATTTCTGTAAACTCTTTTGCAATAGCAAGTCCTAATCCTGTATTACCTTTTGTTCTAGATATATCTGATGTATAAAATTCATCAAATATGTGGTCAATATCAATACTAGTATCAACTATATCATTTTCAAAAGATAATCTAATATCATTTTTTTCAGAAAGTTTTATTATAAGGTCACTATTACTATGTTTTAAAGAATTGCTTATTAAATTATCTATTATTCTCTTTAATATTTCAGTATTTGATAAAATAATACACTTATTTATTTCTTTTTCAAATACTATTTTTCTTTTTTCTTTCGTGAAATCATCATAATAATGTGAAATACATTCCTCAACTACTCCTACCAAATTTATTTGTGTTGTATTTATTTTTTTATTATCTGTCGTAATCATTGAAAATTCAAAAAATGAATTGATAAGTTCTTCTAATCTTAATAACCTATTTTCTATTATTTTCAATTCTCTTTCCTGCTCTTGCTTTGATAAGTTAGATTTTAATATTAAATCAATATAGCCTAATGAAGATGTTAATGGCGTTCTCAAATCGTGAGTAATATTTGTAATTTCTTTTTTTAAAGAATTATTCTTTCGTTCTAAATCAAGTTCTTTATGTCGTACATAAGTTATCATTTTATTTATTTTAAGTAATAATTCATTTAATTCTTTATTAGAAAATTCGCCGTGTAATATCTCATTAGAATCAATATTTAATATTTCATCAAGATTATGACTTATTCTTTTAATTTCTTTTTTTATAAAAAAAAGGTATGAAATAAGAATAAATATAATAATAATCAATATAATTACTAACATATTCATCTTATCACTACCTTTCTATAATTATTTTATCTCTGCTTTTTTGAATGCATAATATCCTATTAAACCAAATATCACTATATATCCAATTCCTAATAAACTACATTTTAAAATATAACTACTTGTAGGATTATTAGAAAGATTAACTAATGCATACTGTAATTCATAATTAGTAAACCAGTCTGCATTAATTCTAAACATTGAAGTAATCGTCATAACCAATAATTGAAATACCATAATAAATGGAATTGAAATTGTATTGAACATAGATGTTTTTCTAGTTATGAAAGCAATGCTTACAAGTAAACATATTATACCATATAATAGTGGTAATTGATATATTGTCATTTTTGTAATCACTCCTATACTAGAAGCAAATTCTTTTCCATTTACTGCAAGATTTAAAAAGTAATTAAAATAATTATTAAATATTATCAATAACGTAGAAACACCTAAAATAAGTAATAATTTTGAAATGTAATATTTTTTTCTACTAATTGCAGATGACAATGTATTTTTTATAGATTTGTTTGAAAAATCTTTCGTTAAAATTATTACAACAAATACTATAAACATATAATATAAATTCACGTTTTGACCTATTATCTCCCTATCTAATTCAAATGCCCCAAAACTTTTCATTATATCTCTAAATTCGCCTAGTGATTTTGCAGAACTTATTTTTGATAATGTTTCGACGTCTGTGACATCTACTGATGAGCCTACTGATAACCCAATGTGTCCTGGTGACATTGATATAACGCTTACAATAGCCATTATAATAACAACGCCTATTACAATATAAAATCCTTTACTTTTGAATAAACGATATAAATCTGACTTTATAATATTAAACATTTTATTCAGCCTCCTTTACTATTGATTTAAAATATTCTTCTAATGAAATACCTGATTCATAAATACTAATTACATCAATATCATTTTTGGCTAATACTTTATTTACTTTTCCAGAATTATCTAAATAATCATATAATCTTATTTCGTGTTTATCTATTACTTTATAATTTGTAGTATTTAATTCTTTTTCAAGAATAAGGCAAGTTTCTTTCACATTATTTGTTTTAATAACTATTGCTCTACTACACTCTACATCTAATTCTTCTTTTGATAGTTCCTTTATTATTTTACCTTTTTCAATAAAACAAAATCTGTTTGCTAATAAATATAATTCTGATAAAATATGGCTTGAAATTAACATTGTAATATTAGATTCTTCATTTAATTTTTTTAATGTTTCCCTCAATTCACTTATACCTATCGGATCAAGTCCATTTATAGGTTCATCAAGAATTACAAAATCAGGATTATCAAGCATTGCAAATGCAATTCCTAATCTCTGTTTCATTCCAAGTGAAAAAGTTTTAAACTTTTTATTTTTACTATCTGATAATTTGACTAAATCTAAAACCTTATCAATTTGTGAGTAATCAATAATCCCTTTTTGTATTGCATAATACTTTAAATTTTGATAGGCAGTCAAATTTTCAAAAAACGCTGGATTTTCAATTAAACACCCAATTCTTCTTTTTGTTTCAGTTAAATCGCTATCATCTTTATCAAATAAATAAAACTCTCCACTCGTTTTATTAGTTAAAGTAGTAATCACTTTCATAAGAGTAGTTTTACCTGCACCATTTCTTCCAATTAACCCATAAATATCTCCTTTATTTATAGTAATATTGGCATTATTAAGGGCAGTAAAATCTTTGTACTTTTTTGTTAAATTGTTAGTTTTTAAAATAACATCTTTCATTATAAATCCCTCCAACAATTTAATTATACAAAAAAAGTGTTAAAAAACTCTTAACACAATTCTTAAAAAAGTCTTAAATTTTTATTTTTTTAATCTATAACCTATACTCCAAACAGTTTCAATGTATTCTTCATCTGGATTACA
>CADBGE010000107.1:2500-4879 GCA_902794075.1 uncultured Erysipelotrichaceae bacterium | reverse complement strand
AATTTAATAATTTAAAAAATAATTAAAAAAATTAATTAAAAAAAATATATTTATTTTTTAGAAATTAATTATTTTAAATAATTTAATTTTTGTGAAAAAATAAATAATTTAATACTATTTCTTTATTCATTGATATCTTGATAAATAATAATAATTATACAAAAAGGAGATTATCGATTGAAAGCGAACTTATTAAACAAAAAATTTGTTTACCATTTTTTTATTTAATATCAATTTAACCATTTTTAAAATCTATTATTATTATTTGAAATAAATATCTTTTGTCAGTATCCAAATATTATTAACATTCATATGGTGCAGATAATATTTGTTTTTCTGTTTCATCTTATATTTATCTTTTATCTATGATTTTATTTTTAATTCATTATACTCTTTAAGATAAATCAATTTTTTTGGCTTCCAGAAATAATAATATTTTTTTAATAATATTTTTATTTGTATCTTTATATAAAACGATAATAATATTATTTCTATTATTAATATGATAAAATCTACCAAAAAATGATGTATTATTATAAGTATTATAAAAATATTATTAAACATATCTTTTTATTTCGGCAATTTTTTTTGTGCCAAAATGATATTTTTTTTATTATTATATCATTTTTAGCCTTTTTATCAAAAGTTTTGAATATAAGTTTAATAGTAATATTTTTTAATTTCATATTCTATATTCATTTTATATAAAATTTTGGCATGTTAATTTTGAAAATATGTTTGGCATAAGTGTCCTAAGTGGCCTATTTCCGGGAACTTGATTTTCATTAAAAACGTCTTTTTTTTGTTTTTTTTGATTGTTAAATCACAAAAGGTTCATAAATGATTCATACAAGGTTCATATATGGTACACACAAGGTCTGCTCTATTTCACAGTATGGTCAAAATATTATTTTTATCTTTTATAGTTATGAAAAATTAATATTATTATATAAAATATATATATTTCATAATATGATATTATATATGTCATATAATGATAGCTCAAGGTACATGAAAGGTATATGAAAGGTACAATCAAGGTTCATAGATGGTACACACAAGGTCAGCTCTATGTCAAGGTATGGTCAAAATAATTTTATCTTTTATAGTTATGAAAAATTAATATTATTATATAAAATTTATTTATATATAAAATGTATATATTTTAATATATGATAATATATAATATCATACAATATACATTCAAGGTACACTTAAGGTACACTCAAGGTACATGAAAGATACATGAAAGGTACATACAAGGTACACATATGGTACACCCAAGGTATGCTCTATGTCAAGGTATGGTCAAAATAATTTTATCTTTTATAGTTTTTGAAAATTAAAAAATTGAATAAATATCCAAATTAATTATTTTTTTAAAAAATAATTAATTTAATAATATTTTGTTAATTGATAATATCTTTATTAATAATAACTAATAAATCATAATATGAATATCTTTCGGAAGCGTATCTATTAAATAATCTATTGGTGTATCAATTTTTCATTTAATAATAATAATATGAATTTTATCATATATTATTATTTTTTTATAAAAATATCTTTGGCCTTATCTCAAAAACTAATAATATCTAAAAGGTGCAGATATTATTTTTATCATCAGCATATCTTATACTTATATAAGATATATTTCATTTGTAATATAATATATTATTAGTAAAGATATTATTAAAAATATAAAAATTTACTATATAATAATATATATTAATAATGGTATCTTTTAAATTATAAAGAATTGGATATAAGTTATTATATAAAAGTTGTTTATTTTATCATTATCTATCAGCAGGTAAAATATCAGGGTATGTTAATTTTGAAAATATAATTGTGATAAATCCAAAAAGTGGCCTATTTCCGGGGATTAGCTTATTTTTGCCCTAGTATACTATATATATATATGAAAAATGAAAAAAAAAATGAAAAGTGAAATTAGTAAAAAACTAATAAAAAAAACTTTTCATATGAACTTGGCACCTGGATCTCAATCCTTGAGCAGTCATATAGTTCAAAATTCATTTCATATATATAAATGACTCATATCATATATTTTTATGACATTGAATTCATTTGTTTTATACAAATTGAATATCAAAATGAGTCTTATTATAAGATAACATTAGATTATTGTATTAATATCTTTATGATATTGATTAAATATCTAAATTATCTTGCAAATACTGTTTAGATATAATTATATCTAAATAAGTTTGCAAATAAATATCATTCATCTAAAATTTCATGATATTTATATCAAAGAAATATTTTATGATGAATTGATATTAGTTGATTACAATTAGGAAATATTACTAATTTTATGATTTATTCAATTTTGCCTAGCAAATATTGTTAAATCTA
>CADBGE010000106.1 GCA_902794075.1 uncultured Erysipelotrichaceae bacterium | reverse complement strand
TCTGCTTATAAAGTTGGTCTTACTGCTAAGGCTTTAATAAAAGAAGATCATCTGGATAGATATTTAGAAAATAATGGTGAAGATGAAGAATATAAATTAACATATGAGAGACTTGGTATATTAACTAATAATATGGATGTATCTGTTATTTATGTTGTAAAACCTGATAGTGATTATAAGCATTATACTAATATATTTAATGTTGTTAATGATAATAGTGGATATGATCCTTGGAAGATAGGCTCTAGAAAAAGAACTTCCAATAAGGATTATGAAAATGTATATAAAAAAATAATGACTGGAAAAGCTAATAGAGCTACTGTTTTTAGAACTAGAGATTTAAATGGAGCTCAACCACATCTTACAACCTTAATACCTTTAAAAAATAGTAAAGGTGATGTAGTTGGTATTTTATGTGTACAAAGATTTATGGGTAAATTAAGAGTTGTTAGAAGGGGATATGTACTTGGAATTGTGTTGTTGACAATTCTGTATATAACTATGTCTATTGTTTTAGTTAAATTATTTATTGGAAAAGAAGTAGTTCAACCTGTTATGACAATAAATAATGAAGTCAAAAGATTTGCAAATCAAGATGTTAAGACTATAGGTGAATTAAATAAAATTAGTATTATTACTGAGATACAAAGTTTATTCATATCTATTTATAAAATTGAAAAAGATATGATTAAGTATATTGATAATTTAACTACTGCGACTAAGGAAAAAGAACGAATTGGTACTGAGTTAAAGCTTGCTAATTTGATTCAGAGTAATTCTTTACCTAATGATTTTCCGGCTTTTCCTGAACGTGATGATTTTGATTTATATGCTTTAATGAGACCTGCCAAAGAAGTTGGTGGAGACTTTTATGATTTCTTCTTAATTGATGATAATCATTTAGGACTTGTTATGGCAGATGTTTCTGGTAAAGGTGTTCCAGCAGCATTATTTATGATGGTTACTAAAATATTAGTAAATGAAATATCTTATATTTATGAGAGTCCAGGTGAGGTTCTTACTTTAGTAAATGATAGAATTTGTAGTAATAATAAAAATAATATGTTTATTACTGTTTGGCTTGGTATAGTTAACTTGAAAACAGGTGAAGTTGTAGCTGCAAATGCTGGACATGAGGATCCTGCAATATTTAATGGTAATGAATTTATTATTGATAAGCAAAAACATGGTATTCCAATTGGTGCCATGGATGGATATAAGTATAAAGATTATAAGTTTAAGTTAAAAACTGGTAATAAGTTGTTTGTATATACTGATGGTGTACCTGAAGCGGAAGACGATAACGATAAAATGTTTGGTCTTGATAATATGATTAAGTCACTAAATAAAGTTAAGGAGTCTAGTTGTACAGGAATACTTAATAGTATGAAGGATGATGTTGATAAATTTGTAAATGGTGCAGTACAGTTTGATGATTTAACGATGTTATGTTTTGAATATATTGGAAAGTCTAAAATAAAAAGAAAACAAGTATTTAGGGCAGATGTTTTAGAACTTGATAATGTACTATCATATGTACATAGTGTTATTGATAAGAAAGTTGAAAAAAATCAATCTATGAAGCTAGATGTTGTGATTGAGGAAATATTTGTAAATATTGCTAAATATGCATATGATGATGTTGGTGATGTTTTAATTGAAGTTTTATTTGATAAAAATAAATTAATACTTACTTTTGAAGATGAAGGAAATCCATTTAATCCATTAGAAAAAGATGATCCTGATACAAGTTTATCAAGTGATGATAGACAAATAGGTGGTCTTGGAATATTTATGGTTAAAAAGATGGTGGATAAGGTAAAATACGAATACAAGGATAATAAGAATATTTTAATAATTGAAAAGAAGTTTGGAGGCGATTAAAGTGTTATCATTTGTAGAAAAATTTAATGAAAATGTTAAGAATAGTCCTAACATGACATTTATTTATGATGAGGTTAATACAAAAGGTATAAGTTATGCAAGAATAGATGAAGTGTCTGCTAAAATATATGCTTATTTATCTAAAATTGGAGTAGGACGTGAAGACTTTGTTTTAATTAATTTACCTAGAGGTGTTCAACCTGTTATGGCAATGGTAGGTGTGTGGAAAGCTGGAGCAGCATTTACTATAGTTGAAGATAACTATGCACCTGAAAGAATTGAATTTATTAGAAAAGACTGTAATTGTAAAGCAGAAATTAATAATGATAATTGGGAAGAAATAATGAAACTTGATCCAAAGGAAGGTTTTGTTGTTGCGGATTTACATGATGCTGCTTTTGCAATATATACATCTGGAACTACTGGAAATCCAAAAGGTGTTTTACATGAATATGGAAATATTTTAAGAGCAGTTGATTCTGTTAGAATTAATGAAAATGAAGTTTTAGTTAAAGGTAATGAACATGGAGCTTTAGTTGCACCACTTAACTTTATTGCTTCAACAATTTTCTTAATGTATGTTTTATATGCTGGTAGTGATTTGGGTAATATAAAACTTTATATTGTTTCTTATGCAACTTTAAAAAATCCAATTGCATTAAAGATGTTTATGTTAGAAAAGACAATTTCTTTAACATTCTTAACTCCATCTTATGTAAGAATGTTAAAAGGTACTACTGGACCTTTCTTAAAAACATTAATTGTTGGTAGTGAACCTGCTAATAATGTATATGCAGATGGTGTTAAGTTATGTAATACTTACATGATGAGTGAAAGTGCTTTTATTGTAAGTATGTTTAAGATTGATAAATCATATGAGGTTTGTCCTATTGGAAAGCCTACATTGAAAGGTTTGAATATTAAATTACTTGATGAAGATGGAAATGAAGTTAAGCCTGGAGAAACTGGTGAGCTTTGCTATGATAATCCATATTTTAGAGGATATATGAACTTAGAAGAGGAAACTAAAAAAGCTAAAGATGG
>CADBGE010000105.1 GCA_902794075.1 uncultured Erysipelotrichaceae bacterium | reverse complement strand
AATGGAATATTTATTGGAATATTATAATAACTAAACATTTTACTTAATATATAGTTATATTCTTCTGATACATTAGTTAAATAAATATTATTTATATCAATTCCTCTTTCTAGTAATTTTCTTATTTCGATACAAATAAATTCTATTTCTCCTTCTATCGTGTTAAACTCATGAGGTTTGATATTTAAATTATAGTTAGATATCTCCGTGGTGGATTTTAAATCTTTTTCTAAATATTTATCTAAATCATAATAATTTATAACTTCAATTTCTTTATCTTTTATATATTCTTTAAATATATTATTAAAGAATAAAAGATTATTATCTATTAGTTCTTGTTTAATATTTTTTAAAAATACTAATTTATTATTTTTATATTCTTTATTAATATCTATAAAATATAAGTTATTTAAATATACTTTTACTACATCTATATTTAATTTATATTTATTCATTAAATAATATATAGTTTTTGAATTATATGAAAAATAATAATTATTTATAAATTCATTTTTAGTCATGAATTTTATTGTATGTAGTTCATTAACATTATTAAGTCTATTTAATATATTTAACTTTTCTTCGTTTGGACAAATTATTATTTTTTTCATATTACCACCTTTTTTTATTATACAACAAAAACCTATCATTTTAAATGATAGGTTTTATATATTATCCTTTGCATTGTTTACTTGAACAGTTTGAATTACCTTTACCTACACAATTTGAATATATCCATACTTTATAACAGGATTTACCATTTACCGTAACTTTTTTATCTGACCAATCTATCCAACTCGCTCCTGTATAGAAATATCCTCCGTATTCTCCTCCTATTTCTGCGCAGACATATGTTTTTCCATTTTCTTTTTTTCCTAAATGATATAGTTTTGTATAACCATCATCATCATGATATACATAACCTGTTTCTGTTGCGGTTGTTGATTTTTCAAATATTGTTGTGGTTATATTTACACGACAAGCGCTATAAACATCACATCCAAATGGATTTGATTCACTACAACATGTTGGTTGTGTAACTTCTTTTGAACACTTATATATATCAGTATTTCCTAAGACATCTGCTACTGAGACATAACCTTTTAGTGAAGCATCTCCACATGTTGAAGGTGAATTCAATTTCTCAATTATTCTATCATTACTTGTTTGCCATGCTGCTTGAATTGTATCTTTTGATGAGGCCATTGATGCAACATATCTTAATGATGAGTCGTTTACTCCTGACGCATCATTATCTGTTTTCTTTGTAATTGTTATTCCTTTAGATTTAGTTATATTACATTCTATTACTGGTGCACTTCTATCTAGTAGAACCATATTTTCTATATTATTTGTACAATTACCTGCTATATCACATGCTTTATATTTTACGCTTACTTTTCCTTCTATATTTACGTTTCTACTACTTTGTTTCTTATTAGTTATATCTTCTTTTTGACCTTTTGTCGTACAATAGTATCCATCTAAGCCTGATAAATTATCTTGTGAATTTTTTGCTTCTGTATATACATAACCTTTATACCAACTATTAAATGTATAAGTTTCTAATCCTTCAGATGATGATATATCTGCAGATGATTTTTTCTTATATCCAGATACTGTTGGATTAGTTGGAGCAGTTCTATCAATATTAGCATTAATAGTAATACTTGTACTATTTCCTGCTTTATCATATACGGTAAGTATTCCACTTCTAATACCTTCATCTATTAATGATATTTTAAATTTAGATGAATCAATTTGAGAATTACTATTATTATTTAATATTTCTTCTTTTGATTCACTACCGTTTGTTTCCCATTTATATTTAGATATACTTATATCATCTGATACATTTACTTCAAATTCTACTCCAGATGGATATTTGTCTTTATTTAGCCAACCATTTATATTTGATGGGAAGCTTTTGCTTTCAATAGTCTTTTGTTCTCCATCTTGTACTGTTTCTGTAAGTGTTGAATAGTCTACTAGTTTTACATTGATAGTTGGGGCTTTATTATCAATATTTACTCTTACTGAACAGTCTGTATTATTCTTATTATTATCTGTAATTCTAATTGTAGAATACTCAATACTTTCTTTATTATTATCTGGCCAGGTCTTAGAAAATTTATTTCTAAGACAGCCTGATCCATACTCATCATTACAATATACTGATATTTGTCTTTTTTGATTATTTAAAATGTCTTCTTTATTAATCCAATCGTCTTGAGGAGCTTCTCCTTCAATAAAACTACATTTTGGACCTTTATTGTCATAAAATGGTGATGTTTTAACATATTCAGTTACTCCACCTAGATTATTTCTTACAATTACAGTAACTTTAACTGAATTATAGTCTGTCATTTTTATATAGTCTCTTATCATTATTTTATTTAAATAAATTTTTTTGTTTTCTCTTCCATTAATTGCACCTGATGCATATACTTCTTTCTTTTCTTCGTTATCATTATTTATTAATGATATTGTGTAGTTATAGCTTTCTATTCCAACAGATTCATCACTACTTCCTTTAAGTGTCATACTAAATGAAGCATTATTTATTTCATTCATATCAGAAAAATTAAAATTACTAACTACAGGTTTTGGAATTTCTTCATCTGGATTAACTTTATCATTACCACAATATAATATTCCTTTGTATGAGTATCTTGTATAATCGTTTTTATATACATATACATAAGATTTTTCCATACAAGATTCATCTTTTCTATTTTTAATATCTTCTTTCAAATAATTAGTTTTCTTTAAAGTCTGTAGAGTTATTTTTGTAGATTCTCCAATAGTTCTTGGTCTTTCATCGGTATTAGTATTTAAATAAGCTTTTGCAGCTGCAATTATTGTTTCTTCATTTTGCTTTTCTTTTTGTGCTTTTGCTTTATCAATATATCTTGAGTACGCTGCTACTGCAAGAGTTGTTAAAATTCCTAGTATCG
>CADBGE010000104.1 GCA_902794075.1 uncultured Erysipelotrichaceae bacterium | reverse complement strand
TATGTTTTTACTGGTATTGCGAAGAATGGTCCTATATTGAATTTTGATACTAGTATTACATCTGTTATAACAAGTAGTATAATAGCAATTATTATTACTAAGATAATATTTAGTATTTTGTTTACTAGTTTTCCTTTTTTCTTTTTTTGTTTTGGTTCTTTTACTTCTTCTTCTTTTTCAATAATTACTTCTTCTTTATCTTCATCTTCTATTTCTACTCTATATTCTTCATAGCCATTATTTTCATCTTCTGAATATATTATATATTCTTCTGGTTCTTCATTATATAAAGCTAATAATTCTTCTTCACTTTTTGAAGGCTTTTTCTTATTCATCATATTACTTAACATATATTCACCTCGTTACTTGGTGCATATTATACAATAATATGTATGTTTTGTAAAGATTATCTTCTTCTATTTAGTCCGTATCTTTTATATGCTTTTTGCTTATCTTCTGATAATTCTTTATCTGCTTTTTTATACAATTCATCTGTTGTTTCTCCATTATTTCTAGTTACGGTTCCGTAATTTATTCCTTTTATAATATCACTACTAACATCTAGGTCCATTTCTTCTATTTGAAGCATTACATATTCCATGATTGCTTCTACCTGACTGTCTGATTTGCTTCTTGATATAATTATAAATTCATCTCCACCTATTCTATAAACTTCATCTCCTGTTTTCATTAATTCTCCATTAATATTTATTGTAGGAGGAAAGAACTCCTTTAATATTTCTGCAGTTTTCTTTATATAGCAATCTCCTGTGAAATGATTTATATTATCATTTATATATTTTAATCTAAATAAATCAAGAATTGTGAATGTTACTTTTTCATTACTTTTATTAATTAGTTCAATGTCTCTATTATATGATTGTCTGTTTTTTAATCCTGTTAGAGCATCTACTTCTGTTTGTTCTTTCATTTCATTATAATTGTTCATCTTACTAATTAATAATTCAAAAGTATCCTTTAATATTGATAGGAATATATTATAATCCTTTGAATCTATTTTCTTTGAATTTACTATCACTATAATATATTCTTTATCACTTGTTATAGGTAGAATTGACATATTATTGATTTTATTGTTTTCAAAATAATATTCTTTACAATATATAATATTCCTAATATCTCTACTATTAATATAATCTCTTACGTTTATATCATTATCTTTTGATAAACTTGATTTTTTAAAATCTTGGTACTTATCATTATGACTTTTCTTATATATGATTACATTGTCAGAATCTAAAAATATTTGTGCTAAACCCAATGACTTTGATAAGCCGTTTTTAATATCTTTATGTTTAAGACTTTCAGTTAACATATTATATCCAATAAAAAATGGTTGATTATATTTATCTTTTATTTGATTTAATAATTCTTCTTGTTTTTGCATAATCCCCCTCCTTGAAAAGCCTTATAATTATATCATATTTTTCGTTTTTTTTCAATAATTATGATATCCTTTTTTCAAACTCTTCTTCTGTCCAGATTGGTATTCCTAATTCTTGAGCTTTTGTATATTTACTTCCAGGATTCTTTCCTACTATTACTGCAGAAGTTTTTTTAGATACTGATGAAGATGTTTTTCCTCCAAATTGTTCTATTTTTTCTTGAGCTTCTTCTCTTGTGAATATTTCTAGTGATCCTGTCAAGACAAAAGTTTTTCCTAAGAACTCTTCTTTTACTTCTATCTTTTCTCCTAAATAATTTGTATTTAGTCCAATTTCTTTTAATTTATTTATTATTTCTTTATTTCGTTCATCTTCAAAATATTCTTTTAAACTTTTCGCAATTATTTCTCCTACATCTCTGATATTTGTTAGTTCTTCCATTTCTGCATTCATTAGATTATCTAGTGTTTCATAATGCATTGATAATAGTTTAGCTGTTTTTGAACCTACATGTGGTATTCCAAGTCCAAATAATAATCTTTCTAATGAATTATTCTTACTATTTTCTATTGCATCTAACAAATTAGTAATTGACTTTTCTCCAAAACCTTCTAATCTTGTTAAATCTTTTTTATGTTCTTTTAATGAATAAATATCTACTATTGATTCAATAAAGTGAAAGTTATAGAAGTCTTCTATTATTCTATCTCCTAAACCATCTATGTTCATGGCATTTCTTGATACGAAATGAATTAGTCCTTCCATGTGTCTTGCAGGGCAGTTCTTATTTGGACAGAAATAATCTACTTGTCCTTCTTTCTTTACTAATCTTGTATCACACATAGGGCAGTTTTCTATCATTACAAAATCTTTTTCAGATCCTGTTCTTCTTTCTTTTTTTACTTCTACTACTTCAGGAATTACATCTCCTGCTTTTCTAATTGAGACAATATCTCCTATTTTTAAATCTTTTTCTTTTACATAATCTTCATTATGAAGTGTTGCTCTTGAAATAGTTGAGCCTGCTACTATTACAGGATCTAAGACTGCGTTTGGAGTAATTTGACCTGTTCTTCCTACTGTAAATATTATATCTTTTAATTTTGTTAGTACTTCTTCTGCAGGAAATTTATACGCAGTTGCCCATTTAGGGTATTTTGCAGTATAACCAAGTTTTTGTTGCTCTTTAATATTATTAACTTTTATTACTACTCCATCTATATCATAAGGTAAATCTTTTCTTATTTTTCCTTTTTCATTAATAAATTCTATAACTTCTTTAATTGATTTTACTAATCTATTATTTGGATTCATTTTAAACCCTAATTTCTTCATAAAATCTAGTGCTTCACTATGTGTGTTTAAATTATAATCTTCTGGATCTGGTAAGTGATAAATAAAATTATCTAATTTTCTTTCTGCTGCGATTTTAGAGTCTAACTGTCTAATTGAGCCTGCTGCTGCATTACGACAGTTTTGAAGTAGTGGTTCACCTTTTTTCTTTCTTTTTTCATTTAACTCTTCAAGTGTTTTTTTATTCATGTAGTGGTTCACCTTTTTTCTTTCTTTTTTCATTTAACTCTTCAAGTGTTTTTTTATTCATGAAGATTTCCCCACGTACTTCAATATCTATTTCTTCTTTAAGCTTTAATGGAATTACTTTAATTGTTTTTACATTATGTGTAATATCTTCTCCTGTTGTTCCATCTCCTCTAGTAGCTGCTCTAACTAGTTTTCCTTTTTCATATGATAAAGAAACTGATAATCCATCTATTTTTAACTCGCACATATATTCTGGATTAATGCCTTCTTTTTTTATTCTTTCATCAAAGGCAATAAGCTCACTTTCTGAGAATACATCACTTAATGACATCATAGGAATTTTATGTGTTACTTTTTCAAAC
>CADBGE010000103.1 GCA_902794075.1 uncultured Erysipelotrichaceae bacterium | reverse complement strand
CTTCTATACACTAAAATCTGGAATTAAAAGAATTGATAAATTAGCATTCTTTATAGTAACGGATTCATATGAACTATATGGAGGTGAGTAAAATGAAAAAGATAATTGATTATGTTAGAAATGATAATAAAGTAACAAGAATAGTATTGATGCTAATATCATTGTTTTTAAGTGCGATTTTATATAACTTATTTTTACTTCCTCTAAATTTAGTAACAGGAGGAACACCAGGTATAGCAACAATAACACATTATGTATATGGAATTAATCCTGCCATAATGTTATTCTTATTATCTCTTGCATGTGTAATAACAAGTTTCCTATATTTAGGTAAGGAAAGAACATTAGGAACATTATTAGCATTATTTATATATCCAATATTAGTACAATTAGTACAATTAACATCTCCATTAACAAAAGTTGTATCTGATAATCCAGATGTCTTATTACTTGTAATCTTTGCCGGAGTACTAAGTGGTGTAGCAAATGGATTAATGTATAAAACTGGATATAGTAATGGTGGTTTTCCAATTATAAGTCAAATACTATTTGAAAGAAAACAAATATCAATAGCTAAATCAAGTTTAGTAATAAATGTTACAATAGTATTAGTTGGATCACTTTTTTTTGGAACAACAACTGCATTATATGCAATAATATTCTTATATATAAATAATATTGTATTAGATAAAGTTTTATTAGGTATTTCAAATAATAAAGCATTTTATATAATTACATCAAAAGAAGAAGCAATAAAAAAATATATTTTAGATGTATTAGGACATGATGTAACAGTTTTTGATGTAAAAGGTGGTTTCAAAGAACAAAAAAGAAAAGTTTTAATGACTGTTATACCATCAAGAGAATATTATAGAGTAACGGAAGGAATTAAAACTATAGATGAAAAAGTTTTCTTTACAGCAACTGATTCATACCAAGTAGAAGGAAAATAAAGTAAAGTATAAAACTTTACTTTTTTAATATCCAAAAGTATGTTATAATTAAAGATACTAAGGTGGTGATAAATTAGATGGATTTAATAAGAGTAAAAAATGTCGAAAAAAGATATAAAAATGGAGTTACAGCCATCTATGATTTAAACTTAGCAATAGAGAAAGGATCATTTGTATTTATAATAGGTGGTTCTGGAAGTGGAAAATCAACATTAATTAAAATGCTATATAGGGAAGAGAAACCTACAAGAGGACAAGTAATAGTTGGTGGACTTGATGTTGCTAAATTAAAAAATAAAAAAGTATACAAATTAAGAAGAAAACTAGGGATTGTATTCCAAGATTATAGACTATTACCAAAATTAACGGTATATGAGAATGTTGCATTTGCATTAGAATGTATTGGAGAAAAGAAAGATGAAATTAGAGTTAAAGTACTTAAAGCTTTAGAAGATGTAGGACTTAAAAATAAAGTTCATAGTTATCCTGATCAATTATCAGGAGGAGAACAACAAAGAGTATCAATTGCAAGAGCTATTGTAAATAATCCAAAATTGTTATTATGTGATGAGCCAACAGGAAACTTAGACCCAGAAAAAAGTATGGAAATTATGAAAGTATTAGATGATATTAATAAAAATAGAGGAACAACTATTTTAATGGCAACACACGACGAAAAAATAGTTAATAAAATGAAAAAACAAGTTATTACACTAAAAGATGGACACTTAGTAAATTTCAAACAGAAAGGAAAATATCAAAATGAAGCTATTTAGAATGTTAGGAAGAAGCGTTAGAGATGCTTTTAAAAGTGTAATAAGAAACTTTAGTTTATCATTAGCCTCAATATCATGTATAACAATAACTTTAATAATAGTTGCAGTAGCAATTGTTGCCTCACTAAATGTTCAAAACTTTACAAGAGAAATTGAAAAAGATATGACAATAGTTGTATTTTTAGATAATTCAGCTACACAAGAGGACGCAAAGGAAGTAGAAGAGAAAATAAGTAAATTATCAAATGTTAGTAAATATACATATCAAACAAAACAAGAAGTTAAAGAAAAGATGCAACAAGAGTCAGATGTATTTAACACTGTATTAGAAACATGGGAAAATGAAGATAGTCCATTAAAAGATACTTTTCAAGTAAAAGTTAAAGATATAGAAAAAATAAAAAATACTGCAGAACAAATAGAAAAAATGAAAACAGTTGCAGTAGTAAGATATGGTGAAGGAATGGTTGATAAAATGGTTACTGCATTCTCATCTGTAGAAAAAGTAACATATGGAATTGTAATTGCTCTTGTACTAGTAACTATATTCTTAATAATCAATACAATAAAATTAACAATCTCAGCAAGAAAAAAAGAAATTTCAATAATGAGATTAGTTGGAGCAAGTAACTTTACAATTAAAACACCGTTCATAATTGAAGGAATGATTTTAGGATTATTTGGATCAATAGTTCCTATTGGTATAACAATGTATGGATACACAGCATTATACAAGCATTTTAATGGATATTTATTCTCTGAGTTAATTAAATTAATTAAACCAGAACCATTTATCTATCAAACTTCATTAGCAGTATTAGGTATTGGAATACTAGTCGGTATGGTTGGAAGTGCCAGTGCAGTAAGGAAGTATTTAAAAGTATAATGAAGAAAGTAGTAATTGTATTATCATTTATATTATCAATTGTTTTGTTAATACCACAAGATATTAATGCGACAACACTTCAAGAATATGAAGATCAATTGGAAAAATATAAAAATGAATTGAATGATAAAAATAATCAAATTGCGGCTAGTAAAAAAGAACTAGAAGAAGTACAACAAAAACTAGCAGATTATGAAAAACAAATAAAAGATACAGAAGAAGCAATAAAAAAAATTGAAGAAGAAATAAAAAAGAATAATGAAGAGATAGAAAATAAGAAAAAAGAATCTAAAAAGTTAATGGAATATTATCAAATCTCAAATGGAGAAAATGTATATCTTGAATATGCTTTTGGAGCAACAGATATAACAGATATGATATATAGACTTTCTATAGTAGAGCAATTAACAGATTATAATGATAAAGTTATGAAAGAACTTAAAGAATTAGTTAGGCAAAATCAAGAAAAACAAAAAGAATTAGAAAATAAAAAAGTAGAACTTAATAAACTAACAGAAGAGATGAGAGAACAATCTAAAAAAATTAAGGGAAATATTTCTAGTATGGAAGGAACTGTTCCTAATATAAAAGGACAATTATCATACTATCAAGAAAGAGTATCATATTATAAGAGTATAGGATGTAAATCATCAGATACGATAGGAATTGATTGTGATAAACCAAAACGAGTAAGTCGCGGAGGCGGCGGAGGTGGCGGAGGCGGTGGCTACCTAATAGGAGCTAACGGATTCGCATCACCTTTAAATAGTTACAATTATATTTCAACAGGATTCTATTGGAATGGATATTCAGGACATAAAGGATTAGACTTTGCAGAAGGATGTGGAACTCCAGTAAGAGCAGTAGCAACAGGAAGAGTATATTATGTTGGAAGTAATAAAGACATTTATGGAGCAAAAATGGTAATGATTGTTCATAATTATAATGGAAGATTAGTATTCTCGCAATATGCCCATCTTTCAGGTTATGCCGTAAGTACTAATCAAGATGTATATGTTGGACAAGTTATTGGTTACGTAGGATCAACAGGATGGTCAACAGGATGTCACTTGCATCTAGAAATGTCAAATGATGTAGGATGGGATTATAATAGACCAGGCAACTATTATACATATATAAATTATATTACTAATCCATATAACTATATCCCAGGATAAAAAAAGCATTTAGTAAAAACTAAATGCTTTTTATTTATAAACTTCTGTGTACATTTATTTCTTGATTGTAATTTTTGTCATACTCTTTTATAAATTTATTTAATAATCTAAGTCTTAAAGCAAGAACTGCATTTGCAGTAACAACAGGCTCAATAGTTTGAGCACTAGGAGCCATTTGTCTTACATCAAATGAATCAAATGTATTTC
>CADBGE010000102.1 GCA_902794075.1 uncultured Erysipelotrichaceae bacterium | reverse complement strand
ATTATTTCTTCTATTTCTTCTATTGTTTTTCCAACTTCACTACCTTTACCAGCCATTGTTTCTAGTAGTATCGTTACATTTGATGTATCTTTTACATTTTCTTGTACAAGGTTAATTCCTTTAATTATATTTTCTATTCCTTGTTTTTGGCCTAATCCTACATGACTTCCTGGATGAAGGACAAGATATTTTACTCCTAATTGATTTACTCTTTCTATTTCTTCTGTTAAAAAGTTTACTGAAAATTCAAAGTTATTTTCATTACATAAATTTATAATATATGGTGCATGAACTACTACTTTTGAATAGTCAATATTTTTTTCTTTCATAATATTTAAAGCTTGTAATGTAAGTCCATCCTCAATTTTATTTCTTTTTGTATTTTGAGGTGCTCCTGTATAAAACATAAATGTATTAGCATTATATGAAAGTGCTTCTTCTAAACTTCCTAGTAGTTGTGTATCTTTTTTAAATCCTACATGACTTCCTATATATAACATCTTAATACCTCCATATTTATTATAGCATGAAAAAAGAACTTATTTTGAAGTTCTTTAAATATTAATTATGATAATTGACAAGCTACTGGATCAGTAGAAATTGTTGTTCCTCCAACTGAGTCATTTATTGCTGGTGCAGTTAAATCAGATGTTCCTTTTGATGTGTTTGTTGAAATATTTGCTCTTTTAAGCTCACTATCTGTTTTCCATGAATCAAATCCATGTTTTCCGCTATCTACTAATTCCATCCAATAATTTGTTGTTACTTTCTCATTTGTTGCTCCTGCATTTGATGTAGCTTTATGCCATAAGACATATCCTTTCATATCTGAATTACTAAATGGTGATTTTCCACCAGATTCCATTAAATCTTTTGTTCCATCTGCAGTAGTATCAATAGTAAAATAATACCATCCATCTGGAGTTGCTGAAGCAACTGTTTTAGTATCACCTGAACCACATTCAATATTATCAGCTAATACTGCATTTCTTACAGCATTTAAATATTCAGTAGCTGTTGATGCAAATGTATCCCTTCTTGAATTTTCAATTGTTCTTGATACTGCTGGAATTGCAACTAGTAATAAGATACCCATAATTGTTATAACAGCAAGTAACTCTATTAATGTAAATCCTTTTTGTCCTAATTTTTTCATTTGATTCTCTCCTTCTATTTTTATTACAAGTTCATAATAACATATGATTTTTTCAATTGCAATAGAATTTTTTCATCTTTACAATTTTTACATAAGACTATTTTACATCTGTTATACTAGCGCAAAAACTTGTTTCATCACTATATTTGTATTTTTCAAAATCTTTTCTATTATATTTTCTATTTCCAATATTATTTAATTCTACTTTTTCATCTAATATTTTTTTATTTCTTTTTTCTACATCTGTGGATGATGCAAAATTTATTCCATAATTTTTTTCATTTTTTACTTCTATTAATCTTAGATAATATTTATATTCAATTTCTGATGAAGATTGATCACGTCTTATTAGAATAAATGACTCATTTTTATCATATACACCTCCATTAGGACCACTTTTAAAATCATCATTTCTATCTAAAATGCTTAGTCTTAATAATACGCAATTATCAATACTTGGAGTATATTCACTTTCATTTACACTTAATCTTACTTTAGCATTATCAAGCATTCTGTTAGCATCATCTAGCATCATACTTTTTCTATTATTTGAAATAATACCTGCTATATTTGGAACAGATATACCAATTAATATTGATAAAACAACCAACATTACTAATAATTCAACTAATGTAAATCCTTTTTTTTTCATATTATCACTACCTTTATATAAATTATAACTAATTTATATTTTTTTTTGAACTATTTTAATATTTTTTTTATGTTTTTTACTTCATTTTTACTTGTATTTGTATAATCTTCTTCATTAAATACATTATCATATCTATATAGTATAAATCCTTTATATCCTTTAACAGTCCTTGAATATATTATTTCTTTCATAATTATATTATCATTTTCTAGCCATTCATTTTTTCCAAGTTGGGCATAATTATCTTCTATTCCTACTTTGTAAAAAGCAAGAGAAACATAAAAATCAATATTTTTTTTATTTATATTAGTCCACTCATTTAATGTATTAACAAAAGGCTTATTACTATTATTAAAGCCATAATATACTTGAGGAGCAATGAAGTCTACATAATTCTCATTCCCTAACCATTTTTTTACATCTGCATAATTTTTATGATAATTATTTTCTATATTTCCTTCTGGGGCAATTCCAAATGGTTTATTATATTTTTTACATGTACTATGTACTTCTTCTATTAAATTATTTACAATATTTAAATGATATTCTTCTAATGATTCACCTTTTGATTTTTTATTATAGTCTTCTATATCTATTTCATCATTTGGATAAAAATAATCATCAAATAATATTGCATCTACATCATATTTAGTAATTTCTTCTATTCCCTTTATTATTATTTCATTCACTTCTTTTTTTGAGGGATTAAAATATATTCCATTATTAATATATATTGTGTCAGTATTTAAATACTTATATGCAGGATTACTTTCAGTAATTTCACTAATATCCGGTTTTGTACTTACTCTATATGGGTTAATCCAAGCGTAGACCTTTATATTTTTTTTATGTGATTCTTCTATAATAAAATCTAGGACATCATATGGATATGTATTATTATCTGATAAGTATTTACTAATTGGAAATATTTTAGAATAGTATATTGCATCACTAGATGGTCTTACTTGAATAACTATAGTATTTAAGTTCATATTTTTAATATTTTCTATAATTTCTTTTATATTTTTCTTACTTGTTTCTTCATCTTTATCTTTTAAGTATTTAGTTATTTCTATATAACTAAAATATATTCCCCTTAACTCTTCCTGTGCTTCTTTTTCTGTTGGAAGAAATATTATAATTATTAAAAAGAAAAATAAAAAAAATAGTATTTTTTTCATATTATCACCAATACTATTTTATTAAATATAATCTCTATTTTATTAAATATAATCTAAATAATATGTCACTTTATCTTATAACCATGCTATTTTATTAAATATAATCTAAATAATATGTCACTTTATCTTATCTTTTTCAATTATATATAAACTATTATTTTGAAAAAAACTATAAAAGATATTTTCTAATTTAATATTTTTTTCTGACAATTCTTTATCTATCCATTTTTTATTCTTATTAATTTGAATTAGTGTATCTTCGTCTATAATTCCATTTATAATTATTGGTAAAGGATATTTATTATTATTATCTTTTTTAAATACTGATAGTTTTCCATTTGTTTCTAAAATGGCATAATCTATTTCTTCTATAGATTTTATAGATTGATTTCTTAGTTGAACAAGTAAATCATCTAAATTATATCTTTGTTTTAACATCTCTTTAAAATTAACTTTTCCTCTATTAACAATTACTGAAGGTTTTCCATCTAAAATATCTCTTACCTTTTTATTCTTTAAAGAAATTTTTGACGTTAATAGTTGAAGAAATACAATAATAATTATTGGAATAATTGTAATTAAAGATGATTCATTATAGTTTTCAATTGATATTGCGACTAGTTCTGCAATAAATAAAGATACTATTAAATCTATTATAGATAACTCTCCTATTTCTCTTTTTCCCATTACCTTATATACTAGTACAATCATTATATAAAATAAAAAACTTCTGAAAGATATAATAAGATATTTCATTTAATCACCATTATTATTTTTACCAGTTATTATTTTTTTATACTTATCATATATATTAGAGAGGTGGATTATGAAATTACTAAAAACAATTGGATATACTTTATTTAATATTATTCTTTCAATAAGTATTATATCTATTTTAAATTATTATAATATTATTAATAATAATATTTTTAAGATTATGAAATTATTAATTCTTATAATTATTTTTATTATTAATGGATATAAGATCAGTAAAATATCTAAGATAAAAAATTTTGTTTTATTATTTTGTTTGATATTATCTTTACTATTAATTTGTATCAGTATTATATGTTCTAAATTTGATTATAAAACACTTATTTATATTACAATTATTTGTTTTTCTAATTTACTTGGTAGTTTTATATATAAAAAGAAGAAAAAAACTTAATTTTTCTTCTTTTTTTGATATTTTCTAAGTATATATAGTAATACTGAGAATACTATTATTGATACTGTTATTACGATTATAGCTTTATTATCTTCTTCTTTTACTTCGATTACTTTATCTTCTGTACTAATTAATAATAATGATTTCATATCATAATCACAGTTATCATCTTCAGGGCAACTTATTTGTCCAACAAAATATAATATATCATTATATGAGATGAACTTATTAATCTTATAATATTCATTATTTATTTTTTTTATTTTATTTTCTATAACTCCATCTAATTTTATTTTTGTTATTTCTATACTTAAATCGCTATCATTTGTTGTCATAATTAAATAACTTGTTACTTTTTTATTTTCTACTAATGGTTGAAGTTCTATACTTTTTTCATCATTTACAGGAGTATTTCCTATAGTTTCCCATTCTTCTTGATTATCTCTATTATATTTAATTACATAATATGAAGTTGATTTATCATTCTTTAGTTTTATATTATGATTATAGCCATATACTAGGTAATAATCATCTATTTCTATTAGTTTAGGTGTATCATTAGAATCAAAATCTTCTTTTATAGTACTTGTAATATTACATTCACTATCACCATTTAATAATTTATATTTATTTTCTATTGAGTTATTATATGAAATAAGCATTCTATATGAATTATCTTTTAGATAAACAATATCTAATAATTCTGTATCATATGATTCATCTGTTATTTCTTTTTGCCATAACATATCAAGG
>CADBGE010000101.1 GCA_902794075.1 uncultured Erysipelotrichaceae bacterium | reverse complement strand
TCCTGTATTTGGATCAAAGTTAGCTTCAGGTTGTTTATTTATAGGTTCTCCTGTATTTGGATCAAAGTTAGCTTCAGGTTGTTTATTTATAGGTTCTCCCGTATTTGGATCAAAGTTAGCTTCAGGTTGTTTATTTATAGGTTCTCCCGTATTTGAATCAAAATTTACTCCTCCATTTGGATTAATAAACTCAGGTGCATCTGCTAACTGTTTAGCAAATAAAGATTCAGCAATATCTCCAATAACCGGAAGTTTTGGATCCTTATCACTCAATACATTTACAACTCCAATAATAATTAAAGCAAAAAATAATATACTTATAATTCCCGGAAAAAATGGAACATAACGCCCTAAAAATCCTGCAGCCACACTTACAATAATATTTCCAACACTTATTATAATACCTTGTGCAGCATTCATTACATCTCTCTTTGTATTATTCTTCATTCCAGCAAGTACTATTAATCCACCTAACCAACCTAATAAATATGATAATAAACCTTTTCCTTTATCACTCATTTTTCATATCTCCTTCCATATTACAATTATTACATCAATTATAAATATTTACAATAAATAATTCATTAGAAGTGTAAACTAAATTGAAACACTAAAATCATTATCAAAAGAAATATTTATATCATAATCAGGATATATTTTTTTTATTTTATTATATATCTCATCATATAATTTAGATTTATTAATCTCTTCAAAACTAATTACTATATCAAATTGTATAGTTTTCTTTTTCTTATTAAAATAAAAACCATGCATTTGTAAAACTGTATTATATTTACTCAATATTTTTTTGATTCTTTTTCTTGCATCTCTTACATCATGATTTGTTTTATCAATTGAATAAATACCAATAGCAGATAAAACTATTCCGTGTTTTGTATAAACTTCTGATGTAATATTTCTAAGTAATTCATCAACATAATCAATTGAATGAGTATTAGCAATTTCTATATGAACAGATCCATAGTATGAATTTGGACCATAATTATTAAATATAATATCATATACTCCTAATACATCAGGATAAGAAAGAATCGTCTTCTTTACAGATTTAATTAATTCAATATCAACTCTTTCACCTAAAATAGAAGAAGTTGCACTTCTAATCATATCAATACCAGTTTTAATAATAACAATTGAAATAATAATTCCTAAATATGCTTCTAAAGAAATACCAGTTAAAAGAAAGATTAATGCAGATAATAACGTTGAAAAAGAAATTACTGAATCAAGTAATGCATCATTTCCAGAATTAATTAAAGAACTTGAATTATATTGTTTACCTTTACTCTTTACATATAAACCTAAAAATATCTTTACAAATACCGCAATAATAACAACAACAATTGAAAAAACTGTATATTCTAACTTTCCAGGGTTAATAAGTTTTTTAATAGACTCAATAATTGAAGTAAATCCTGCATATAAAATAATTATAGAAATAATTAAAGAAGACAAATACTCCATTCTTCCATGACCAAATGGATGTTCTTTATCAGGTTCTTTTGTTGCAAGTCTAGTACCAATAATAGTAATAACTGAAGACGCAACATCACTTATATTATTAACAGAATCTAAAACTATTGAAATTGATCCACTTAAAAATCCTACAATAGCCTTAAAAAGTGCTAAAAAGAAATTAGTAACTATACCAATTATACTTGTAATAATAATATTCTTATTTCTTGTTGTAGTATCATCTACTTTGACAACACCATTATATTTATTCTTATACTTTTCCATAAATTATTTATTCCACCTCGTATGATGAATTAGCTATAAACTCTAAAGCTTTTTTCTTCTCCATTTTTTTTATTTTTTTATTTTGACTTTCATTGATAGATACTGCAGCACTTCCTACATGACCTCCACCACCATGAAGCATCGCAATTCTATTACAATCAACATTATCATCTATTCTTCTATAAGATTTTTGTCCATATTCACCTTTATCTAGCGCTACAATCACAACATATTTTATATTCCAAGGATTACCAGCATTAATTATATATTCAGGAAATTCATTTCTGTATTGATAATCTGAAAATAAAACACCATACCTATCTCCAAATGAATCAACTAAACAAACCATCTCATCAGTATATTCTTTTAATACTCTATTATATTCATCAATCTTTTTATTTATGATATTATACTCTTCTTCTGTATAGTAAAAATTATCATTATTAAGAATCTTATCATACATAACATTTACATATTCTTCTCTTCCATAATAATTAAAAAGAATACTAAGCATATGGGCCTTTCTACCTTTTTCTCCATTATTCTTCCAATCCCAAGTATCTTCTTCTCTTGTGTATTCAACAAATGTCTCAATAGATTTCTTATAAGGTATTAATTTATTATCAATTAAATATCTATAAAATAACTCAGTACCACATCTTTTTCCAGTTTCATCTTCTTCAATTATCGTAGTAAAAGGATATTTTGTAAGACCTAAATCAATTGCTCTTTGATGATGATCAAAAACTAATAATTTGTTTTTTAAGAGAGAATTATTAACCATAGAAATAGAAGGTTCCATTAAAGATAAATCTGTAATATATATCTGATCATATTTATCTAATTCTCTAGAATTAATCATTCTTCTAAACTTAATCTCCAAATCATTTGGATCTTCAAATAATTTGTAATCAAAATCATTAAAAGCCATTTTCCCTAAAATAACTGAACCAATTCCGTCCGCATCAGACTTATGAGAACATAATAAAACTTTACTCATATTAATCACCAACTTTATTATACAAAAATAAGTAGATAAAATCTACTTATAAACTCTTTTTAAAATAATATAATTTCTTTACTATTGGATTATAATTGACATTAACTAAATCTTTATTATTTACTTCAGCTAAATATTTTGTTAAATACATCGCGTCAACAAGAGCACTATACTCTCCTTTTAATCCTTCACCTACATTCAGTACAATAACATCTTTATAATATTTAGGTAATTCATCTAACATTAATTTATCAAGTTCAGTATCTCTATTTAAATAAATAGCTATATTATTCCTATTAGTACAAATAGTACTTCTACCATGACAATATGCATATTTATCATGAATAATTGGTACTCCAATACCTGCCTCAGTTAAAGTAGAATC
>CADBGE010000100.1 GCA_902794075.1 uncultured Erysipelotrichaceae bacterium | reverse complement strand
CTACAATACGTTCAAGTGGTATACGAGAAAGAAGGGAATAGAGCTCAGGAAGGCAGCTGTTCCGCATGTGGCCTATGAGACCGATCCAGGCGAGCAGATACAGGTCGACTGGTTATGAGAATCTTTGCATAACCAGTCTTATGCAAAGTAAAAAGTTATGAGAAGTTAATTTGAAATCATCCCTTTTATGGGCTTTTTTTTATAATTTTGCTTCTCATAACTTTATATAATAAATGTACTTAGTGAAAGATAAGGAGGATGATTATATGATAGATGAAGCTAAGTGCATTGATATTTATTTAAAACAACAAGATAAAAACTTAAAGGAGGCTACCATTAAAGCAAAACTAAAAGTCATTAAACAATTTCTTGATTATTGCATAGCTAATGAAATTGGAGATATCAGAAACATACAGAAAAATGATGTATATAGTTTTGTACAGTTTAAAAATTGGGCTTCTCAATCCAGAAGTACTGCTCAGTTTACAATAAGAGACTTTTTTAATGTAATGAAAAAGCTAGGATTAGTAGATTATGATGGATATGAATTATATCCGATTATCTTTACAAATAAGAGAAGCAAAATACTATCCTATTATTCACCAGAAGAAATTAGTAAAATTATAAATAGTATAGATTTAACTAATGAATGTGGTATCAGAGATAAATGTATGGTTCTTATTGCCGCAGAAACTGGTTTAAGAGCTAGTGATATCGTTTTTTTAAAATTCAGTGAAATTAAATGGGATAAAAACATAATTCAAAAGATACAAATGAAAACCAAGCAACCAATAGAAGTGCCAATTTCAGATAACATAAAATATCTTTTACTTGATTATTTGAAAAACCATAGAGTATCTGACGATTGTGAATATATTTTTATCAACACACAAACAAGTGTTCCTTTTAATGATGCTGCAGTTCTTACTCACACTGTAAGAAAAGCATTTATCAAGGCAAACATTAATATAAGAAACAAAAAGGCTGGAGCGCATTCTTTAAGACATAGTCTAGCCACAAATCTACTAAAGAATAATACTCCTTTACCAGTAATTAAAGGGATTCTTGGACATGAAAGTATCAGTACAACTGAAAAATATTTATCCATAGATATTGAGGGATTACGAATGGTAAGCCTTGAGGTGCCTTTATGAAAAGAAGAACTTTTGAAGGTGTTTTTAAAAATGAATTTGAAAAATATATCACCTATAAGCAATCCTTAGGATATTATAGAAATTTAGAAAGCAAAAGGATCTATGAACTTGTTTCACTAAACAATTTTCTTAATTCCTTTAATCTTAGTGAAATTAAAATCACAAAGGAAATGGTTGATATATATTTAGAAACGAACTCCTCTTTATCTCAAGGGACTCAACATTCCAAAGAATGCGTTCTTAGACAATTCTGTAAATTTTTGAAATCTCAGGGGTATGAAAATATTTATATTTCTTACGAAGCACAGGTTAAAATGCCTAGAGATTTTATACCTTATGTTTTTTCCGATGATGAGATAACCAGAATATTCAAAGCAGTTGATAATATGAAATTTAAGAATAATGAACAATCAAAGTATTTTTATCAAACTGTATTTAGATTACTATACTGTACTGGATTAAGAGTTGGTGAAGTATCAAATTTAAAAGTAGATGATATTGATTTAGAAAACAATATCATTTACGTTCGTTCAGGGAAAGGAAACGTTTCTAGAATGGTACCCTTTAAATCTTCACTTGGTACTTGGTTAACAAATTATAGTCAATTATATTCTAAAGAAAGTGATACATATTTTTTTGAGTCACCACGTGGTGGGAAACGAAGCCCTGGTACTATATGCGCAGTATTTAGAAATAAAATATTGCCTATGACCGGGATAAAAAGTAGTCCATTAAATGGTTACAAAAGAGGCGCTTGTGTTCATTCTTTACGCCATACTTTTGCGTGTAATGCATTGAATCAAATGATTAAATCAGGAAAAGATCCATACTGTGCCTTGCCATATTTGAGTATTTATCTTGGACATACAAGTATCGTAAACACAGAGATTTACTTAAGATTAACTCTACAGAGACATGAGGAAATTATTAATGCAGGTCATTATATTTATTTGGAAGGAATCGGTGAAATATAGATGAATGAGTTTTCTAAATTGGTTAGTGATTTTTTTATCCGATATCTGACCAATCAAAAAAATGCCAGTGAAAATACAATTAAAACTTATCGAGATGCAGTTGTACAGCTTTTAGAATTTATGAACTACAAAGGTATAAAAGCAAACAAAATTAAAATTACTGATTTTTCATATGGCATCATTTGTGAATACCTTGAATGGTTAGAAAGCAATAAAAATGTATCTGTTTCTACCAGAAATAATAGATTGGCTGCGATTAAATCATTATTCAAATATGTCAATTACCATCGCCCAGAGTATATGAATATCTGCACTTCAATATTAGAGATTCATAAAAAGAAAACAGAATCAGTTCCGATGAATTATCTTACAGTAGAAGCATTTCAAGACATGCTTAAATCATTTGATAAAAACAATATGAGAGATTTAAGAGATTTAGCAATTATTCTGACATTGTATGAAAGTGGTGCACGTGTTAGTGAACTTATAAATATCAAATTACCTGATTTGAGATTGACTAAACCAGCATCAGTAGTTTTATACGGTAAAGGAAAAAAGGTTAGAATAATTCCATTAGATTATTCAATGATTGAAATACTAAAAAAGTATATAACTATTTATAAAATAAAAGATTCAGAATATCTTTTTTTTAATTCGAAGGGCGAAAAACTCACTCGTGAAGGTGTAAATTATATTCTCCAGAAGCATTTTATAAAAGCAAAGGAGCAAAATCTAACCATTTATCCTGATACGATTTCTCCTCATTGTCTAAGACACAGCAAAGCAATGCACCTATTAGAGAATGGTGTAAACCTTATTTATATACGTGACATTTTAGGACATTCCTCAGTAACGACAACAGAGATATATTCAAAAGCTAATCCGGAAGTTAAAAGAAAACATCTATTAGAAGCAGCAAGCAAATTGAAAATTGAGGATAATTATTCAAACGAAGAAAAAGATGAATTATTAGATTGGTTGAAAACCAAACTTTAAAAAGCCACAAAGTTATGAGAAGCAAAATTATAAAAAAAGCCCATAAAAGGGATGATTTTAAATTAACTTCTCATAACTTTTTACTTTGCATAAGACTGG
>CADBGE010000099.1 GCA_902794075.1 uncultured Erysipelotrichaceae bacterium | reverse complement strand
CGAAAGTGCAGTATGTCAAGTGGCACATCAGTATGTCCAGACTACCCCCTATTTTCGCAAAATTGCAATACTGTAATATAATACATATATTGTAGTACAAGTATCATAATAATTAATCGTTTCTGCAAGCAAACAGCATACCTGGAAAAATGCCAGTTGCCGTTTCTTTTTTTCTCAAAATCTCAAAATTAAACAATTTTCAAGTTTTTGTGACGTTGTTCAAAAGTTGCAATTTTCAAAATAGTGTTGCAATTCCAGTTGCAACTGTTGCAATTTCTGTTGCAATAAAATTGCAATTAATTGCAATACCTATAAAATATAGTTGTGATAAAAATATGTATGTTAAGGATTTAGGTGAAATAGGATGGATGAAAAAACTCTTGAAAAAACAGACAAAGCTATTGGCAGGGAATTTGAAGTTAAGAAAAATACCGCCAATGCAAATAGGATTGGATTTCCAAATTCTGTTTTTGGAATTGGTGAAAAAGTCTATGTAATCTCTGAAGCTGAACGCTTTGACTTAATGAAGCAATTAGATGAGATAGATGACTATAAAGCTAGAATCAAAGAACTTGAAGCTGACATTAACGATGAAGATTTGAAAGGTGAACTTCAGGAAAAAGATGCATTGATTTCAAATCTAAAAGCTAGAGTTGATAATCTTGGAAAAGAACTTGAAGATGCTAAAGCTCGGCCTAAAGTCTATGATAAAGATGAAATGGAAAAATTAAAAGAAGATCTTGAAGCTGCTAAGAGTCAAGAGAAGTATTGGAAAAATTCCTTTGAAGAAATGATTGGATCTTCAGATGACCTTGCAGCCAGGAATGAAGAATTGATTAAAGAAAACGATCAATTGAAAGATGCCAATAACAAGATCAATGAAACCAATAAATTGTTAAATGATAATATCATTGGTTTAAATGCTAGCTTTAAAGAAACTAAAGGCGAACTCCAATCCAGTTTCGACACAAAAGAAAAAGATTTAAGAGAAACCATTGAAAAACAACAAACACATATAGATGAATTAACAGAAAAAGTTCAATCTCTATCAATCCTTAAAGATTATATCTCACCTAAAGAACATTTTGAAGCACTTGAAGAACTGAAAGATAAAATTAAAGAAGTTGAAGTTGAACTCGACAAAACAAAAGCTGAAGTTGATATGAAACTTGCAACTCAGAAATCTGAAATTGATGTAAAGAATACTGAAGAAAAAGCGCAAATGCTTTTAGCATATACTCAAGAATTAAATGCTCATAAATTGAAATATAATGAACTTGCAAAAGATTATAACCATTTACTTGGAGATGCAAGCTCATTATCAAGAACAAGTGTATTATTTAGTGGTAGGCACAAAACTATTGTTAAAGATAAAGAACCTGTAGAACTCGAAGAGATAGAGGTGGAAAAAGAACCTACAGAAACAATAGAATATGTACCTAAAGACCACGTTACCTTAATTTAACATTAACACTAACAATAGCTCATCCATTAATTTGGATGTGTTAATTTTATTTTCCTCGCCTATTTCATATTCAATAATGGAACCAACTATTTTGTCCAGAGATCTGTCCTGAATAGCTGAGAGGACTCTTAATTTTATGTGAGTTTCAGAAGTTACTTTAACGTTAATCCTTTTTCTAGGCCTGCCTTTTTTCAAAATCTTATCGTTAAGGTCGTAAGTGGAATTATCGGCATCTTCTTTTTTTAACCAGTCGAATCCTTCCTCAAACTCTTCAGCATTCTCAAATGCTCTTTTCACGTAATCAACAATATCTAATTCCTCGACTTTATCTTCCACAATAGCTGTAGCTATCTTTTCTAATGATGTATCTTTAGATGCTGCAATTACTTTTAACTTCTTGTGAGTATTTGGAAATATTTTAACAGTAATCTGTTTCTTAGGATTTTCAATATCGTCAATGTAGTCTTTTTTGAGCTCTTTGATATTGTTTTCTCTTTCCAGTTGTTTTGCAATTATTGCTTCATATTTTTCGTCATCCATGTTAATTTCCTCCTGAAGATTTTTTTCTAAATGTAGTTACTTTAATAATGTAATTACATTAATAGTGTTATTACATAATATGTTATTGTTGATATATAAAGATTGTTGTCAATTCATAATAAGCTGTCCAACTCTGTTGGACAGGTTGCGACGGAACGAAGTGAGTCGCAATAGGTATATACTGAAGAATTAGGTGTTGGTTGGGATAAATCAACATTAACATTAACGTTTGATATTTCATTACTGGAAAAATAATTCTCTTACTGGAATGAATATTCTATGTTTTTGATAAGATATTTTTAATGCATCATCAATAGCTGTTAGATTTAATGGTGCAATATTAACATTAACGGAAGGGGTATTGGATTTGAATTTGTATTTTAAACCCCGATATATATGCACGAGTTTTAAAAAGTAGATTTCCATTAGTTAATGGTTGGCGTTAATGTCACGGTTATGGATCCACTCACGATGTTTTCCAATTGCAACATTAACAATAACATCAATAAGATCAAGTTCATCATTCTGTTTGAAATAGTATTGTGCAGGTCCTTCCAGCATCTGTCTTAAATCATAGAATGGTTTTGGTTTAATTGCATCTGGATGCATTAATCCATAGTTTTTCAATAGCTTGACGTTTTCAGTTTCATATTTCTCTAATTTGGACTTCTGAACTTTAGTAGCTACTGTCTTTTCTTTTTTATCAAATATTTTAGCTATTTGAGATGAATCAATTAATATGCTAGATTCAATTAACAGCAATTGTATTTCTTTACCTTTGACTGTTATTGTTGCTGCATATGAATTTTCATTATCTAAAAATAATTTCATTTTATAGCCTCTACTATATATTATAGCTATTACCCGTTTATATTTTTTTAGAAATAGGTAGCGGGGAGAGGGTGATTATCCCCGCAGTTAAGGAATTTGGAGTCATTAAACTCTTAGCAGAAGATGTAGTGAAGAAAACAATTCAAAACTCCACTATATCAACCTGAGATAGTAATATTCTTTTCCCCCTACACGCATCTCTTAACGAAAGGGCAAATATTTAGGAGATTAAATTATGGCTTTTATGCTCTGAAATTACCTTTGATTATTCTATTAGGTGCGTTCATTAACACACCGACGGAGGAAAGTATGAATAGCTTTGTATACATAGGTAATTCATCACGAATGTCTTTTCTCATAAATTCAATTAATGGATAGAAATCGTACATCTCACCGTCAGGACCTAAAGGTGCAACGGTTGTTCCATAAATTCAATTAATGGATAGAAATCGTACATCTCACCGTCAGGACCTAAAGGTGCAACGGTTGTTCCTGTAGTCCTGGAGTATAACAATTTCATTCCCGGATTAATGTAGTCCATACCAATATAGGTTTTATCACCCATTTCAGAACCACCATCACAGACAGCAGTTCCAAGGATATCAATATTATCAACACCATAATAGCTTTTGATTAATTCTACCGGTTCAACTTTACGGTTACTTGCGAATATGTCAGATTTTAAAGTTGTTAATGATTTGTAGCTTACGGCCATACTGTTTAAGTTAGCATAGCTTCCGGCTGATTCTTTGAATTTCTCCTGAGCTTTCAGGATGGTCATACCGGTATCATCACCTGATTCAAAATCATATGTGGCAACTTTGGATGAGTTTTCAATCATGTCAATAGCTGCCTTTTCAATACTTCGGCCGATAAGAATACCTACATCCTGAAGCATGTCATTAACGGAGATTAAATTGGAATCAAGCATTTGAGCGGAAACGTTTAATACTCCACCGATAGTGTCAATGGAGATAGTTTCACTGATTGGTTTTCTCACGTTTAATTCCTGAAGGGTTGCACCTGGAGCAATG
>CADBGE010000098.1 GCA_902794075.1 uncultured Erysipelotrichaceae bacterium | reverse complement strand
CAATATTCACATTTAAATTTACCTACTTTAGGATTAAATTTAATTGAAGCTTTACATGCAGGACACTTATTCTCAAGAGCTTGTTCATCTTTTACTTTTTTGTTTTTCCGATCCATTTAGTCACCTTCTTTATTCTCTTTAATTATATCATATTTTACTTAATTTATTCATCATAATAAATAAAAAAGTAATAAGAAAAATCTTATTACTTTAAATGAAAGATCCTATTATTATAGCTATACTTATAATAAATCCTATTACATAGAATGCTTTTGCTAGTGGATATGTATATACTTTCTTTACTTTACCATCTATTTCATAACTTTTTATTTCTACATATGGTACTGGACTTCTTCTATACCAACCTTTTACTTTTATTGACTTGTCTATGTTATCTTTATTTTTAAATATTGCAAATAGTTTATTAACTACAAATAATGGTTGATTATAGTCTAAAAACATTATTCCTGTTTTATCTTGAATAGTCATATCTTCATTAAATACGTATCCTGGGTCTCCTCTACCAATTACTTTTCCTTCTAATTGACATGGTATAGCTGTAATGTTTGATACTTTTACTTCACTTAATAAATCTCTTATGGTATTATCTTTATAATCTTTATCTGGATGTCTTCTATTGAATTTAATAAATGATGTAAATAATGTTAATAATAGTGTTATTCCCATTGATAATATTGATAAATTAATTTTATCTTTATTTGCTAATACTGATGTAATTATTAGTCCAACAACAAACATTATTGGAGGTAAAAAATTAATAATTAATTCTACAATAAAGTCATCAACATATGATTCATCTTTTGTTAAATCAAATTCTATATAAGGTTTTTGTTTAAATTCTTCACTTCTATTTGAAATATATAATAATCTTTTTGATATTAATGGATGTGTTGAATGTAATTCATACCATTTAGCCCAAATATTCCATTGTTCCCATTTCATCGCTTGTTTAATATTATCTTTTGATGCTTCTCCATTTTCATATGAAGATACTACAAGTGATTTTGATGCATTAGAATCAAATATTCCTAAAGCAATTGATCTAGGTGCTTCATTTTTTCCTGTTGAATTTGAAGTAGTTAGTCCATAACCTACCTTTACAAGAGCACTTGCAAGTGAATTTGGATTTTTTGTTGTTTCTATTGAATAACTATCTGCATAGTATTCTCTTGTTCTTGATAACCATAAAACTATATAGTTACTAATTACATATAGTATATATGCAATTAATGCTATTATAGCTCCATCATTTTTATTACTACCACTGTTGTTTTTATTTGTTTTCATTAATAATGTATATATTCCATATAAAACTAATGGCACTAATTGGGCAACTGTCATAAATAACATATCATAGTGAACTGCATGCCCTAATTCATGAGCTATAACTGCTTTTACCTCATCTTCTGTTAACAGTTCTAATATTCCTCTTGTAATTACTATTCTTGCATTATTTTTTGTATGCCCATAAGTAAATGCATTTGGAGCTCCATCATCAATAAATCCTATTCTTGGATATTTCATATTTTCTTTTTGACATACTTCTTCTATAAATTTTTTTAAATAAGCTGGAATTTCATAGTCAAATTTTGCTTTATAAAACCATTTCATTGATAAATCTGTAAAGAATGGTGATATAAGGAATTGAATTATTAATAAGATGGCACTAATTCCTATTCCATAAATTACAGGTTGTTTGGTTAAAATAGTTATTAAAATAATAACTGCTGATAACAAGACATAAAGACCTGTCATTGTTATTAATGATATTCCTAATAAATTCTTTTTCATAATACCTCCTATTTAATTAGTGAATCTCCATTTATCTCTACCGGTATCGGTAAATTCATTAATGTTAGAATTGTTGGAGCAATGTCTGCAAGTTTTCCTTTTTCTTTAAGTTCTATACCTTTTTTTGTTACTAGGAATGGTACTGGATTTGTTGTATGTGTTGTACATATTGTTCCATCTTCGTTTACCATTACATCGCAGTTTCCATGGTCTGCTGTTATAATCATTGTTCCTTCTTTTTCTTCGATTTTATTATATACTCTTTTAAGACACTTGTCCATAAATTCTACTGCTTCTTTAGCAGCTTCATATACACCTGTGTGTCCTACCATGTCTCCATTTGCGTAATTTAAAACAATAAAATCTAAATAATCTTTATCTAACTCTTCAAGTAATTTATCTGTTATTTCTTCGGCACTCATTTCTGGTTTTAAGTCATATGTTGCAACTTTTGGTGAAGGAATTAATATTTGTTTTGCATGGGGAAGCTTTAGGTCTTTATCTCCATCAAAGAAATGAGTTACATGAGCATATTTTTCTGTTTCTGCAATTCTTAGTTGGGATAATCCCAAGTTTGATAAATACTCTCCTAAGCCATTTGTTATTTCTTGATGCTCAAAAGCTGTAAGTCCTTTTACTGTTTCATTTATTGGCATCATTGATACAAATTTTATATTATTATATTTTGTTGTTTCCATTGGAACTTCATCTGGATTAGTTATTGCAGTAAACATTTCTCTTAATCTGTCTGGTCTATAGTTCCATACTATTATTCCATCATTATCTGCTAGTTTTCCTTCATCTAATATACTAGGTTTTATAAACTCATCTGTTATATCTTTGGAATATTGGTCATCTATACATTCATCTACTGAATTATAGTGTTCTCCAATTCCATAGCATATCGCATCATATGCTAGTTTTAATCTATCATAGTTATTATCTCTATCCATTGCGTAATATCTTCCAGAAATTGTTGTAATTTTACCTAATTTTGTTTCGTCAATTTTATCTTCTAATTTTTTTATCCATTCTTTAGCAGTATGTACTCCAGTATCTCTTCCATCTGTAAACAAGTGAAAATATATTTCTTTTATACCTTGTTGTTTACACATATCAACTATTGCTAGTAAGTGTCTTGTATGTGAATGGATTCCTCCATCACTTATTAATCCCATTAAATGTAATTTTGAATTATTTTCTTTTGTATGATTTATTACTTTTAGAATATTTTCATTTTTGAAGAACTCACCTGTTTCAATTGATTTATTTATCATTTCAAGTGACTGATATACTATTCTTCCTGCTCCTATATTCATATGTCCTACTTCACTTGTTCCCATTTGTCCTTTTGGAAGTCCTACTGGTTGTCCTGATGCTTCTAATATAGTATTTGGATAATTTTCTTTTATATAATCTAGTGTTGGTGTATTAGCATTGTCAAATGCATTATATTCTCCTTTTGGAGCTATACCACATCCATCTAATATACATAGTAAAAACGGTTTCTTCATTTTATCCCTCCTATTTATATTATA
>CADBGE010000097.1 GCA_902794075.1 uncultured Erysipelotrichaceae bacterium | reverse complement strand
TTTTTAGTAAAATTCCGAACTGTCAAAATTACTGGAAAGTATGGTATAATTTTATATGAGGTAGATATTATGGTAGTAAAAGAATATGGTAAAACTAATAAAGATACAATTATACTATTACATGGTGGAGGATTATCTTGGTGGAATTACGAAGAAGTAGCAGAATTATTAAAGGATGAATATCATATTATATTGCCAATACTAGATGGTCATGCAGGTAGTGATAATGATTTTACTAATATAGAAGATAATGCAGATGAAATAATAAAATATATAGATGATAACTATGATGGTAATGTTAAATTAATTGGAGGGCTTTCTTTAGGTGGTCAAATATTATTAGATATACTTTCAAAAAGAGATAATATATGTGAATATGCAATAATAGAAAGTGCGTTAGTATATCCAATGAAAGTAACTAATAAACTTATTACACCATCAATTAAAATATCCTATAGTCTTATATCTAAAAAATGGTTTTCTAAACTTCAGTTTAAAAGTTTAAAAATAAAGGAAAGTCTATTTGATAAGTATTATAATGATAGTTCTAAAATATCAATGAGAAATATGATTACATTTTTAAAATCAATTGTAAAGAAAATTTGCAAAATATTAAAACAAAGTCATTAGTATTTGTTGGAAGTAAGGAAAGATCAATTATGATAAAATCTGCAAAAAAAATTCATAACGAATTAGTTAATAGTGAGTTAGAAATACTAAGTGGATATTATCATGGTGATTTAAGCATAAATCATGCCAAAGAATATGTTTCTAAAGTTAAAAAATTAGTAAAATAAAATGTTCGGAAGATTAAGATATACAGAACGGATGAGAATCCGTTTTTGTATGGTATAATAGTTATATAATTACTATAATTTTTAAAATGTAAAATATATTTGATATTAAAATAATAATAAAAAATGTATAGTTTTTTGTGAAAGGAGAAAGATTATGGATTTAGGTAAAAAAATAATTGAAATGAGAAAAAATGCAAAACTTTCACAAGAACAACTCGCAGAAAAACTAGATGTTACTAGACAAACAATATCTAATTGGGAAAACGGTAAATTCTATCCTGATATTGATGCTTTAGTTAAAATTAGTAAATGCTTTAATATTTCGTTAGATGACTTACTAAGTTACGATAATAAAGTTTTGGAATATTTAAAGGATAGTACAGATGTCGTAAAAAGTAATAAGAAATTACTTTATGCAATTTTATTAAATATTTTAGTTATTATTTTATTTGTAATAGTAGGAATAACAGCAAATGAAAGTATCTCAATTATAGTAATAGTATTTACTATTTCTATTATTAGTTTTTCTTATTTGTTTTATCAAATCATTAAAAAATTATAGGAGGAAATTATGAATTATATTTTATTAGCAATATTTATAGCAATATATCTTATTGGAATAGTTGCGACAATATATCAAATTTATAAAATAACTGTTATAGATGCAAAGGCAAGAGGAATTAAACATCCAAAATTAATGGGATTACTTGCAACAAGTGGTAAAAGTTCGGAAGGAATTATTCTTTATCTATTACATAGAAGAAAATATCCGATAAAGAATATTACAAAAGAAGTACAAAATGAAATAGATAGAAGAAAGAAAATTGCATTAGTAGGAATCATATTTATGGTTGTTGGTGCAATTGGATTTGTGTTCTTTATAGTTAGAATATAAATAATCGGAATATTAAGATATTTCGTTCAATAAAGATAGGAAAAATCCTATAAAGAATTCATAAGAGTAAAAAGAAAATCAAATAATTAAAGTTAATTTATATGTATGTAAAAAATTTTTGATAGATTATTTTGGTTTATAATGTTATCTTTTCTATGAGGTGATTTAATATGGATTTAGGAACAAAACTGAAAGATTCCAGATTAGAGGCAAACTTATCTCAAGATGAGGTTGCAGAAAAATTAAGTGTTACAAGACAAACAATATCAAATTGGGAAAACAATAAATTTTTTCCTGACATTTTATATGTCATAGAACTCAGCAATTTATATAATTTGAGTTTAGATGAGCTAGTCAAAGGTAATAAAAATATGATAGAACATATTAAAGAGAATGTTGATATTGTTAAATCTAACGAAAAATTATCAAAAAGAATATTGATAGGTGTTTATTTAGGAATATGGGCATTATCAATTCTTACATTTTGGCTATTTACAGGGGAACAAGATGGCATTGGCTATTCATTAATGGTTCTTTACCTTATAATACCTATTACTACTTTTATTATTTCATTTTTGATTGGAAAAGATAAAAGTTGGGATTTTGCTAAATATTTTATGCCATTGTTTTTCGGAGTAATGTATATGTTAATTGAATATGCAACATTTAGTTTGGCAAATATGACATCATTTAGTAAATTTAATTTACCTGAGTTTTCAATGATTATTTCTGGTGCTGTTATATCATATATAGGTATATTATTTGGTTTGATTGTTAGCCAGATTAAAAATAAAATGGGAGGAAAGAATGAAAGCGAATAATAAAAAGAAAACAAAAGAAGAAAAAGATAATACATATTCTGGCGAAGGAATGTTATATGGTGTTGCAGCAGGATCGTTGATAGGTGCAATACTTACAATGTTTACAAGTATAGCATATCTACCAATTTGTATTTCAGTTGGTATGATGCTAGGACTTGCTATTGGATCAAATATAAAAAAGAACAAAGATAATAAAAAGTAATAAAAATTATAATTTATAAAGGAGGGCAACAAAATGAATTTTGGATTTTCATATATAGGTTTAATATTTTTGCTAATGCTTATTATTCCTAATATTATATGGTGTAAAAACAAACCAAAAGATTATGATAAATATGCTAAAAATGAAAATAAATTATTATTAACATTTGAAAGAATAGGAGAAACTGCCGTTACTTGTTTATCACTGATATTTGCCGACTTCAATATAAATAATATTTCTAATTGGTCTATAATATTGCTGATAGTATGTCTTTTAATGATATTATACGAAATATATTGGATAAGATATTTTAAAAGCAATAAAACAATGAAAGATATGTATAGTAGTATATTAGGCGTGCCAGTTGCAGGTGCTACATTACCAGTATTATCATTTTTATTATTAGGCATATATGGTAAAAATATATTTCTTATTATATCAACAATTATATTAGGAATTGGACATATTGGAATACATTTAAATCATAAAAAGGAAGTCCAATAAAATGGAGGTGTGAAAATGAACTCTACAATTTTAATAATAGAAGATGATAAAGATATAAATGAAATGCTTACAAAATTATTAACTAATAATAATTATAATGTAATGAATGCTTATTCTGGAACAGAGGGAGTGTTAGTTCACAACGATAGTATTGATTTAATACTACTTGATTTAATGCTACCGGGAAAAAACGGAGAAGAAATTATTAAAGAATTAAAAAATAAAAATAATGTTCCTGTAATTGTGATGAGTGCTATTCAAGATATAGATAAGAAAGTGGATTTATTTGATTTAGGAGCGAATGATTATATAACAAAACCTTTTCACAATGATGAATTATTAGCAAGAATTAAAGTTCAATTAAGAGATAAAAGCAATACTATTTCAAATATATTAAAATTTAAAGATATTGAATTGAATAGAGTTAATTTCACAGTTAATTGCAATAATAAAGAAGTATCTTTTACAAAAAAAGAGTTTGAATTATTAAAATTACTTATGGAAAATGAGAATCAAACATTAACAAAAAGTATGATATTTGATAGTATATGGAATGATGAAAATTCAGCAGATGACAACACTTTAAATGTTCATATTAGCAAAATTAAAAACAAATTAAAAGAATGTAATCCAGATGAAGAATACATTGAAACTGTTTGGAGTATAGGTTATAGATTAAAAAAATAAAAATTTAAGACTTTTTTAAGAATTGTGTTAAGAGTT
>CADBGE010000096.1 GCA_902794075.1 uncultured Erysipelotrichaceae bacterium | reverse complement strand
TAAGTTACCATTTACTACATATATTTTGTAGCTATTAACTACAAGGGCAATCCCTGTTTTCAGACTTTACTATAAAATTATTTCAAAATCTTATAGTCCTAGTACATGAAAAATCTCAGCGAGCCGACACTACTAACTATTGCAGTTAGAGTTACCATCATCATTGACATTGCAGTTCCAGTCATCGCCGTTAGCATTGACATTGCCATCCGTAATCATCACCCACATATTAGTTAGAATTACCCCATATCATTCAAAATAACAGATTTTTTGAATGATATATCTCACAAATTAATTTATAATTTGTAAAACCATTATTAATATTTATACTTCCGGCAGTAAAAATCATTACTGCCGGAAATACACGTGCCTACAAGTCCGCTTTCGCTTCTTTCGGCACAATTCGTCGCATATGTGTTACATATGCTCCTTATCACATTTTGTTTTCACAAAATGTGGATTCAAGATTACTAGATGGCAGCGGCCGACACTACAAACTATCGCAGGTAGAGGTACCATCACCACCGACACCGCAGCTCCAGCCATTGCCGTTAGCACTGACATTGCCATCCATACCGGCACCGGCACCCGACCCACCAGCATTGCAGTAGAAAAAGCGAGAATCATCACCCACTTCTACAGAACAGTAATCTGACCATGTTGGTCCAAATGCTTCCTTTAATACTGCTACATTTGCATCATATATTGGCATACTTGCTTGTCCAAATTCATTTTAATCCACCTTCTAGAATGTGAGCAAGACTTGCAGGATGTCCAAATGCTGTTCTATCAGGATTATTAAAACTATTATATTGATTTACTCCATTTGGGATTGCTTGATTTATCAATGTGGTATTATCACTATTATTTACAGTATATACATATGGTTTTGGTACTACTACTGTTGTGGTGTCTGTTCCTGTTGCAGTATCATTTTCAAGTGGACTTGCTGTTAGAGTTGTTGTAATTGATGATGTTACTGCATTATTTACTGGTGTTTTTATCATCTCTACTTTTACTCTTACATCTGTTTCATCACCTGCTTGTAGTTCATCATCTACAACTGTTACTGTTATTTTGAAGTATTCTTGATTAGAGTTTGTTGCTGTTACTCCTATTTTTGCTCCTATGGCATTAGATTCATTCTTTACTTTGAAGTTTGCAACTGCACTCTCTCCTACTGCATCTAATCCTGTTATATTAAATGTTGCGGTTGTATCACTTGATAAAGAAATATCTCCAGTACCTCCATCTTCTGATGTTATTTTTGGTGTAACTCCTGTCTCATTTAAGAATTTTACTTTGAAATTTGTATCACTTGGATTTGCTGTTGCTCCTCCATTAATAATTAAGTTTATTGCTGATAAGCTTGCATATCCAATTCCTAATGTTAGTACTGCAACTAGTACTATTAAAACTATTTGTAATGTTTTTTTATTTTGTGAATTTTGCATTATACTCTCTCCTTTTCTACTTTATAAATTTATTATACCCCCCCCCAGGTGCAAAATTCAAACTTAATTGGTTTGAATCTGGTAAATCTTTGAAGATACCCATTTCTTTCATTTTATCTATTAGAGTTTGTGATACTTTGGCTCTTTTTTGGACGTCTTCTATACTTATAAATTTACCTTTTTCTCTTTCTTTGACGATATTTTTAGCAACGGTATCTCCTAGACCATCTATAGCATTAAACGGTGGATATATTTCTGTTTCGTTTTTAGCAATCCATACTGTTGCGTCACTTTCATATAAATCTACATTTAGGAATTTTATTCCTCTTGCGGTTGCTTCTAGGGCAACTTTCAAACTTTCAGCTTGCCCATTTTCTTTATTTGTTGCTTCATATCCTTTTTCTTGAATATCTTCTATTCTAGCTTTAATTGATTGATATCCTTTTATCATATTTTCAACATCTACATCTGTTGCTTTTGATGAATACCATGATGAGTAGAAATATACTGGCATATGTACTTTATACCAAGCTATTCTAAAGGCTGAGATTACATATGCGGCTGCGTGAGCTTTTGGGAACATGTATTTTATTTTGGCACATGATCCTATGAACCAATCTGGGATATTTGAGTCTTTCATTAGTTGTTCATACTCTTGCCATAGTTCTTTATCTTTTGGTTTTGATGCTCTTCCTTTACGAACAAACTCCATTATTTTGAATGCTTTAATTGGTTCTAATCCATGATACATTAAGTAAACCATGATATCATCACGACAGCCTATTGTTTCTTTAAATGGAACAATATTATTAGCTATTAATTCTTGGGCATTTCCTAGCCAAACATCGGTACCATGAGATAATCCTGATATTTTTATTAATTCGGCAAATGTTGTTGGTTTTGTATCTTCTACTAATTTTATGGTAAATGGTGTTCCAAATTCTGGTATACCTAGTGTTCCTGTATTACACATTATTTGTTCTTTTGTTACTCCTAGAGCTTCAGTTGATGTGAATATTGACATTGTTGCTTTATCATCTAGTGGAACTTTTAAGATATCTGTATTTGATTGCATCTGAATTAATCTTAATTGTGTTGGATCAGAGTGACCTAAGATATCAAGTTTTAATAAACATTGATCAATTGAGTGGTAATCAAAGTGTGTTGTTCTCCACTCTGCTGTTGCATCTTCTGCAGGGAATTGGAATGGAGTAAAGTCTGATACTTCCATGTAGTCTGGAATAACAACTATTCCTCCTGGATGTTGTCCTGTTGTTCTTTTTACTCCTGTACATCCTAGAGCAAGTCGTTCTATTTCTGCAGTTCTTACATCTGTTATTTCTTTATCTTCAAAATATCCTTTTACAAATCCAAAAGCTGTTTTATCAGCAACTGTACCGATTGTTCCGGCGCGATAAACATTATCTTCTCCAAATAATACTTTTGTATAGGCATGAGCTGATGCTTGATTAAGATCTGAGAAGTTAAGATCAATATCTGGTACTTTATCAGCATTAAATCCTAGGAATGTTGCGAATGGCATATCTTGTCCATCTTTTAACATTGGGATTTTACAATTAGGACATTCATGATCTGGTAAGTCAAATCCTGATGAGTATGTTGCTCCTAGTGGTTTTCCATCTTCATCATCAAAGATACTTAATTTACATTTTTCACATCTATAATGTGCTGGAAGTGGATTTACTTCAGTAATTCCCATCATTGTTGCGACAAATGATGAACCAACTGATCCACGGGATCCAACTAAGTATCCTTCATCGTTTGAGTGTTTAACTAGACGTTGTGAAATTAGGTATATTGGGTCGAACCCTCCACCTATTACTCCACCTAATACTTTCTTAACTTGTTTTTCTAGGTCTTTTCCTTCTAAATCTGGTTGTGTTTCTTTTACATATTCAGTTACTATTTTCTTTATATTTTCTGAACCTTTTAATATTTCATCATGTAATTCTTTATGTATTACTTTTTGATATTCTTCATCTGATAATTTTTCTTTTTCATGTCTTTCTTTTATTATTTTAAAGACAATATCTCCATATAGTTCTGTTGAGATTCTTTCTTCTATCATATATGGAAGAAGTTCTCCATACCAATCTTTTGCTTTTGTATAAACTAGTTCTGTAACTACAACTGGACAGTCTAGATAACTTTTACCATCATCTGACTTTACACGTGGAGAGAATGGTATTCCTCCTGTATCTATGATTACTTCTACTATTTCACACATATCAGCAATCTTATTTGTATTTTCAATTACTATTTCGTGAGCTAAATCTGGGTCTAGGAAATTAAAGTCTTCCATCATTTCATCTGTTGTCCTAAAATGATTTGATGGTATATCTTTTATTCCATATCTAGCTAGAGGATGTCTTCCACCACCTGGTACTTTTTGATTTACTATTATTTCTCTATAGATTTTATCATCTCTTCATTTGATTGTAATAAATGGCTATAACACTCTGGTGGTTGTACTTCTACATAATCATAGAATCTTATAATATTTGACAATTCATCATCACTTTTTGATTTTGCTTGTCTAAATACTTCACTTTCATAACATCCACTTCCAACAAGTAATCCTTCTCTATGTTCTTCAATGACACTTCTAAGGATTCTTGGTGTTTTATATAAGTATGTTGTATTAGCAAGGGAAACTAATTTAAATAAGTTTTTTAATCCTTTTTTATTCTTTACTAGAATATTTACATGATGTGCTTGTCCATATTTATGAATTTCATCTTTTTCTACTAATTTATCTAAATCTTTCATAATATCTATATTACGATTAGATAATTTCTTTAACATTTTATGGAATACTAAAGCTGTTCCTTCTGCATCATAATCTCCTCTATGGTGAGCTGATTCATCCCATGGAACATCATATCTTTTTACTAAGGCAGATAGTGAATGTCTTCCATAAGTATTATCCATTGTCCTTGATAGTTCAAGTGTATCTATTACAGGATTTTTAAATTCTCCTAAATTATATTTTTTATAGGCCATTTCTAAGAATGAAACATCGAATTTAGCATTATGAGCAACCATTGGACAATCTCCAAACCACTCGATAAATCTTTTTACTGCATTTTCTTCATTATCTTTTCCTTCTAGCATTTGATCAGTTATGTTTGTTACTTCTGTAATCTTTACCGGTAATGGTCTTCCAGGATTAATTAGTTCATCATACTTTTCTAAGATTTCTCCATTTTTTATTTTTACAGCACCTATTTCAATAATTGAGTCTGCTCCACCTGCATTAAATCCGGTTGTTTCAAAGTCAAATACAACAAAGGTTTCATCAAGCATTACTTTATCATTAGGTCTTACTACTATATCAACAGAATCATCTATCATAACAAGTTCTGCTCCATAGATTGCTTTAAAAGGTTCTTCTCCTTCTTTTAAATTTTTATTATGACTTGTTACAAAGTTAAATACATGAGGGAATCCTTGTACTCCATTGTGGTCTGTTATTGCTACTGCTTTATGTCCAAATTTCATTGCTTGTTTTATTACATCTACTTCATCTGCTAATCCATCCATTTGAGACATTTTTGTATGACAATGTAGTTCCACTCTTTTTTCTTCTGATAAATCTTTAACACTATTTTCATTATGTTCTACTTTTAAGATATCTCTTGCATTAATAACTAACTCTTTTGAGTATTTATCATTTACTGAGGCACCTCTTATTTTATACCAGTTACCTTCTTTTAACTCACCTTTAATTCTTTGATATTCTTCATCTTCTCTAGCAAATACTTTTACATACATACTATCTGAATAGTCTGTTACTTTTAAAGTAATTATTTTAAAGTCAGTTCTAGATGATTCAAAGAAGTCAAGTCCAAATACTTTACATTCAATTACTACGTTATTATCTTCTCCTATTATTGTTTTAATCTTAATAGGATCTTCTTTTATTCCTCTTCCTATTACATTATTCTCTTCTACTGCTTCTCTTCTATATTGCTTCTTTTGAGGCTTTTCTTTAACTTCTTTTGGTTTTTCTTCTTTTACTTTTGGCATTTCTATACTATTTAGTTCTTTTTGAATTTCTTCATATATATTTTCTTCTTTTCTAATTATTACATCAATATTAAAATTATAAGATAATTTCTTATAGAACTTTTCTATTTTTGGTAAGACACTTTTTATTCTTTCTTTTTCTATTTCATTTGATACAACTAGTAATAAAAAATCATCTTCTAATTTTAGTGAGTCTCTATATATTTCTGTTACTCCTAAATCATCTGATAATAATTCTAGTAAATAATCATAATATGTAAGTAAAATTTCCATATCTTGATTTCTAATATTATAAATGATTTCAATTTTATTTGCTGTTTCATCTAATAGATGTTTATTTTCTTCTACTAATTTATATACATCTATTGGTAGTAAATTTTCTTTATCTATAAAAATATTCCAATTATTATTTTTTGAGTTTACTTTTATTTTTGTTATTTTGGCATCATTAAAATATTGGAAATAATCTTCTCCAATATTTATCTTATCTAATAATATTTTTATTTTACTATCCATAAAATCCCCCTGTACTTCACATCTATTATTTTGGTTCTCTTATTATATATTTTTTATTTCTTATACAAAATCCTATAAACTCCTCAATATTCATTTTCTTTAATTCTTTTTCATATGCATATTTATTTATTTCAAATGATATATTATCTCTCATCATATAGCTAAAGAAATCATCTTTTGGAATACCTAAATACATAAGCCAATATGGATAAAGGTATCTTTTTAGTGATAATAATTCTGGATCACCACTTAAATAATGACTTTTCTTATCAATCATTGTTGGATATTCATTAAGTACTGCTAGTTCTACTATTGCTCTTTTGATTTTTTTATCTTCTGCATCATAATATTTAAGATTATCCATAACAATGTTCATAAGAATTTCATAAAGAATGCTCATTTGATTTTTACTATCTATTGGTCTACCTATTATCATACTTCCTTTTGTAGAATGATCTAGAATATTTAATTCTTTACTTACAACAAAAAAAGTATAATTTGGTAGTTCTTTTCTTATTACTGTTTTTATAAGTTGATTTGTTATTTTTTTATTTTTATCCCATATTTTCATTATTTCTAAACGATATTTTTCTACTTGTTTTTTTAATTTTTCATAATTTCTATTTTCTAATAAAAAATTATAAATTATATCATTATTTGGTATAAAATTTTTTACATCTTTTAATATTAATTCTTTATCTTTATATGTTTCATTATATTCTGTTTTATATGTATCCCATAATTTTTGTTTTAGTTTATATATATTTTCTGAAATTGATGCTTGAAAAAGCAAATTCCAAATTAACGCATAATCATTTACAATAAAATTCGTATTCATATACTACACCACTCTCTATAAATATAATACCAAATTATCAATAAAAATTAAATAAAAAAGTAGAAGAACTTTTCTACTCTTCTACCTTTATACTTTTCGTTATCTTTTTAAACATGTCTTTGCAATATGAATCTGTTCCTATATCGTCATATTGTATTACATATAATTTATCTTGGTATATTGTTGCGTAAGCATAATATAATCCATCAGTTTTTCTATTATCTGATGCATATTTCCAAACTTGGTTACCTAATTTTTTTTCTTTAATTATGTAATCATCATCTGAAAACATGTATGATTTAATAATTATATCAAGATTTGTGTTAAATGGTGTTGTTGCGGTTATTGTAAAATTACAAACAGTTCCAATATGTTCATCATTATATTTATAGATGTGAACATTATCACTTGATAATTCTGA
>CADBGE010000095.1 GCA_902794075.1 uncultured Erysipelotrichaceae bacterium | reverse complement strand
GCATTTTCAATAAATACTGCTGGATCACTATCATATTTAACAATATCTAATTTTTCTCCATGTAATTCTTCTATAATTCTTGCAATTCTACTTCCTTTTTCTCCAATACATGCTCCTATTGGATCAACATTAGAGTTTTCTGAATATACTGCAACTTTACTTCTATTTCCTGGATCTCTGGCAACACTGTAAATCATTACTGTTCCATCATTTATTTCAGGAATTTCTAGTTCAAATAATCTTTTTACAAATCCATAGTGAGCTCTACTTAATAGTACAAGTAAGTTCTTTCCATTATTATCTACTTTAGATACATATACTTTTATTTGAGATCCCATTTCTATTTTTTCTCCTGGGATACAATCTTTTTTAGGTAAGATACCATTTGTTCTTCCTAAATCAATAAAGTAATTATCTGTATCTTCAAGAGCAACTGTACCAATTAATAATTCATCTTGTTTGTCTCCAAACTCTTCCATGATACTGTTTCTTTCTGCTTCTCTTATTTTTTGAATTACTACTTGTTTTGCAGTTGATGTTGCAACTCTACCAAAATCTTTTGGAGTTACTTCTGTATCAATTGTATCTCCAATTTCTAGAGTCTTATCAATTTTCTTAGCATCACTAAGTTTAATTTCAGTTTCAGGATTGAAGAATGAAACTTTTGGTTTTTCTTCTCCACCTTCTTCTCCTTCTTCACTGTCATCTTCAGTTTCTTCAACTTCTGGCTTAGTATCTAATTCATCATCCTCAGCATAACGCTCAAATAATTCGTCTTCATATTCCTCTTTAGTCTTCTTATCATCTTCAACTACAGTTAAATATGAATAAACTTTTATTTCTCCAGTTTCTCTGTCAAATAACACTTTAACATTTGTCTTAGAATTAAAATTCTTTTTATATGCAGATGTTAAGGCAAGTTCCATAGCAGAATAAACTATTTCTGGATCAATATCTTTTTCTTTAACAATATTATCAAGTGCTTTTTTAAATTCTTTTCCATTCATTTTGTCCATTTTATTCTTCTCCCTTCTCTTTTGAATAAATATCTAATTCATCACAGTCTTCTATTACTTCAATTTTAGAATCTATTATTTTATTTATTATTCTTGAGGCATCTGTTATTTTATTTAAATCAATAACTTCATCACTATCAACGACAATATTAAATATTTTCTTTCCTTCCTCTTCACTTATAAAAGCATCATCTACAAAAACATTTAAGTCTTTTATAGAATCATCTACTAGTGAAGATATTTTTTCTTTCATAGTTAACACCTCCTAATAAATAATAAGAGTGGGACATTTCTTTCCCACTCCTTTCTGTATTGTATTATAACATATTTTTTATATTTTACAAGGCTTTTTATTAATAAGTCTTAACTTTACTGTCTTTTTTTGCATCTAAATCATATGATGATATAAAGTTTGGAACTAATACAGTATCTGACATTATAATTTTTTCATCATCTACTAATCTTATTGCTTCCTTGTTTAGATTATATAATGTTTCTTCATCAGTTTCATAAATATAGGCAAGGTCTTTTATTGACATACCATTTGTATCTACTGTTTGTACATAATATTGTAAATCATCATTTGATATAATATATGGTATTTTTACAACATCACCTACATATAACATATCTGAATCTAAATTATTTATTCTTTTTATATCATCTATTCTTGTTAATGACATATTAGATAATAGAGATAATGAATCTCCTGTTTTTACTGTATAATTTCTTATTAAAGTAAAATCAGCACTGTTTTCATCTTCTTGATTATCTACAACTTGACCTGCTACTGTATAAACTGCATCAGTATAATCAACATTATTACTTTGACTTGGTATATTTGATGTAATAATGAAACCTGCAATAATTGCTGCAGCAAGGCGTCTATTTCTTAATACATATTTAACTACATTATCTTTATTTATATATGATAACTTACTTAATTGGTATAGTACTTCTGCTGAAATATGAACTATTCCTTGTCCTATACGGAAAACTATTAAATCACCAGTTGAATCTACCTTTCTAGCATGTTGTTTATAAAACTTCTTATTTAAGTTTTTATGACGTATTTTGAATGGATTTTTAGATTCATCTGATTTAACTTCCTTATAGGCTTTTCTTACGCTACTGAAAAATGAATCATCAGAGACTTTTTGTCTTGAATTTTTTCTTGATTTTTGTTTATTTGTTCTATATTTTCTTGTTTCTTCATTAGTTCTATTTGAAGTATATGTTCTTGTTCTTTGTTGTTTTTCTTGTTCTTTTCTTTCTTTTCTTCTTGCTTCTCTTTCTTCATATAAAACATAGTCTATATTGTATTCTCTTCTTTTTTGTTCATTACCCAATACTTCATATGCTTCATTTATTTCTTTTGTTTTATTCTCATAAAATTCACTATTTTCTTTTGTATGTTTATCCGGATGGTATTTTTTCATCATATCACGATAAGCTTTTTTGATTTCATCTTGCGTAGCATCAAAAGTAACTCCTAATATTTCATAATAATTTTTCATTTTGAATCCCCTTCTATTCACCTATCCACTCTCAATAGGTATGCTAATTATACTACAAAATGTAAAATTTGTCAATCGTTTGTTCTATTTTTTAGTGTAATAGTACCCTGGAACTTTTGCCCATCCTCTTTCCTCAGTTCTTCCTAACTGGTGGAAATTAAATCTTTTACTCATTTGTTCTACTTCAATATGATCTTCATTTATAATTCTTAAAATATTTGAACAAATTATTTTACCATCATCTTTTAGTAATCTATTTAGATTTTCTCTATAATTACTTATTGGTACAAGATTAAGTGTTCCTAATAACCATCTTGCAATATTAGAAGTATATATAATATCATATTTTTTATTTAGATTAATATTCTCACTTGCAATATCAATGTTATAAAAAGTCACAGTTTCTTTTTTTAACCTTTTATTTAAATTTTTTAATGAATCAATTATTGCTCCACTTGGTGTACTGTCGTTTTGAAGAAAGTTAATTTCATTTCCATATATGTTGTAATAATTAATCCAAAAATTATAAGCATTTTCTTCATCTTCTCTTTTAGGAACTACTTTTTTTAACACATCACATAATGGTATTTCTGGATAAAAACAATCAAAATATCTAATTGACCATATTCTTAAATAATAATAGTATAAAGTCAATTTATTAACATCAAAGGTATCAACTGATTTTGCTTTTCTATTTAAAAAATTTAGTGCTTGATCTCCACTTCCTAATACAGTTAAAACTTTTTTTCCTTCTATATCAAAATTATCTAATATACCCTTAACATTTTCATTTGATTTAGAGTATACTCTTTCATATTTATTACTACACTTATTTTTATCAATTAATAATCTTGCTCCAA
>CADBGE010000094.1 GCA_902794075.1 uncultured Erysipelotrichaceae bacterium | reverse complement strand
CTAGATTCAACAATCGTTGATATAAAAGATGAAGAAGTATTAAACGCTTTTTTAGAAAACACAAAATCAAATTAAAAATGGAGTGATATTATGAGTAATGTAGTTGCGTTAGTAACAGGGAGTAATAGAGGAATAGGTGCAAGTTGTATAGAAGAATTTGCAAAACAAGGAGTAAATGTTATAATAAACTACTGTCATCACGAAAAAGAAGCAAAAGATTTAGAAAATTATATAAGAAATACCTATTCAGTTGATGTATTAACTATTAAATGTGATATTTCAAAAGAAGATGAAGTAGAAAAAATGGTTAATGAAATAGTAGATCGTTTTGGAGGAATAGATATTCTAGTAAATAATGCTAGTGTCTCAAGAGATTCCCTTTTACTTGATAAAAATATCAAAGAATTTAAAAGAGTATTAGATGTCAATTTAATAGGAACATACTTGTGTAGTAAATATGTAGGAAAAGTAATGTTAAGCAAGAAAAGAGGAAAAATAATAAATATCTCTTCAACAAATGCAATTGATACATATTATCCTGAAAGTTGTGATTATGATGCATCAAAAGCAGGTGTCATTTCATTAACTCATAACTTTGCAAGAGAATTAGCTCCATTTATATCAGTAAATTGTATTTGTCCTGGATGGGTTAAAACTCCAATGAATAAAGATTTAAGTCTTGAACAAATTGCTAAAGAAAGAAAAAAAATATTATTAAATAGATTTGCTGAAGCAGAAGAAATCGCAAAAGTAGTAGTATTTCTTTCTTCTTCAAAAGCTTCATATATTAATGATTCAATAATTAGAGTAGATGGTGGAAAATATAATTAATTTGAAAGAAGTGAAACAATGTATCAAGAATTAGGAATAAGTAATAATGTAATTGAATTAGTAAATAGATGTGAAAAAGATTGCTTAGAAGAGTTTAAAAAAATAGATCAACAAACAACTATAAATAGTCTAAAAGTATTAAATGCCTTTCATAAAAATAGTGTAACAGAGTCTTGCTTTAATGAAACAACAGGTTATGGCTATAATGATTTAGGAAGAGATACAATAGAAAAAGTATTTAGTGATGTTTTAGGTTCAGAAGATGCTCTAGTAAGAAATCAATTTATTTCAGGATCACACGCTCTAAATGTTTGTTTCTTCGCATTATTAAGACCAAATGATTTATTACTAAGTATTTCAGGAACTCCATATGATACACTTCATGAAGTAATTGGAATAAAGGAAAATAAAAGTTCCTTAAAAAGTTTTGGAGTAAGATATGATGAAATAGACCTTGTAAATGATGATTTTGATTATGAAAAAATAAAAAACTATCTAACAACAAATAAAGTAAAAGTAATAGAAATACAAAGAAGTAAAGGATATTCAACAAGAAAAAGTATAAGTATAAACAAAGTAGAAAAAGTAATAAAATTAATTAAAGAAATAGATGAAAATATAATAGTAATGGTAGATAACTGTTATTGTGAAATGATTAGTTCAAAAGAACCAACAGAAGTAGGTGCAGATATCATGGTAGGTTCCCTAATAAAAAATTTGGGTGGAGGAATAGCCCCAAATGGAGCTTATATTGCAGGAAAACATGAACTAGTTGAATTATGTGCAGAAAGACTTACACTTCCAGGAGAAGGTAGAGAAGTAGGTCCATCTCTAGGAATAAATAAACAATTACTACAAGGAATTTATCTTGCTCCAACAGTAGTTGCATCCGCAACAAAAACAGCTATATTAGTATCAAAAGTATTAGAAGAGTTAGGCTATGAAGTAGAACCTAAATATAATGATGAAAGAGTTGATATAGTTCAAAATATTATTTTTAGAGATAGAGAAAAACTAATAGAATTTACAAGAGGAATCCAACAAGCCTCTGCAATAGACTCAAATGCCTTAGTAGAGCCATCAGACATGCCAGGATATGCTGATCAAGTAATAATGGCAAGTGGTTCATTTACTCAAGGGTCATCAATTGAATTATCTTGTGATGGACCTCTAAGAGAACCATATATCGCATTCTTCCAAGGATCATTAACATATGACTATGGAAAACTAGGATTAATGAAAGCCATAGAAAGAATAATATAGAATGCATATTCTATATTTTTTTTCATATATATTAGTGAACGGAGGCTAATATGTTAAATAAACAAAATCTATGGTTTATAACTTTATTTAGTCTAATACTTATCTTAGGAATATACTATGTCACAATACCTAATGAAGTATTAGAAGAAGTCAATAAAAAAATAGAAGAACCAAAAGAAAAAGAAGTAGTAGCTGAGATTAAAGAAGAAACATCATCCTTAACAGCATTAAGAGTTAGTAAAGAAACCGCAAGAAAAGAAAAAATAGAATCATTAGAAAACACTCTTACAAGTGAAAACCTAACAACAGAAGAAAAAAACAATACTTATGAACTTCTTAAATATTATAATGAAATTCAAGGTAAAGAAGAAAACTTTGAAAAGAAAATTAAAAAGAATTATAAGATAGATTGTCTTACAAAAATTGATAATAAAAATGTAGAAATAGTATGTATTTCTAAAGAACATGATAAATCACTCGCTAATAAGATAATGAGAACTATTCAAGAAGATTATCAAGAAAAAATGAATATAGTAGTTAAATTTCAAAAAGAATAAATAGGTATATAACTTCAACAAATATAGAAACAATCATAAATTAATATAGGTGATATTAAATGAATTATATTTTAACTCCAAGAGAAAAAGAAATATTCTGCCTATTAATTGACAATAATAATACAAAAGATATCGCAAAAGAATTAGGAATAAGTGAGAAAACAGTTAGAAATCATATATCAAATGTAATGCAAAAACTAGGAACAAAAGGAAGAGCTGCTACAGTAATAGAATTAATAAAATTAAAGGAATTATCTCTATAACGTACTAAAATAGTACGTTTTTTCATATTATTATTTAGGTGAGATAATGAAAATTATAAGAAAACTTTTTTATACAACATTAACAACATTCATAATAATAGCAGTCTACACTATATCAAGTTTTAAAGATAATACCTTAAGAACAAATTTAGAATTAGAAGAAGTAATAAATATGAAAACTAACACAGTATATTTATTAAATAAAGATAATTATTTAACTAAAGTAAATATTTATCTAGATAGTAATAAACAAGAAGAACAAGTTAAGTATATGGTAGAATATTTGAAAAAAAATAATAAAAGAATTGAAAGAGGTTACAAAGGATATATTCCAGAAAAAACTACTATACTTAGTATTGAAATTAAAGATAATATATTATATCTTGACTTATCAAAAGAATTTTTAGAAGAAAATACAAAAGTAATTGTCCCAGGATTAGTTAGATCACTACTAAGTATTAAAAACATTGATAGAGTAGAT
>CADBGE010000093.1 GCA_902794075.1 uncultured Erysipelotrichaceae bacterium | reverse complement strand
ACAACATTTAAATGAACTTTATCATCTAAATAAGCACTCATTTTAGAATTAAGAGTGAGAAGTGAAATTGTCCTTATAGCATCAATAGTTACATCTGATGCATACACATTAATATCTCCATCATAACCATAAAAAAGAACTTCAATAGCAAATTGCCTAATTACCCATATTATCCCAGATATATGATCAATATGATTATGAGTAACAAAGATATTTTTAATTGATCTTATAGGAATCTTTGCTTTATTTAGTTGTTCTAAAACTCCTATTCCACCACCACCATCAACTAACATATAATTGTCATCTTTCTTTAAAGCAAAACATGCATTATAAAAATTCATTGATGAAGCAGAACCAGTTCCAAGCATTATTATTTTATCCATATAAAGCTCCTTTAATATGTATTATATCATTTTCCAAAGTAGCAAACAATGAAAAAAATTGCCCTTTTATAAAGTTAACTTATTAATTTAATATAAAAAAGAAGTATCAAAATACTTCTCATATATCATTTTACTTTTTTATTAATTGAGCATTATTATCCTTTGATTTATTAGCAAAAAATGATTTTAAATTTATATCATTAAATTTCATAGTCTTTTTTACATCTTCTAATCGTACTCTTACTTCAGCATCACTTATATCTAATAATTTTAATAATTTAGTCGATAAAATTGATAAATCAGAATCTTCATCTCTTAATGATTCAGATTCTTCATAATTATCAAAATAATCTTTCATTTCGACTTTTTTCATTATAAGATGTAATCTCAATATTCCAAATAGCTCATGATCACAATGATTCAAACTATATTTTATCTGCCCAAGCCTATTAATTATTTCTGAAGGAAATGGAATTGAATTCTTTGATAAATATTCTTCTACCAACTTATTTATAATATCCATTATAGAATTAATATAAGAATAAACATCAGGGTAATCAATTCCCATCATCCTCATTTGATATAGATTAGTATAGTATTGTTTTATTTGTTCTCCCAAAAAATTAATATATAATAATAAATCAACATAAATATTATTTTTTTGATCTTCAACATATTCACCATTTACAATAATATAACATGAATGCCCATTATTATTTGTACGAACTGTTATTCTTTTAGATAATTCTAATAGTTGTTTAATACTCAAATTTTGAAATGGAGATAAAAATATATTCTCTCCATTTTTATCAACATTATTATGTGAATTATTATATTTAATAATTACATCTTCAATTTTTTCATTTGGATTAGAAAGATCAATCTGAGGTATACCAATAATATTATACATATCATCAAGTAAAACATATGTATCCTTCCTTGGCGTTTTTAATATTATTATATTATCAAAAATATTAAAATCGCTCCAAGACAATCCATAATTACAACATTTTCTTCTAAATTCCATATCATTCATTATTTTATCTTTTTCCATAATATCTCTCCTTATAAACTAATACTTTTAAAATCAAAATTTGGATTTTTAAGTGGTTGGTATTGTATACCTAAACATTTTACTTTTTCATGTTTTACTTGACTATCCTTACCAGACAAAAATTTATTATAATCATCAATAGAATAAGGGACACAAAAATCTTTATCACCATTTTCATAATACAATCCATTTCTAAATGCTAGAGTAAAAGCATCGAGATATGTTTTAAATACATCATCATTAAGTTCAATATAGCCATCTGTTAATAATTTATATGCAATATTTCTTCTTTTTTTAGTAAGTGACATATAATAGCCAACAGATGGTCCTTCAAAACGGGGAATTCCCATTCTTTCTACATGATTTAAGTTATTATTAAAAAATTGAGCAAAAGTCACGTCTACTAAATAACGTTTTGAACCATATTCAACTATGTTAAAACAATGTTTTGCAATATCAAAATCAATATAAACAGATGCATTATACCCAGTATAAATTGTTTTCATCGTTGATTTAACACTATCAAAATATTGTCTACAACACATATTTACATATTCTGATGCATCAACACATCTATATTGAAACTTCCAGTTATATAAATCCTCGATATCTTCAGCGCCATCTCCCATAAGATATCGTCTTGTATTCCAAATAACATAATCTAACGGATTGTCCTTGCTTGGAAGTTTTGTAGTATCCATCTTTCTTGAAAAACGAACCATATTTTTACTTCCATAACTTTTTAATTCTAAATGTAAAAGAGCGTGATAAATTTCGTTATAATTTAAATCCATTTTAGAATCAATATAATAATTATTAGAAATTTGCCTAACAAAACCATATGCCTCAGCCATAGCCTCATCAGGATATTGTTTTGCCATTTTGAAGTAAGCTTTAATTATATTCATGTGTTCTCTTGATAAATTGTATAAATTTTTCATATACATCACCAGTTAGCTACGTATTATAACATATAATAGTCATAAAAACAAACATTATTACTAAATATACTTATAATTGTTAATCGAAAATTAATGTATATAAAAACTCAAAATAATTTGAGTTTAATGTCAATATGGTGGAGCTGAGGAGAATCGAACTCCTGTCCGAAAATAGAGCTACATAAACTTCTACAAGCTTAGTTAACTAATTATAAATCATATAATTTCCAAGTAGTTAACGACCAAGAAATTATACTAGCCTAAAAAATTCTTTCTACTCTCTAGACAAAGAGTAGCTATAACCTTTTAAAATGAACCTCTAATTAACTCAAAGGTAAAAGTTAAAGAGAAGCGCCTGTCTTATTTTCTATTAGACATATGCTACTGCTTGGCGAGAACCAAACAAGTTAGCAAAAGCATTTTTTAATTTTGTTGCATTTATTTGCTTTTAGTCATTACGTGACAAATCGACCTGCCATCTATGCTCAACTATTCCCGTCGAAACCAAATCAGCCCCGTAGCTGAATTATATCATATTTTGTAAAAAAAATAAACATTAAAATATAGTAATATCAACAAATAAAAAAGAACATAAAAATAAAAATGTAAAATGTTGCAAATGCAACAAAAAAATAAATAGGCATATGATACAATAATGCAGGAGGTAGATAAAATGATAGCTAGAAATGAATGGAATGGATTTAATGAAGGTGAATGGTGTTATGAAATAAACGTAAGCAACTTCATTAAAAAGAATTATAAAGTATATACAGATGGTGAAGAATTTCTAGAAGGGCCTACAAATAAAACTAAAAAAATATTAAAAATATATGAAGATGTATGCAAAGAAGAAGTAAAAAAACATGTTATTGATATAGATGTAGATAATCCTGCAGGAATAAATAACTTTAAACCAGGATATATATGCAAAGAAGATGACGTAATAGTAGGATTACAAACAGATTCTTTATGTAAAAGAAGTATTGTTCCTAAAGGTGGATTAAAAATGCTTTATCAAGAATTAGATGCATATGGATATAAAATGAATGAAAATCTTGATAAATTCTTAAATAGTAACCTTGTAAAAACACATAATGATGGAGTTTTTGATGC
>CADBGE010000092.1 GCA_902794075.1 uncultured Erysipelotrichaceae bacterium | reverse complement strand
TGTACCAATTGTACCATCCCAAACTGTATTATTCGAAGCAGCATATGAAGCACGAAAAAGCATAATACCAGAAAAAACTGTTATTATACTGAAAATTAATATATTAAATATAACTAATATTGACATATATTTTTGTTTCATACTTCTATATTCACCTTAACTTGCTTCTTTTTCACTATCCTTTATTTTACTAACTTCAACTAAAAATTCAATCTCATCAATAGTATGAGAAAACTTAGAAATTTTAATTTTATTTATCAATTTTTCATGATTTATAATAATTAAATTTTGATTATCTTCTTCATATGTTGTTTCATTAACATTTAAATTATCAAATCTATATGAATCCATTAATCTTTGCTCAAAATTTTCCTTAGAAAATAACAATTTCATATCTATTAATTTTCTATATGGATTATAATATAAATCAAATAGTTGATCATACTTTTCATTAATTTCATCTACTGTTTCTAATTCAAAAACATTCTTTATAATAGATTTAGAGAAGAATGGATAAAAAACAACAATTCCAATTACTACAGAAACAAATGAATTGGTTTCTATCATATTTTTTAGAACAATGTTAAAATATTGATTATCCAGATTTGCATATTCTTTATAAATTTCATTAAGAATATTTTGTTGTTCAATACACTGATTAAATTCAGCTGGAGCAAAAACTTTATCAATATTCTCAGAGGAAAAAATCTTATTTACTTTCAATTTTTTTGCCTTAGCTTCCATTTTTGATATATTCTTAACTTGTAAATTATAATCTTTTACTAATTGTTTTTTTTCTACTGAAGCAACTGATTTATTATAAATATTAACAATATTATCAATTAAATCATTATTGGAGTACATTACTTGATATTCCAAAAGATTATTATAAAAGTTTTCAATAACATTCAAAGCATGATTAAGTACTGATTCATTATTTGTATCAATTGAATTAATTAAAAAATAATCAAGTTCTCCATAAGTGTTATTTATTGAATTATTGTATACACTAAAATCTAAATCTCCATTTATAAAATCGAGAATAATATCTGATTCATCCTTTTCTTCTAACTGTTTTTTTTCAAGTTTCAATGAATACAATTTTTTTATTAGCTCTTCTCTATTACTTAAACCATTATCCTTTAACAGTAAATTATCTCTACTTTTGGCATATTTATCAAGCTTTCTTTCATATTTTAAAAGAAGCATTCTAAAACATATAATTATATTAATATAAACACCTGGACACTTCCAAAATATTTTTTTAAAAATTTCAATATCAACATCATTACCAGATATTAAGTAAAATAAATTAACCATATAATTATATGAAAAAACATTAATTCTAAAATCTTTTGCAGAAACATTAATTCCCGCATCCTTAAAGCATATAAGCATTTTTTTTATTATCTCATTATTATTTGTTAGAGAATTATTATAGTAATGTTCCAAATCAAAAATAAGCATATCAAAACCCATTTTTTCATAAAAACTTACTTTTGGATTTGTCATCATCACTAAAGATTTAAATCTATCAATCTCATCTTCTTTCTGCTTAATTTGAGAAGATCTATCAATTTTATTTGGATATAACTTTGCATATTTGTAATTCACGTATTCTCTAACGCTTGAAAGAATACCCTTATAATTTTTTACTATCTCATCGACAGTTTCTTTATATTTTCTTACCCTGGATTCCGTATTCATAGGTAATAAATCTAATAAAATCTTTTTTTCTTCAATATCTTTATCTATATACTCTTTAAAATTCATAGACTAAGACTCCTCTTTATTTTCTTCTTTTTTATCATCTTCTTCATCCTTAACAACTTCTGCATTATCTCTTGATTTTATTAAAAAAGAAATAAATTCATCCAAAGACTTATATACATCGAATAATTCTTTATAGCTTAAATCCTTTAACTCAAAAGTATAAGTCATTTCTCCCTTTTCATTCATATTATCACATTCCTATCTATATCCAGCAGTATCCTTCTCAAAATCAATTCCAAAAATCAATCTATAACCTGGTGACGAAGTTTTTATAACATCAACGTCTTCTCCTTCAACCCATATATATATTCTATATTTTGAAATACCAGATGGTAACTCAAATATAGGATTATCTAAATTAGTAATAGTGTTTTGATAAGCAAAATAATTATTGTCAAAATCAACTTTAGATCCATAAACACCAGACCACAAATTGATCTTATCTCCTTCTTTATATACAGCATACGTAGGAATAACAGAATCATTTTTCATTTCAATTCCACGTTTTTTCAACATCTGAATAGCTCCATCGGTATGTGTAGTACTAGGTTCATAAATAAATTGTTTACAATTTGTTGAAACACAATTCATATTTTGAATTTCATTAAGAGTAGCATTTTTAGAAGCAGTCCCTACATAAACCATTCCAAATCTTAAAGCATTCAAAATATATTCATCATCTTCAGTCTCAGGAACAAATAAATTTTTTTCATTTGTAATAAATAGATTATCACTATAAGGTGAATTGGTATTATTTCTAATAAAAATATCAAATGCAAAATACGTTGATTTTAGATTAGGTTCACTTTCATCAACTAATCTTGTGTAGATATAATCATTACCTGACATATATCCATTTCTATTAAACGGTCTATCATTTGAAAAAACACCAAACTTATAATCATTATTTAATAAACCAATTGTTGAAACGGTAGACATATATTCAGACCATCTATTAGTGTGATTTGGATATGTACTTGTTAAATTATTAATAAGAGAATCTTTTGAGATATTAATAGTTTGTTTCCAATCCTGCCCATCAAGAGATATTGCAAGATCTGAATCATGATCAACATGAACATTAAAACCATAGATTTGAACATTAAGAGATGATGAAAACCACGCATAAGATGAATATACCAAAATAATCCCAGTTATAAGAATAAGAAACAATATAAAATAAAATTTTACATCATTTCTTTTCTTTTTATTATCCTTATTCTTTTTTATCATATTTAATTATTACTCAGTAGTTGCTGGAGGTGCATCAGGATCTTTAGTTTCATCAAATCTCTCTTTTGTTAATCCAAATGATACTTTTAATGTTTGATATTCAGCAGCTAAATCAAAATTATCAATATCCTGTCCTTCTAAATATATATATACCCTTATCTTTGTAATACTTGATGGAGCAACATGTAATAATGAAGTTCTATGTTCTTGATCTCTATTTAAGGTATTTGTTAAAGATTCTGTAAGAGTCATATTTGGATTTGTATAACCATTATGTCCATCATAAATATTTGAATCTATTGCATTTGACAATAATATAGGTGAACTAATAGCATAGGTATTTACATAACCTTCATTATTTTGACTAAGATCAAGTGCAGTACAACCATTATCATCAGAATTATCATAAACTCCAGTTGTACTTCTTTTTATACAAGCTCCATTATATCTAAGAATTGCATCAGCACGGTGTTTAGTATCATTTGGTTCCCAAATATTCCAATTATCTCCCCTAACTGGAGTAGAAGAAGCAGTACCAGTAGGTCCTATATTACATAAAGATGTAACATTT
>CADBGE010000091.1 GCA_902794075.1 uncultured Erysipelotrichaceae bacterium | reverse complement strand
TCTATCAAACTCCTCATCTGTTTGATATACAAATATATTTTGAGCAAGAGCTCTTGAAAATGAAGCAATCATTTTATCATTCTTCTTTAATAGTTCACAAGCCTTATCTGTTGTATATCCACCTGATAATGCAACTACTCTAACGACACAAGGATAATTATATAAATCTAAATATAAATTGTCTTTAGTTGGAATAGTAAATTTAAACATAATTAAATCATTTTTATCCCAACTATTTAATTCATCAACAATAACTTCTTTTAAGATATCTTCAGCTTCTTCTTTATCAGGAATATTAATATCCACCTCAGGTTCAATTATTGGAACTAACCTCAGGTTCAATTATTGGAACTAATCCATTATCACAAATAATTTTTGCAAATTCAAATTGTTGTTTAACAACTTTTTCAATTCCTTCTCTATTTGCTCCTAAAATAACACTTCTCATTTTAGTTCCAAATACTCCTCTTTCTCTCGCAACACTAAGTTGTTCCTCTAAATCAGGAATATCTTTCATGATTTTAACATTATCACTCTCTTCTGCTAGTCCTTTATCAACCTTTAAGAAAGTTATAATATTTTTATCATTCCATAAATATTCTGCAGTATATTTTCCATTAACTTTAGATTCCATTGTTTTATAAAATAAAATACTTCCAAGAATATGTTCACTTGTAAAACTTGGAGATGTTAAAATTCTAGTTCTCATTTTATGAACTAAATCAAACATTTCCTCTTCTCCATTATATTCACTAGGTTTAATTCCATAATTTTCTAATGCCTTTGGAGTTGATCCTCCACTTTGATCAAGTGCCGCAATAAATCCCTTTCTATTTTTCGCAACTTCTAATTTTTTTAAATCCATATAGTCTTTCATAAAAACCTCCATCTTTAAATTAATTATACAATTAAATATAATTTTTTTAAAGAAAAATAAAATATTAATTAAAAATATAAAAAAACAAAATAGATAATTAACTCTATTTTGTTTTTACAAATAAAATTATACTTGTAACTAATAATATTAATCCAACTATCAAATAAACAAATATTAAATTATTAGTAGTTCCATATATATCTAAAACACCTTTTATAATAGAAAGAAATGTAAATGTACATATACTCATTGAAAATAGATTTTTTGATAATTTATTTACTTTTATCTTACTATTAATAAAAATAGTATTAATAAGAAAATTAATCAATGGAATTAAAAATGCAAATATCATATAGTAAGAAATAACTCCATGAGAAAACATCTCATATATAATTCCAAATATTAAAACAAAGACACTAAATCCAATAATAAATTTATTTTCATTTTTTAAATCATTAATATCCAATATAGACAATATCTGATACACTCCTTTCTTTTATACTTCTTCCTGATGTTGGATTATTAATTACTTTACCATTAAAATACATTGTTGATGATCCACCACCATCTAGATTATATGCCATTTCACATCCTAAACTTTTCATAAAAGTTGCAAGTTCATATAATGTTAATCCTGTTGACTCACTAGTTCTTCCATCGCTAACTACAAATACATAGTGATTATCACTTATCTTTCCTATCGCAGTTCTAGGATTATTTTTCATAGCTTTATCAACCTCATCATTTACTGATACTATAATACTACTATTATCTATAAGACCAGGGCCAAATGATAAAACATTATAAGCTCCATTATCTAATAGTTTTTCTAAATCAGTATTTTCCTCATCAATAAATTCCCAATCACCATTTTTATAAATAACTAAATCTTCATTAGAATTAGAAGTAGATCTATATATCTTTCCATTCTTTAAAACAAAACCTTGTCTTTGTACTCCATAAAAGTCCCCATTAATCGCAAGTATTGCATTAACTCCACTTGCTATAGAAGAAGTCTCATCAACTATATTTTTACCATATGTATCATTCGCAAAAGCAGTTTGTAAATAAGAAGAGTCCCTTACTTCTACATCCGCAACATATATAGTAGTATCATTTTCTCTATATTCATTAATTGTAATCTTTATATTATCATCAATATAACTATTGTTGTCTGTTGTCACTTCTCCAGTTTCAGTATTTTTTACAATACTACCTGTCATCACTTTCTCATATGAAGATGATAAAACAAATGTATCTAAAATTACATATGTAGTAAATAAAACTATAATTATAAAATAAACAAATAATAATTTAAACTTTTTAATTATTCATCATCTCCTTTAAATATTATTATCTTTTGAACTAACCAACTTACTATAAATAATATAACCTCAGTTAATAATTTAGCTAAATAAATATTCATTATACTAGATAACAACAATACTAATAATGTATTAAATATAAGTATTGTAATTGCAAGAATTATATATTTATAAAAAGTATTTTTAACTGTTTTAGTAGACTTAAAAACTAAACTTTTATTAACACAATAATTAGTAGTACCACTAATTATTCTTGCAAGTATATTTGATAAAACTACATTACTAGTTAATAAATTAAATAAAATATATAAAACATAATCTATTAGAAAAGACATTATAGAAGATAAAGAAAATTTAATTATTTCTTTATATATTTTGTAAGAGTCTTTTACTGCATTAAAGTGAGAACCACTATTCTTATCAATATATATTGTTTGAATAGTAATTTCATGTACTTTAATATTATTTCTTGAAAGATTTAGTAAAACGTTCATTTCATATTCAAATCTATCTCCTTCTACTTCAAGAAGATAATCAATTAAATTAGATGAGAATGCTCTAAGACCTGTTTGAGTATCATAAATTTTTGTATGAGTAACTAAATCAAATATAAAACATGTAATTGTATTACCTAAGAAACTCCTAAGAGGAGTATTTTCTCCTCTTTTTCTAGATCCTAAAACTAAAGTATTTTTATGTCTTTTTGCATATTTAATTATTCTTTCAGCATCCTCAACTGTATGTTGTCCGTCAGAATCCATTGTAACTATATAAGCATTAGTATAATTATCTTTAATAAAATTTAATCCTGTTTTTAAGGCATAACCTTTACCTCTATTAACATCATAAGATATTACTTTACAATTACACTTATCAAATATTTTCTTATATTTTGGGCCTGATCCATCATCTACAACTACAACTTTATAATCATTTTTACTTAACTCATCTACAATATTTATTAATTCTTGATCAGGTTCTAAAGAAGGTATTAATGCAACTTTTACTAAATCTTTTACCATTTTATCTTCTTCCTCCTCTATTCATCATTCCATTATTCATTCCTGCTCCATCCATTTGACTTCCACTTCCTGTAACAGTACTTGTTAAAGTAATGTTTTGCGAACTTGAACCAGTTTTTAATGTATATTCATGATTTAATTCTAAACTACTTGATGATATTAATACTGATTGATATTGTTTTTTAGGAGAGTAACTTATATCACCTATTGAAATATCACCAGATACAGAAGATCCTAAAGTAACTAAAACTGTATTTTGTGTTGATGAAGAAGACACATTTTGCATCATTCCAGAAGAACCAACTGCTATTAATTCACCACCTGTAATATCAAAGGTTCCATTATAGTCAAGTGCTCCATTTCCATTATTGGTAGGTCCATCAACATGAACTACTCCACCACTCATCTTAATACTTCCATTTGAGTCAAGACCATCACCATCAGAATTTACATATATTTCTCCTCCACTTATTGTAAGTATACCACCATTATCTTGATCAAATGAGTCTCTTCCACCTAGCATTCCAGAAGAATCATTTCCTCCACCAACATTAACTCCATCATCAGATGCATTAATAGTAACCTTACCACCTTCTAAATTGATTTTATATCCTTCAATTCCTTCATATGACTTTGTAATTTTAACTTCTCCATCTTTTATAGTTACACTACTATCCGCATGAATACCATCATCATTACTAGATATATCATAATTACCATTATTAATTATAACATTTCCATTAGAATGAATCGCATCATCAATAGAAGATATATTTTGAGATTCATCACTAGTCTTAGTACCTGATACTATAGTAAATTTTCCATCATTTATAGTCAGACTAGAACTTGCACTTATACCATCTAAACTAGAAGTAATTTTATAAGTACCATTCTCAATTAATATTTCACCCTTCTTTTCTTCATTAGTTGTTTTAATTCCATCTTGACCAGAAGTAATTGTAAATGTTCCCTTAGTAATACTTACTGAATCTTTTCCTTTAATTCCATCATTATCACTATTAATAGTATAAGTACCAGATAAAATATATAAATCATCTTTACTACTAATTCCATCTTTATTTGAACTAATCTCTAAACTACCTGAACCATATAAATATAAATCATCTTTAGAAAATATTGCAGCATCTAAATTATCACTTGTTTTAGATGTGATTTTTGATTTTCCAACTAACTCAATATAAGTATTTTAGCTTTAACAATATTTATCGCAGGTCCGCTATTAGAGGTAATTGTAACACCATTTAAAACAAGTTTTACATTATCATTAGTAGATACTTTAATTGTACCATTCTTAAGAGTACCTTTTAAATTATAAACACCTGCTTTAGTAATATTAACATTACCACTACCTAAATCAACATCATATACTTGATATTTAGACCAATCAACTCCAGATTCATCTTTACTTGCTTTACTACTAGATTCAGTAAGTAATGATGTAGAGTTCCCACTTAAAATTGTATATGAAATTAATCCACCTACAATTAATAAACAAACTACAGATAAGATTATTATTACATATTTTCTTTTCATTTAATCATCTCCTTCATTATTCAAATTATATATAATACTATTATCATTTGAATTTAAAACATATTTATGAAATACTCCACTCCATCCTATTATAGAAAGGCAAATTATTACTATAATTATTATATCCTTTTTTCCTTTATCTGTCATTACAAAGCCTCCCTATTATCAATCTCATGTGTCAACACTACTTTCAAATTACCATTTTTAACTCTTATATCATCTATTAATTCTTTCTGGGAAATATCACTTTTTAGATTAACTAAATAAGTAAGTTCAAACATTGAACCCATATTAATAGTTTTAGCTTGTTGTAAAACAACTTCATCAGTATACTTCTTAAAAATATCTTCAAATACATTTTCATAATCCAAATCTTCAGGAATAGATATTTTTAAAATTCTTCCTTTTAATTTATTAATCCCAAATTTAAATTTATATAACATTATTGATAAAACGCTTGTAATTAAAGTAAATATAATAGCAAATGCAATATAACCAGTTCCAACAGCAAGACCTATAGCCATTGCAAAAAACACATCAAGTATTTCTTTGGAATTACCTGGAATAGATCTAAATCTAACTAAGGAAAAAGCCCCAACTACCGCAACAGATGTACCCAAGTTACCATTAACAAGCAATATCACAACAGTTACAAGAACTGGTAATATAACTAATGTATTTATAAAATTTTGATTAGATCTAGTTGTCTTCATATGAAGATAAGCAACTACAAACCCTAAAATAATTGATGTTACTACACATATAGAAAAATTCATAACACCTAATCCTGAACCAATAATACTATTAAACATTTAATAATTCCTCCTTGTTTTTACAATATATATTTCCATATTTAGAAAAAGACTTTGGATATATTTTTAATCTAGATAATATTCTAATAAACCATAAAGGTATTGCCGTTAATGATTTTAATTCCATAATATAAAACTTATCTGTATTATAAAGTTTACCTCCGTCACCTAATTCAAGTTTTAGATTATTATTTCTACTTCTCAAATTACTATCAAAAGTAATTCTAAAATTAATATCATTTTTATCATAGAAAGATAATCTATCATAAGCTAAATATATCTTAGGTTTTAAATTATATTTTTTAATAATATAATCAATTTCATTCATAATTTGTTTATTAGAAGTATCAGGTATTTCACCTGTTTTAATATATTTATAAAGTTCACCTAATTTAACACTTACTCTTCTTTTAAAAACAACACCCTTATATTTACCTTTAAGTTCTAAAAAAACATGATCATTTATATTAGGTGTATTATAACTTCTTATTCTGACTTTCTCTTTATAAATAGGTTTTTCCATAGATTTAACAATTAAATCATCACTTTCATTATCAAAATATATATTACATATAGTACTTTGATAATATTTATCTTTTTCTATATATTTCTTTATTTCATTAAATAATTTGTTATATTCATTCTCAGTTAAAACATATTTCTGTTCAACCCTTCTAAAAAAATTCATATTCTTCCTCCTTGATGTATTTAAGTATATGTTCAAAATATGAATTAAAAGTGATACAATTGTGAAAAATTAGTGAAATAATATTAAATCTTTTAAAAGATAATAATAAAAAAATTACTGTCTCACAAGAATTACTTGATGAATTATTTATAGTTAAAGAAAAAATAAAAATAAATAATAAACCAGTAATTGTATCTAAGTTTGATCTTAATAAAAATATACTTGAATTATATAAACATTTTGATTTTAGTAATTTTACATATTCTAATCTTGTATTAAATGCTTCTAATAATAATAATATTATTGTTGACGCAATAATTATATATGATGCTTATAACGCTAAAAAAGAAATAGCTTGGTATAATAATTATTCACAACAAATTCCATATAGAATTCCAAACCAATTTATTAATCAGGATGAACTATTAGAAAATGAAGTTAAAGATATATTTGAATATGAATTAGCTATTCAAAAGAAAAAAACAATGAAGTCAAATTAATGACTTCATTTTATATTTCTATTTCAATTGGACAGTGATCTGATCCTTCAACTTCAGTCAATATTTTAGAATCAATAATTTTATCAACAAACTCTTTATTTACTATAAAGTAATCGAGTCTCCATCCAATATTTTTACTTCTTGCATTTCTCATATAGCTCCACCAAGAATATTTAACTTCTGTTGGATATAAATATCTGAATGTATCAATAAATCCTGAGTCAAGTAGTTCTGTCATCTTATTTCTTTCTTCATCAGTAAATCCTGCGTTCCTTCTATTAGAATCAGGATTTTTTATATCTATTTCTTGATGAGAAACATTTAAATCTCCACAATATATAACATTCTTTTTTTCTCTTAAAGAATTTAGATAATTTCTCATTAAATCTTCAAATCTCATTCTTGAATCAAGTCTTGCAAGTTCTCTTTTTGAATTAGGTACATAGCAAGTTACTAAATAAAAATCATCAAATTCTAAAGTAATTGTTCTACCCTCACTGTCATATTCTTCATCATCTATTCCATATTTAACAGAAATAGGTTCAATCTTAGAGTATATCATTGTCCCAGAATAACCCTTTTTCTCTGCAGGAAATAAATATTCATTATATCCATATGGATGAAAAGGATTTTGTTCTTCTAATACTTTGGTTTCTTGTAGACAATAAATATCTGCTTTTTCTTTATCAAAAAACAAATCAAATCCCTTATTTAAACAAGCTCTAAGTCCTGCAACATTCCATGAAACTATTTTCACTTTTTACCCTCACTTATTTTTTTCTCTAATAATTTAATTGGAGCAGACTTATCTGTAAGTATTGGTGACATAGATAAATCGTTGTACATATTATATATAATCTTTGCAACTAGTTTAGA
>CADBGE010000090.1 GCA_902794075.1 uncultured Erysipelotrichaceae bacterium | reverse complement strand
TATTTTTTGTTCTTGGATTTCTTAGAAAAGGTCCAGAACAAAGAACTGTTCAATCATCAAATGGTATTTCTTCAATTGTAGAAAAACTATAGAAAAATAGGTGTAAGATATGTTAAAAAAGAAAATCATAAGATATACAATAATTGGTGTTGTTTTATTTCTTATAGTCTTTTTTATTTTAGGGTTCTTTGGAAATAATAATTTTGGAGGGGAGCTTATTTTTAATTATCCAAAGGTTTCTAAAGATGCATTATATGATGAAAGAGTATTTGATTCAAAACATATGCATGAAGTTAATGTAACTATTGAAAATGATGACTGGAAGGATTTGGTTGCTAATCCACTTAATAAAACTAATTATAAAATAGAAATATCTATTGATGGTGAGGTTTTTCATAATGTTTCATTTAGAACTAAGGGTAATAGTAGTTTAAAAAATATAGCAGAAGGACCTTCTGGAGGACCTTCTGCTACAAGGTTTAGTTATCAGGTTGATTTTGATAAATATGATAAAAGTCAAACATATTTTGGACTTGATAGTTTAAATCTTAATAATATATTTGGAGATGCAACATATTTAAATGATCATATTTCTTATTATCTTTTTAGAAAGATGGGTGTTCCTGCTCCACTTGATAGTTATGTTTATTTGAAAATAAATGATAAACCAATAGGTATCTATTCTGCTGTAGAAGAAATTGGTAATTCTTTTCTTAAGAGAAATAATTTAGATGGTAATTTATATAAACCTGAACAAACTAATGGTAAAGATTTTGGATCATCATTATCTTATAATGGTGATAAAACATCTAGTTATTCTGATATTTTTAGTAATGCAAAAACAAAAATTTCAATGGATGATGAGGTAAGATTAATTAACTCAATAAAACTTTTGAATTCAAACCATCAAATTGATAGTGTAGTTAATATTGATGAAGTTATAAGATATTTTGCTGTTCATAATTTTTTATTAAGTTATGATAGTTATACTGGAAAATCTGTTCATAATTATTATTTATTAGAAAAAGATGGTAAAATGGCAATGTTACCATGGGATTATAATTTATCATTTGGAAGATTTAATATGTTAAATGGACTTGATGAAAATGCAAGCTACTTTGATATTAATACAATTATTAATTATGGAATAGATTCTCCAATATGTATGTCTACTAATCATGATAGACCTATGTGGAACTGGATTTTAAAGAATCATATTTATCTTGAGAAATATCATCAAATAATGAATGAATTAATTACAAATTATCTTGAAACTGGTGAAGTTGAATCATTAATAGATTCTGAATATGCTATGTTGGAACCATATTTAAAATATGATTATAGTGCATTTTATACTTTTGAACAGGTTAAAACTGGTATTGAAAATTTAAAATTATTTTGTAATAATCGTACTAAAAGTATAAGATTGCAGTTGGATGGAAAATTGGAAAAAATTACGTCTGAACAAGATAAGAATAATCAGGTTGACTCATCTTCGATTGATTTAAATACTATGGGATTGGTTGCAGATGATAGTAAAAGGAATACTGAGTGATAATAAAAAGTTGAGAATAATGATATTATTTAGATTTAATAAATAATAATATACTATATTATGTGTAGGAGTTTTGTATGGATAATAAAAATATTATAATTGATACTGATAGTAAAAAAGAACATGGTACTAATAGATGTCCAAAATGTGGTGCAAGTGATGTCACTTATAATATTAAAAAGGGAAAATTAGTTTGTAACTATTGTTATACTGAATTTGATTCTCATGATGTAGATGGTGTTGAAAAAGAGGCTAAAAACTTAAAGGGTGAGAAAAGAACAAGTGGTGTTAAAGATATAAAAGCAGGAAAAGATATAATAACTTTAAAATGTAGCGGATGTGGAGCTGAGGTAGTTATTAATACAAGTGAGTCAATGAATGCAAGATGTCATTGGTGTAGAAGTATTCTATCTATTAATTCTCAAATAGAGAATGGCTCTGTTCCTGATTTTGTATTACCTTTTAAACTTGAAAAAAGTGATGCTCAAAAAAATATTGATGAATTTGTTAAAAAGAGACAATTTTTTGCAAATCCAATTTTTAAAAAAGAATTTACATCTGAAAATGTTATGGGAGTATATTTTCCATATTTGTTGGTTGATGCTAATTGTCATGCTTCATTTGCTGGTAAAGGTGGACATGTTGCTAGGAGTTATTCTATTGTCGTTGGAAAAGATAAAGATGGTAATGAAAAAAAAGAGACTGTATATGATATTGATGTTCACCATGTTGAAAGAAGTTTTGATATTGCAATAGATGATTTGTCTATTGAGTCTTCAAAAGATAAACTTGATAAAAGTAATAAGGAAAAGACAACTAATGTTATTAATGCAATAATGCCATTTGATACAGAAAATTGTATAAAATTTGAATCTAATTATTTGGTAGGATATACATCTGAAAAAAGAGATGTTAATGTAGATGAATTATCTGACAAAGTTGATCAATCCTTATTAGATATAGCAAGATACTCTATAAATTCTGATTTAACTTATTATGATTCTGGAGTAAGTTGGGATGATGAAAAGCTTGATATTATTGGAAAACAATGGTCTTCTTCATATCTACCAGTATGGTTATATTCCTATCAAGATCAAAAAAAGATTCTTCATTATGTTGCGGTTAATGGAAGAACTGGAGAAACTATGGGAAGTATTCCTATTAATAAGATAAAACTTACAATTACATCTATATTATTATTTATAATATCTTTTTTACTTCCAATATTGATGTTAATGTTTTTAAAGAAACTTGATATTAAAAATTTACCTCCTGTTATTCTATTTATTTGCTTAATAATAAGTTTAATAATTTCTCTTGGATTTTATTTTTCTAAAAACTCTAAATATCGTAATAAGGGCGTTAGACATAAGTATGAGGTAGAAACTAAAAATGAAGTAAGCAATATAAAAAGAAAAGATAATTTAGTTGAAACTTTAACAAGACAATCTTTTAGTACTTTAACTGGGGCAAATAATCATAGAGTTGTTGGTGAATATATGGAATTAAAAAAAGATGTAGATGATGAAAAAGGAGAATGATTATGAGAGAGTTTTTAATGGACGTTTTGAAAAAAAATAAAGTAGTTCCTTATTCAGATATTATGGATGGAGGAAAGTTTTATAAAGTAAAATCACAGTCATTTGTTTTTCCAGATGGTTCAATTCAATCAAGAGAATTTATTGATAAGAAACGTGCAAGTGTAGTTGTTCCTATTACAGAAGACGGAAATGTACTTGTGATAGTTCAACCAATCGCTCTTGCTGAGGAGGGTTCTTTAATTGAATTTCCTGCTGGATATTGGGAGTTTAATGAAAATGGAGAAAAGGCTGGAATAAGAGAATTAGCTGAGGAAACAGGCTATGTTCCAGAAAAAATAGAATATTTAGGTTCTCATTATCAAGATCCAGGTTCTATAAGAACAAAGGTTGATACATTTCTTGCTACAGGTTGTAAGAAAGTAAAAAATCAAAATCTTGATGAAGGAGAGTTTGTAAAATATATTGAAATACCTTATGAACTTGCTATTGAATTAATGAATGAGGGATTATTTATGGATAGTAATTCTTATATAGCTTTTTCTAAGGCTAATAATTATTTAGAAAAAAAATTAGATTTAAGTGATGGTAAGGGAAGAAGTATTTAATTTTTAAAGAT
>CADBGE010000089.1 GCA_902794075.1 uncultured Erysipelotrichaceae bacterium | reverse complement strand
TGGAAGAACATACTGAAAATCAAAATATAGAAGAAAATTCTTCAGATGTATCAGATAATAAAGATGAAATATTATAGTAGATTAATTCTACTATTTTTATTTTTGTTATATTGAAAATAATTAGTAAATATGATAAGTTTATAATAGGTGATTATATGATAAAGATGTGTAAAAATCTATTTTTATTATTTTTAAGTTGTTTTATATTTTTTACTGGAATAAATGTTTTTGCTTTAAGTGATGTAAGTATTGAAGTTGGTGAAGTTGTTCCTGGAGTGAAAATTTGTACACAGTCATCTATATTTAGCGAAAAAGCATTTTTATATGGATGGAATTCAAATTCATCTATATCAGCGTGGCCTGGAGAAGAAATGACTTTAAATGAAGATGGTTATTATTGTTACACTGTTAAAGAGAATAATACTTTTTCTAATGTTGTTTTTAATAATAATTTTAATGCTCAAACAATTGATTTATCTACTATTAAAGATAATGGTAATTTAGTAAATAATTACTTATATATTTTTAATGATATGTATGATGGAAAATATATTGGTGAATGGTATATATATGACAAATCTGGTTTACTTACATTATTATCATCTGCATCTAGTAAAATTGATAATAGACTTAAGTATACAAAATCTACTTACAATACATTAAAAAATGAGTATGATGTTTCAACAGGTATTATAAATTATGAAAATCCGTATGACTCCAGTGATAGTCCTTTGATTGTTAATCGTGATGATAGTTCTGGTACTTCAGTTTATTCTAGTCCTTATATTGATGCATATAATAGACTTAGTAATGCGATTGATGGGTTAAGTAAAAGGCTTCCTATTGTTGTTAATGATGATATTATTACTGGTGTGGTTGATGCAAAGTATGTTGATAATGCTGCTGATGAAAATTATGTTATTTCTATTGATGCTCAACCTATATCTGGTTATAAATTAAATACTGTTAAAGCTTTTACTATTACAGGGTACAATGATACAGAACCTGTTTTAGGTGATGAACTAGCTGTATCAAAAGTTGGGGATAAGTATCAAGCTATTTATTCTGAGGATATAAGTAATAATTATAAAGGAATTTATATTGATGCTTCTTTTTCAAAAAAGGTATATAAGATTAATTTTACAGTTGATAAGAATGGTAAGGTTGTTTACGTTAAAGAAGGAAATGAATTTGATATAAATGATGTTGTTGAAGTAGAACATGGAGATGATTTCCTAGCACGAATAATAGCAAATGATGGTTATATTTTAAAATCAGCAACAGTTAATGGAAGTGCTGCAGAAATAACTGATAATTATTTAAATATTAAAAATGTTGGTGCTGATCAAAAGGTTGAATTATCTTTTACCATAAAAACTTATAATATAAGTGTAGATGATGTTAACTATGTTTTTCCTCATGGAACTACTTATGATGAAATTGTTTCAAAAGTTAATCCTTCTAAGGATGGTTATATTTTTGTAGGATTTGTTGATAAAGACAAAAATAGGGTATCAAAAGATTATGTGGTTAAAGCTAATGATTCACTTTATACATTATTTAATGATAAGAATGAAATTATAAATCCTGAAACAGGAATGAATGTTTTAAAAATAATTGTATTGTTTGCATTTATAATTGGTCTATTATATATAAATGGTAAAAATATTGAAAAGAGAAAAAAGAAAAAAAATTAGTTTTTCTTTTTTTTTACATTTTTTTACAATTATTTTATTTATTTTTTATAAAATGTATTGACTGCTTAATTTAATATATATATAATTTGATTATAAGCTTATATAATATAGATATTATGATTATATTTTATAAATATATGAATTGATATAATATTTATATTGTATTTACTGAAGATTATTTTTGTCAGGTTAAGCTTATGACAAACTATTTTTGAAGAAAGAAAACTTCTATGAATAAGATGGTATATGATTACTGATAATAATTGTATATTTATAAAACTCGGATGTGTGTCTTTTTGAATACTAATAGAAATGTCTATATTAAGTCGGAGAAATTGAGACTATTATTGTAGGTATGTTCCTTATTCATTATTAGAAAAATAGTTGTTTGGGAAGGTCACCCAAAAATGACAAAAGCAAATATTATTAACGATGATTATTTGTTATCTAAAAACCAGTTAATATATTATTTATCAGATTTTATATTAATGTATAAAATATTAGTTCATATTTTTAAGAGTATAGAAAGGATCGTTATTTCTATACTCTTTTTTTTATAATATTATGGTATAATTGTGGATGAATGGATGTGAATTATATGCTTAAAAAAAGTGCAGGGATACTTGTTTATAAGTTTGATAATAATAAATTAAAGGTTTTACTTTGCCATTTTGGTGGTCCTTACTGGGAAGGAACAGATAAGGGTGCATGGGCTATTCCTAAAGGTGAATTGTCCAAGGGAGAAAGTGTTGTTTCGGCTGCTAAAAGAGAATTTAAGGAAGAGACAAACTTAGATGTTAGTGTTGAACTTAAGTATTTAGGAAGTAGAAAAGTTAGTCATAAAAAATTAGCAATTATATTTTATACTTTAAAAGATTTTGATTTAAGTAAATGTAAAAGTAATACTTTTAAGTTAGAATATCCTAAAAACTCTGGTGAAATTTGTGAATTTCCTGAAATGGATAAATATGAATGGATGGACATATCTAAGGCAAAGAAGATGATTATAAGTAATCAATTATATTTTTTAAATAAATTGGAAGATGTGGTAGGTGGTACTAATGATTAGTAGTATTTTAGAAAATGAGTTTTTGATGAGAATTATTAAATCTCTTATATCTATAATTATAAGTGTTATTATATATAATATATTTGTTAAAATAATTAGTAAAGGTAGTTCTAATAAAGCATCAAATAAAAAGAAAAATACTTATTTAAAGATGTTTAAAAGTATTGTTAGGTATGTTTTAATAGTTATAAATATCTTAATTATTCTTAATATACATGGAATTAATATTACTTCGATGTTAGCAGGAGTTGGAATAATAAGTATTATTATTGGTTTTGCAATACAGGATGCCTTAAAAGATATAATTAAAGGTATCGATATAATTGCGGATAATTATTACAATGTTGGTGATGTAATTAAATATGGTGATATTACAGGTAAGGTTCTTTCTATTGGTTTAAAAACTACTAAACTTGAGGATGTTTATACTTTTAATATTGTATCTATTTCTAATCGTAATATAGAAGAGGTTGAAGTTGTTTCTAATTTGATAAATATAGATATTCCAATTTCTTATGATGTTAAGTTGGATGATGCAGAAGAGGCTGTAAAAGATATTGTAGAGACAATAAAAAATCATAAAAATGTTATTAATTGTGAATATAGAGGTGTTAATGATTTAGCTGATTCTTCTATAAAATATCAAATCAAAGTATATTGTAATCCACTTGAAAAAGTTCAAATTAGAAGAGATGCATTAAGATATGTTTTAGTTGGTTTAGATAAACATAATTTATCTGTACCTTATAATCAAATTGATGTTCATCAAAAATAGGAGATTATTATGAATAGTGAGTTATATTTAAAATATCCAAGTATGGATGATTATGATGAATGGATGGAGTATACAAATGAATATTTTGATAAAAATAGTGATTTTGTTGTATCTGGTTATAGTAAAAATACTAATTATAAAGATTGGTTAAATAAAATTAATAATGAAAGAGAAGAAATATTAGAGAAAGATAGAGTTCCTGCTTCATTTTACTTTATGATGGAGGAAAATAGAATTATTGGTTGTATTTCTATTAGACATAATTTAAATAC
>CADBGE010000088.1 GCA_902794075.1 uncultured Erysipelotrichaceae bacterium | reverse complement strand
ATGAAAGTATATATAGAATTTGTATATATTATTAATTTTCTACTAGATTTTATGATACTTTATGGAACTAAAAGATTATTAAAAATAAATAAAAATATTACTAGATTGTTTATTAGTAGTTTTGTTGGAATGATGAGTACAATACTTGTATTTATTAATATTTCAAGTAGTGAACTTTTCGTTATAAAAATATTTTTATCTGTTATTATGATTATTCTTTCTTTTGGATTTAGTAATTTTTTAAAGAATTTATTTTATTTTTATTTAATTAGTATTATTTTAGGAGGATTGATATATTTATTTGATTTTAATACTAGTTTTTATTCTAATTTTGTATTATTAATAATACTTAGTCCAATTATAATTTATATTGTAGTTAAAGAATTTATAACTTATAAATTAAATATAAATGATAAGTATTTAGTATCAATTATTTATAATAATAAAACTTATAAATTAGAAGGCTTTATTGATACTGGTAATAGGCTTGAATCTCCTATTAGTAAGAAGTCTGTTATACTTGTTAATTTAAAGATAAATAGTAATCAATTAATTTATATTCCATATAAGGCACTTAATACTAGTGGTGTGATTCCTTGTATAAAGCCTGATAAAGTTATAATTAATAATAAAAATATAGATAATTGTTTAGTTGGATTATCTCATGATAAGTTTAAACTTAATGGTTGTAATTGTATATTACCTAATAAAATAAAGGAGGATTTATGTTAAAAATATTTGAATTAATTAAGAGGTTATTTGTAAGAGTTAAATCTTGTTTTTATGTAGGAGCTACTGATATATTACCTGAGCCTTTATCTGTTGAAGAAGAAGAAAAATATATTTTACTTAAAGATAGTGGAGATAAAGTTGCGAAAGAAAAGTTAATTGAACATAATCTTAGATTAGTTGTTTTTTTAGCTAAAAGGTATGAAAATACTGGTGTTGATTTAGAAGATTTAGTTAGTATTGGTAGTATTGGTTTAATTAAAGGTATTAATACTTTTAGTATAAATAAGAATATTAAACTTGCGACATATATATCTAGATGTATTGATAATGAAATACTTATGTATTTAAGAAAAAATAAAAAAATTAAACAAGAGGTTAGTATAGATCAAGCATTATCTTATGATGGTGAAGGAAATGAACTTCATTTAGAAGATATTATTGGGACTGATAAAGATTTGATTAGTAAGAATATTGAGGATAGGGATGACAAGATTCTTATGATTAATGAGATTTTGAATTTAAAACCAAGAGATAGAGATATCATGGTTTTAAGATATGGATTACTTGGGAATGATGAATTTACTCAAAAAGAGGTTGCTGAAAAACTAGGTATTTCACAAAGTTACATTTCAAGAATTGAGAAGAAAGTAATCAAAAAACTTAAATATCTTGTAAATACTTAGATTTTTGTGCTATATTGAATCAGGAGGGTATTTGATATGGCAAAACTTTATTTTAGATATGGAGCAATGAATTGTGGTAAGACAGCACTTCTTTTACAGGCTGTTCATAATTATGAATCAAGAAACATGAATGTTTTGGTTTTAAAACCTTTAGTAGATACTAAAGGTGGAGATACTATTGTATCTAGAATAGGTTTATCAAGAAAAGTTGATCATCTGATTAAATCTGATGAGGATTTATATAAATATTTAAAAAATATTACTGATATTAGTTGTATATTTGTTGATGAAGCTCAATTTTTAAAAAGAGAACAGGTTGATGAATTGCTTAGAATTGTAGTAGATAAAAATGTACCTATAATATGTTATGGTCTCAGGGCAGACTTTAATACTAACGGATTTGAAGGTAGTATAAGACTACTTGAGATTGCCCAATCTATTGAAGAATTAAAGACAATATGTGATTGTGGTAATAAAGCAACATTTAATGCTAGAATGGTAAATGGAGAATTTGTTTTTGATGGAGATCAATTAGCAATAGATGGAGAAGATGAAGTTACATATGAATCTCTTTGTCCAAAGTGTTATTATAAGAAAAGAGATAATTACTTAAAAAAGACTAAAAAATAGTCTTTTTTTTAATAGTTAATATATTTTATGGTTTTTCTATATATATGCTTTCAATTATTTTTGGATTATATTTTGATAATTCATTTAATATATTTTCTTCTATATTACATTCATAATAGATATCGTCTTGATATTCTTTTTTTATTATATTTGAATTCTTTAAAATATAATTTATATTTTTTTCTTCATTGTAGTTAAATTTAATACTTATTTTTATTCCCTTTACCAATTCTACAAATTCTGATACTTTTAATGTTTCTGTAATTGATTTTGTATAAGCTCTTACAAGTCCTCCTGCGCCTAATTTTATTCCTCCAAAATATCTTACTACTACTGCGAGTATATGGTTTAGATTTTCTTTTTCTAATACATTTAAAATAGGTAGTCCAGCCGTTCCACCTGGTTCACCATCGTCTGATGATTTTTTTACTTCATCATAAATATATCCATAACAATAGTGGGTTGCTTTTGGATGTATATTTTTAATTTCATCCAACAAACTATTAATGTTAGATGAATCTATTTTTATTAAATAACATATAAATTTTGAATTTTTAATAATTATTTCATTACTTATATTATTTTTAAGTGTTTTCATAATATCACCATTTTTATTATAATATAGATTTTCTTTAAATAAAACTAATATTTGTATTTAAAGATTTAATTTAACGTGTTATAATTACAAGTATAGGAGGCTTTTAAATATGTTAAAGAAAAATAAAGATAAAGAATTAGATTATAATAATTTAAATAGTATTATTAAAACAGGTAATAGACTTGTAAAGTTAGTTTTTTATATGGCTATTATTACTGTTATATTGCTTGGTACTTATCTTATTAAAGAGTGGGATTTGTTGAAGTTTATTAAGGAATTTCTTGTTGTCATTTCACCAATATTTATAGGATTTGTAATTGCATGGTTATTTGAACCACTTGTAACTAAGATGCAAAAGAAAAAAATACCAAGATTACTTGCATGTATTTTAGTTTATTTGGGAATAATTAGTGTTTTATTTTTAATTATATATATATTTATTCCATCTCTTATTACCGAAGTAAAAGATTTTGTTAAAGTCGCGCCTAATATTTATGAGGAATTATCAAATTTCGTTTTAAATATTATTAGAAAAATTGATACAAACGGTTATATTAATATTACAAATTTAAAGAGTGAATTAACTAGATGGATATCTAATTATGGTATGTCTATTGCGTCTGATTTACCTAAATATATTTTATCTATAGGTAAAGCTCTAATTAGTGGTGGAATTAGTTTTGTATTAGGTTTAATGGTTGGATTCTATTTATTATATGACTTTAATAAAGTAAATGACTTTATATTTAATAATTTACCTGAAAAATTAAAAGATGGTTATAAAGATTTAACTCATAGAATAAATACTTCATTGAGAAGTTATGTTCAAGGAGTTTTAATTATAATGGTATTAGTATTTATTACTCAAAGTATAGGTCTTACAATTGCAGGACTTGAAGCTCCAATTTTGTTTGCCTTATTCTGTGCGGTTACTGATATTATTCCTTATTTTGGTCCATATATAGGAGGTATTCCTGCAGTTATTGTTGGGTTTACTATGTCTCCTATTACAGGAATATGTGTACTTATTTCTATTGTAATTGTTCAGTTACTTGAAAATAATTTCTATCAGCCTTTAATAATGGGTCATACAATGAAATTACATCCTGTAACTATTATGATAGGATTATTGATTTTTGAACATTTCTTTGGTATATTAGGTATGGTTGTAGCGACTCCAGTAATTGCTTGTTTGAAAGTACTTGTTGTGTTCTTAGATGAAAA
>CADBGE010000087.1 GCA_902794075.1 uncultured Erysipelotrichaceae bacterium | reverse complement strand
TTTAAACAAAAACGACTTTGTAAAAAAAGTCGTTTTTTATGATATTTTTTCATCAATTATATGTAAAATATTCTCTCTAATATTATCATCTTTTATTTCATTTATTATTTTAGATAAATTAGCCATAACTATTAATTTTTCAGCTTCTTTCTTAGAATAACCATGAGCCATTAAATAAAATAGCTTTTCTTCATCAACTCTACCAGATGATACCCCATGTGACCCAACAACATCTTCTTCATGACATAACATCTGTGGAAGACTTCTACTTACAACTCCATCAGAAAGTAAAATAACATTTTCATTTTCATCTCCAACAGAATTAGTTGATCCTTCTATAAAATCAATAGTTCCTCTAAATATCTTTTTAGAATTACCATCAAGTACTCCTTCTACCCTCATTGTATTATTAGATTTTTCTCCTATATTATTTAGATAATAATTCATATCAACTATATCATTATCAAATCCTAAATAAATAGAATTTAAATTATTAACTGCATTTTTGTAAACATTACTAAAAACATTATTAACTTTTACACACGCACCTACATCAATAATATTATGTGTTATAGATGAACACTCTAAAAGATCATTCTCTATTGAAATAAAATTATTAGATTTATCATTTAATAAATTTATATAAGTAATACTTCCTGTAGAATTTTTATTAGACTTAGTATTTTCAACTAAATAATGAAAATGTTTATTATTATCTTTAGATTTATAAATAATAATAAAGTCACAAGAAGAGTTTTCTTCATAATTAAAATTAATTTTATCAACTAAATTATCATTATTAGAAAAATCATATTCTAATATAACTGTATTATCAATTTTTTTATCTTTAGGAATAGTAATATTAAGTTCTAAATATTTATTAAACTCTAATCCAATTTTAGAAGATATATGATTATTAATAATATTCTTTTCTATAATAATATTTTTATCATTTGAAATTAAATAATCATTAAAATTAGTAATAATAGGTAAATCTAAATCAATCTTTAAATCATTTACTTTAAAATTATTAGTCGTTTTTACTGGTAGTTTATTTAATCTATATTCCATTATTTATCACCTACCCTATAGTTCCTTCAAGTTCTAAATCAATCAATCTATTCATTTCAACTGCATATTCAACAGGGAATGCCTTGGCAATAGGTTCTGCAAAACCTCTTACAATTAAACTTTTTGCTTCTTCTTCACTCATTCCTCTTGTCATTAAATAATAAATCGCTTGTTCACTTATCTTACCTATTTTTGCCTCATGTGAAAAAACAACATCATCAGACTCTATTGTATTAACTGGAATTGTATCACTTCTTGATATACTATCTAACATTAATGATTCACAAGACAAAGCAAGTTTTGCTTTTTTGGCTTTCTTTTTTACATGTACATTACTTCTAAAAGTACAAATACCTCCATCTTTTGAAATTGATTTAGCATTAACAACTGTACTAGTTCTTGGAGCATTATGAATTACTTTAATTCCTGTATCTAAATTTTGTCCTTTACCTGCAAATGAAATATTTAAAAAATCACATTTTGCTCCTTCTCCATTTAATACACTTAATGGATAAAGCATTGATACCTTAGATCCAAAAGATCCCATAATCCACTCTATCTTTCCACCTTCAGATACATAACATTTCTTAGTATTAAGATTTAACATATTCTTAGACCAATTTTCTATTGTAGAAAATCTTAAATAAGCATTCTTTTCCACAAACAATTCTACACATCCAGCATGTAGATTTAGTTCATTATATCCTGGGGCAGAACATCCTTCAATAAATTGAAGTTCAGCACCTTCATCTACAATTATTAAAGTATGTTCAAATTGCCCTGCTCCTGGAGCATTAAGTCTAAAATAACTTTGAAGAGGTCTATCTAATTTAGCACCTTTTGGTATATAAACAAAACTCCCTCCAGAAAACAAAGCATAATGAAGTGCAATATATTTATGATCATATATTGGTACTGCTTTAGTAAAATATTTTTTCACAAGTTCAGGATATTTTCTAATTCCTTCATCAAAACTAGTATAAATAACCCCTTGTTTTTTTAAATCTTCTGTTAAATTATGATATACAATTTCAGAATCAAACTGAGCCCCACTTCCCGCAAGTGCTTTTTTCTCAGATTCAGGTATACCAAGTTTATCAAAAACACTTCTTATATCTTCTGGAACATCTTCCCAACGTCTTACTTCATTATCAACTGGCTTAACATATGTTGCTATATTATCTATATTTAAATAACTAATATCTGGACCCCAATCAGGATCTTCCATTTTATAAAATTGTTCTAATGCTTTTAATCTAATATCAAGTACCCAACTAGGTTCTTCTTTTTCTTTTGATAATTCCTCTATTATTTCCCTTGTTAAACCAAACTTTTTATCTAAAGTAGTATTTATTACCGCTTCATCATAAATATTTCTAACTTCATTATCAACATATTTATTTATATCAGTCTTTTGCATTAAATTCACCTACTTTATATATTTACTATAACCATTATCCTCTATTTCACGAGCTAAAGAACTATCTCCACTTTTAACAATCTTACCATCAACTAATACATGTACCCTATCTACCTTTAAATTTTCAAGAATCTTAGTATTATGTGTAATAATAAGAACAGCATTATCATCATTCTTATACATATTAATTCCACGAGATACAATCTTTATCGCATCTACATCAAGTCCAGAATCAGTTTCATCTAAAATAGCCAATTTAGGATTTAAAAGTAGCATCTGAAGTATTTCATTCTTCTTTTTTTCACCACCACTAAATCCTACATTAAATTCACGATTTACATACTCATATTTCATATTTAATTCTGTCATTGTTTTTTCAACTTCTGTAGTAAATTTATATAAATTTGGTTTTTCACCAGTAATACTATGTTTAGTAGTCTTTAAAAATTGAGCTAAACTAATTCCAGGAATCTCCTCAGGAGTTTGAAAAGACATAAATACCCCTTTTTTAGCAATTTGATCAGTACTTAAATTAGTAATATCTTCTCCACATAATTTTATGCTACCACCAGTCACAATATATCTAGGAGATGCAAATATAGTATTTGCCAATGTACTCTTTCCACTTCCATTTGGTCCCATTATTACATGAATCTCTCCAGGTTTTATAACTAAATCTAAACCTTGTAATATTTTTTTATCATGATCATCCTCAGCTATTGTACATAACTTATTTATATTCAATAAATCCATAATATAACCTCCTACAAGTAATTACTTAATAATTTACTATCCAAGTAATCATTTATTTCTTTACTTAAACCTTCCCATAATGAATATGTAGAACACATATTCTTCTTAGGACACAATTCATCACCAACACAAGAAACTACATCTAAATTACCCTCAGCCGCTCTAATAATTTCTCCAATAGAATATTTAGAAGGATTTTTCTTTAGTTTATATCCTCCATCTTTACCAGTTGAAGTAATAAAAAAATCACATTTCTTTAAATTAATCATTATCTTTTCTAAATATTTTAATGATATACCCGTATCATTTGATATTTCTTTCAACGAAACAAATCTATCTTCATTATACCCTCTTCCAATATAAATCATCATAATAAGAGCATATCTTCCTTTAGTTGAAATCCTCATAATAGTTCCTCCGTATACATATTTTACTACTATTTTAGTAGGAATTACAATAGATAAATAAAAAAGATTAAAATTAATTAATCTTTTCTACTTCAGGATATTCTTTTCCTTTTAAATCTACTAAAGTTTTCTTAAGAGTCAAATTCTTAACAAGTTTACCAGACTCACTATCAGCAACTCTTTCATTTTTTTCTATTTTTTCAATTATATCAAAACCATCAATTACTTTTCCAAATGCAGCATATTTTCCATCTAAATATTCACTTTT
>CADBGE010000086.1 GCA_902794075.1 uncultured Erysipelotrichaceae bacterium | reverse complement strand
GAAAATTCATGTACAAATCCATCAACATTAGTATAAGTAAGTCTATATACTAATACTTTAAAGTTAATTCCTTCTTTATAATCATTTTCAGATTTAGGAGGAATACAACCATAATCATAACCTTTCTGAATATATTGGCCATTGGGTAAATAACCAATGATTTCATAATAGGCAGTCATACCTTTAGTAAGATGGGGTTTTACTATATCGTCAGCACATTTCCATACATCAACTCCATAAAATCCTGGAGTAACATCTCTGTTATAATATTTATTTTTGACAACTGTTCTTGAAGAATAGAGATAATCATACTGATCAAACTGGTGTCCAGTTAACCAACGAGCAATCTTTTCTTTCCAAGAAAGTTTCTTATGACAGAGAACATATGCAGATATTCCAGAAGTTCCATGAACCTTAGTAGTAATACTTACAATGTCTTCAGGTCTTACTACATAAGGACATTTCTTAATAATAACTGTGTCGTAATGGAATCTAAACTGATTTTCAATGATTTTGTCAAGACCTTTTGGTTGTTTGCCTCTTTGTCCTTTATTAGGGTTAGAACTTCCCTGGCCTGAGCCTTTCGGGATGTATTTCTTACATACCCAGAATGATTTTTCATCATCCTGAACCGAATCGAATTCTTCATTTTCTTTAGGTTCTACAGTTTTATTTACAGAATCAATTAACCAATTATTAAATAGATCCCATTCAATTAGGAATCCTTCAGAAACTTGTCCTTTAAGTCTAATAGCAGTTACTTTGCCATTTTTCTCAAAGAATCCTTTATGTTCCGGATTTGCATTAAGAGTAGTATCTCTATAAAGAGAACAAAATCTCAGAAAATCTGGATTAATTTGACTTAATGCAGGAAAATAAACATAAAATCCTGGTTTTGAATCAAGACTTACAATTACACGATAACTTCCAACCGCAACTAATTTAAGTTTATTTACTTCTGGATTAGGGTGTGGAAGAAATTCTTTTACATTAACTATCTGAGCAAGATAATTAATATTTGCATTTTTACTTTGTGTTAGTTTCATTAGAATAAATCTTTATTATCATCAATTATTTGACAAAATTCACCATATTCTGCATCCCAATCAGGAGCACAAGGTATTCCTTCCTCATCAAATATACATTCAATGGTAGTTGCGAGACCTTCGATGATGGACTCTCCGCTAATATTAAACTTTTCTAATGTAGCGATCTCTTCATCAGTAGCTGGTATTGGAGTAAATTGGAGATAATCAAAATCACCATCTTCCCAACCTTCATTTGTTCCAAACCAATAACTACCATAAAGGCTACCTAATGTTTGTTTCAGAAAATCATATTTCTTATAATCTTCTTCACTTAAAATATCAAAGAAATGAACATCAAGTTCATCAGCCCAGTCCACACGGCCAGTAATTACATATTTCATTTTTGCATTATTTTAGAAGATTCAAATTCTCTACGAAAGTTAGCCATAAGTTGAACACGTTGTTCATCATATTCATAACCTGAGAAAAATTCCCAACAATGGAATAATTCATGTTCAAACGTATTCAATATTTGTTCTAATGTCAAAGGCGTAGCTTCTGGATCATCATTAATTCTAATTCCTTTAGCTAATTCTATAGTAGATAGTACTTCATTCCATTGACCATATCTAGTCTCCATTTTATTACCTTCACCAATTGTAATATCATCTTTGAGGATTACCTCAATTTTGTTGTTAGCAATTGTAAAGAATTTTGGAATATATTGATAAATTACTTTATCACTCAGCATTTGTCTCTGCATTTTTCTTTCTATTTAAAATTTTAGCAAGAGTTTCTTTTGGAACTATTTGTACTTTAGTATAAAAAGCAGCATCTGGGCCATTAGCAGTATCATATTCAGCGTATGCTGGTTGAAAGTCCGGAAATACCCTAGTAACTTTTACTATTTTATTTTTATCCTGAACGTACAAATAGACTCCTTTGTAAACTTGCTTTATAAAATCACTTCGTGTCATATAATTTTAATTTTCCTCTACACAGTACATATCCATATTGATTTAATTTAGAGAGATATTTCATCTTTCCAATAATATTATTGCTAGTTTTCTTCGCTACTATTGTATTCATTTTTTAAATTATTTACAATTTTGTTATAAAATCTAGCAGTTTTGACTGCTTCAAGTTTTTCTTTTAATAATTCTTCAGTAAAATCTTGTTCATAAATCCAAATATAAGTATGAGCATGTGATAATGAACCAGTTGCTGCTTTATTAATAGAACTAGGACTTTTTAATTTTAATTGTCTAGCAGCTTCACTACAACTTATATATTTATTAACAAAATTACCTAAAAAATCATATTGTATAACACATTTATCATTTGATTTACATTTAGCTCTTGATTTATATTTTTGAAGATAACCATCATAATAATTTTCTTTTTTAACCCAAATAAAAGATAGATAAGTATCAGATTTATTTGCACAACATCTAGAAATATTATTAGCATTACAATTTAATTGTCTAGCTATTTCATTCATTGATGGCCATTCTTTTATAAAATTAAAATCAAGATCAAATTGTAAAATTACATCGGATGCTTTATTATTTAAATTACCATAATTCCAATGCTTTTCTCCTTTACGAGATTCAGACATTTTCTTTTTCGATTCTTCAGAAAACTTAAAACCACAAATACCATCTCCACCTTCTGTCATATTATATCCAAATTGAGGATTGTTAGAATTAAAAAAATTAATATAATAAATTTCTTTTTCTAAAATTATTTTATCTACTTCAATTTTATTTTCTAATTCTTCCGTTTGAAATATAACATAACGTTCAAAAGCATCCCATCCATATTTTCTTAATGAATTATATAAATAAGTTATAGTGTTTTTAGTAAATGCATTATATTTATGTTCATTAAATCTTAATAAATATAATTCTGTTGTTTTTCCAACATAAATCTTATGATTAACCGTGTTATAAAACACATAAATATATCCAATATACCCAGAAGTTGGTCTATTAGGATTCTCAATAATTAAATTTTTTAATTTTTCATCCATAATAATTTAAATTCAGTTTCTATATATAATATATAGATTCTGAATTTAAAAATCAACTTCTAGGTATACTTTATCTGAGAGGCATATCTTGTTTTATCCTAATAGATATTACACTTGGTTGAAGAGGAGTTCCAGCATCAGATAAACAGAAATATTTAACCATAGCATACTTTCCAAGACATTCTTTTTCAAAATTATCTATATACCATTGTTTTTGAGATAAATCTCCAAATGGTTTACCTTTAAATTGAACCCCATCTTCTGTTTGAAGAATGAATACCATATCTTCAACTCCACGAAGACCAAATTCATATCCAGTAACTAAAAATTCACTTGTTAAATATTCTTTAATTTTGATCATGTCATTGGTACGTCCATTTGGACGATACACCTTATCTGGATCTCTAATAACACAACCTTCCCAACCTTCAGATACAAATTTATCATGTAATGCCTTAATATTATCCCAACCTTTTACTGGTTGTTGTGGCACCATTTGTACTTGAAGTTCTCCCTCTGCATATTCTTTATCTGGGTCAAATTCCCCAAGATTAAGTTCTTTTTGAATAACTTCTAACCATTTTAATCTATCTTTAAATTCTAAAGTTGGTTCTACTATATCATACACATAATATTGTAACCAATCCATATCATAAGCATTCTGTAATATGACAAGTAGAATAATCATAATGTTCACCTCCACGAGATGCAGTATGTACTTTACCATCTTTCATATACATAAGGCATCTAACTCCATCGATTTTTCGACTAGCATACCATGTCTTATCATATATTTTTTGATTAGTTACTTTATCAGCTTGTTTAGCCAGCATCGGTTTAAGTACCCCACTTTGATTAGTAGCAACTTCTCCTACTATTTCAAATAATTCAGATTCAGAGTAAGTATCTGGATCTTTTGGAATTTCTTTATAACCTTTATCTTTATATTCCTTAAGTTTAGAATTGAACTGTAAAGCAGCCTGCTCAGAAACAGTTCTTTTTGCTTTACCTTTATCAACTAGGATAACCGGTTGTTCGGTGAGTTTACCACCAAACATACCGGTTATTCTGTTAATAACGAAGCCATGCTGTTCATCATCCCAATGGGCTTCAAGTTCTACTTGTCTTAACTTCCCTTTTGAATCAATCGATACTAGAAATTTCCTTAACTGGTTCATAATTATAATGTTTGACTAAAAAGTTCCAAATATCATCTTCTGTTTCAATTACATAAGTTGCATCTTTGTCTTTTACAGTCTTTTGCATTTCATAAAACCAACCAAAGAAAGCATCAGTACCAATTTCATCAAAATTAGAAGTAATTATCATATCAGTAATTACATACACATCATCATAAAAGTTTGTAGCATCAAGTCCAACCTCTTCAAGAGTATCAGCTTTAGTGCGTAAATCTTTCATGGCTTGTATATATGTACTGAACATTTCTCGATTAATCATTGAAGAATGTAGTTTTATTGTTTAACATAAAATTATATAATTCTTCTGCAGTATTTATGATAAGAATTTCACCATCTTCATCATTATCTAAATGAATCATCATAGGTTTATCGTCTAATACGAAATCAAAAATAAAATCTCGACCAGTTTTAGTAAAATAAATTTCTAATATTAAATCAAATAGAGTCCAATAATGATCATGTAATGGAGTTTCATATAAACTAATTCCTAAATCATCTAATTTAGAAAGGTTTTCACTACATTCAAGCTCGTTTTGAATGAGTTTAATAAAATGTTCTTTACTGAGCATAATATTAATTATTTTCCAGTGTGACCAAAACCACCCTTACCACGTTCTGTAGTAGGTAATTCATCTACATCTTGCCATTTAATATGTTCATATTTATGGAACACAAGCTGTGCAATCTTATCACCTGGATTGATTACATAATTCTCATCAGTGTGATTCATAAGAATAACTCCAATCTCTCCACGATAATCCAATTTTGTTATCATTAGGCTTTTTATCCTAATTTCTTATATTTCTTATTCATATAAGTTCCGCGTACCTTTTCACATATAAAATGTGTCGAGCACTCTTGGGTCTATTATATTTATTCAAGACCTACGCTGTACGATGACTCTGAACCTTTCGCAATTTCAGAGTTTATCTCGGGATTAACATCACAGTCTTCCCCGATATTGCTCGATTTAACGACGCCAATTATTCTACCTAAAGAATCTTTTATTAATTCTTTTTCTTTATTATGAATTGATGTATGTTCACTTCTAGTTATTATTTGAAGATTTTCTAATCTATTATCAGTTTTAATTTCATTAATATGATGCACCGAATATTCTGGTTTTAAATAAAATTTTCCATTTATTTCTATAAAATATTCAGGATTAAAATTTTGATAATTTCTTTCAATAATAAGTCTGTGTTGAAATACTCTTGTTCCTTTAACACTTTTATCATGTGGAAAAGGATGACCTGGACAATATTCTAAAATATATCCAAATTCTGAAATGACTTCATTACCTTTAAATGAAGCATTCTTATCACCAACCAGTCCATATTGATGATTATTTTCTCCCTTCATATACTCTGATTTAAGTATATTAGCACATTCTTTAGAACAAGTTATTCCATTTACAACACGTTTTAATCTAGAAGGTTTTAAATACATTTTTCTATGACATACAGCACATTCACAATTAGGTTCTTTATACCATTTCTGCCATTCTTCATAACATTTATAAGAACAAAAATCTTTAGGAAATTTTTTTGTATCTACAGGATAATCTTTTTTTCCACAAATAATACATTCTGTACACATAGTTAATAAAATTAAGTTTTTAATTTAACATAATTAATTATAACTATGTTCCTGGAACAATCAAAATAAAATCCCGTAACAGTTAAAAATTGGCACTTTTGCTCGGATTAAGCTACTTTAGCGTCGATTGTGCCAGGAGTATTAAGAACTGTAATTCCATGTTTAAGGGCTAAACCACTACGAGGTCTAACCTGACATTCATATCCTTCAGGAATAGCAACAAATAAACCAGTACCAATAAGCATTCTTCCATGAGCAGGTAATACGGTTGGAGTAGTAAGATTTGCCCTTACATCAAGTCCAGCCGAATTAACAGTTTCATATTTAGGGAGAAGCATATTTGATTTATTCACTACAAGAACTTTGATATCGTATTTCTCTGAATCTTCAGCTTTCATAGGAGGATTTTCCATAATCTCATTTACTTGAGTTTCATAAATTACACCATCCTCAGGTGCATCATTTTTTAATAAACTTGGTTGTTTAGCCATTCTTCATAAGATTTTAAAGTTTCTAATTCAGTATCTAATACAAATGCTTTTCTGCAATCTAAACAAGCAAACTCATCTGTAATTACTTCTTTTTCCATTTGGGTGTGTCCAAAAATTTGAAATATACCAGGAATCTTTTTAGAAAAGGCATATTCTGAAACATCTCCCCAAATACAACTACCACACTCGTTAAAACCACCTCTATCAGGAGATACTTGTATCAAAGCATCATCAGATACTTTGCCAGCAAGTACATCATCAAGAGTAATATTGTTATATTCTAACCAAGCAGGTAATACGCCAGAATGAGTAAATAAATATTTACCTTCTTGATGTGCTAATTTTAAATCCATTTGATTTAAATAATGAGCAATATCTCTTTTATGAAATACATCCATACGATCTGCCATTGCACCAATTATGTAGTTACCATCATGATTACCTAAAAGACAAATTACTTTATCTTTATGTTCAAGTACAAAAGGTAAAAGTTTATCACGTAATCTGTGCCTTGAGGTATCTGCGCTCACTTGAAATGAATAAGGATCATGGTAATCTCCAAGGAATATAATTTTGTCAAATTCCTCAGTATGATAACATGGTTCAATCCAGAAGTCTCTACCATGAACATCTGGAATTACTAAAATTTTCATGAGTTTAAACTATCTTTAATTTTGTCTATCTTTTTCAAAATTTTTTCTAAGTCTCCAAATGGATCTTGTGTTGCTTCAGAATAAATAGCAGTATAATACTTTCCATCTATCTTAATTTCAATAAATGGATTTTGCTGTGCTGCATATTGATTCTTTAAAGCCCAAGCTTCTTTCTTACCCTTCTTGTATCGTTCATCAAAAATGGTAAAATAAGCTTCAGATTCTATTGATGTTACTTTATCATATTGATAAGTAGAATCAATAGTTACAGTTACTTCTATTACATGATTCATATTTCTCCGTCTGTGTAGTAGTAAGTTTTATTAAGGAATGTAAATTCTTCAACACCGAACTGTTTATGAACTGGGTTATCTGCCCAGAAACCTTTCCAATCTACATAGTTTTGTAGAATGTCTGGAACTTCCTCCAAGTAGTCAGATTCAACATCTTCCTTATAAGGTTCTGTTTCATCTTCCCATTCTTGTTCATTAAATATAGTATAATCGGTATCGTTTATAGTTACATGCTCTTTATCTTCACTTATTTTCCAAGAATTTAACTCTTCTTCGTCTGGAGTAAATATAGAGAGTAAAGCAGCAACACGTTCAGAGAAATTGTGGTCTTGACACCAACAAAAAAGATCAG
>CADBGE010000085.1 GCA_902794075.1 uncultured Erysipelotrichaceae bacterium | reverse complement strand
TGACCTTTTTTAGCCATTTTAATCATCTCCTTTATTAAATTATAACAAAAAAAGCGGAAACACTATTTATGTGTCCACTTTTATCTTACAACTTCAATTTTTTTCTCTATTTTATATTATTTTTTATATAGTCATTAGAAATTGTTACATAGTGTTCTGTACCATCTCTATCAAGAACAGTTAAAGTTGTATTATTTGGCAAATAACTAAATGTATGTTCTACATATTCTGGATCACCCATATTTAATGCTTCTCTAAAATTTAGCCACGAATTGTTTGTTGGAGTTTTTTCTAATTCTTCTTGTGGTCTTCCTATATTTCTACTACAGATTGCTAGTGTTTGATTCATTCCTCCAACTCCGAAATTATATGCTTGTGTAGCTTGTGGAATGTTATAATTAAATGACTCCATTGCATTTCTTAATTCCATTGCTCCAACTCTAATGTTAAAATCAATATCCCGAAGATTTTCATCAGTTATAGTAAAATAATCATTTTCTTTAGTATCAAAATTGTAAGCAGATATTGTTTCACCTACATGTACTGCTTTTTCTATTTGCATTATTCCTTCTGCAGGACCATTTCCTAAATTGTCATAATGATTTCCTCCGGATTCTTGACATGCAATTGCCTTAAGAAGTCTAGCATCTAATCCATACATTTTTGCATATTTTTGAAAAATATCATCATATTGATTAACGGTATCAATATTTTCACTACTTGTTCTATCTTCATATGCATAGTGGAATGTATCTTCACTTGTCATAATTTTTATTTCTGTTGTTTTATCTGGATATTCGTATTCTTCTACATAATCATAAATATTTTCAGGTTCATAGTCTTGTGAAATTACATATTTACCTTCTACAATGTCTTTATCGTCTTTATTGCCTTTGGATAGAGATTTAGATAGAGGTGCACCTGCTGTTAATGCAATTGTTGATGCAAGCATAATTGCAGCAACTTTTTTTCCTATTGTAGGTTGTTTTCTGCTAACGACCATTTTTTCATCTATATTATTATATATTTTTAATTTCTTTTTATTTTCTTTTTTTCTTTTTAAATTATAATAATCATTTATTATATTTCTGGCATCTTTTACTATTCTGATTTCTCCATCAACTGTGTATCCGTATTTTTCAACAATATCAATTAATTTAAAAATATTGTCTAAATTTCTAATATATTTACATTTTCCATTTTGAGATATTTTTACAACTAATAATCCATATTCATCAAATTTAAATTCTATATAATTTTTTATCATATATATAACCACCTTACTATACTAATAAAATTATATCAAATAAAATTGTAATGTAAAAGACCTTTAAATAAATGTTTTAATATTTTTTTTCATCTGATATAATTATATAAGGAGATGATTATTATGAGTAAGGTTTTAGTTGCTTATTTTTCTTGTTCAGGTAATACTAAAGAATTAGCAGAAAAAATTAGTGAAATTGTTAATGGTGATTTATATGAGATAAAACCAACTTCACCATATACTAGTGAAGATTTGGATTGGACTAATAGTGAAAGTAGAAGTTCTATTGAGATGAATAATAAGTCTTTTAGACCTGAAATTGTTGATGATTTAGAAAGTATTAATAATTATGATACTGTTTATTTAGGATTTCCTATATGGTGGTATCAAGCTCCAACTATAATTAATACTTTTTTAGAGAAGTACGATTTTGCTGAAAAAAAGATTGTTCCTTTTGCGACAAGTGGATCAAGTGGTATGGGTGATACTAATAAATATTTAATTAACTCTTGCCCTGGTGCTAATCTTGTTGAAGGAAAAAGATTTGGTAATGTATCATTAGAAAAATTAAAAAATTGGATTAATAATGTGTAGGAGGATTTATGAAATTTTTAAAATGTAAAAAATGTGGAAATGTTCTAATTAAAGTTAATGATAAGTGTGATATGGTTACTTGTTGTGGTGATCAAATGATTGAATTAAAAGCAAATAATGTTGATGCGGCAGTAGAAAAACATGTTCCTATTGTTAATATTAATGATAAAGATATATCTGTAACGTGTGGTGAGGTACTACATCCAATGGAAGAAGATCATTATATTGAATTTATTGCTATAGAAACTAATAAAGGATTTAGTGTTAAATATTTAAATCCAGGAGATGAACCTAAATGTTCATTTAAATTATCTGATGATGAAGAATTTAAAGCAGCTTATGCATATTGTAATTTACATGGATTATGGGTGAATGAATAATAATGAAGACAGTAGTTATAACAGGAAGTGCAAGAGGTTTTGGATACTCTATGATTGAAGAGTTTTATAAAAAAGATTTTAATGTAGTTTTATGTGATATAAATGAAGAAGAATTAAACAAGTCATGTAGTAAATTAAAAAATATGTATGGAAAAGGAAAAGTTCTATCTTACAAAATGGATGTTACTAGTGAAGATGAAGTTAAAAGTACAATAAGTAAGATTATACAAGAAGTAAAAACAATTGATATTTGGATAAATAATGCTGGTGTTAATCAGCCAATGAAGGCTATATGGGAGTTAGACTCTAAAGTGATTGATAGGCTTATTGATATTGATTTAAAAGGAACGGTTACGTGTAGTAAAAATATTATGCCAATAATGTTAAAACAAAAAAGTGGGGCAATATATAATGTTGAGGGATATGGTTCAAATGATGCTACAATGTTAGGATTATCTATTTATGGGACATGTAAAAGGGCAATTACATATTTCACAGAAGCTCTTGCTAAGGAATCTTATGAATGCGGTAATTATGTTAATATAGGAAAAATAACTCCAGGAATAATGATTACTAATTTTACAACAACATCACTTGGTGATGGAGAAAAAATAGAATTATCAGAAAAAACTAAAAATATTTATAATATTTTAGGAGATAAACCAGAAGTAATTGCTAAATTTATGGTTAAAAAGATTATAAATAATAATAAAAATAATGTTAAATTTACTTGGCTTACTTCAATTAGAGCTATGGGAAGGTTTATTAAGGCTTTGTTTGGTATAAAAAATTATTATTTTTAGAAAATAATTAGTATATTTTTAATTCCTTTTAATAAAATAATAATATAAATTAGCACTTAACACTTGACAGTGCTAATAAAAGGTGGTATAACTAAAATGTAAGGAAAACTTACAGGTATTATCAATTATACTTATGTGCAAACTATAAATAGTCTACACATTTATAGAAAGGAAGATGATGTATATGATGTTAGTACCTAGAAGAGATTTCGATTTATTTGATGATTTCTTTAATGATCCATTTTTTAAGGGAGGAGAAAGACATTCTCATCCATTAATGAAAACAGATATAAAAGAAACAGATGATGGTTATATTATTGATATTGACTTACCAGGATTTGATAAGAAAGATATTCAAATTGATGTTGAAAATGGATATTTGAATATTAATGCTAAATCAGAAAATTCTAATGATGAAGAAGAAAAGGGTAAATTCATTAGACGTGAAAGATATTATGGAGAATGTTCAAGAAGTTTTTATATTGGTGAAGATGTTCATGAAGATGACATAAAAGCTACTTTTAAAAATGGTATCTTATCACTAGATGTTCCTAAAGTTAAGGAAGAAGAAAAGAAATCAGATAAGAAATTTATTGAAATTGGTGAATAATGTAAAGTATAGGAATTAAATTATATATTTAATTCCTTTTTATTTGTGATATAATATTTGAAAAAAAAGGAGGGGATAATAATGATTATTGTTGATGATAATGAAGGATTAAGATTAGATAGTTATTTATCAGAAAAGTTAGAATTATCTCGTAGTAAAGTATAATTCTTATTCCGTTAAATTAGATGATGAAATAATAGTTAATGATAAATTAGATTACTCTATAAATGTAGAAGCTGAAGATATTCCTTTAAATATTATCTATGAAGATGATGATTTATTAATAATTAATAAAGAAAGTGGTATGGTTGTACATCCTGCACCTGGACATTATACGGGAACTCTTGTTAATGCATTACTTTATAAATATGGTGAGCTTGCTGGAGAAAAGTTTAGACCTGGAATTGTTCATAGACTAGATAAAGATACTAGTGGATTAATGATAGTTGCAAAAACAGAGGAAATGCTTGAAAAAATATCCACAATGATTGCGAAAAAAGAAATTGAGAGAAAGTATCTTGCAATAGTTGATGGTTTAATAAAACATGATACTGGAGAAATTGATGCTCCTATAGGAAGAGATAGAAATAATAGACAGAAAATGGCTGTTACTGATGTTAATGCA
>CADBGE010000084.1 GCA_902794075.1 uncultured Erysipelotrichaceae bacterium | reverse complement strand
GGTGGTGTTATTATTCTTGGAGTATTACTACTATTTGTATTTTTACTAGTACCTTTTTTTACAAAACTTTCATCTATTATAATCTTCTTCATATTTAATAGTGAATCTATTACTTTTTTATTATCACTTATTTCTTTATTTTCAAATAATGATCTACTTGCATATAACTCTTTAAGATCTTTTAATTTTGTTAATATTTTTTCATATTCAATTCTTATAGAATTATAAGTGACTTTTTTCCCATTAATGATTATTTTTGTTTTCTTATCTATTTTATTATTAATAAAAGCTGTTAGATAAAATAAGTATTCTTGTATTTTTGAATAGTCATTTTCTAGTAATAAATTATAAATTTCATTAATATATGTTTTTGCTAAAAATAAGGATACTTTTTCTGGATTTAAATTATTAGTATATTCATCTATTAAATCACTATAATTTATATTTAAAAGACTTGTTATATTATTTTCTAATGTATCATAGTAATCTTTTTCATTTAATAAATAAGATCTTAAATCTTGATTTCTTTTTCCTCTATATAATGCACTATAGTTTTTCTTTATATCTTCAAATAATTCATGTGTATATCTATTGACTCTTATATAATTAATTCTATGTGCAAGAATATCTTTCTTTTGTCTTATTACTTTCAATAGTTCTAATAAATAAACTTTATCTTTATCTATAGTTTCAGTATCAATATAGTTTCCAAATACATTTAATAATCTTTGTTTTTTTGTAATATCAAATACTGAAGTAGAATTATCATTTGCATAAAAGTTTATTGTTGGTAGATATTCTCTATAATAATTATTTGATGTTTTACCTGATAGTATATCTACTCTATCTATTACTTCTTTTCTTATTTGTCTTTCAACATTTATTGCATTACTAGTATTATCAGAACATGTTAGAGTCATATCTTGAATTTGTATATCTATTGGACTATATACTGGTATACCAATATTAGTTAGTTCTTTTAATTCTTTATTCAAAAGTATCACTTCCTTTTAATAGGTTTTATAATATCATTTTTTTATAAAAAATAAAAGAATTAAATATTAATTAATTCTTCTATGTAATCACTTATTGAATCATATTCTTGTTTTTTTAATATATTTAAACTTTCATGGTGATTTTTTATTACTGCTCCTTCAAATGATTTTAACATTTCATAATCATTATCATTATCACCTATTACAAATACTTTTGCATTTAATTTTTCCAATTTAATTAACTTATTTAAAGCATAATTCTTATTTACTGTTTTATTTATTATATTTACATGTGTTCTACTTGCATATATATGAATATCTATTTTTGATTTTACCAGTTCTACTATTCTTTCTTTTTCCTTTTCATCTTTACAATTTACAACAATCTTTACAACATCTTTTAAATATTCTGTTTTATTATATCCATCATCTAAATAATAATCACAGTTAATAGAATCTAGGATTTCTTTTACTTTGTTTATTACTTCTTCATCTAAATATGTTGTATCTAGGCAATAATCCATATTATTAAAAATTTTAGCTCCGTCTTCACATACTAAATATGTATATGGAATATTATATTTATTTAATAATAGTTTTAGATCAGTATAATTTCTTCCTGTTATAATACAGAATATATTTCCTTTTGTGACAAATTCTTTTATTGATTTAATATTTTTATTTGTAAGTTCTTCATTATCTGGAAAATAAATTGTATTATCAAAGTCACTTGCGAGTATTTTCATATTATCACCTATTTATATTATATATTATTATATATTTTTTTAAAAGAAAAACCTTATTACTAAGGTTTAGTCTTCTTTTATTTTATCTAATAGTTCATCATTATTATCATCTTCTACTTGTTCTAGTAAATCTTCTTCTTTATCCCAAGTATCTTTTTTACTTTTCATTAATTCTTCATGCATTAAAACATTATAAGCTACTTTTCCAACTAGTGTTTTTGGAAGTTCATCTCTAAATTCATAGGCTACTGGCCATGAAAATCTTGATAGATTTTTTTCTACTAATTGTTTTATTTCTGATAAGATAATATCTGATTCTTTTGATTTATTTTTTAAAACTATAAATGCTTTAGCAGCAGTTACTTTATATGGATGAGGTATTCCTATTACGCAAGACATACTTACTGCTGGATGGGAATCTATTACATTTTCAATATTATTTGGATAAACACAATATCCAGATGAAATGATCATTCTCTTTAATCTTCCTTTAAAGTATACAAAACCATCTTCATCCATCATTCCTTCATCACCTGTATGAAGCCAGATTCTTCCATCTTTATGTTTTCTTAATGTTTGTTTTGTTTCTTTTTTATTTCTTATATATCCAGCCATTACTGTTGGCCCTGAAATTACTATTTCTCCTTCTGTTCCGTATGGTACCTCTTTTTCAGTTCCATCTTCTACTATTTTATAATATGTATCTGGATAAGGTATTCCTATACTTCCTGGTCTATAATAATTTAATGGAGTAAAACAGCTTGCTGCACAACATTCTGTTAGACCATATCCTTCTCTTATTGTTGTTTCAGAGTGATGTTCTTCTAACCATACATCAAATTTTTTCTTTAATTCAATAGATAGAGAATCTCCTCCTGAAATTACACATGTTAAATACTTTAATTTCATATGATTAAAGTTTTTATTATTAGTCATTGCTTCAAATAATGTTGGTACTCCAACTAAGACATTTGGTTCATATTTCTTTAATATTTTATCAAATGTTTTAGCATTGAATTGAGGTAGTAAAATACTTTCTCCTCCAAAGTATTGAACGCAGTGAATACATACACTTAAGCCAAATCCATGGAATATTGGCATTATAGCAAGTACTTTATCTTTTGATTTTAGACAAGCTACGTGTTCAAAGTTTTGCATAGCAGAGGCATTTAAATTAAGATTTGTTAATTTAACTCCTTTTGGAGTACCTGTTGTTCCTCCTGAATATAGGATTGCGGCAATTTCTTTTCCTTTAAAATCATCATCTATTTCTTTTGTATATTCTTTTCCTAATTTAATGAAATCTCTCCATGATATTTGTTTTTTATTTCTTTCTAGGTGAATTTTATATCCTTTAGTTGCGACATAGACAGGTACCATATACATAGGCATTGAATCAGCAACACTTACTGTTATTATTCTTTTTACTTTTGTTTCATTTACAACATGATTTACTTTGTTGAAAGCAAAGTCTATAGTTATTAACCATTCTGTTTTTGAAACAGTTAAATAATGTTTTATTTCATTTTCTGCAGATAATGGATGAATCATACTTGCGATTGCCCCTATTTTATTCGCAGCATAAAAAGATATAATTCCTTCTGGAGTATTTGGCATACAAATAGATACAACATCTCTTGCTTTAACACCTATTGCTTTAAAACTTCTTGCAACTTCATCTATTTGTTTTAAAAATTCGTGATATGTTTTTTTATTTCCATAATAATTATAACTTATATTATTTAAGTGCTTACTTGCAGTGTATTCAATTAATTTATATGCTGAAAAATCTGGATATTCTAAATGTTCTTTTTCATCATCATAAAATTTATACCAAGGAGTTTTTATTCTTTTTGCCATATACTTCACCTCAATTATACAATTAAACCATGATAATTATACTATATTTTTGTAGTCTTTGGCAATAAATAAAAAACAGGGCTTTTACCCTGTTTTTATGAATTTATATAGCTATTTACTGCCCCAACTTCTTCATCTGTTCTTAAGAATTCTTTATAATCATTTTCTTTCCATGTTGAATATTCGGAATTTTCCCAATCATCAATGTCATACCAACTTCCTCCATAGAACCATCTAGTAACATAGAAGTAATAGTGATCACTATCATAATTTGAAGTTGAGAATGTTAAATCTCTTACAGTTGGGATTGTTAGATCATGAGATTGGCTTTCTGAAGGCTTTCTGAATTATTGTTTATAACTCTATTAATTATCATTCTATCATATACTGATTTATCAAATTTAAATTGATATCCTGAGTCTCCTATTCTATCTGTTAATTCTTCTCCTGGCCATGCAACTTTACCTGTTCCTGATGAATTATTCCATGCATAATAGTATAAATTTTGATTTGTTTTTCCAAAGAATCTTACTTCATTACTATTATCTTTATTTTTATATATTTCTGGGACAAATATTTTTCCATAATTATCACTATTTAATCTTAGGTCAATAGTTTGTCTTTTTCTAATGTCAGCATTATAGTTTGTATATCCTCCATCTCCAGAAATATTACCGTTTGAGAATAC
>CADBGE010000083.1 GCA_902794075.1 uncultured Erysipelotrichaceae bacterium | reverse complement strand
AACACCATTAATAATTTCAGGTGGAGAAATGCAAAATCAAAATTTATACATAAATGCAGACAAATACGCAAAAAGTTTAAAGGCAGAAAAAGATTTTATTTACGATGAAAAAACAAAAAGTGTTAACTTAACAGAACAAGGTGTAGATAAAGCAGAATCAATGTTTAAAATTGACAATTTATATGATATAAACAACTCAACTTTATTACATTTTATAAATCAAGCATTACGTGCGAACTACGCAATGAGAAAAGATGTAGATTACGTAGTACAAGATGGAGAAATCGTAATAGTAGACCAATTTACAGACAGGACGTTTAATGAAGGGAAGAGCTTACTCTGAAGGACTACATCAAGCAATAGAAGCAAAAGAAGGCGTAAACATCAATGAAGAAACAAAAACAATGGCAACTATTACATTCCAAAATTTATTTAGAATGTATAAGAAATTATCAGGTATGACAGGAACTGCAAAAACAGAAGAAGAAGAATTTAGAGAAATATATAATATGTATGTTATAGAAATCCCAACAAATATGCCAGTAATAAGAGAAGATGCAGCTGACTTAGTATACGCTACAAAAGAAGCAAAGTATAAAGCAATAATTAATGTAGTAAAGGAACTATATAATAAAGGACAACCAGTTCTTATAGGTACTATTGCAATAGAAACAAGTGAACTTATAAGCAACCTACTTAAACAAGCAAAAATTCCTCATGAGGTATTAAATGCAAAAAATCATGAAAGAGAAGCAGAAATTATTTCAAAAATAGGTTTAGGTAAATCAGTCACAATCGCAACTAATATGGCAGGACGTGGAACAGATATTAAACTATCAGATGAAGTAAAAGCACTAGGAGGTTTATGTGTATTAGGTACTGAAAGACATGAATCACGTCGTATTGATAATCAGCTAAGAGGACGTTCTGGTAGACAAGGAGACCCAGGATTTACTCAATTCTTTGTATCAATGAAAGATGATTTAATGGTTAGATTTGGATCAGATAGAATTGGTGCAATGATGGAGTCCCTTGGAATGGGAGATCAAGCAATCAGAAGTAAAGCTTTCACAAGAAGTGTAGAACAAGCACAAAAACGTGTTGAAGGAAACAACTATGATATCAGAAAAAATCTACTACAATATGATGATGTAATGAACAACCAAAGAGAATTAATATATAAGAAAAGAAATGAAATATTAGATGAAGAATCAATTCACGAAATGGTCTTAACTACATTTAGACATCATATAGAAGACTTAGTAAAATCACATCTATATCCAGAAGAAATATTAACAGAAGAAGATTATAAAGATATATTAGAGTTTGCTAATGAAAATTTATTAAAAAAAGATTTAAAAATAAAAGACATAGATGGAAAAGAAGCAAATGAATTAATAGATTACTTAAGTAAAAAAGTAATTGATGAATATGAAGAAAAAATAAAGGATATTCCAGAAGAAGTATGTAATGAATTTGAGAAAGTAATAACACTACAAGTATTAGATAACTATTGGACTGAACATATTAATACAATGTCACATCTAAGAGAAGGAATCCATTTAAGAGGATATGCTCAAGAAGACCCATTAAGAGCATATACAATGGAAGGATATGACATGTTTGACCAAATGTTACAAAATGTAGATAAAGATGTATCAATATTCTTACTAAAAGCAGAGATAAGACAAAATATAGAAAGAAAAGAAAAACCAAAAAAATTACTAACAAATGATAAAGAAGAAAAACCAACAAAAAAGAAACCAATCAAGAAAAACAAGATAGGTAGAAATGATCCTTGTCCATGTGGTTCGGGCCGAAAGTATAAACAATGCCACGGAAAGTAAGATAAAATAAGGCATTAGAGAGTTTTAAGAAAATTTAAATGTTTACAAAATTTAAAAAATGTTTACAAATTATAGTTTAAATGTTGCAAATCATTTGAAAAATAAAGGAATGTTTACTTAAAAAAGTTGTAGACATTCCTTTTTATAATTTAATGATATAATATAAATGAAAGAGGTGATGATATGCGAATTGGTGTTGATATAGATAATGTTCTTTCTAATTTTAATGAAGTATTATTAAATGACTATTTAAATCATGATAAATCATTAAGAAATAATGGAATAGTTAATAAAGATGTATACATTAGAAAAATGTTTGATTGGTCAGAAGAATATGAAAAAGAATATTATAAAAATAATATTGAAAGATTAGCGAGTTTTTTTGAGCCAATAAAAGATTGTTCTAAATATATAAAATTATTAAGAAAAGAAGGAAATAAAATCTATATAATAAGTGGAAGAGATAATGGGGAATATTCTGATCCACATAATATGACTATAAACTGGTTAAAAAAATATGATATTGAATATGATGAATTAATTTTAACAAATGCATATAATCATCAAGAAAAAGCAGATATATGTTTAAAAAATAATATTGATATTATGATAGATGATTCAACTAATGTATGTAGTAAATGTACAGATAATAATGTTAAATCTTTACTATTTAATACTGAATATAATAAAAAAGAAAATAGATTTGAAAGAGTTAATAGTTGGGAAGAAATATATAAGTATATCAATAATCATGAACAAGAAAAAATAAATGTAATATTAGATACAGATACTTATAATGAATGTGATGATCAGTTTGCTTTATCATATTTAATTAAGAACCAAAATTTATTTAATATTGAAGCAATTACTATTGCTCCTTATTCACACAAATCAAGAAATGTTTCGGTTAAGGAAGGGCAAGAGCTAAGTTATCATGAAGTTTTAAAAATAAGTAAATGGCTTAATTTTGATACTACAAATAAAGTGTTTAAAGGTTCAATTGATTATATTTGTAATGGATATAATAAAGATAATGATGCTATAAATAAAATAATTGAAATAGCACTTAAAAATAACAAGACATATATTTTAGCAATTGGTGCAATAACTAATGTAGCATTAGCTATAAAAAAAGAACCTAAAATAATCGACAGAATTGAAGTAATTTGGTTAGGTGGTAATGAATTAGGATATGCTGATAATATGGAATTTAATTTTAGACAAGATATTGAAGCAGTAAAAATGGTATTTGAATCTAAAGTAAATCTAACAATATTACCATGTAAGAATGTTATTTCAAAATTAAGGATAAACATAAACACATTAAAAGAAAAAATTGGTAATAAGTCAGAATTATGTAATTATTTAATAGATAGATTTTATAATGATGGTTACCATGGAATTCAAGAAGAAAGAGTTATTTGGGATACATCTGTTATTGCATATATGATAAATAAAGATTGGTTTAAAGTGAAAGAGATAGGTTGTCCAATTATAAATGATGATAGTTCATACAAATTAATAGATAATAAACATAAAATAAAAATAGTAACTGATGTAAATAATGATGATATATATAATGATTTATTTAGAAAGTTAGGTGAAGTAAATGAGGTTAACTAGCAAAGAAGCAAGAGAACTTTTAGAACAAGAAAGAAATAATTCTAAAGATGATAGATGGATAGATCATTGCATTTGTGTCGGAGATAGTGCTGGTAAAATTGCTAAATCATTACAAGATAAGGGTATAGATGTAGATGTCGATAAAGCAATTACTTTAGGATATATTCATGATATTGGTAAGAGATTTAACGAACATGGTGGTGTTTTTCCCCATGCAATAAATGGATATAATTATATTAAAGAATTAGGATATGATGAGGAATATGCTGGTATATGTATTAAACATTCTTTTTTGAATAATGATATTGATTGTATATCTAATGACAGAGATGAAACAGATAAAACAAATCCTAATTATAATTTTGTCAAAGAGTATATTAAAAAAGAATACTCAATTGAAGAAAAAATAATTAATTTATGTGACTTGATGTGCACAACTAAAACTTTAACTGTAGAAAAAAGAATGATAGATTTATTATTGAGACATGGTGTATTTGCTAAAACTCATTATCATATTGCAGAAACTATTAAATTAAAAGAATATTTTGATAATTTATTAGGTTATAATTTATATGATTTATTTCCAGAGATAAAAGAAAATTTATAATTAAATTAATAAAATGTTAACATATTTATGTTAGCATTTATTTTTTGTTAAAAATTTGAAGGGAGAAGATATATATGAAAAATTTACATGTAACAAAAAGAGGAAATGTTTATCAATATAGATTTGAAATAGAAAAAGTAAATGGCAAAAGAAAGTTTATAACTAAATCTGGATTTAAAACTAAAAATGAAGCATATGTTGAAGGTCAAAAAACTATGAATTTATATCTTAATGGTAATATAACAAAGGAATCACAAATGAGTTATTCTGAATATTTAGATTATTGGATAAGTGAGTACTTTGAAATTAATTATAAATATTCTACAGCAAAAAGATACAAAGAGTCTTTTGGAAATATAAAAAAAGAATTAGGAAATTTTAGACTATCTGCAATAACTCCGTATATGTTAAATCAAGCATTATTAAGATTATATCAAACATCAACAACTAAAGAAGCATTAAGAAATTATCAGAAAGTAATTAAAAGTTCATTAAGAGATGCAACTTATTATTTTGGATTTATTCAGTATGATCCGGCAAGGGATTTAAGAATACCTAGATTATTGTCATTCGAATTAAAAAAAACGACATAGGTCATGTTTATACAAA
>CADBGE010000082.1:460-5116 GCA_902794075.1 uncultured Erysipelotrichaceae bacterium | reverse complement strand
AATAAATATTGCTCCAAGGACAATGCATATATCTGCAAAATTAAATATTGGAAAATTATAATTAATAATATTAAATGATAAATAGTCAGTTACTTTTCTATGGATTATTCTATCTATTAAATTACCAAATATCCCACCTAATATTAATCCATATGATATTACTTCTAATTTTTTAAACTTATTTGATTCTTTATTAACATATTTTCCAAGTATAATTATAAATACAACACTTAAAAGTATTAAAAATAAAGTTGAGTTCTTTAATATAGAAAATGCTGCTCCTGAGTTTTCAACATATATTATGGAGAAAAAATTCTTGATAATCTTTATTTCTTGAAACTCATTCATTGAGTGTCTAATTATTATTTTTATTATTTGATCTATTAATAATACAATACACATTATTTTATATATTTTTTGTTTATTCATCATTGTTTACTCCTTGAATAATTTTAACTTTATTAACTATTACTTGTGTTTCATCTAATCTCTTTTCTACTCTTCCTCTTGTTTTAATAATATTACCTTTTTCTAAGTTTTCACATTGTTTTAGTACTTTTGGAAAGAAAATAAATTCTTTACTTCCTGTTTCATCACTACCTGTTACAAAGGCCATTTTATCACCTTTTTTTGTATCTATTACTTTAATCTTTTCTACTAATAATAAATTATCTATTATTTTTCCATAATTATCATCTATAAGATTTATTTCTATACAATATGGATTATCTTTTTTATAAAATGTTGTAGGATGTTTTGATAAATAAAATCCAAATACTTCTTTTTCTTTTTCTAGTAAAATGGAGTCTTCAAATTCTTGTTTTTCTTCAATATCTGGTTTCATTACTAGAGATGGATCTAGGTCTTTTGTTAACTCAGCATAATTATATAAATTATCTAAATTATCAATTAAAGTTTTTCTATTATATTTAAATTCTTTAAATACATTCGCATATATTAATGTTTCAAATGTTTTTTTAGTAAGACCTGATATATATAACCTGCTAAAACAATCATATATATCTTCAAATTCTTTATCTTTCTTTGCTTCTTTTATTTGATTTTCTACTACTGTTCCAATTCCTTTTATATTAGATATTGGATATATTATCTTATTATCAACTATTGTATATTTATTATCACTATTAGTAATTGTTGGTTTTTCTATTTCAATTTTATTTGCTTTTGCTTCCATAATATATTCATTAGTTTTTGTTTCTGAACCTATAACATTAGATAACAAATTAGCAAAGAATATTGTTTTATAATACCTTTTTAAATATGCCATTTTATAGGCAATTATAGAGTATACTACTGAATGTGATTTATTAAATCCAAATCCCGCAAAATTTAATACTAAATCGAATATTTTTTTTGCTTGTTCTTCTGAATGATTATTTTCAATACTTTTTCTAATAAATTTTTCTTCTTCAGCTTTAAGTAAATCAAGTTTCTTTTTTGACATTGCCCTTCTCAAGATATCAGCTTCTCCTAGAGAATATCCGGCATATATATTAGCAACTTGCATAATTTGTTCTTGATAAATAAGTAATCCATATGTATCTTTTGTAATTGATTCTAATGATGGATCTAAATATTCTATTTTTTCTTCATTATGTTTTCTTTTTATGTAACTATCTATATTTACTGCTGCTCCTGGTCTAAAAAGAGCTATTGCTGCAAAGATATCATTTATAGAAGATGGTTTAAGTCTCTTTAAGAAATTTTTCATTCCAGAAGATTCAAATTGAAATATTCCACATGTATTAGCTGTTTCAAACATTTTTAAAGTTTCTTTATCATCTAATGGAATTTTTGAAAAGTTTACTTCTTCATTATTTATTGTCTTAATATCATTTAATATATTATCAATTAATGTAAGGTTTTTTAATGCAAGAAAGTCCATTTTTAATAGACCTAATTCTTCAAGATATTCCATAGAATAACTAGTTAAATACATGCCATCTACTTTTATTAATGGAACTACTTCATCTAGATCTACTTGTGACATAATTATTCCTGCAGCATGTCTTGATGTATGTCTTGGATAGCCTTCTAACTTAGAGGCTATTTTAAACATTTCTGATAATAGAGAATCACTTTCTATTCTTGTTCTAAATTTTTGATTGTTTTTATATAAATCTTTTAAATTATCTTTTGAATTTATCAATTTGCATAAAGAATCTACTTTATATAAAGGAATATTCATTACTCTTGATACATCTCTTATTACTTGTTTTGCAGCCATTGTACCAAATGTAATTATTCCACTTACTCTTTTTTCTCCATATTTTTCTTGGACATATTTTATTACTAAATCTCTTTTATTATCTGGAAAATCTGTATCAATATCAGGCATTGTTTTTCTTGCAGGGTTTAAAAATCTTTCAAATAATAAATTATATTTTAATGGATCAATATCAGTTATTCCTAGTGAGTATGCAACTAAAGAACCAGCAGCACTACCTCTTCCTGGACCTACTAGTATTTTATTTTTTTTCGCAAATTTAATAAAATCATAAACTACTAAAAAGTAATTTGAAAAGCCCATTTCATTAATTATTTTTAACTCATAAACTAATCTTTCTTTATATTCATCTGGAATAATTTTATTTAGTCTTTTTGATAAACCTGCCTTACATAATTCAAATAAATATTTCTTAGGATCTTCACAATCATAGATTGGAAGAAGATTTTTTGATGGTGGAAATTCTATATTACAATCACTTGATATCTTTATTGTATTTAATAATCCTTTATTATCAGTTAAATCAAATAAATTGTTTATATATAATTCATTATTATTGATTGTATAGTTAAAATCATCAAGTTGAGTTTTTCCATCTCTTATTTTATATAAATATTTTAAAATGTTATCTTCTATTTTTGTTAGATATAAGTTTTTTTTGAAAAAAACTATATTATTTGTAATTAATAAAGATTCTTTTTCTTCTTGTTTATTAGAGTATCCTAAATATAATTCTTTATATATTTCTTTTAATTGAGAATAATTTGTCTTATATTCAAATGGTAATACTGTAATTACATCAGTATTATATTGATTTATATCTTCAATAGTTAATTTTTTTTCATTTTGAATTGTGGATAATTTTATTAAATTTTTATATCCATTATAGTTTTTAGCATATATTACAATAATGAATTCATCTAATTCTAATTCAAGACCTATTACTGGTTTTATACTATTCTTTTCACATTTCTTTATGAACTCCATTGTTCCAAACATGTTTTTATCAGTTATTGATATACTGGAAATATTATTCTTTTTGGCATATTCAACTAAATCATCTATCTTAATTAAAGATGATAATAATGTATAATTTGTAATGTTATATAATGGAATATACATAATAATACCTCCTTTAGTCTTATTTTAACATAAAATACCTGTATCTTAAACATATTATTACTTATTAAAATCGTTATTTTTTCTTGATTTTATTTGACTTTGTCCTATTTTTATGTTAAAGTTATAAAGCGAAGGAGAAACAGGCAAAGGAGGAATATCTATGGCAGTAAATATTACTAAAAGAAGTGATAATGTTAAAAACAAAAGATCTCATGCTTTAAATGCTACTAAAAAGAGACAAAATTTAAATTTACAAGTATATAGACTAGAAGATGGTACAAAAGTTAGACTTTCTGCAAAAGAAATAAGAACTTTAAATAAAAATGAAAAAGCTGCATAATTGCAGTTTTTTTTATTAAAAAAGAAACGAAGTAATTCGTTTCTTTTAGCTACATGTAAATTGTTGTGAAGCCATATCTTCACTGATTGCAGAAGATTTTGTACCTGCAATATATATTATATTAAAATAATTATTTGTTTGATTTAATTCTGGAACTTTACTAACATCTAATTTCTTATAATCAGCATCTGTTGTAGTAACTACTCCATTTTCTATTTGTTTTACAGATATTTTATATCCATCTTGTTGAATTAGGTATGGTTCTAATGCAGTTATATAATTTTGAAGTGAAGTTTGTCCTATTGGTGACCCTGGTGTAATAGTAAGTTTTAATTCTTTTGTTAGTGATGTTAGTTTATCATCTTCAAAAGAATATTGTATTGTTAATACTTCATCAAGTCCATTTCCTCCACCTAAGTTATTCTTTACACACGTAAGTTTTGAATGAACAGCCTTATTAGTTTTTCTTGCTTGAACTGTTGATTGTGAATTATTTTCAGATTTCTTCTGCATTTGTGATTGAACTATTGGGTATCCCCCACCAATTAGAATTGCTAAAACACCTAGTAATGCAAATATCATTGCAGGTTTTTTACTACTTAATTTTTCATATCTAGCAACTTGTTTAAATGTATCAAAATTTAATACTTGTGTTCTTTGTAATTCCTCTTCTGTCATTTTTTGTTTTTGAACATTTTGATTTTTTTGTTCATTCTGCATTTCTCAATCACCTTACCTTAATAACATTATATTAAAAATATGCTTTTTATTCAAGAAAAAATAACTATTTCTAGTTATTTTTATTTCTTGCATCCCATTTTTTTCTTTCTTCAGTATTTAAAATTCTTTTTCTAAGTCTAATAAAGTTAGGTGTAACTTCTACTAATTCATCAGAATTTATATAGTCAAGTGCATATTCTAGTGAAATTGGTCTTGGTCTTTTTAA
>CADBGE010000082.1:0-446 GCA_902794075.1 uncultured Erysipelotrichaceae bacterium | reverse complement strand
TCATTATCTCTATTACATTCACCAACTATCATACCTTCATATACTTCTGTACCTGGTTCTATGAACATTGTACCTCTGTCTTCTAAGTTTCCAATAGAATATGCAGTTGCATTTCCATTTTCCATAGAAACAAGTGCTCCTAGTTTTCTTTCTCCAATTACAACATTTTCATATGGAAGATATTCTTTAAATGTATGATTCATAATTCCATAACCTTTAGTTAATGTCATGAAATCAGTTGAGAATCCAATTAATCCACGAGATGGAATTGTATAAAGTAATCTAACTTGTCCTTCAAAGTTATTCATACTTTCCATTTTTCCACCACGAACACCTATTTGTTCTATTACTGGACCCATAGAATCTTCAGGAACTTCTATTTGTAGTTCTTCATATGGTTCACATTTAACACCATCTATTTCTTTTATGATTACAGTTGGTTTTGA
>CADBGE010000081.1 GCA_902794075.1 uncultured Erysipelotrichaceae bacterium | reverse complement strand
TCAGCATTATAAATTTCGATTAAGGTATTAGGTAGTGGTTGTTCAGTAGAAAAATCTACTTTTGTAAATTCTAATGTACCTGTAATGTCTTCATCTTTCATAGTAGCTTTTACTACTTCACCATTATCTTTAATTTCAAAATACATCTTTTCTGTATTAATTTTATAACCTTTTGGAGCTTCCTTCTCTAAAATGTAAAACTTCATTCCAACAGGTAATCTATCTATAACAATTTTACCTTCACTATCAGTTCTACCAGAGAATACTAACTCATCATTTTCAGTATAAATTTCAATTAATGTGTCTGGTAAAGTTTTATCTTCAGAAAAATCAGTCTTTGTGAATTCTAATTTACCAGTTTTTAATGTATTTAAAATAGCTTTTGAATATACAATAACAGGTGTATATTGGTCTTTATATTTAAGTTCAAATGAATATTTATTTTCATCTAAAACATACTCATCCAAAGTAGAAATTTCTTTGATATAGTATTTTCCTAAATATAATTTATCAAACTTAATATTACCATCTTTATCAGTAGTTTTTTCTGCTATTTTAGAATCCTTTTTAGCAACTACATTTCCATTCCAGATAATATCTTCAGAAGCAAATAATCCAAATTTAACTCCTTCTAATGATTTTGAATTAAACTCAAATCCGTTTTCAGTTATAACAGCAACTTCACCAGTTTTTGTTATTTTAACCTCACCATATACTCTTTGATTTTCAAAATCAGTATCGAATATAATTCCATATTCAGAATCAGTTCTTAATTTAGAATTTTCATCAATACTAAATTCGTGAGAAGTTTGATTCCATAAATAACCATCAATTTTTTGATCTACTTCTTCTAATTTGTAAGTACCACTATTTAATGGATATGGAGTTGTAAATTCACCATTCTCATCTGTTTCAAATTCACAATAAGTAGTTCTTTCTGGATAAGTAACAGTTTGACATACATATTCATTTTTATCTACACTAAATATTTTGAATTTAATATTAGCTCTTTTAATAACTTCTTTTGTATCTTTATCAATCTTAACTACTCTAAGTTTTGCAGTTATTTCAGCATTAGCTAGAGTCTTCTTAACTACTTTACCAACTTCTTTAACTTCAATAGTCATATCTTCAATTTTTTCGTGTCCTTTAGTTGAAGTTAATTGTTTTAAAGTATAAGTTCCATAAGGTAAATTGAATTTAAAATTACCTTGTTCATCAGTAGTAAGATGTTTTACTTCTTCACCTTTGTTATTATAAATAGCAAATTCTATACCAACTTCTGGCTTCATTACACCAGTTTTATCATCAGCATATACTTTAGTAAAGTCATAATCTCTATTGATAACTTTTTCAAATACTTGAATTTCAGGATATAGATTATCCTTTGTGATTTCAAAATAATATTTGTTTTTATCTAGTTGATAACCAGTAGATGCCTTTTCTTCAAGTACATAGAACTTACCTAAACTTGGTAAATAATCACTAGTAACTTTACCTTCAGCATCAGTTGTAATAGTACCTACTTTAGTACCATCTTCTTTGTAAACACCATAGATAGCTCCTTCTAAAGTAGCTTCACCTTGTGGCTTATTTGTATATGTGTCTTCATCAGTTTTATGAACAGTAACTTTACCACCTAAAACATTAATATTAAATCTAGTTCTAATTGGATCTATGTTACCCCTTCTCATAGCATTTTGACTATCAACAGCATAATACAATCTAACAGGTTCTCCATAACGATTACCAGTTCTTGTTAAATCAAATGATAAAGTTCCAACTTGATTAGCAGTTATATTTAAACTGTTACCATTTTTAGAAACATTACCACCATTAACATTTTCAATATTAAAATTAGATACAACACCATTAGAATCATTAACAGTAATTGTATTTCCAATAATCATTTCACTAGGTGCATTATCAAATCTAGGTGCTAGTGTGTGTGCATTTACAAGTGCTTCAATTTCATTCATTTCAGCTCTTAAAATACTATCATCTCTACCAGAGTGAGATGCACTAGAAAAGAAACTTTGAACACTAGGATCTGCATATTGCCAAATTAACATTTGAGTTGCAGCATACCATTTTTCTGCACTATGGTCGTATCCATTTTCTACATATCCATAACCATAATAAGCAAGTTTTTCAATTCTTTTCCAATTATCATAACTAATATTAGCAACAGCAGCTAAATCTTCTGTTGTAACTTGATAAGTTGAACCAGTAATTTTTACAAAAGGTTGCACACAATAAACCCAAGCTTCATCACTTGTTCTAACTATAAATTGAGATTGCTCCCAAAACTGACTACTACCTCTAACATGATTGTAGTGGTAAGGTCCATCAACATATTTTCCAGCTCTTATTCCATCGGTTGCTGCAGAAACATTTTTAATACCTGCAATAGAACCAATAAGAGTAATTGCTAGAAACAATAACATTCTTATTTTTTTTCTAAACATTTTTAACCCTCCCTAAAATAAGATATAAAAAAAGAACTCTTAAAGAGTCCTAATTTAATTTTTCTGTATCAAACATTACACCTAAAAACTTACCAGATGCACTTGTTACTTCTCTACAATTATATAATACTTCTCCATTTAGATATGGTGCATAATTATCACCATAATTCAAACACTCATTCATAGATCCAAAATCAACTCTTTCCCAACTGTGCATTGGTTGATTATAATATTGGTCTTCGGTCATACCCCAAGCATCCCAAGGTCCAGAATTTCTAACTGGCTCTTGTACTTGTGGTTGTTCTTGAACAACATTATTTTGTGGAGCAGATTGTTGTGTATTATTTTGTGGTGTTTGACTAGGAGTATTAGTTGTTGTAGTTTGTTGTTTTTGAGAAGAAGAATTATCATTTTCTTTTTTTGTTTCTTTTTGTTTCTCCTCTTTAGGAGGAACAGTTTCATTTTTTTTATCTTCTTTTTTCTCAGCATCTCGTTTTTTAGTTTCTTCTGTAATGTTTTCTTTTTTACTTTCAGAAGTTTTTATAACTTCATCACTTTTAGTTTCTTTTAAATTTGATTTACTATTTTTATAATAAATCACCCCAAATATACCTACTATTAAAACTATAAGAATAATAGATATTGGAATAAGTTTCTTTTTCACAAGAATCACCCTTTCTAATTTGCATTATATAAAATACGAAATTAGATGCAAGTCTGCAATTATCTATATTATACCATAAACATCACCTACTATCTCTATCCATTTGTCTTATATGCTTCGAATAATATTCACAAGCTTTCAAGACAAAATCTTCAACCTTATCCCTCTCAATATTTTTAGGAAGCACTTTATAAAGTTTTTCTTCCTTTATTTTAAATTGAAGGATTTGATTAGGTTTCTCTTTATTCATAATATTATCAATTGTTTCTTGTGCTAATAATCCTTTTTGGCTCAATTCTCTAAGCTGTATAGCTTGAGCGTGACTAGGAGTAGAAAGATTAAAATCAATATACTCAGCAAGTGTCTTTTGCTCTGATTCTTTTAAATAAGATAATTCTACTGCTGGTGTAAGTGCTATAGAAGGTAATTCCTTATTTTTAATTTCAGAATTATCTACCATATCTAATAATTCAGGAATAAGATAAGTTAATCTAATATATCTTTGAACCTGTCTTCCACTTTCACCATGTTCTTCTCCAATTAAATCATCACTCCTAAACTTCGTGACAACTTGTCGCAAAGTTGTGTCAAGTTGTTGGGAAGTTCTTCCTTGATGTTTTAGAGCATCATATTTCATCTTATAAGCAAAAGCTTTTTCAGATGGTAATAATTTTTCTCTTTGAAGGTTACTATCAACCATAAAGATTGTTGCTTCATCATCAGATAGATTTTTGATAATACATTTAATTTTATCTATACCTAGTGATTTACAAGCAAACATTCTTCTATGTCCAGATAACATTTCATATCTACCATCTTCTTTTTCTCGTATTATAACTGGTGATAAAACACCACTAGTTTTAATACTCTCCTTTAAAGACTTCATATCATCATTATCTAAGACTTTGAAAGGATGATCTTTAAAATTATCAATTAATGAAATATCAATTTCTTCAATTTTTTCTTTAACAGCATCATCTCTTTGTTCTTGAGTTGTAAAGAAATCATCGAACTTGAACGGCATTGGTATTTCTTGCTTTTTCTTCTCGTTCATAATTTATGACCTCCTTTGCAAAATTCTTATAGCTTTCTGCTATCTTACTATTTTTATCATAAGATAAGATACTTTCTCCAAGTCTAGTTGTTTCAGCAACTTTAACAGCTCGTGGAATAGTAGAATCAAATAATTTAAATACAGTTCCATAAGTTTCTTTTAATTCTCTACTTATGTCTTTAGATAAATTAGTTCTACCATCAACCATAGTTAAAAGAATACCACCCACTTTTAAATTAGGATTAATATATTTTCTTACTTGTAATATAGAAGTCATTAAATGACTCATTCCCTTAGCAGCCAAAAACTCAGATTGTACTGGAATAATAACTTTATCAGCACAAGCTAGAGCATTTGTAGTTAATAGTGCTAAACTAGGCATACAATCAATTAATATATAATCATAATCTTTTTTTAGTGGTGCTATAGTATTTCTCATAATATATTCTCTACACATAGCTTGATAAAGATTAGCATCAGTTGCAGATAATTCCAAATTAGATGGAATAAGTTC
>CADBGE010000080.1 GCA_902794075.1 uncultured Erysipelotrichaceae bacterium | reverse complement strand
TATTTATTTGATTATTTATTTTCATAAAAATTGCATAATCTTTTGCAGCTGTTATTACTGATAAATTATATCCAGAAAATGCTCTTATATCTATTATTAAATCATCTATAATTCCTGGAATTATTTCCTTATTGATTCTATCAAATGTTTCATAATGAAATCTTTCCTCTTTTTTTTCAGGTACCATTATTTCTTTTCCATCTTTTGATATTATTACTGCAATATTATCTTCAAAAAGATTATTATTCATATTTACTCCTTAGCATGCTTTAGATGTACAAACTGTTTCGGCTTCTTCTAGGCACTTAAATATACATTTAAAACTGTTATAAGTATATTTTTTCATTTCTTCTGTTAACTCCATATAAGGGTCTTTTAATTCTTCACTTATTCCTTCTTCTAATTTTGTTGCTTTTCCATTAACTACTGCAATCACATTTGGAGCATAAATTCTTTTTTCTTCTAATGATATTTCTTCTCCTTCTTTTGTTGTAGTATAGTTAGATAATACATTACTCATTTTATCAATTAATTCTTTGTACCCCTTTGTTCCTTCTTTAGTAGTTTTAATATTTCCTTCTTCATCTATTTCTTTTGTATCTCTAATATCTAATACATCAACATAGTATATTTTATCTACTTTACTATCTTTAGCACATTTAATTAATTCTTCTATAATACTTCTACACCAAGGACATGTACTAAAACCAAAATATACAATAAATGTTTCCTTATTATCCATTTTTTTTGATATTTCCTCTGCAGTTGTATATACAAATGGATTATCTTCTGGAATTGATACTTTTCTATTTTCTTTTCCTGATTTTGATTTTTTACCATTTTGTGATTCATATTCTTCTTTAAACTTTTCCGAGTCTTTTATATCATTTGATATTACACATCCTGTAACTGATATCATCAATACTACTATTATTAGAATACTTATAATTTTTTTCATATTATTTCACCTAAATTAATTATACTATTTTTTTTATTGTTTTTCCATAATAAAAGACTCAACTATGAGTTGAATCTATTTCTTCTAGAGCTCGTGCTAATTGATCTGGACATGATGTTAATTTATTATTACATGTTATTCCTCTAAGTTTTTCTTTTATTTTTGAAATATCTTCTCCTTCTACTAATGAAGAAATTCCTTTTAAATTACCATTACATCCTCCTAGAAATTTAACATTATAAATTTTATTATCTTTTACATCAAAGTCTATTTGTACAGAGCATGTTCCTTTTGTTTTGTATGTTTTATGCATATTTACCTATTCTTTCTTTTGCTTATCTATTAATCATTTCATCTAAATCATAAAATGATCCATCTTTTCTAACAGCTACTGTTGTATAGTGTCCTGTTGTTCCACTAGTTACAGTTGCTCCAGTTACATAAGAAACATTGTCTATCTTATCAATAGCTTTATGTGTTTTAAATAGTTTATTTAAATTTTCTTTACTCCAATTCTCTTTTAATTCGCTAAAAACAGGTGTATATTCTATAGTTCCATCTTCTAGAACATATAATATATTTTCTGCTCCTACAGCTTGTCCAAAGCCACCAATATGTACTTGCATAATTTTTTTATTAAATCCATCTACTTTTACTTCTGTTATATATTGATTATCTCCTAAACTTGACAGATTTAATCCATATGCACTTCCTAATTCTGTATTATTTGCTCTAATAGTAGCAGAATTCATGTCAGAACTAATTTCAACTGTTAATCCAATATTACTATTTTCAGTAAATATATACTTATTTCCTTCTTTACAATTTTGACATTCACCAGTTTTTAATTCTTCTGTTTCTTTTGTTTCTGTTGATTCTTTCTCTGTTTTTTCTTCCTTTTCTTCTTTATCAGTTCCAATTGTAATTAAATTTTCTTTTCCTACATACCATCCTGCAACTAACCCTACTGCAAGAAATAGTATTATTAAGAAAAATACTACTACTCCTGATACACCTTTCTTTTTTAACTTTAACTCTTGTTCCATTTTATTCCTCTTTATTAATAAAAAAACAAGGTATTATCCTTGTTTACAACTATCATTTAATTTAATTGGAATTGTATATATTATATTTTTATTATCTTCATTTACAGCAAATATTTCAAGTATTAGTTTATTTGAAGTTAATTTTTTACATGTACTATTATAATTATCTACCTTAATATCTATATCTTGTAAATACTCAACAATATTTACATTTTTCTTTTCCTTACAACTACTTATTTTTTTCTTTATATCTTTATTATTTTCAAATAATTCACAATTTATCTTTTTATATTTTTCTTCAGAATTTTTCCCACAAAATTCTATATTCGATATATAAATAGATGTTTTATCTTTATTGTATGCTGCACTTCCTGTTATTTTAAAATCACTACAACTTGAAGATATTGTTTTAAATTCAAAATCTCGTTTCTTATTATTACTAATGGAATTATGTATATCTTTTTTCTTTTTTTACTCTTTTCTCCATTTAAAATTTCATTTATATCTATGTTATATTCATCACATATTTGTTTTAAAATTGATATATCTGGAATATTTTTTCCATTTTCCCATTTCGATACTGCTTGATATGTAACACCAAATTTATCAGCAAATTCTTTTTGAGTTAAATTATTATCTAATCTAATTGATTTTATAAAGTTACCAATTTTATCTTGATTCATAGATTATCACCTGTATAATCATTATACATTATTTCTGTATATAATATCTACTTTTTTGTATATTGCCCTTTTCCGTCTTCTATTTCTTTTGGCTCTAATTGTTTTATAAAACTATCTATTCTTTTATTGATATGCATCTTATATCTTAAAAGTGCTATTTGAGACATTTTTCTTACTTCTTTTTCTTCTAAATTCATAAAATCAGATATAAAACTTATAGGATATTTCATCACTAAAGCTATTAATAAAGCATCTTTCTTGTCTAACTGACTTTGTAAGGTCTTAAATAATGGCGAATTAATAATATCTAACATTTCAATTTTATCTTGTTTTAATTCTATTGCAGCAGAATTATTATTTTGAGTTGATTCTATAATACTAATAGTATTATCTTCACTTATATCCGATTCTATTTTTGTAGATGGTTTATTTTCAACTTCTATTTTCGCACTATCATTAATCTTTTTTCGTCTATTTCTTGTCTTTCTCATATACCCATTTTCTAAATAAAATCTTATTTTAGGTATTATTACCTGATATACTCTCATTTTTTCAGATTTTGTTATATCTGTTGGTTGAGGATTTTCTAAATCTCCTCCATATCTCTTATATAATAATACTTTATCTTCCAAATTTAAATGATTTATTGCTTCTAATACTTCTTCTCTTGAATTATTCAGCAAAATTTCATATATACTGTGGATTTTTTTTGTATGTTTTTCTACTTTTATTGTTTTTGATTTTTCTTTTATTATTTCTAATTGTTTTTCAAATTCTTTTTGTTCATTTGATTTTTCTTCTGTTTTTTCCATATCTTTCTCCTCTTTTTTAATGTTTGGTTCTTTTGAATCAGTTTTTGGACTACTTAGTATCGGTGTTGTTTTCCTATCATAAAATGTTTTGCTATTTATACGAACTTTTTCTTCTGCTTTTGTTGGATTGTCTGTATAAACGGATAATCCTTTTGTTTCTTTGATGCGTCCTAATTTTTTTAGTGCTTTTTTTTCTATTTGTCTTATTCTTTCTCTAGTAACTCCATATTTTTTCCCAACTTTAGCTAATGTTAGTTTATCTTCATCTATTCCAAATCTTAATTTCAAAACATCTACTTCTTTATCTGTAAGTCTTGCTTTTTTAAATAATTTAAACAATTGATTTTTAAGATCATTATCTTCATAGTCTTTTATTATATTAGTTCCATCTGGAATAAAGTCAATTAATTCAGAATCATCTTCATCATTAATTTTTGAATCAATGCTAATTGGAGTTTTTCTATAATTGATTAATATTCTAACTTTATCTTCTTTAACATTCATTAATTTTGCTAATTCTTTAATAGAAGGCTGTCTATCATGTTCTTCTACATACTTGTCATATATTTCACTTAATTGTTTAAGTTTTGCTTGTGTATAATTTGGCATTCTAATTATTCTTGATTTTTCGTGAATTGCTCTTGTCATCGCCTGTCTTATCCACCATGTCGCATATGTTGAAAATTTATATCCCTTTGTTGGATCAAATTTATCCACTGCTCTAATTAATCCTATATTACCCTCTTGTATTAAATCTAAAAATTCTAGCTTTCCAATATATTTTTTTGCTTTATTCACTACTAATCTTAAATTACAATTAATTAATTTTTCTCTTGCATATTTACTTCCATTTCGTGCTTTTATTGCAATTTCTCTTTCTTCTTCTGGTGTCAACAATTTATACATTCCTATTTCTCTTAAATATGACTTTACACTGTCATTTGGCATTGATATTTCATTTAAATTGCTATTTTCATTCTCTTCTATTTCAATATCATTTATCATACAATATGTTTCTAGTATTGAAATAGCAGTAAACTTTTCAGATATTTTTTCTAACTGTCCTGATGTTATTATTTGCTCACAATTATCAAATATAATATCTATATTAAATTCTAGATTATCATTTGTATCAAGAAGCTTCCCAATTAATTCTGGGGTTATATTAACTTTATTGTTTTCTAAAAATAGTGATATTTTATTTAAATTATTAATTGCACTTTTTAAATTCGATGCTTTATGAGTTTTTAGATTCAAAAAGTTATTTATTAATTCAAATTGTATTTTTTCATCACTTAAAAGTAGTTGTGATTTTTTATTCAGATCTTTTTTTATTCTTTGACTAATAAATTTTAAATAATCATTTTTTTCTTCATTATAATCATCTTTTGAACTTTCTATTTCTTTTATAACTATTTTTTTTATTTCTTCTTGAGAAAGATTCAAATAATCATAACTTTTAAATATCCTATCAATAGTACTGGATATATATTCATATATTTGTTCTGAAGTTAGTTTATCTAATTTTTCTTCTGTAATTTTCATATATACCTCCTCTACTATTAATAATTGATAATAAAAAAGTGATAGCAATTGTATCACTTTATAAATACCAAACCCTTTTTCCCTTTTTTTGTACTTCTTTTATTATTCCTCCACCTAAACATTCTTCTCCATTATAGAACACACATGCTTGTCCTGGAGTTACTGATTTTACTCCTTGTGGATATTTTACTAATACTTCATTATTATCTAACCATTCTAGTTCTACTGGAATATCTTGTTGTCTATATCTAAATTTAGCTGTACATTTAGTGATTTTTTCATCTCCTAAATAATTAATATTATCTACTAGACAAGAATCACTAATTAGATAATCATTATCTTCTCCTAAACATATATAAAGTACATTCTTAGATAAGTCTTTTCCTACAACAAACATCTTATCTTTTGTTCCACCAATATTTAGTCCTTTTCTTTGGCCAATTGTATAATTCATTAAACCAATATGTTTTCCAATTACTTCATTAGTATCAATATTAATTACATCTCCACTTTTATTTGGTAGATAATTCTTTAAAAAGTTTTTAAAGTTTCTTTCTCCAATAAAACATATACCTGTTGAATCTTTTTTCTTTGCGGTTATTAAATCATATTTTTCTGCAATTTTTCTTACTTCTGGTTTTTCCATATCACCAATTGGGAATAGTACATTTTCAAATTGTTCTTTTGATACCTGACACAAGAAATATGTTTGATCTTTATTAGAATCTACTCCTCTTAGTAAATGTCCATCTTCTAATCTTGCATAATGACCTGTTGCGATATAATCTGCACCTAATTTTCTTGCTTCTTTTGCGAACATATCAAATTTAATATATTTATTACACATAATATCAGGATTAGGTGTTCTTCCATTTTTTAATTCATCTAAAAAATAAGTAAATACATAATCCCAATATTCTTTTACAAAGTCTTTTCTATGAAGAGGAATCCCCAACTTTTTGCATACTGCTAAGGCATCATTATAATCTTCTTCTTGAGGACATATGCCAGAATCTGTTGTTGGTCCATTAAGTTCACCATCAGCAAGCGAATCCCAATTTCTCATAAATAGTCCAATTACTTCATATCCTTGTTTTTGTAAAATAATTGCTGCAACGCTACTATCTACTCCACCACTCATACCGATGACTACTTTTTTCTTTTCCATAATCTCTCTCCCTTCATAAAATTCTTTTGTATTATATCACTTTATTTATTTTTTTTCAATCTTAAGGCATTGAATGTTACTGTTAAACTACTTAGTATCATTGCAATACATGCGATCATTGGATTTATTTGTATCTTAAATAATCCTGTAGCGATTGGTATCATTAAAACATTATATATAGATGCCCAGAATAAGTTTTCTTTTACATTGTATATAGTTCTCTTACTAATATTAATAAATTCTATTATCTTTTCTAAATTATTATTTACTATTACTACATTAGATGAATTATTAGCAATATCTGTTGCCCCTTTTAATGTTACTCCAATAGTTGCAGAAGTTAGTGCGGGAGCATCATTTATACCATCACCTATCATCATCACTTTATGACCTTCAGAAACTAATTTTTTAATATAATTATTTTTCTCTTTAGGTGTTACTTCTGATATTACTTCATCAAAAACTAATGATTCAGCTATCTTTTCAGTAGTTATTTTATTATCTCCTGATAATAGTATTACTTTTAATCCTTTATCTTTTAATTTTTTAATTACTTTAGTTGTTTCTTTTCTAATTACATCTTTTAGTCCAAATAAAGCAACTACTTTATTATTTTTAACTAAGTAGATTACACTATTTCCATCTTTTGCAAGTTTATTTTCTTCATCTTCATATGAATTAGTAATATCTAGTTTCTTTAACAACTTAGAATTACAGGCATAGTAAATATTATCTTTTTCATCTTTTGCTTTTACTCCATATCCTGATAGGTCTTCTACAATTAAATCTTTGCTTGTTTTTATTTTTTCTTCATTTATATATTTATTTATTCCTTGAGCTAATGGATGTGTACTATGTTTTTCTATAGATCCTAAAAGTTCAAGATATAGATCCTAAAAGTTCAAGAATATAATCATTACTTAGATCTGAATGATTATTAATACTTGATACACTTAATGTTCCATTTGTAATTGTACCTGTTTTATCAAATACAACTGTATCTATTTTGCTACCTATTTCTAGCGTTTCGCTATCTTTTACAAGTATTCCTTTTTTAGAAGATTGTCCTACACTTACTACTAGTGCTAATGGCGTTGCGAGTCCTAAAGCACATGGACATGCTACTACTAATACTGTTACAAAATTATTAATTGCAGTACTAATATCTTTATTTAAAACCAAATTAATTATAAATGTTAATACTCCTATTACTATTATAGTTGGTACAAAATAAAGACTTATTTTATCTGCAACTTTTTCAATATTTGATTTTGTATTAGTT
>CADBGE010000079.1 GCA_902794075.1 uncultured Erysipelotrichaceae bacterium | reverse complement strand
ACAGTAATAATGATAAATTAATTAATGCAGTTATATCTAATGAATCAACTACACCAAAAAATACAGGTTGGAAAAGTTCAAATAGTGAAGTTGATAAAGACAAAATAATAGGTATAGTTGAATCTACTAAAGCTACTCTATCCAAAAAAAATGATTCCACTACAGCAAATACTGATAAAGCATTTATAAAAAAAGGAACAGATACTTCATTAAAGGACACCCTAGCAACCAAAACAACATCCTTTACAGGATTAGGTGTATCTTCAAGCAATGTATCATCAACAACAAGTAGCGCAATTAATCAAGAAAGAATTATAGAAGCCTGTAACAAAATCAAAGAAACCGCAACAAAATTAAATGAAATAAGTAAAAAAATAAATGCTGCTGGAGATTACTGTACTCCTAATGAATTTTCAATAAAGGGACAGTCTTATACTGAAAATTTTAATGAATGTTGCAATTGCTTTCAATACGCTTCTAAAGAACTCGATGAATATGCTGATTCTATTATAAATTCTTTAAATAAAGCATTAAATAACCAACAAGAAGATCAATATGAAAATGATAGAAGCAATAAAAAAGATAATAATAATAATAATAACAATGACAATAAAAAAGATAATAATAAATCAGAAAATGGTAAAATTGATATAAATAATCTTCCTGATGAAGAAACGCTTAAAAAATTAATTGAATCTGGTCAAATAGATCAAAATACAATGAAAGAATTAGAAAAATTAGGAAAATTACCTACACCGCCAAACAGATAATAGTTAGGAGATAAAATATGAATACGGACGAAAGATTAATATATAATAAAGAATCAGTACAAAAATCATTAGAATTATTAAATGAGAGTAATAATGAATTTCGTGATGCAGGTGTTGAACTAAGAACTGCAATGGATATGCTTAATGAAATTAAAGGAAATGATCTACTAAAAAATATAGAAAATTTAACTAATGAGAATACACCAAAAATGCTAATGACAATGTGCGATGAAAATATAGGAAATACAATATATAATATAAATAACGGTGTTGAAAAAGTTGAAAATTATTTGACCACTGGTGAAGAAATAGATCTAAGATCTCAAAGTGAGCAAAGAACTCCTCTTGGACAACAGCCTACTGCTCCTACACAGCCTACTGCTCCAAATGAACAATTTAGAGAACAACCACCATCACCTCCAGAACAACCTTCACCTCCAAGCGGACAACCAGAAGCACCTCAAAATAATGAACAGCCAACAACTGGTCCTAACGGTGAACAACCACCATCGCCTCCAGAACAGCCATCTCCACCAGATGGACAGCAAAATAGTAAAACTACAATCACAGGTCCTAACGGTGAGCAACCACCATCACCTCCAGAACAACCTTCTTCACCTACTGAAACACCTACTATTCCACAACCAGCACAAGAAGATATGAAAAAAGGTTCATTAGTAGGTGCATTAATAGGATTAGGTATAGGAGCTACAGCAACAGGTGGAACAACAGCAGCAGTTCTTCATTATAAAAAGAAAAAAAAGAATGAAGAAGAAAATATGGAAAATAATGAAAATAATAATTTTTTTAAGGATTTATAAAAATACAAAAAAAAGATCAACTATTGATCTTTTTTTTGTGTATTCTTATCTCTTCTTATACTATGTTCACTATGATTATTATTGTTGCCATTATTAGTTGTTTTTTTTCTTGGAGCCATAATCGATATATCATCAACATTTTCTCCATTCATAACTATTGTTCCTCCATCATCAAAAACAGTTCCAGAAAAAACAAATGGTAAATCGCCAGTAACATTTATAACTCCATTATGTATAATAAAACTTCCTAGGCATATTATTCCACCCTTACTTCCTGGTCCCATATAAATATCAATATTTCCATTATTTATTTCACAAGTTGCATTATATTTATTTATATCATTTAATGTTGTTATGCCTTCATCTTGTGCATTTATAACAAGGTGCCCACCATCCATTTTAAAGTAAGAGGCCTTAATACCATCCTTTGAATTAATTATTAAATTGCCACAATTAATAAACATACCAGTTACTTTAATTCCTTCATCATTACTATTGATAGAAATATCCCCACCATCAATTTTCATATTACCATTCGAATTTATTCCATCATCAACAGAGTTAATATCAAACTTTCCATCTTTAATCTCAATCATATTATCTGCTTTAATAGCCTTAGAACTTTCTTCATTATCTATTCTAGTTTTTATTCTAAATTCACCATTGCCAATTAGGACATCAGTTTCTGCTTGTAATCCATCCAATGAACTATCAATATCAAATTTACCATTATCTATTGTAATATATCCTTTACTACTATTTTGATTGTTTGAAGATTTAATACCATCACCACTAGAATGAATTGTAAAACTCCCATTTTCAATAGCAACAACATCTTTTCCTTTAATTGCAGTTTCAACAGAATTTATAAGATACTTTCCATTTTTAAATACCAAGTTATCATTTGAAACTATTCCTTCATAATTAGAAACAATATTTAGTAAACCATCTCCCGTAAAAATCAAATCATCTTTAGAATAAATTGCACCATCTAAATCAGCAGTAGTATTTGAATTAATATAATTATCGCCATTTAAATCAACATGTAAAGATTTAGCATTCTCAACATAAATTGCAGGACCATTATTACAAACTATATTTGCATTATTTAATATCAAATTAACATTTAAATTTGTATTAATTTTAATACATTCATAATTTCCCCTTAATTCATAACTTCCACTCTTATTAATACTTGATTCTTTTAATAACACTGGACTAGCATAATCATCTTTATATAGTTTACTTATTTCACTTGCTCTTTTTTTATCAGATTCAATATTAAATGAAATATTATTATCATCGTTCTTAATAAACATTTCAAATAATAATAGTATTAAAATTATTATTACAATTACACTAACAATAAATATTATTTTTTTTAAATCAATTTTTTTACTTTTCATAAATTCATCACTCTTATTCTTTATTTTCATCTATTAAAGAAGATAATTGACAGTATAACTTAATTCACTAACCTTTATTTCTACTATATCATAATCAAAAATAATTTATTCATCTTATTGTTTTACTTTTATATTTTTACCATTAGACAATACATCTATTTCACCATTTCTAATTAAATAATAATTTATATTATTTTTTTTTAAAACATCAATGGTTCTATCATCTTCCTTCTCATCAAGAGAAGAAGTAATAACAGCATATTTAATATTTCTATTTAATAATAAATCATCAAATCTTTTTAAATATCTTCCATGATATGGAACTTTTAAAAAATCATAATTCTGATTATTTTCTAAAATAAAATCCTTAATACGTGCATTTTGAGAATCACCCATGAATAAAAAACTATTATCCATATAAATTATAGATGTTATCAATGATGAATTATTACTTTCATTATTTTCATATATTTTTTTAGGGCCATATATTTTAATTTTTAAATTATCTATAGTAATATTCTTATCATTTATAATAGTTTCAGGTGTAACACTTTTTTTACTCAAAGAATTTAGATAATTAGAATAATAACTACTCTCCTTAGGATAATTACTCTGTAAAACATTATCTATATCAAATTCATCAATTATTCTAGAAGCACTACCAACATGATCCTTGTCAAAATGAGTAATTATTAAATAATCAATTTTTATTACATTTCTTTTTTTCAAATATTCAATTATCTCATCAGCCAATTTTTCTTCTCCAGTATCAATAATAATATTTATATCATTGCAATTTATAAATATTGCATCAGCCTTACCTGCATCAAAAAAGTGAATTTTGAATACATACCTATTATTATTATCCGAGATATAAATACCAACTAAAGACATTAGTATAAAAATAGCAATTAATATAATAATAAATACAATTTTCTTCATAATATTTACCTTTCATATATGTTTACTGGTTCTATACAATATATACTGTCATATTTATTATTAATAAACAGTCTAACATATTTTGTTTTTTCATTTAAATAACATTCCTTTTTTAATACAAATTCATTTGTTTTATCAAAACCTAATATAGAAATAGGATTACTTCTTTTATTACGACCAATAGATTCTTTTTTTAGTCTAAGAAAAAAATTATTATTATCAATTTTTAATCTAGCATCAGATTTCATGAACTTCTGTGTTCTATTAACATGATTATCAAACAATTCAATACTAACAGAAGTATTTCTATCTATATTGTTTCCAAAAATATTAATTAAAGAATAATTAGTTAAACACAATGAATATTCATGATAATATTTTTTATTATATATAATAATTTTATAAAAATTATTAGTTTCAAGATTATCCTCTTTTAGTGAATTATTAAACGCAATTTTAGAACTATTATTGGTCTTAAACTTAAATGAAGGATTAAACTTACTATTAATATCAACTATTGAATAGTATACTACGCTATTGTCTTCATCAATAAATAATTTGTAATCATTAAATATTAATTCCGTTAATTTTAATTCAGCTGATTTTTTTCTGCTACTTATAATTTCATTCCACTCATCAGCATTTATAATCATTTTATTATATTTTTTATTAGTGGAAATAAATAAAACTATACTTATAAGAATTAATGATACAAACAAAATGATTACAAAAATCTTATTTCTATTCATACTAAACTATATCATCTGCATCATATTCAATAATAGAATATTTATTTACCTTTTCATTATTAGATAACTTTTGTTTTAATCCTTCAATATCTTTTGTAGTCAATTCAATTGCATAATCGTAACCCTTATTAGTATAATTTCTTGATTTAAATCTATTAGAAATCTTAT
>CADBGE010000078.1 GCA_902794075.1 uncultured Erysipelotrichaceae bacterium | reverse complement strand
AAAAACATAAACCGCAGCTGTAAAAGAAAAAAGTCTTTGAGAACATAACCCCAAAAACTTTTAAAGCTAGTCAAAACCCCAAATTAATATAGAGACTCATAAAAGCTAATCTCATAGGAGGTTAGCTTTTTTATACTTATAAACATGTTTAATTCTCTTTGATTTTTGCTCTACATTGAAATTAAAGTGTTTCATTTATGTAAATTAAAAGGTTTAATCTCATATTGAGGTTAAACCTTTAATAAGATTATTTATGATAATAAGTCATACCAAGAATACTAAAGAAAAATGGTGATGTATAATACATGGTATTGCCAAATGATGATTGAAATAAATAACCAAATGCAGCGATCAATGCTACGATCGTTGGGATAGATAATGTGGATGCATAATGATAACCTCTAAGATAAATGAGAAATATAGCTACAACATATAGAATAAGTGCTGGCAAGCCAAAGAAAACAACTTGCTGGAGAAATTCATTGTGGGGACGACTTTCACCTGTCTTTTTTGACATTTGGTCAGTAATTCCTTCGATACCATAACCAGTTATATAGGCTGATGGCTTTTTATTTAATTTGTTTATGGAATAAAGCCATAATCCCCAGCGATTGCTTCCGGCCATTTGTGCTTCTGAATTTTCTTCAGTCACATTACTAAGATCAGTATATAATTGGGTAAAGTTACCGCTTGATAAAGGGTTGATTGCTTTTACAAAAATAGTTGATAATACAATGATGATAGCTATTGTGATAATTCTTTGCTTGTTTATTAGATTAACTTTAAAGCTTACTGCTAGTGCAAATATCAAACCTATGAGGACACCCAGATAACTGCCAAAGGTATTATTAAATAGCAGGACTATAAGGTTAAAACAAAATATTACAAGATATTTGAGGTTATGTTCATTAGTCAAAAAATAAGACATACTTACAAGACAAACAATAGTCAGATAATAACCATAGTGATTCGTGTTGTAAAAGACAGATGACCATAAGGTCATAAACTGATCGTTAAGCATATTTATATAGTCTAATAAATTACAGAAAACAAGAATCATACTTGAATACATCAATAAATGTAATAAAAAGTCTTTTTGTTTATTTGTCACAATGACTCCACACATGAAATAAATTAAATAATATCTTAAGAAAGTGAAAAGTGATTCATTGCGATAGTATGTGCCATGTAATGCATAAGGGGTAAACCCATTGATTGCTGTAGTTATAATGATCCAAATGGAAAGAATTATAAATAGCAGTATGGATGGATGTTTTAAGATATGTTTTTTAGTAAGTTTGTGATCAAAATGTAACCTAAGTAAATATAAGAAGATGGCTAAAATACCAAATACTGTTGCGATCACATTGATATAGCTTATTGTATAAGCATAGGGATTGTACATTTCTAAATCGAATGACATCGTTGTTGTTAAAGCCTTTATAAGTTCTATGACTACTGATATAAAAAAAGCAGCTATAGGTATGCAGGCTATTTTACCAATTAAAGAATACGTAAGGTTGTGTTTTATTTGTGAAATATTTTTAGATTTAATAAGTTGAATAAAGTCATTCATAAGGTAACCTCCATAAATATACTATACCGTAATTTCTAATGAATGAGAAAATATAAATGAGGAATAAACTATTATCTGGTCACAAAAAGAGAAATTGATATTGTAGCTAACTTTCCTTGATACCTATTGAAGGTGCGGTATAATAGATTATAGAAAATAAATGGGAGGATAATTATGGCAGGAAAACTATTAAAAGTATTTGTAGCATTTACAATGTTTATTTCGCTGATGTTAGTGAAAAATGCTCAAGTCTATGCGGCAGAAACAAATTTAGAAACTGAAACAGGGGCATTTACAAAACCAGGAGATATTCATGAAGATGCTGATTTATTGTCAGAATTAGATGTTATTGGTAAAAAACTGAATGAAAAAGAAATGAAAACAGGTGCTGATGTTTATCGCTGGTTGTTAGATATCAACTACTTAAACTCTAAGTATAGTAATTCAGTATCAAGTACAAGTATAAAAAAGGAATATGATCGAGCACTTAATCATATGCCTTTTGAAACAAAAGATGAAAAAGGAAAGTTAATTTATACTGGTAATCAATATTATAGCGATATGAATACAGTATTGACATCACTTCAAAAAGAAATTAAAGGCGAAAAACCATTTTCACCTTTACGTGATGCTAAAGACCAGGATATTCTCAATCAAATAAAAAGTGGCAAGAGTTATAATGATTTAAGAGAAAATTCTAAGATGAGTGATGAAGATGAAACGTACTTCAATACGTATTATCAAAAAGGACAAGGATATCGAGATGGAACAATAAAGTTAGACGACTATAAAGATTGGATCAACAATTTAAGAAAACTGAATAAGAAATATCCTAACTCATCTGTCTATAGTTTTTTATCAGAGACATTAGATGATGCCTATGAGGAGGGCTTATCTGGTTATTATGATCAAATCTTTGGGGCATTGAATAGTTTATGGGATCAGACCCATTATGACTTTGCTCATGTAACATCTAATACGTTAGATTCTATTGAGATTAAACAAAATCCATCTGTTACAACTTATACTGATGGAGAAACATTTAATAGTAATGGGTTAGTTATTGATGGAACATATAAACAGGTATGGTCTGATGGGAGAACACCTACTACATACACTGTCAATAATATGAAGTATACAACTGATACAAGTACAAAGTTAACATACTATGATAATAGTGGTAATCATATTACCTCATGGCCGGTAACGGTGAATGATGGTGTTACATCTAAGACGATTAATGTTCCTATTACAGTAAAAGCTAAACTTAATAGTACAAAGTTAACATCTATTAGTATTACATCTCAACCTAAGAAGACAGTTTATACTGATGGTGATGCATTTAAAACTGATGGTTTATCTATTAAAGGTACATATGCGAAAACATATAGTGATGGCAGTGTAACTTATGAAGATAAGGATAATATGGATTATAGTCTATCATCTACTTATTTATCTGTAGGTCAAACTGCTATTACGGCTACTGTTACTTCTGATGGTGTGACGAAATCAGTGGATATTCCTGTTACTGTGAATGCTAAACTGGATTCTACTAAGTTATCATCTATTAAGATTGCTAGTAATCCTACTAAGTTAACTTATAATGAAGGGGATAAATTTGATGATACTGGATTAGCTATTACGGGTACATATGAAAAAGATTATAGTGATGGTTCTAAACAGTATTACGATCAGGCTAATATGAGTTATACTGTAGTTGATGGAGATTCTTTAAAATCGACACAGAAGAGTGTTAAAGTGAAAGTATCTGATAATGGTGTTGAAAAGTCAGTAGAGATTCCAGTAACTGTTAATAAAGTTGTTAAAGAAGCAAGTATTGATCAGTTATACTTTGTCTCACATCCTAATAAGGTGAAATATAAAGCAGGGGATAAGATTACAGCTAAAGGTATGAAAGTGAATGCAGTGATCAAAAAGACGATGTCTGATGGCTCTACTGTTTATGAAACAAAGAAGAATGTAAAAGTTCTTACTTCTTATCCATACGCTGTAGCTCAGATTGGCTCTACTGTCTTAACGATTACCTATAAGTATAAAGAAAATGGTTTTAGTGATTCTAAAGACTTAACACAAGATATTGAAGTCAATAAGAAAGATACTCATTTAGTCAATGTCTATAAACCAGCTAAAGTTAAGATTAAATCAATTAAAGCAGGTAAAAAGAAGTTTACTGTGAAATGGAAAAAGACAAAACATGCAAGAAAGTATAAAGTTTACTATCGAGTTAAAGGCACTAAGAAATGGAAGTCTAAATCAGTGAAGAAAACATCCTGCACAGTCAAGAAATTAAAATCTAAAAAGACTTATCAGGTGAGAGTACGTGCTATTAACTTAACGTTAAAAGGGAAATACTCTAAAACAAAGACTGTTAAAGTAAAATAGTTATAATTATTGAAAGACATGTTCGAGGAATCTTACATGTCTTTTTTGTGGTATGCGGACTTAAATTAGACCGAAATTGCGAACATAGTATGGATATGTAAACCACGTGCTTAAAGCAATGATCTAATCAAAATATAACAACCTGTGCAAAAATTTATGAGTCACATAAATAATCTGATTAAACCTTATAATTGCATATAACACTTCTTCTTGTATACTGTTTGAATAGTGTTAAAATAGGAGCTGAAAGTAAAGGGGGACACGCTTATGTTAAAGGAGAAGTTCAAAAATAAAGGTTTTACTTTAATAGAAATTATTGTAGTTATTGTTATTTTAGCTGTATTAATGGCTGTAGCGGTTCCTTCAGTGATGTCATATATAAATGAAGGCAATAAAGCTAAGTATGAGGCTGTTGCAAGAGCAGCATTCATCAATACACAAATTGGTGTAGCAGAAGATATAGCGGAAGATGGTAAGGCTAATGATGGTGGTAATGTAACTATTTGGGTTAATGGCAACAATAATAGTTATCTAAAAAGTACAATCGAAAGATTTGGCTCACGAAAAAGTTATGGATCAAATAAAACTAAGGTTTATGTAACAGATATGGTGCTATCAGGAACAGCAACATCAGGTAATAATGATTTAGTATTTGCACAATATGCGATTGCTTTAGACGGTAAAAATAATCGCTCAGTTGATGTGACTGTCAATGGTAAGATGACAGTTGGGGATGATACTTTTAAAGCTGTTAATCCTAAAAATGGGAATAAGTATCAATTTAATCAATAAAATTTTAGTAACTCGTGTTGTTAACAATTTAGTGACTTGGTATGATTTTTAGTTGATAGTGCACAATTTAATGTCTCTCTACGAGTCATAAATTCCATCAACTTTATTTTTA
>CADBGE010000077.1 GCA_902794075.1 uncultured Erysipelotrichaceae bacterium | reverse complement strand
TATTTTCCAAGTAGTAAGATATGTTCACATTGTGGAAATAAAACAGAAAAAGTAAACAATTTAAGCATAAGAAAATGGAAATGTGAAAAATGTGGAGCAGAAAATGATAGAGATATAAATGCGAGTATAAATATTATGTTTGAAGGATTAAAATCATATTATAGATAGAATAAAGTAATGTAAAAGAATACGGTAGCGACTATCGGAATTTAAGCCTGTGGAGAAGGGAGGGAACTTCCTCTAAGAAGCAGGAATTTGGATGCGGAAACGACCAAAGCGATTTAAGTTTACTTAAATCTTTTGTTCTTCATGTAAATGTTTACAAGAAAAGTTTTATTTACTCTTAAAAAAAATATATATTTATGATATTTTATTAATAGAGGTGGTCTTTTGTGAAAAAGAGAATAAATAGTAGTGAGATTGAGAAGGCTAAAAGGTCTAATAGGTTTTTATTTATATTAACTGTACTTATGTTACTTGTGGTGATTGGTGGACTTGTATTTTATGTATTATATGATAAAAAATTAATTAAATTTGATAATTTTAAAAATACAACTGAGGAAGATATTATTTCTAAAAATGAAACTAATTTTAATGTTAATACTGATAATAAAGAAGTATTAAAACTTTATAATACTGTTAGAATTAGTAATAATGATTGTAGTGAGTATATTGATTCTAAGAGTTTAAAAACAGATAAATTAAATGAAGAATGTAAGTTTGATATTGCTTCTAATATATATAATAAATATCTTGTTGAAGAAAATGGTAGTAAATTTATTCCAGAAGATGAAGTTATTTATGCATATGAAAGTTTGTATGGAGAAGGATCTTATAAAAATCAAGAATTAATTCCATATAAGAATGAATCTAAATTATATTATTCTGCTATAAATGAAAAATATATTTTACAAAACGATATACAAGATAGTGATACTAATATGAGTAAACATGAAGATATTATTTCAATTAAGAAAGATAATAGTTATCTTTATATAAATACATCAATCTTATATTATGAATCTATTAATAAATTTATTTGTAAAGATTATAAATGTGATGAGATTGTTGAAAAGTTAAATGATGAAGCAAATGATGAATATTTTAAATTATATATTAAACATAATAAAAATAAATTATATAATTATCAATATAAATTTAAGCTTGATAAAAATGGATTTTATAAGTATATAGGATTTGAAAGGACTAATAAATAGTCTTTTCTTTGTTTTTGTGATAAAATATTATTGGTGGTTATATGCAGTTTACATATAATGATAAAGATTATGATATTGTTATAGAGAAAAAGAGAACTAATAAGAATACTTATATTAGAGTTAAAAAAGATTTAAAGATTTATGTTACTACTACTTTATTTACTTCTAAATGGTCTATTGATAAATTAATTAGAGCTAATTATGATAAGATTTGTCAAATGATAGATTTTCAAGAGAAAAAGATTAAGAATAATACTGGTTTTTTCTATTTAGGAAAAAAATATGTTGTAGTTTATTCTGATAATGATGGTATTGAGTTTAGAGGGGATAAAGTATTTTTAAATCATAATTTTGATATAGATAAGTGGTATAAAAAACAGGCTAAATCTTTATTTTTAGAAAGATTAAATTATAATTATGAAAAGTTTAATAGAAATATCCCATATCCAAAACTTAGAATAAGAAAGATGACAACTAGATGGGGTGTATGTAATATTAGAACACATATTATTACTTTAAATCTTGAATTAATTAAAAGAGATATTTGTTATTTAGATTATGTTATTAATCATGAGATGAGTCATTTAATTTATGGAGATCATTCTCGTGCTTTCTGGAGATTAGTTGAATCAAATATGCCTGATTATAAGAAATATAGAGATGAAATGAAGGAGTTTTAATGGTTATTACTAGTTTAGAGAATGAAAAAGTAAAAGGATTAGTTAAATTACAAAAGAAGAAATATAGAGATCTTACTAATACTTATATTGTTGAGGGTGAACATTTAGTAATGGAGGCAGATAAAGCTAATGTTATTTTAGAAATAATATTGCTTGAAGGTGATGAGTGTAATTATAATTATCCTGTTTGTTATGTTACTTCAGATATTTTAAGTAAGATTAGTACTATGGATACTGCTCCTAAGATAATGGCTTTATGTAAGAAGAATTCTAATAATAATATTAAGGGTAATAAGATACTTGTATTAGATGGAATTCAGGATCCTGGTAATTTAGGTACTATTATTAGAAGTAGTTTAGCTTTTGATGTTGATACTATTGTTTTACTTGAAAATACAGTTGATTTATATAATCCTAAAGTCTTAAGAGCAACTCAAGGTATGTATAATCATATTAATATTGTTAGTGTTTCTAAAGAAGATATGTTTTCTTATATGAAAAATAATAATATTACTATTTATGGTACTAGTGTTGTTGATGGAGTTGATGTTAGAAGTCTTTCATCAACTGAAAAAGAAAAGTATTGTCTTGTGATGGGAAATGAAGGTCAAGGAGTTAGTTCTGATATTTTAGATAGATGTGATAAAAATTTATATATTAATATGAATAGTATGGTTGAAAGTTTAAATGTTGGGATTGCTTGTAGTATTTTATTATATGAATTGAGGGGATAATATGAATAAAATATTTATTGGGAAAGTTGTTAGTACGCATGGTATAAAGGGAGAAATAAGAATATTAAGTGATTTCCCATATAAAGATAAAGTTTTTATTATTAATAATAAAATAATTATTGATGATAAAGAGTATATTATTAAAAGTTATCGTGTTCATAAAGGATATGATATGGTTACTTTAGATGGTTTTAATAATATTAATGATGTTTTATTTCTTTTAAAAAGTAATGTTTATATTTCAGAAGAGTTACTTAATTTAGATGATGATGAGATTCTTGATGATGAATTGATTACTTTTAAAGTATTGACAAAAGATGGAAAAGAAGGAATAATAAAAGAAATTTTTAAGGCAAGTTCTACTAATAAAATACTTAGAGTTATGTTTGATAAAGAAGTATTAATTCCAATGAATTCTCCAATGATAAAAAAGATTGATAAAGGAAATAAAGAAGTAATTGTAGAACTTATAGAGGGTATGTGATTATATGAAAATTGATATTTTAACATTATTTCCAAATTTGTTTGATGGTGTATTTAGTGAATCTATCATTAAAAGAGCAATAGATGAAAAAAAAGTTGAGATTAATTTGATTGATTTTAGAGAATATACTCTTGATCCTCATAATAAAGTTGATGATACTCCATATGGTGGTGGGGCTGGTATGGTTCTTATGTGTCAACCTATATTTGATTGTATTAATTCAATAAAGACTGATGATTCTGTTGTTATTATGCTTACTCCTGATGGAGAGGTATATAAACAAAAAACTGCATATTCATTAAGTAATAAAAAACATATTATATTATTGTGTGGACATTATGAAGGCTTTGATGAGAGAATAAGAAGTATTTGTGATATGGAAATATCTATTGGTGATTATGTCTTAACTGGTGGAGAAATTCCTGCGATGGTGTTAGTTGATTCTATTGTTAGACTTATTCCAGGGGTAATAAAGGAAGAAAGTCATATAGAAGATTCATTTAATAATAATGATTTACTTGATTATCCTGTATATACAAAACCAAGAGTATATAATGGAATGGAAGTTCCAGAAGTGTTACTATCTGGTGATCATAAAAAAATAGATGAATATAGATATAAGGAAAGTGTTAGAAGAACAGAAATAAGAAGACCTGATTTAATTGAGAAAGATAATTAGTTAGAAGGTGTAGTTATGTATTTAGTTAGTAAAAATAAAATTAATGGAAAACTTGATGATAATTTAGAACTAGATGGATTTTTAATGGGACAAAAAGGAAGAGTATTTAGTATTGGGCCATATGATGTAAAAAATATTGTGATTATTACTAAACGTCTTGCTCAACCTATTGTTTCTATACAAGTAATGAAAAAATATGATAAATTAATTAAATACTTAACAGAACTTTTAATATCTGATGATGATACAGGTGATGCAATGAGAGAAGCACTTAATCAGATAGAAAAATTCAGATTAATTATTAAAAATAAATATAGAAAATTCTTGAAACAAAAAGAATTAGAACTTATGTCTAAACAGTTAGTAAAATTACAAAAAGCTGCGAATCAAAGATTATTAGAAATACATGAAAGTTATTTAGAACAGTTAAATAATAATAGAAGTAAATAGAATCTTATATATAGATTCTTTTTTCTTTAATAATATGTTATAATGGTTATAACAAAATAACAAATTACTTTGATGTGTATGATAATTATAAATAGAGGTGATTTGATTGAATGATGTTAATGTTAAAAATGCAAGTTGGATGTTAATTTTCCTATTGATTTTATTTGTAATTTTTTCTGCGGGTTTTTATTTTTATTCTCATGATAATTCATCTATATTTACTCAGATAAATAATCCTGATTTAAAAGAATAAATCACATATGTGATTTTTTTTATTTAATTATTAGTTATACCTGACATAACATTTATTTATTTTACTAATAATACTTGATGTTTTATTATTTTATCAAGAGGTGAGTACTATGAGTTGTAAAGATGAATTATTAAATAGAATATTAGGGTTTGATTTAGGAGAATATAATAATAAATATTTAGAAGATATAGCTATTAGTATTATTAATAATTATAAAATTCCTATGGGTCAATTTATTGATAGTTTTATTAAAAAAGTTAATGAAGAGTCTTTCTTAGATTTAGAATTAAGATTAGTTGAAGATGAAAAGATTATTTACGTTGAAGATAAGGATTATCATATTCCTTGTCCTCATGTTGGTGTTGATATTGATATAATTGAACCTTTTTATAAAGCAGTTTCTACAAAGAAAAAGTCTATTTATTTGTATTCTAAAGCATTGAATT
>CADBGE010000076.1 GCA_902794075.1 uncultured Erysipelotrichaceae bacterium | reverse complement strand
TCAGAAGAAGCTTCTTGCATAACTTGATTATTATTTACCTGATCATCTTCTACTTTAATTGGATTTGGATTATTATTATCTACATTTTCTTGTTTATCAATACTTTCATCAGAAGGAGTTACTTGCATATCTTGTTTATCAATATTTTCTTCTATTTTACTATCTACTTGTTCTTTTCCAGAAACATTTTGATTAGTTCCATTATTATTTTCATTATGTTGTTGTTGTTCAATATAGTTAGAAACAATTTCAGCAACACTTTCATTTTCAAGTTCCCTTATATCTTTCGAAAAAGTATCAATTTTTTTCATCAAATCATCTAATACATTAAACGCTTCAAAAATCTTATATATATTTTCTTTATGTGTATTACATAAATCAATAAGCTGATTTTTCATATCAGAATCTTCTGCCTCTACTACCTTTTGCATAATATCAGATAGTTTGCATTCCTCGGAATTAACAATATCAAATATAATAGATTTTAAATTTTTTAAAGCAACATCATACTTTTTATCATCAAAAACATATTCTGTATACATATCGATTCACCACCTATATTAAGCATTAGCGATCCTTTTTAGTAAAGTTTGAACATTAGCCCATTCATCATCATCAACAATTTCTTCTATAATAAGTTTTGTTCCATCATTAATTATCCTAGAAACATAAATAACTTCATCTTTTTCCGCACCATTTATTTCCCCTTTAGAATATACAACATAATTTTTCTGTCCATCATCACTAAATAAATAAGTAATAAGTTCAACTTCAAGAGAAGTTCCATCACTATTTTTTATTATAATATTCTTTTTATTCATAGTAAAAATCCCTCTATCCTAAAATATATTATACATTTTTTTATATAATAAGTAAACCATAAAGATAAAATGTTTATAAAAAAAAAGACAAAAATTATCTAAAATATTTGTCTTAATTATTTATTTAAAATTAAACATCAACCATCCCGGTTTAAATATTAATAATAATCCTATTATAATCATAATTATTCCACCCAATAGATGAGAAAATTTATTATATTTAGTAGATATACCTGTAACTTTCATTGTAAACATTGCGATAAAAAATACAACTAAATCATCAATTAAGAAAAAGAATATATAAACAAGAGTATACATAAATTTCATAAATTCACTAGTCTTGTTTAAAACTAATAATTCTGAAAATACTATTGGAAGTCCCGCAGAACAAGCAAGTTCAACTAGATTAACAGAAATTGCAAGTCCAATAACTCCTATTAATGCAAGAAAAAAATTCTTTTCATGGGTAAATTTCTTTATTTTAGAAAAAATTTTCTTTCTTTTCTTATCATCTACTACATCACAACCACTTTCTTTTCTTTCTTTATAAAAGCTTCTTAAATTAACAATACCACCTATTAATGCAATTATCGCAATAATATTTCTAATCCAAATAATTGATGTCATCTTTACAGCTATACTTATCCAAGAAAGCATTATAACCATATAAACTAATGCCGAAGTAATTAAAAAGCTAAGTCCCAAAGCCCACATTCTTTTTCTATCTTTCATACCAATAAGTACACTTATTAAGAATAATAATATCCACATAGCACAAGGATTAAATCCATCAATTAATCCAATTAATGCAGCCGCGGTAATTAGAGACATTTTCTTTAAATTAACATTTCCAAATAATTTAGTATTTAAACTTAACTCTTCATCAGACTTTTTTTCGCTTTTTGAAAAATTATCAACTATTTCTCCATCATATGAACCATCTTTTACTTGTGAAACAATATCTTCATAATCATTTTCTTGATAATATTCTATTGCTCTTTCAAGAGTTTTTCCAGTAGATGAACCAAACCCTGTAATTACAGTACTTCCAATTACATTAGTTGGAACACCCTTTGTAGTAATTTTAAAAGTATCTTGAACCCTCTTTAATAATTCACTATTTTCTTTATCATACCAAACTTCATATTTTACAATTTTTAAATCTTTATATTTTTTTTCTATAGTCTTTAAATATTCCATTTCTTCTTTGCAATGAGGACATCCATCACCATGAAATAAATATAAAGTAACTTCCTTATCTTTTGCAAATACATGAAATGGTATTATTAATAGAAAAAGTATAACAATCAAATAACTAATTATTTTCTTCATTTAAAACACCAACATCCTTTAACTTCTTTTCTATATCATCATAACTAAATTCACCAATAAATCTTTCAACTTCCCTATTTCCATCTAAAACTATAAATACAGGTAATTTGTCTCCTGGATTATAATTTTTAACATCATCTTCATCCATATCTAAATCAAGTTCAGTGTAATCAAATGAATAATTTTTAATCAATTTATTCCAAACTTTATTCATAACGAGACATCCACCACACCATATAGCACCTATTTTAATAACTCTCATTTATTCACCTCTTATATTTAAATCAATAATCAACCTAGAAAAAGCATCTATAAAATCATCAATTTCTTCATATGTCGTTTTATAAGATAAACTAACTCTTATACTATGACTTGCTTTTTCCTTACTATGTGTAACTGCATACACTGCTCTTGAGTAAATTCCTGTTGAGCATGCAGTTTGTGTAGATATATATATTTCATATTCTTCTAATGCATGTTGCATAGTCTCAGGTTTTATTCCTTTTACACTTAAATTAACAATTTGTGGAATACAATACTTATTACTATTAATTGAAACATCTAAATGAGATAATTTATCAATAAAATAACAATTAAGTTCACGTACATATTTATCTTTCTTTTCAAAATCCTCATATACAAGCCTTAATGCCTTCGCAAAAGCTGCAATTAAAGGCGTAGCTGGAGTACCACTTCTAAATATAGTAGTAGATTTACCACCATGAATTAAAGGATCAATTACTAATCCATCTCTTTTATATAAAGCTCCACATCCCTTCATACCAAAGAATTTTTGACATGACATAGATGCTAGATCAAGAACACTTAAATCAATTTTTTCTTTTCCAATACTTTGAGTTACATCACTATGAAAAATAGTTTTAGGATTTTTATTTATAATTTCTCTAATCTTTTTTAAATCTTGTTTAACTCCTACTTCACTATTTACAGAAGCAATAGAAACAAGAAGAGTATCATCTCTAATTAAACTAGCTAAATCATCTAAATCAACCAATCCATTTTGATCAAGTTTTACAAAATCAACTTCATAACCCTTACTTTGTAAATAATTTAGAGGAGCAATAATAGAAGAATGTTCTAACTCAGTAGTAATAATATGTTTTCCTCTATTACTATATTTAGAAGCAATACCCTTAATAGCCATGTTATTAGCCTCACTTGCTCCACTTGTATAAATAATTTCACTAGGTTTAATCTTTAATATTTTAGCAATTTGATTAGTAGAAGCATCAATTAATTTTTTTGATTCTAACCCAAGTTTATGTAATGAATTAGGATTGCCAATAAATTCTCTACATACTCTACTATACGTATCAATAACCTCATCATCAACTGGAGTAGTTGCACTATAATCTAAGTAAATCATTTTAATCACCAAACTAATTATATATAATTAATGATAACTTTTCAAATAAAATAGAAGTTGAATTACTCAACTCCCAGTTTAGTTATTTTATTTAACATATTTTTTTACATATTCAAGAACTTCATCATGAGATACACCATTTGTTATAATTGCTCCATTTATTGCTTTATCATACTTTTGAATATCCCCATAAAAATCAGTTACTTTACCTCCTGCTTCTTCCACTATTAAAGAAGATGCAGCTATATCACAATTTCCGTGATCAACTCCCGGAAATAAATCACAACTAAAGTCTCCGCTAGCTATCGCAACACAACTTCTCGCAACACTTCCTATATTAGAGATTCTAACTTTAGGAAGCATATCATGAACAATTTCCATTGTATCAAATTTAGCATTATTCCACATTTCATAATTAACTCTATATCCTAAATCACCAACATGCTTATCATTAACATGTATTTTTTCACCATTACAGTAAGCACCTTTTCCCTTAATAGCAGTATACATTTTATCTAAAAATGGATCATATACAACACCGACTTGAACTTCTCCATCTACAACTAACGCAAGAGAAAAAACACATACTGGAACAGAATTAGTAAACATACCAGTACCATCAACTGGATCACATACCCAAACATAATCTGATGTATTAGAACTAATCTCCTCTTCACCTATAACAGAATGATCAGGATATTTTTCATTAACTTTTTCAATCAAATAATGATTAATTTTTTTGTCAACTTCAGTTACAGGAGTCCTATCACTCTTAAAAATAATATTATTAGTAGAACTAAAATTATTTTTAATTTCTTCTCCCGCATATTTAGCTATATCAAGTGCAAAATCCAAATATTCTTCCATCTTTACCTCCTAAAAAACACTAATTATTTATTAGTGTTTTGATAATAATCTCTTTCTGAAATACTTTGTGATATTTGATCCAACTCTTCATCAACAATATCCATATCATTAAGTATTTCTTCAACTTCAAATAATATTTCTTTTAGACTATTACATTTTAAATAATTGATTTTATACCTATTAAGAATCTCTATTTCTTTATTAGTAAGCATCAAATTATTTCCGACAGTATTTAACTTATTAGAATGAAAATCCAAATTAGAAACTAAACTATCAATATCATAATCCATATTACTTACAAGTATATCCTCTATTTTTTAGTCTTTTCATAAGTTCACCATCAGAATAGTTATCTCCTACTGCTAAAGCAACTACTGAACTACTCTTAGTATTAGTATCAATTATTACTTCAATCTTACCACCATTATCAACAAAATTAATATTATCTAATAAAACCAATTCATCTTTAGAAACATTTATTTCAATAATAATTCTATCATTCATAACATTATAAGTAACTTTTTTTCCTAAATAATCTAAAGTATTCTCAATAGCATTCTTAATTTCACCTATTGAATCAATATTATT
>CADBGE010000075.1:607-9303 GCA_902794075.1 uncultured Erysipelotrichaceae bacterium | reverse complement strand
TATTATTATCTCCCCTCTTGTATTATTTTATATAAAAGCATATGCTCAAAACATTTAAAATAAATATAATAATAAAGATAAATATTATTAGATTAATTTGGTTTTATATAACTATATATGATATTATTAATCATTACTATTTCTATATATATATACCTACATTAAATATATTAACTTATATCTATATTATTAATACCCTTAAAATGAATATGCATTTTAAGCAATTTATCTTTTATAAGATATATAATTATCCATCTAAAATTAAATTATAAATTTAATATAATTATTTAAAAAAAGTATTGATTAAATTTAAGCGTTTTTTATTTAAAAAGCAATACAGTTATACATCTAAAATGCTCAAAATGAATCTATTAATTTCATATAAATTATAAAGAAAAGAATATAATAAAAAATGATAGTTATTCCCCTACTATCTTGTGTTGATAGGGGAACTATCACTTTTTTTATAAATAAGTACAGCATCTTTTATTTTAGAATCTTTTTTTCTAAGTCCTTCAATACCCGTAAAATTAATGAAGCTAGGATTATACTTATTAAAAAATCTAAAAGTTTTTTCTAAATCATAAATTTCAGGCCATGAAGTATCAAATTCAGAATCAATTAAAGTTCTATAAAAATAAGAAATCAACATATTACCATTTTCATTTAATTTGTCATCAAGAAAATAATCAATTAATTCACTCATCTCAAGAGTAGAGTGATAAGAACCAACATTAGAAAGCCAAATATTATCAAACCTTCTATCGAATATATAATAAAAAATATCTTTATTAATAAAATCAGGTCTAACTCCCCTAACCTTCTTTTTCAATTGATCAAAATTTTCTTCACTACTCATATATATATTTGAATTATCAATCTCATTATTACAACCTTCATCATTAGAGAATAATTCCCATCTAACTTTATATAACTTGTGATTACTGAACAATTCATCCCAAAAAATATATGATTCATAATCAAGTATTCTTAAATCATCTTTTAATTTTTGATACAAATCTAAAGAAAAAACTTTTTCATTATCAACAAAAACATTAGGGTATTCTTTATATCTAAAGAATGATTTAAATTCATTTAAATTGAAATTTAATATACCTGCAACTTTTAAATAATAATAAAACTTAGTATAAGGATTAATATCAATTACGGTAATATCCCTGCAACATTTGAAAATTGCATTTAAAACCTGATCTCCACTAGATCCAACAGTAAGAAGAGATTTATCTTTTAAATCAAAATTATCAATATATCCAGCAATATTTTCCGTAGTGAAAGGATAAATATTCATAAATATATTCATTAAATTTTTTGCACAATATTCATCATAATATCCTTCACACTTTTTTGAAGCAGAACAAAGTAATTTTTCAAAATTTTCCATAATACATTACATCCTAACTACAATATGTCCTTATTGGCAACATATTATATCATAAAAAGAAAAAAACTTCAATTTGAAGTTTTAACTTAATTTATCTAAAAAGCTTTCACCAATTTCAGTTGGATCTAAATCAAAATTATCAGCGATTGTTGCGCCAACGTCAGCTAAAGTATTAAAAGGTTCCAATCTCTTAGGTTCTTTAAAGTTTCTACTATATATAATTACAGGTACATTTTCTCTTGTATGATCATTTCCTGTAAATGTAGGATCATTACCATGATCTGCTGTAATAATTAATAAATCATCTAAATCAAGTTTATTTAATATAATAGGTATATTTACATCTAATTCTTCAATACAACTAGCATATCCTTCTAAGTCTCTCTTATGACCATATGAATCAAAGTCACTTAAATTTATAAGACATAAACCTGTAAATTTTTTATCTAAAATATCTCTTAGTTTATTAATAGCTTCATTATTATCCGCAGCCTTTATAGTTTTATTAATACCAACTTTATCAAAAATATCATTAATTTTACCAATACCTATTACACTATAATTATATTCAAGTAATGAATCTAAGATAGTCTTTTTTGGAGGTTTAACAGCAAAATCCTTTCTAGCAGAATTTATAAATTTATAATTACCACTTTTTCCATTAAAAGGTCTAGCAATAATTCTTGCTATATGGCAATCCTGCTTTATAGTTAAATCTCTAATCTTTTCACAATAACTATGTAATGTTGAAATAGGAATACAATCTTCATGAGCTGCAACCTGTAAATCGGAATCCGCAGATGTATATACAATAAGAGAACCATAATTAATTTGTCTATCACCTAATTCTTGAATAATAGAATCATCTTGACAACAATAGTTTCCAATTATATTTCTACCTGTTATTTCGCTAATTCCAGCCAAAATATCATATGTAAAACCAGCATTAAAAGTTTTAAAAGGATAATCATTTTTAATACCAACTAATTCATAATGTCCATTTAGAGAATCTTTCCCAGAATTTATTGGTTTTGCAATTGAATAATATGCTTCAACCTCATCATTTTCAGACATATTAATTGTATCTAATAAACCTATTTTTTTTAAATTGGGCAAAAATAAATCTGCACTATCAATTACATGACCTAATGTATTAGAGCCATTATCTTTAAAATTAATAGCATCCTGTGCTTCCCCTACTCCTAATGAATCTAAAACCATTAAAAATATTCTTTTAAACTTCATGCATACATCTCCTTATTTATTACTTCTAAAATGATAATTATTATAATCATCAATTACTTTTTCATCACTAACTTCAGTATATATTTTTGTAGTAGATATATCAGAATGACCAAGCATTTCCTGAATACTTCGTAAGTCTGCTCCCCTATTTATTAAATGTGTTGCAAATGAATGTCTCAAAGTATGTGGTGAAACATTAGGATTGAGACCTTTCTCTTTAAGAAGTTTCTTTAAAATCTTAAAAAATCCTTGTCTAGTCATTCCCAGACCATGATTATTAATAAAAAGTTTACTACAAGATTTTTGTTTTAATAATTCATCTCTAATATCTAAATATTTCTTTAAATAATCAATAGAATATTCACCTAAAGGAACAATCCTTTCCTTAGAACCTTTGCCTAAAATTCTAATTTGACAATTAATAATATCAATATCATTAATCTCAAGATTAATTAACTCACTTACTCTTAAACCACATCCATACATTAATTCTAACATAGCCTTATTACGATAGTCAAATGGGCTATTAAGCTTAATGTCTAAAAGAAGATCAACATCTTCAATACTTAAAGATTTAGGAAGTAGTTTTCTTAGTTTTGGTCTCTCAATATATAAAGAAACATCCTCATTAACAACTCCTTCTTTAAGCAAATATTTGTGAAAGTTCTTAATAACAGTTAAATTATGAGCAATAGTTGAAGCTTCTTCAATTGATCTTTCTTTTATAAAATCTTTAATATTATCTTTACTAATATTAGAAACATAATTAATACCACAATCATTTAAATACAACTTATATACCTCAAGATCATTTCTATAAGATTCTTTTGTTTTATCAGATAATCCCTTTTCAAATATACAATAATTAATAAAATCTTCAATAGCATCTTCTATATTCATATATATCAATCCTCATATAATATGATAACACAATTAAAAATATTATACAAAAAAGAAAAATCAAGAATAAACTTGATTTTATATTTTTTAAACTACTTTTTAATATTTTTTTTATCAGTGAATTAGTAACAGGCATACCATTTTCTTTTAAGTAATTAATTGCTTGCCACTTCTCATCAAAGGTAACTTCCTTATCATTTATAATATGTTTTGAATTAATAGTATTATTAATATTAAGTCCCCTATCATTTTTATATCTTGCCATAAAAGATCTATATAAAACATATTCCTCTGTACTTAATTTTTTTCTAATTAATCTAAATAAGTAGTCAGGAGATAATTTAACTTTTAAATAATAATCTAGTAAATCAAACTTTCTTAAAGTGCCATCTTCATTTTCAACACCATTTTTTATACATTCAGTAATCTCTTTACCAATTTTTAACATTGTATAAAAATAAGTTGAAGAAGAATTTAAATTTTTTAATTCGAGTTTTGCAAATAAGTCAGGATAATAATTTTCTAATAAACTTCTATATATATTATAAGTATTAATAGTTATATTTTTTATATTTAAATAATCATTTAATTTTATATCGGAATCAATAAATTCTTCAGCAAATTTCTTTGCTTTTTCAAGAAGCTCATCATCAATATCAATCTTATTATCCATAATCTTATTACGCAATTGTTCTCTTCTAAGTACTCTATACCTATCAACTTTATTTTTTAAATCAACTTCAAGACCTTTCCAATTAGCTTCATTTCTTCTTGTTCTGTATAATGCATAAGGATAAATTGAATCATTTACTTTATGATTTGATATATCAGTATGAGAAAATGTAAAATATCTTTCAAATATATTTATTAAGTCATTATCATTATTTGAAGCATCACTTAACTCATCAAACAGCATAAAAAACTTTCCGACTCTTTTAGTATTTTGATAAATAAGACAATAAAAATCGTTTTCTGAATAACCTAACTCATTAATCATATAATTCTTAATATAATTTCGTATTTTTTTATTATCTATATTATCATCTGTAATCTCATAAAGTCTTCTCTCATCAAAATTTACTTTTTTAAAGAATTCATAATATTTTTTACCAAGTAGTTTATCATTTTCACTATATAAAGAATTACTTTTAGATACAGTTATAACTTTATTAAGTTTGTCTTTTGCATTAGTAACTAAATCAGGATAAGAATCTTTTAACTTAAACATAGAATTTTCTATATCAGATATTGTAACTGAAATACCTGAACAATATTTTTTTAAGTCATCATAACAATTAATATCAAAATTAATAAAATCATTTAATAATGATTTTTCATAGTAATCATTATCACTCTTTAGATTAACAGATATATTATTCATATAATAATTAAATGAGTATTTAATATTATCCATTAAATTTTTATTATCTTCATTATTAATATTAGTTAAACTTTTTTCTAATAAAGATGATTTATTACCTTTCTTAACCATTGCTTTTTTTAGAAATCTTTTAAATTCAAATACATTACAACGATTATTTACAAAATCTAAAACATTATTTAAAGATTTTTCTACAACAATATCAGCATAGTTTTTACCAACAATAGAGTCAGAATGAATTAAATAATTAACAAAATCATCTACAGATAAATTGAAAGTTTTACCATCAGGCTCATCAAAAGTATATTCAATTGTTTTATTAAAAGTATAATCCGACATCCCTAAAACACTTTTTGCATAAATATAAGCCTGATATCTTATATTAGAAACATTTCCTTTCTCAAGATTATATTTCCAGTTATTATTTTTCATATAATTATATATATTCATTGAATCATATCTAAAAACAAGTTCAGAAAAAGAACGAAAAACAGACTCAATAAATCTATCATTATTATGATTTCTAGTTATCATTTCTTTAAATAAGTCTTCATCAATATTAAGAATTCTTACTGCATAAAATCTTGCCATAACCTCACAATTAGTTATAAAAGAACTCAAATGAAAAACTTCAAGTTGAAATTTATAAATATCTTTATCATTATATAAATCATAAAAGCAATCAAGCGAATAATTATTATCCTTTAATAAGTCAAAACAATATTTACAAAGCATTACTTCCTTTTCACTCATGTTAGACAACTCCTTTTCGACATATTATACCATATTTAATAAAAAAATAAAATATTAATATGATATAATATATATACTATCTTATAAAAGAAGGTGTTATTATGGATAAACCACTTGCATATAAATTAGCCCCTAATAATTTAAAAGAAGTTATAGGACAAACTCATTTAATAGGAAAAGATAAAATATTAACTAATTTAGTAAAAAATAAAAAATTATTTTCAATGATTCTATATGGTAAACCTGGTATAGGAAAAACATCAATTGCGAATGCCATAGTAAAAGAATTAGGAATAAGACATAGATTTTTAAATGCCACAATTAATACAAAAAAAGATATAGATATAGTTATAGAAGAAGCAAAAATGTATGATGGTATTGTATTAATAATGGATGAAATACATAGATTAAATAAAGATAAACAAGATATCTTACTTCCTCAATTAGAATCAGGATTAATTACTTTAATTGGAATGACTACATCTAATCCATATCACGCAATAAATCCAGCTATAAGAAGTAGATGCCAATTATTTGAATTAAAAGAATTAGATGAAGAAGATATTATTAAAGGACTTAAAAAGGCCATTAAAAGCCCATATTTAGGTGGAATTAAAATAGATAATAAAAGTATCAATCTAATTGCAAAACTCTCTGGAAATGACTTAAGATATGCTTATAACTTATTAGAAGTAGCCTACTACTCTACTGATGATAAAAAAGTAGATGAAGAAAAAATAAGAAGAATTAATTCTAAACCAGTATTCTTTGCTGATAAAAATGGAGACGGACATTATGACGTCTTATCAGGATTACAAAAATCAATCAGAGGAAGTGATGTAGATGCAGCTCTACATTATGCAGCAAGACTTGTCGCTGAAGAAGATTTAGATTCTCTATTTAGAAGACTATCAGTAATAGCCTATGAAGATATAGGTCTAGCAAATCCCGCAATATATCCAAGATTAGAAGCAGCCATTGCTGCAGCAGAAAGAATTGGCCTACCTGAGGCAAGAATCCCAATTGGAACAATAATAACAGAAATGGCCCTATCTCCAAAAAGTAATACAGCACACATTGCTTTTGATAAAGCACTACAAGATATAGAAGAAGGAAATGTAGGATCAATTCCAAATCATATAAAAACTGATTCAACTACATATAAATACCCTCATGACTATAAAGGAGCATACGTTGTTCAACAATATTTACCAGATAAATTAAAAAATAAAAAATACTATCAACCAAAAGATATAGGATACGAAAAAAATATAAAAGAAATATATGAAAGATTAGAGCAAATTAAAAAAAATAGTTAATTACTATTTTTTTTATACAATTCTAAATGCTGGTGATATAGAATCATTATAATATGAAGATATTTTATTTAAAAAAAGCAACTACTGTTTTTATAAATTTACTATAAATAATTCTATCTCAGTATTTGGATCTATATCTGTTGTTTTTATTTTTAAATCAATATCAGCTAGTTTTTTCATGAGACCAAGTAATTCTTGATTAGTATACAACCCAATAAGTTCTCTTGTTTTCTTTACTCTAAACTCTTTTTCACCTAATGTTGATGCGATATCTTTATCTCTCATACCTCTAGAATCAAGTAATTTTACTTGATAAATAATTCTAATCTGAGACCCCAATAAACCAAGTATTCCCAAAGGTTCTATATTATATTCTAACAATTCCCTATACTTTTTTAACGCATCACTCTTATCTTTAGAAGAAATACTTCTTGCAAAAGAAAAAGTTAAATCTTTAGGATCTCCTAACTTCTTTGTTACTAAAGCCTTAATGTCATCTTCATTAATTTCTTTTTCTTCAAATTTATAATTTTTTAATTTATCACATTCACTTTGAATTTTAGTAAAATCACCCATACAGTATTCATCTAATAAATTAATTGTATTTTGATTAATTTTATAATCTTTTAATTCATTCTTTATAAAAGATTTAGAATTTAATTCTAATTCAATATACTTACATTTTTTCTTTAATTCCTTTGTTATTTTATAAGTGCCATTAAGTTTTTTAGCCTCAATAATAAGTAAATTATCACTACTTGGATTTTCTATATATTTAAGTAAATGATCAAAATCACTCTTATAATCATCATATTTAATAGAATCAATATTCTTTATTATAATTGTTTTTTTATCAGATAAGAATGTATAAGTATCTAAATCCTCTAATGCATTCTCAAGAAGAGTCTCTTCCATATCATAAATAGATAAAGAAGAAGAAGTAAATTTTTCTTTTTCTATAATTTTATTTACTTCTTTTTCTATCGCAACATAATCAATCCCTTCTAATAAATAACTATTCATAAGATTTAATTGCCTTTACAATATCCTTTTCAATTCTATCTAATTCTTTTGATGATTTTCCTCCACCTTGAGCAAATGTTGGACTTCCTCCTCCATTACCACCTGCAGTTTGACTTGCTTCTTTAACTAAAGGACCTGCCTTAACTTTAGAATTACTTTTACAAATAAAATTAACACTTCCATCATCTTTTACATTAGAGAAGAAAACAACTCCATCTTTAATTTCATTTAATAAAGAATCAGCAATACTCTTTAATAAATTAATATCTTTATTATTTTGTCTCATTATAATAGCATTAACTCCATTAATAACTTCAAGTTTTTCTTTATAAATATCTAGATTTTGTAATGTATTCTTTTCTAAGATACTATAATATTCTTTTTCTAATTCTTTAACTTCATGATGAACATATTGAAGCTCATTTCTATTATAAATAACATCTTTATAAGAAGTTGGTTTATCATTAGTAATATCCACTTCAAAATCAAGTTTAATGCCTTTATTTCTAGCAGATTCTAATATTTCTCTAGCCTTCAATAATAATTTTAATTTTTCATCATTATAACTTTTAATAATTTCATGAAGAGTTGACTCTATTTTCTCACCAGTAACAGCTTCTATTCTATAAACATTGCTTCCTTTAGATTCACAATTATATATTGCAAGTCGTCC
>CADBGE010000075.1:0-560 GCA_902794075.1 uncultured Erysipelotrichaceae bacterium | reverse complement strand
ATTTTAACAACTCTTACCATATCCTTATATTTTTCACTAAATAGAGCCATTGCCCCTATTTGTTTAGCTTTTTCTAAAGGCATAACTTCAGTAGATACAATTAAACCCTCACTTATCATATTATTAGCAAACTCTTCTACTTCTAAAAGTTTATCATCAGTCATTTTTCCAGAATAAGTAAAATCAAATCTTAATTTATCACCATCAACATAACTACCTGCTTGTTTAATGGTATTTGATACAACTTGTTGTAGAGAATATTGAAGTATGTGAACACTTGAGTGATTACATTCTGTTCTTTTCCTTCTATCCTTATCTAAAACAAGTTCAACTTCATCTCCTACATTTATAACTCCATCTAAAAGTCGGACTTTATGTATATGTTGTCCATTAGGAGCCTTAAATACATCGACAACTCTAGCTTTAAATCCACTACCAATAATCATACCAGTATCACTTACTTGTCCACCACTTTCAGCATAAAAACAAGTTCTATCTAATGAAATATATGTATCATGGTTAATAGACTTAACTCTTTCATCTTTTGAAAAAATTGCTTG
>CADBGE010000074.1 GCA_902794075.1 uncultured Erysipelotrichaceae bacterium | reverse complement strand
AAAACTACAGAACAAGCACGTGAAGCTGGAATTAATTTTAGATAGAGGTTAATATGAAACAAAGAAAGATACCTTTAAGAACATGTGTAATAACAAAAGAATCTTTACCAAAAAAAGAATTATTAAGAATAGTTAGAACACCAGAAGGCGATGTTAAAGTTGATGAAACTGGAAAGTTAAATGGTAGAGGAGCATATATTAAAAAAGATGTAAGTGTTTTAGAACAAGCAAAGAAAACTAAAATACTAGAAAAAAGATTAGAAGTTGAAATAGAGGATAGTGTCTATGAAGAAATAAAAAATATTATAGAAAAGTGAGGTGAGAGTCATTATGATGACTTTAGAAGATTATGCAGTTGATACTGGTAAAACAGTAGAAGAAATTATGGCATTATGTGACAAAGTAGGAATAACTTACCAAGATGAAAATACATTATTAGATGATATAAGTATTACTTTATTAGATAATGAAATGCAAGATGAAGAAGATTATATTGATGATGTTGATGATGAAGTAAAAGAAGAAATTAGATTAAAAGAAGAAGTAGAAGATAAAGCAGAAGAATTAGCAATAGGAACAAAAATTGATTTAGAAGATTCATCTTCATTTACAAAGGTTAAACCTAAAAGATCTAATAAAACAGATACAAATAAAAAAGATTTCTTAAAAGAAAGAAAAAAGATGTATAAAAATAAAACTAAACTTCAAAGTAATGAAGCAAAGCAAGATGAAAATGTAGTTTTATATAAAGAAGGAATGACAGTAACTGAATTAGCTGAATTACTTGAGGTAACACCAATAGAATTAGTTAAGAAATTAATGGGACTTGGTGTAATGGCAGGAGTAAATCAAGCAGTTGATTATGATTCTGCAGAAATTATTACATCAGAATATGGAAAGACATTAAAGAAAGAAGAAACAGCAGATATTTCAAATTTTGAAAATTTTGAAATAGCAGACAAAGAAGAAGATTTAGTTGAACGTCCTCCTGTAGTAACAGTTATGGGACACGTTGACCATGGTAAAACAACACTTCTTGATGCAATTAGAAACACTGATGTAGTTGCAGGAGAAGCTGGAGGAATAACTCAAGCAATTGGTGCATACTCAGTAAAATGTAATGGAAAATTAATTACATTTATTGATACACCAGGACATGCAGCATTTACAGAAATGAGAGCACGTGGAGCTCAAATGACAGATATAGTAATTATTATTGTTGCTGCAGATGATGGAATCATGCCACAAACAAAAGAAGCAATCGATCATGCTAAAGCTGCTGGAGTACCAATTATAGTTGCTATTAATAAGATTGATAAACCAGAAGCAAATGTTGAAAGAATAATGACAGCACTTGTTGAAAATGGCTTAACTCCAGAAGAATGGGGTGGAGATATCATTGTAAATAAGATATCTGCAAAAACTGGAGAAGGAATTGAAGGATTACTTGAAAATATCTTATTAGTTGCTGAAATGCAAGAATATAAAGCAAATCCTAATCGTTACGCAACAGGAGCAGTAATAGAAGCAAGAAAAGATAGTAAAGTAGGTTCAACCGCAACATTATTAATCCAAAATGGTACACTTCGTCTAGGAGATCCAATAGTAATTGGAAACTATGCAGGTAAAGTAAGAACTCTAAAAGATGATAAAGGAAATAATATAGTTGAAGCAAAACCATCAACTCCAGTAGAAGTAACTGGTATTTCAGAAGTACCAAGTGCTGGAGATAAATTCATGGCTTTTGAATCAGAAAAGAAAGCAAAAGAAATTGCTCGTGAAAGAGAATTAAGAAGCAAAGAAAAAGATACTAACTTTAGTGGAATGACTTTAGAGGATTTATTTGGAAGAATAAAAGAAGGTCAAAAAGAAATTAAAGTTGTCCTAAAAGCAGATGTAAATGGTTCATTAGAAGCAGTTAAAAATGCTTTAGAAAAAATTGACGTTGAAGGAGTTAAAGTATCTGTAATTAGAGGTGGAGTAGGAGCAATAACTGAAAGTGATGTAGTTCTAGCTTCCGCATCAGATGCAATAATAATTGGCTTCAATGTAAGAGGAAATAATTCTACAATGGATACTGCAAAACAATATGGAATAGAAATAAAAACATATGATATTATCTATAAAGTAGTAGAAGATATGGAACGTGCCATGAAAGGTATGTTAGAACCAGAATTTGAAGAAAAAGTTTTAGGTACTGCAGAAATAAGACAAATCTTTAAATTCTCTAAAGTAGGATTAATTGCAGGATGTCACGTTTTAAGTGGAATTATTAAAAACAATTTAAAAGCACGTATTATTAGAGATGACGTAATAGTATACAATGGAGCAGTAAATACACTTCAACATGAAAAAGATCAAGTAAAAGAAGTTAAAAAAGATATGGACTGCGGAATGACTTTAGAAAATTGTCAAGATTATAAAGAAAAAGATATTATTGAAGTATATGAACTTGTTGAAATAAAGAGATAGGAGTGGTTAGATGTCTAGTATTAAAATAGAAAGATTAAATCATACTATCCAACAAGAAATAAGTATGATTCTACAAACAGAAGTAAAAGATGAACATATTAAATTTGTTACAATCACAGGAGTAGATACAACATCTGATTTGAGTTTTTCAAAAGTTTATTACACAGTTTTAGATAAAGAAAAAATAGACAGTACAAAAGAAGCTTTAGAAAAAGCATCATCATTTATAAGAACTTGTCTAGCAGAAAGAATAGATATCAGACATACTCCAGAATTAAAATTTATATATGATACATCTATTGCTTATGGAGAACATATAGAAGAAATAATAGAAAATATTCATGAAAAAGATAATAAAGAGTAATATTTATTACTCTTTATTTATAAGAAGGTGGTATTATTAAAAATAATAATCAAAAAGAATTATGGATATATATCCTACTACAATCAACATTACTAATATTTGTAGAATCATTGAAAACATATAATATTGATATAAAAAATAATATTATTAGTTTATCAATTCCAATGATTCCATTTCTATTTTTAATAAATAATTATATATCAAAAAAGTTTGGATATAAAAAAGGACTATTAAGTATAATAATTTCGTCCATATCAGTAACACTATTTATTATATTAATGTCTTTTTCCTTGAATAAAGTATTTGATTTTTCAATATATAAAGGAGAATTATTATCATATATAATATCACAATTACTAAATTTAATAATATTTAGATATATACAACATAATACAAAAACATCTTATCCAGTAGTATTTTTGTCATATGTATTTTCACTAATAATATTTCATATGGTATATACATTATCATATCTTGATACAACGATATTAGATGGTTATTGGATTAGATATTTATTAAATATTTCAATAGAAGTTATAGTATGTATCTGTATAACAATTTTAGATAAAAAAGTTTTAAAATAACAAATATAGGAGGGTTCGTTATGAAAGTTTTTAATGAAGAAAATGGAAAAGAAAAAGTATATGTTCAATTAAATGATATTATGGTATTAACTAATACACATAAACCTATTCTTGCATCTATTATTGATAAAGTATTTGGAAGAGAATTTCTTATAGTAGATGATAATAATAGGGATGATTTTGTTGAGTTTGAAGACCCAAAAGAAATAGAGTTCTTTAGATCAATTGATTGGATAATTGACTATAAAAAGTATAGAAATCTTTCAGAAGAGGAGTTAAAACTCTTAATAAAAGAAAATATAAAAGAAGCAAATGAGATTGCTACTAAATATAATAGTCTTTCATATGAAGAAAAAGAAAGAAATATTAATCTGTATGAAAGATATAATACATTATCATTACAAAATGAAGATATAAATAAAGTCTATTTAATGAAGGCTGGAAAGTATCAACCTACATTTCCAGTAGTACCAGATAGTAATGGATTTTCACTAGGATGTGATAATCCTAATCTTCCATATAAATTTAGCGCATCATTAGATCCAAATAAATATTTATTATATAGAACAGATGAAAAAGAAATTGATGAGAATGATGAAATTCCAGGTAATTTTATTCAAAATGGAATAATGCTTGCTTTCATGGAAAGAAAAGATATACCACAAAATGGTGAATGTGAAGTATCAATAGATTCCATTGAAGATAATAAATATGTAGTAATAAATACAAGAATAATGAAAAATCAAAATGAACATGAAGTAGTTGAAAAAGAAGAAAAAACAGGTTTCGTGAAACGTATAAAAGGATTTTTTAATAAAAAGAAAAAGAGTTAAACTCTTTTTTTTTAAAATAATATTGATATTAAAAATAAAGCAGTATTATGAATCATATGAAAAGTAATTGTTGTAAAAATTGTATCTGTCTTTGTATAAGCATAAGCAAACATACCACCAAGTACACCATATGGAATTATATACAAGTAATCAACAATGGAAGTTGCTGATCCAATAACATGAGCACCACCAAATATTAAAAATGATAAGAAAATAAATAAATATTTATTAAAAGTAATATCTCTAAGAGCTTTTCTAAAAACCATTTCTTCATTAAAAGGAGCAAGCAAACATACATCAAGAGCCATATATATAGGAGCTGCGCTAATAAGAGTTTGAACAGCTTCTTCATTTTTTGCTCCTCCGGCTTTAAAGAAATATGAAAGAACAACATTAGAAACAACCATAATTATTAATCCTAAAATCCAACATGCAACACCAGTATCTATACAACTTGAAAAGTTATTCTTAAATTTTTTAAATTCATTAACTAATTCTTTCCGATATATAATTATTATTAAGATACTTACACATAAAGCAGAAAAAACAGAAAGTAATACTGCAAGAGAATAATTACCTTTCATTTTATTAACATCCATTTTAAATAGTATAATAGGAATATATTGAAAAAGAGTAGAAAAATAAAATATAAGTATAACAGCAATTCCTTTTAATATTCTCTTAATATAATTTTTCATAAATATCACCAATATAAAGATATCACAATTATTAAAAACATTGAATATTGAATAAAATAATTTTACAAAGCAAGTGTCAAGGCTTGCTTTTTTCGTTGAATTTTGCACCTGGGGGGGGGTATAATAAAATTATATAGTAGAAAAGGAGAGTGAATACAATGCATAATTCAAAAATTATATAGTAGAAAAGGAGAGTGAATACAATGCATAATTCACAAAATAAAAAGACATTACAAATAGTATTAATAGTATTAGTCGCAGTACTAACATTAGGAATAGGTTATGCAGCAATAAGTGCAGTAAATCTAATTATTAATGGAGGTGCAACAGCTAATCCAAGTGATACAAATTTCAAAGTAAAATTTTTAAAGGAGACAGGAGTTACACCAAAAATAACATCAGAAGATGGAGGAGCAGGAGATATAGATGTAACAAGTGATACAACCGCAACATTTAATATAACAGGATTAGATGCAGTAGGAGAGAGTGCAATAGCAAACTTCAAAGTAAAGAATGAATCAAAT
>CADBGE010000073.1 GCA_902794075.1 uncultured Erysipelotrichaceae bacterium | reverse complement strand
ATTCATATTCTCAAGTTGTTGACAAGAAATTTCCATTACAAGTATACTATCTTCATTAAGTCTACCTAAAACACTACTCAAAGGATAGCCTATATTTCCTGCCAAAACTACTCTTTCACCAAAAGCATTTTTTAAAATATTATAAGTAATTGTTGTAGTTGTAGTTTTACCATTTGTTCCAGTAATCCCAACAACTTTAACACCTTTAGGCAAAAGCCTAAAGGCCATTTCCACCTCATTTATAACCTCAATATTTAATTCTTTTGCTTTCAAAACATATTTATGATCTATAGGAACACCTGGATTTTTTATAAGATAATCAAATGAATTATCCAACAAATCATCAGGATGAGAACCAAATACAAATTCAACACCCAATTTTTTCAATTCATTAATTTTATCGTCATCTAAATCATTTTCTTTTTTAGAATCATTTAAAATAACAGTATTATTCCTATTAATAAGTAATTTCGCAGCCTCATAGCCACTTCTTGCAAACCCAAGAATTAATATTTTTTTATTTTCAAACATTTTAATCACCTATATTATTATACTATATTTTAGAAAAAAAGTAGAATTATTGATATCATATATTGTAAATAAAAACAGAAATATTGTAAGAATTATTTTAGTTATGATATAATTACTTATAGAATAGGATGTGGGCATATAAATGAAAATAGTAAAATTAAACGCTGCACAATTTGATAAATATGTATCAAATCATAGATATAGAAATTACTATCAAACATCAATGTATGGTTCAGTAATGTCAAAATTTGGTTATAAAATACAGTATATTGGAATAGTTAATGAAAGTAATAAATTAATAGGTGCTACGCTAATAATATACAAAAATGTATTTATGAAAAATAAAATGGCTTATGCTCCTAGAGGGATACTATTTGATTATGAAAATGCAGATAATGTAGAAAACCTAGTTGAAGCACTTAAAAAAACATTAGGAAAACAAGGCTTTATGCTATTAAGAATTGATCCATATATCCCTCTAACAATAAGAGATGCCGAAGGAGCAATAATGAACTTTAATAATAAAGGAAATCAAATAATAGAAAATTTAAAGAATGCAGGATTTGCATATAAAGGAAAAAATCTATTTTTTGAAACAGAAAAACCTAGATGGGAAGCACTAATAACACTACAAAAAGATGTTAGAGAAATATTTGCAAAACTTGATAAAAGAACAAGAAATAAAATTAGAAAAGCAACTAATAGTGGTATCATTGCAGTAAAAGATCCGAACAAAAATATAAACAAACTTTTTCAATATGTTGGTAAAAAAGATAAAAAGCCACTATCATTTTATCGAGAAATGAAAGATCAATTTGATGAAGATATAGATATTTACTATGCAAAAATTAAAACAGAAACATTTTTAATAAATTCAAGAAGAAGCTATGAAAAAGAACAAGAATATAATAATGATCTAGCAGAAAGAATTCAAGATATGAGTATTGATCAAAAAGAAAGAGATTCATATTTAAATAAAAAAATGCAATCAGATAAATTAATATCAGCATATAAATCAAACCTTTTAAAAGCAACCAATTTATTAAAAGAAAATCCTGATGGAATAGTAATTGGTGCTGCAATGGTAATTCGCTATGATAATGCGGCCTATATCTTCACAGAAGGATCAGATGAAAGTTATAGTAATTTAAATGCAAACTATTTACTAAAATGGCAAATGATTAGTGATTATAATGAGGAAGGATTTAAATATATAAATTTAAATGCTGTAGTTGGTGAATTTGAAAAACAAAATAAATATAGTGGTTTAAATGAAGCAAAACTTGGGTATAATTCAATGATTACGGAATATATAGGAGAATTTGATATTATACTTAATAATTTTTCATATAATTTATATCAAAAGATGAATAAATAATTATTCATCTTTTTTTATTATTTCTTATAAACTTTTAGAGCAAATAATCTTTCTGAAAAAGCAGACATAATTGGATTATGTTGATCAAATCCTTCAAAAACATCACCAATATATGGCTTATTGTCTGCATCAGAAAAAATAATATTTAAACCATCCTTCATCTCCTTTGAAATAGACAAATCAGAAACTAAATCTTTTAATACTTCTTTATTTTGATACAATTCAATTGCCAAAAACGGAACAAATTTTTTATTAAAGTTATTATATGTTAATAATGATTCTAAAAAAACAATCGCCCATACATATTTATCACAATCTTCTTTTGAAAAATCTTTATTGTATACTTTATTTGCCCAAAGAGATCTAGGAGATTTTATATCATAATCATAATCTTTATATGCTCCTCCATCAGTATCAATAAATATTGGATTATCATCTTCATTTATCATTATATTTTTTGGTCTTAAATCACCAACCGTATATCCAACTTTATGAATTCTTTGTAAAGCCATATCTATCTTAAACAAAATGTCATAAACACTTTCTATACTTACATCGCCATTAGGAATATGATCAAGAAAAAAATCAAGAAAACTACCAAATTTTTTTGAATTTGTAATTAAATCAAATTGTATACCAACCAAATCATCTCTTTTCGTGTAAACTAAACCTTTAGGAAAACAAAAGTTTTCATCACTCAAATTATATAGTTGCTTAACTTTTTCTAGTTTATTAGGAAATTTTCTGGGATTAAACATCTTTATAGCAGTTGTGTCATCATACTTATATACTTTCCCCTCACTACCAAATCCAATATTTTTAAATTTTACATCTAAACTACCAGGTTTTATTGATATACTTGGAATATTACAATTAGATGGAATAACTTTCATTTTAACACCCCTTAAGTAATAAACTATTTTATCATACAAACAAAAAAAGTCAATCAATTGATTGACTTTATATTTTATCATTATTCAACAATTTCAGTAACTGAACCAGCACCTACAGTTCTTCCACCTTCACGGATAGAGAATTGAGTTCCTTGTTCAAGAGCGATTGAATGGATTAATTCAACGTCCATATCAACATTATCTCCAGGCATTACCATTTCAGTTCCTTCTGGTAAAGTAATTACACCAGTAACATCTGTAGTTCTGAAATAGAATTGTGGACGATAGTTGTTGAAGAATGGAGTATGACGTCCACCTTCTTCTTTGCTTAGAACATATACTGTAGCTTTGAATTTATGATGTGGAGTAACACTTCCTGGTTTAGCAAGAACTTGTCCTCTTTCAACTTCTTCACGAGCAATACCACGTAATAATACACCAGCATTATCTCCAGCTTCAGCATAATCTAATTGCTTTCTAAACATTTCGATTCCAGTAACAACAGTCTTCTTAGTTTCTTTAATACCAACGATTTCAACTTCATCGTTAAGTTTTAATTGTCCACGTTCAACACGACCAGTAACAACTGTACCACGTCCAGTGATTGTGAATACATCTTCAATACTCATTAAGAATGGCTTGTCATTATCTCTTTCAGGAGTTGGAATCCATGTATCAACAGCATCCATTAATTCATCAATCTTAGATACCCATGCAGGATCTCCTTCAAGAGCTTTAAGAGCTGATCCTCTAATAATTGGAGTGTCATCTCCTTCGTAACCATATTCATTTAATAAGTCACGAATTTCCATTTCAACTAAGTCTAATAATTCTTCATCATCAACCATATCACACTTATTCATGAAAACAACCATTTTAGGAACTCCAACTTGACGTGCAAGTAAGATATGTTCACGAGTTTGTGCCATAGGTCCATCAGTTGCAGCAATAACTAAGATTGCTCCATCCATTTGAGCTGCACCAGTAATCATGTTTTTAACATAATCAGCATGTCCTGGGCAGTCTACGTGAGCGTAATGTCTCTTATCAGTACTATACTCAACATGAGCAGTATTAATAGTGATACCACGTTCTCTTTCTTCTGGTGCTTTATCAATGTTAGCAAAATCAACAGCTTTATTTCCGTTTTTACCATCTAAACATTTAGTAATAGCAGCAGTTAAAGTAGTTTTACCATGATCTACGTGTCCAATTGTACCAATGTTAACATGTGGTTTTGAACGATCAAATTTTTCTTTTGCCATAAAATAATTTCCTCCTTATTTATTTACAACATATATTTTATCTAATAATTGAAGTTTTTTCAACTATTTTGATACAATTTTTAATTAATTTCCACTCTTTTTAATAATTTCTTCTGCAATGTTTTTTGGAACTTCTTCATAATGATCAAAGAACATTACGAAAGTTGCTCTACCTTGTGTATTAGAACGAAGGTTAGTAGCATAACCAAACATTTCAGAAAGTGGAACCATTGCACTAAGCTTAACAGCATTTCCTTGAGATTCTTGTCCAAGTGGTTTACCACGACGAGAAGTTAAATCTCCCATTACATTTCCAAAATATTCATCTGGAGTTGTAACATCAACTTTCATAATTGGCTCAAGTAATACTGGCTTACATTTATTTTTAGCTTCTTTTAAAGCAAAGCTAGCAGCAATTTTAAATGCCATTTCGTTAGAGTCTACATCATGATAAGATCCATCAAATAATGTACACTTAACATCTATCATAGGATATCCAGCAAGTACACCTGTTTGTAATGCTTCTTGTAATCCCTTATCAACAACTGGAATATATTCACGAGGAACAACTCCTCCAACGATTTGATCAACAAATTCATATCCTTTATCTGGATTAGGCTCAAATTTAACCCAAACATGTCCATATTGTCCACGTCCACCAGATTGTTTAATATACTTACCTTCACAATCAGCTGCTTGCTTAATTGTTTCACGATAAGCAACTTGTGGAGCACCTACATTAGCTTCAACATTAAATTCTCTCTTCATACGGTCAACTAATACATCAAGATGTAATTCACCCATACCAGCAATAACTGTTTGACCAGTTTCATGATCAGTATGAACTTTAAATGTTGGATCTTCTTCTGCTAATTTTTGAAGTGCTAAAGCCATCTTATCTTGGTCAGCTTTTGATTTAGGTTCAACAGCTAATTGAATAACTGGTTCAGGAACTTGTAAACTTTCCAAAATAATAGGTTTCTTTTCATCACAAAGTGTATCTCCTGTAGTGGTATTCTTAAGACCTACTGCAGCAGCAATATCACCTGTATATACATCACTAATCTCTTTACGAGTATTAGCATGCATTTGTAATATACGTCCAATTCTTTCTTTTGAATCTTTTGTAGA
>CADBGE010000072.1 GCA_902794075.1 uncultured Erysipelotrichaceae bacterium | reverse complement strand
TTAAAAGATTTATTATAAAATGATCTGTGTGAAACATAACGATACACAAAAAATTCATATACCCCTAATAATAAGACTACAAATAGTACTGTTAAAATTGTTAATGTTGTTATACTCTCATTAGAGTATGTATTAATAATATTTTCAAATAATTCTTTCATAAAACACTCCTATATCATATATGAATCTAGTATTTTTCTACAATAATAATATTTAGAAAAAGATGTTTGCTTAAATTCATATGATTCAACTATTTTTTTTATATATGATGGCAAAACATCATCAAATTTTACTTCCAAAACATTCTGACTACTAGGTTGAATATAGTATTTAACATAATCTCCAGTAAGAAAATTATCAATATCATATGCAGCCGAAATCTTCGTATCAAAAGTAATTCTAACATTAGTTATTTCTTCCACATATGCAATTCTTTCATAATCAACAATAACTTTTGGAACATAATTATACAACATAATATCTCTAGCAAATTCTTTAATAAGATCTTTATTAGTATCATAAACAATATCAGTTATTTCACCAGACAGTATTTTATCATACTCACTTAACGATAATTTACAGCTTTTTTTATGACATCTACTATCTATTTTTTCTTTTCTTTCTAGTATGATATAATCCAAATTATTATCATAAAATCTTATACGCCATTTAAATCTTTTAGATAAACCAGAATTTGTAGTATAAACTGCCTGATCTTTATAATCATCAAAGTATAATGAATGTATAACATACTTACCACACTTTGGTGTGTGAGAATCAAGTTCTAATACCTCAGATATTCTTGATTTTAAAAGCGAAAGTTGTTGGTTCGTAAGATAATTAAAAAAACCTATTTTCTAACTATATCAATAGGTTTTTTCACATTTTTTAATATCTTAGTTATATTTGATGTAACTTCAGTACTAGCAGTAATAGTATTAGGATTAAAATTATCAGCATAAAATCTATCTATTCTATCACATTCATATTCAGAACTACAATGTTCTAACAAAAGTGACTTAAATAAATAATTTAGACTAAGTTTATTTCTAATTAGAAGTTTTTCTACACTAGATTCATATATAAATTCATATAAATCAGGATCAATCAATACAATACCACTTTCAGTAAATATAGTATTCCCTCTTTTTATGTCATATACTCTTATTTTATTTTTAGATAAAAAATTAAAAAAAGATTCAATTTTATAAAAACTTTCCAATAAATATTCTTTAGAAATAAATACAGGATCAATATCAAATTTTTCATAAAATTTAGCTGTATATGCATCAATTGTAAATTTACTATAATTATTAATTCTAAACAATAATTTACTTTTACCAGAATAATTAGTTTTCATATAAGCATTATATAGTTTTATAATACAAGAATAATCAGTATTCTTTAAAAAATCAAAAATATCCTTTTTAATTCTAATAAAATGCTCAGTAGATAAAAAATATTTTTTTAATATCATGTCACCATATTTATAAATTTCACCACATGTCCCTTTATCTATATATTCTGAAAACTTTTCTTCATTTTTTAACTTATATCCCTTTCTATCTATATAGTACATAACAAATCTCCCTTTTTGAGACATATTATAACATAATTTTTTTTAAAAAAAGAAATTAATTTCCCAATTATTAATTATTATACACTATTCAGGCCAACAATCTTCAAATAAGTATTCAGAATTTAATAAATTACCATCTGGATCCTCTATTTGTAAATGTAAATGTGGACCAGTTGAAATACCTTCATTTCCAGATAAAGCAACAACATCACCTGCATTTACTCTATCACCTACATTATAAAAACTAGAGTCAGATACATGTCCATAAATAACACTATTTCCATCATCTAATTCTAATCTAACCCAATTACCAAAACCACCAGCATCATCTCTTCCAGCATTAGTAACTACACCACTAGATAATGCATGAAGTTCTGTTCCTTCAGGAACACCAATGTCAGTACCTTTATGATTTGTTGAAGCACCTGCTGTAGGCTGATTTCTAGGTCCAAGCGAAGAAGTTACAGGCGCAGAAACTCCATTAGCAAAAGGAAAAACATACCCCGATTTACTAGATACTATCAAACCATCAGGAATATCAGATGAAGTTATACTGCTAGTACTTCCAGTACTAATTGAAGTAGAAGAAAGACTTGGAGATGACGCGCTACTTAAATAACTTTCGATATTACTTTTATATGATAACAAATTATTTTTTAATTGTCGTAAAGTTTCATCATAACTATATTTCTCACTATCTTCTGCAGCATCTCTATTTGCTTCAGTTTGAAGAATATTTGACTTTGTTATTTTATATTTCTCATATAAATCACAAGCACTAGCAAAATCACTCATTTGACTCGTAATCACATTATATTCGCTAATAAAAGAATCAGTCTGTGAAATAAAATTATCATAAGATTGCCCCTTCCATGCACCATCTAAATTTGAAATATTAGACTTGTATTCAGTAAAGCAATTATTTAATAAATCATTATCACTATTTACAGTTGCTGAACTTACCATATTTTCACCACATTATTTATTTTTTTTACTTATAACTTATATTATTAATAATATCAGTAACAATAATATCTAGATTATTTGTTATAACATCATTTTCTAAATCAATTCTATCTACTATTATTTTATCATTAGGTAATTCAATAGGAGGACTAGCTAACGTTAATAAATTAAAATTGTTACTATTTTTATCTAAAAAATAAATATTAAATTGTCTGATAATTCTAAATTTATTACTTATGTTAATGATATTATCCTGAATATATACAGAAAAGTCTATTCCATTTGACTTAACCTTTTTATAATTAATAAAATGTATATCAGGATTATCCAAACCACTATCACGCATTGATTGTTTAGTCTTATCAATTACCTTTTCTAATCTTTTATCAAAGTCTTCATCCTCTAATAACTTCCCATCAATTATAAACTGTTCCACATATCCTTCAGGAGATACAGCAGTAAATAATGTCCCAGGATTATCTACCAACTTAAATCCACTCAATATAGGAATATTGAAATTATCTGAATATACTTCATTCAACTTTTTTACAAATTCTAAAACTTTATCATCTTTCATATTATCACCTATGATAATTATATAATAAATAATTTGATAATTCTACTGTAAAGTACAAAAAAATAATTTAAATAGTTGTTATATAGTAAAAAAAATGGTATCATAAAATATATGATAAGGTGGTGTTTACATGGTAAGTGGCGGTCAAATAACTTCAGATGCTGGAACATTTAGTAGTAATCTTTCAAGCTATAGTAGCTCAATAAGTTCACTTGCAGGGTCATGGCAAGGAAAATCATATGATAATTTTAATAGTGAAACATCTAACTTTGTATCAGAATTCCAAAGTACGATTGAAAACCAATTATCTACTCTAGCAAGCGCTGTTGCTGATTATGAAGCATATAAAACTGCACGACAAAATAAAGAAATAACAGAATCAAATCTTGCAAAAGCAAAAAATGCCAATGATACAGGAGCAATATCAAAATATAGTACAGACCTAGAAACATATATTAATAAAATGTCAAGCTATAAAAGCAAAATAGAATCAGCTCTAGAAAATATTAAAGGACAAAAATTGGAAGCAACTCCTTTAAAAAATAAAAGTAATAGCAATGAATTTATAAATTATTATCAATATAATTACGGAGAACCATATTCTGAAGGAACAATTGCAACATCAGGTTGTGGTCCTACTTCACTTGCAATGGTATTAACATATTTATTAGGCGAAGAAGTATCACCGGTAGAAACAGCAGAATTAGGTAATGGAAGTTATACATGTTCAGAAGGAACGTATTGGAGTTACTTTGGTGATATGGCAGATAGATATGGAGTTAATTGTGAACAAATGGGAGTTAGTGGAGACAACATTGTTAATAATCTTGAAAACGGTAACCCATTGATTATGTCCATGGGCCCAGGGCATTTCACAAGTGGAGGTCATTTTATTGTTCTTAGAGGAATAGATGAAGATAATAATATAATTGTATCTGATCCAGCAAGTGAAGATAGAAGTAATCAAACTTGGGATCTAGATGTTTTCTTAGATGAAGGAACACAAATATGGGCCTTTGATAATGAATAGGAGGTAATATGTCAGTATTTATATTAGAAACAGATGCAGTAACTGCTGCAGCCGACAGCTTAAGTTCTATAGGATCATCACTTGAAAATTTAAGTAATACTGTAAATGGTTATGATACTTCACAATCAAGTGAGGATAGTTTTGATTTTGATGGAGCAAAATCAGTTATTGCTGAAAATATAAAAGCAGCATCAATAAAAGTACAAAATACACAAACTATAATGAATAGCGTTGTTGATTCACACACTAAACTACAAAAATCATTAACAACAGATGAATCGGATTCATCTAAAAAAACAAAATCAGGAAACTCAGGAAATAATAATAGCGGTGGTTATTATAGTAGTGGTGGTGGTTATTCTTCAGGAACTGCAGGAATCGCTGGAGCAACTGCTGCGTCTGTAAAAAATAAAGAAAAAGAAAAAAACAAAGATAAAGATAAAGATAAAGATAAAGATAAAGATAAAGTAAAAATCACCGATGTTAAAAATAAAATCAATAAAGTTTCCTATGTATACCCTAATATCAATAAATTTAGTGAAGAATCTAAAAATATTTTTAATGATATTGAATATGATAAAGATGGATATGCAAAACTTAATAATTATTATGTTATTTCAGCAGATAAAGATGTAGGTAATGTTGGAGATATTATTAAATTTACAAAAGAGGATGGAACAACAGAAACACTTATAATAGGAGTAAATACAGTAAGTGACAAATATAAAAACACTATAAGTTTTATAGTTAATGAAGATAAAGTATCCGAATTTAAACCACTTGAATTAGGCAATAGTTTATTAAAAAATAATAGTAAAATAGAAAATTGTGGAAATTATAAGATATATGAAGAAAATCAAAAATTAGTCTCCGCAACAAATAAAGATAATAATTCAAACACATCATTAACTACTGAAAATCTAGAAGAATCTGTAAACAGCCAAATCACTGAAAATCTTGAAGATTCTGTAAACAGTCAAGTTATTGAAAATAATATTAATGACAATGAATCTGGTATTCCTAATACTGATACTACAGAAAGTGAGGTTAAATAATATGGCAAAATTTGTATGTGATTTTGATGTAGTAACATCTGTTGGAACAAAAATGAATGAAATTGCAACAAATATTAATACATCTATTACAAATTATGAATCAAACATCAACAACGATTTATCTTCGTGGGAAGGTAATGCAAAAAGTTCATTTGAAAAGACCAATACATCTCAAATAAAAACATCTAAAGATGTAGCTACAGATGTTAATAAAAAGGGAGAATTTATTATTAAAGTAGCAAAAAGCATAGAAAGCTTAGAATCAGAATTATCAAGTTTAACAATATAAAAAATAACTTAATATAAGTTATTTTTTTATTAATTTCTTTTTTATATCATCTAAATATAATTTTCTATTATCCAACTTACCAGGATGATGAGCTAACGCATCACAATACTGAATTTTATATAACAATAAAGAATTATCATAATCATCATTTATCATTTCGTCAGTAATTGGAGAATCATGTTGTTTTATTAAATAACATATTTTTTCAGTATATTTACTATCAAAGTTTAATCTTTTTAATATATTCCTAGACATATTTGCTGAAACCACAGGATGATTTTTAAATCTTCTAACTTCTCCCTCCTGATAAGAAAAAGGTTTACCAATATCATGTAATAAAAGCGTTAATCTAACATCAAAATTCTTTTCAGATAAACTCAATGCATATAAAGTATGATTCCAAACATCTAAATGATGATGAGGATGTTTATGCTCAAATCCAATCATATATCTAATCTCAGGAATAATATCTAAAATATAATTAAGATTATTATTAATTTCAGAAACGACATTATCAGACATAATAATATCAAACAATCTCATAAAATCACCTTTTTATAAAAAAATTATATCATAAAAACAAAAAAGTAAGATAGTCTTACTTTTATT
>CADBGE010000071.1 GCA_902794075.1 uncultured Erysipelotrichaceae bacterium | reverse complement strand
TGTATAGTATAAGTCTCATCAAATGTTTGAGCTCCTGGATATAAATCATTTATATTTATACTAAATGTATTATTAACATTTGTATTATTTTTAGTTATTCTAACATTCCATGATTTTAAATTAATATTCATATTAGAAGAAACAGTATTAGTATAAGCAAACCAAGCTAAAGTAATTGAAATCATTGAAATAGCAAAAAAAGCTAATGATGAAATATTAATTTTTTTTAATTTATCTTTAACTCTATCACTTAACTTCATACTACCACCTCCTAATACAATTAAATTATAACTAATTATTTAATTGATTATCATTAACACTTTGTTCATCATTAACAGGGACTTGATTTGTTACTACCTGTTGAGTTGGAACTTGTTCACTTCCAGGAACATTATTTTGAACAGTTGGATTCTGTACAGGATTTACTTGTTGATTTACAACATTACCTTGTTGTACCTGTGGATTTATATTTTGATTTTGCTGTGCCATTAGTTGTTGTTGTAAACTAGCAAGCTGTTGTTGCAACTGTTCTGCAGAAACACCAGGTTGTGGATTATTAACATTGACATTTGCTTGTGTAGCTTGAGAAACACTTGCCCCTCCAACTTGTTTAACACGTCTTTCCAACATAGTTTGTACAATTTCGCTTCCAACTAATAACATAATTGGAATAATTACAAATAGGAAGAATCCTAGACTACTACTTGAATATTTATGTAGTAAAGATAATACAACTAATTTTCTAGATACTTTACCATATATTTGACTCGCTTCTATTGGAGGATCAGAACCATTATTCGCAACACCCTTTGTACGTATAATCTTTTTACCATCTTTATCTTCAATTTTAATTATTCTATGTGTTACAACACGACCTTTAAAAGATCCTTCTTTTCCTAAATAAGTTACATCGTCTCCTACTTTTAATTTATCAGCATCTATACTTTTAGATAATAGGACATCACCAACACTATAAACAGGTTCCATTGACCCTGTAACTACTGCAAAAATACGATATCCCAAGAAAGAAAAACTACTATTAGAAAATCTTTGTAAAAGTATAACACATGTAAAAAGAACAATAACACATACCATTACAACTTTAAATATTTTACTAATAATTTTAAAAATCTTTTTAGCCATTATCATCACCCTCTTCAGATTCATCATTTTCACCATCTATAACAATCTCTTCATCAGTATCATTATCAATTTTTTCATTTAAATCCATATTTAAAACAATACCATCTCCACCAATTTGAAAGAAACTAGAATTCATTTTATCAATAAAGTCTTTTGTACTACTATTTATCTTATTAGCAATTAATGAATAATCCGCAACTTTCTCTTTTCTAACAATATCATACTCTGAAGAAACTAAATTAATTAAATCCTCTTTTGTAAATTCATCATCACCTTGTGCAATTTGTCTTATATTTTCTTTAATATCTTTTAAAAATAATTTATTAAGCTCTTTTTGATAAGATGATTTTAAATAATTATTTTTAGTACATGTATACATCATAATATAGTAAAAACACAAAAAAGTATTATTAACCTTATCATTAAAAACAGTTGGCAATTCATTATAAATATCTCTATTATTATCAATTGTACGAGCATCAATCTTAAAGTTATGAATAAAATCCCATAAATTAGCAGCCATTTGAAAATTAGGATTTTTTAAGATAACATTTGTTCTCTTAATTGGATCACTAACTGCAGGAGCCTTCTCCTTTTTTAATGTTTTATACAACATACTTTCTCTCCAAGATTTTACATTTTTCATAACCATTTCAGATTTTTGAAAAAATTCTTCCATACCGGATGACTTATCTGTCTTTGCTCCTAATAAGAAATTAAATGATATTTCTTCTCCATCAACATTAGTTTTAGCATTAAAAGTAAAACTGTTATCATTATGTGTCTCATGAGATAATAGTTGTTTCTTAATATCATCCAAAAATATCGCAAGTTCATCAACTAAAGTACATATAAATCTATTTTCATATGTATTGAAAGTATCATCTTTATATGTATTCAAAAGATATGATGGTTTAATTTTATTTTTTTCTTCATCATACTCTTGAATAAAATTAGTATGCTTAGCCAAATGCTTAAAAGTAGGAGGTCCAACTTTACGAACCTTTTCAATTTTAAGTATTTCTTCTTCTTCCTTTAAAAACGATTTTAAATCATTAAATATATTATTAATATAAGGAATAGTACTAAAAATAAGATCAAACCATTCAAAACTAACAATTAAACCAGTATAATCTTGTGCAAGTACTTCTCTTTGTGAAAGATTTTTAAAAAATGTTTCATTAAATACATCAATTTGATTTTCATATTGTAAGGAAATATTTTCCATATTAAATACCTATTTAACCTTTCTTTAACATACTTACGTAGTCGATACATTCTTTCATTTTATCTTTACCAAACAATCTATTTAATTCCTCTATAAAAGGATCAATAGCATCACGAATATAAGCTATATTTTGTTGCTCTAACTTACGAAGGATTTTCTTCGCAACAAAGTAGTCTATTCCACTTGTTTCATCTCCACCACATGCAACATATACTGGAACAAATATCTTTAACTGTTTCATAATACGATTACCAAAAGATATTTTAAAATTAGTAATCATAAAATTATCAACAGTAGCCAAATTTTTAAGTCCTTTATCAGACACAGGATTATCTTCACACGCTTTTTTAAATAAAGACTCTAAATATGTTGAATTTAAATCAAGTGCCTCTTGATTACGACAATCAAATGGAGCAATCTTAGTATTAATATCTATAGGCATAGCTCTATCGTAAACTTTATCTGTAACAGCAAATGTAGAGTCATCGTTATTGATTGTACCAATATACCAAACATTACCATTTAATCTAATTTTCCCATTATCTAATTTTATAGGATCATTTTCAACAGTATTAGTAACAAGCGCAACATTCCATTCTGCTCTATTTGGCATTTCAAGTATAGATAGAACCTCTGCAAAATAATACTCAACACGCGCAAGATTCATTTCATCTAGTACTATCGTATGACATCTATCATCGTATAAAGCTCTATATAATTCTACAAGTGCACCAGTCTCATTAAATCTTTTTGTAAACTCGTTAATATAACCAAAGAAGTCAGTTCTATCACGCCAAGATGGTTGTACTGAAGATATACATGGATCTGATTTATTAAATTTACTCCATGCATAAGCAAGAGAAGTTTTACCAGTACCAGAAATACCTTGGAATATTAACATTTTACCACAAGCAAGTCCACCAAAAAATACTCTTAAAAGATCCTCATTATAATAAAGATGTAACTGACTAGCTGAAAAACATCTAAAATCATCTATTAATTCAGCAAGAGTCTGCGTATTATTATAATTAACAATTTTAGTCTTAGCATTTAACTTATCAAGACGATATAATTGTGGAAATCTTATATCTTCATCAGCAACATCATCTTCTTCAGTTGTCTCAACTTCTCCATTTTCACCAACTGTAGGAGTTATCTCACTACTGGCATTAGTATCAGTTGCTAAAGAGCCATGAGAATTAGGAGTAATACCTGAATATATATCTGCAATTTTCTCATTTTCTTTTACTAAACTTTCAACTTGATCATTTAAAGAATTAATCTCTTCAAGTAATGACTCTTGATTAACTAATTTTTTTCTAAAAGTAATATACTTTTTAAATAAATAATAAATAATATATCCTATTAACAATATAATTAATAAAAGTATTACTAAAAGTATAACAGTAAGTACCCATTCACTAATATTAAGTTCCTTAGAATAAAAACTAATAATCTTTTTATAATATGAAATTGAAAATATAGTCTTCACTCCATCAAATAATCCTGAAAATATTTTTCCAATTCCACGAAAAACAATTGATAAAACCTCATATAAAAATCTCAATAATGTCATTGTTTAATCACCTCAGTATCAAGTGCATCAAATACACAATAAGTATTAGGAAGTAAATTATTTGGAATTAATGTTTTTTTCTCGGATTCAGCCATATCACCAACTACTACTAAATATTCTCCCAAAGCCAAATTATTTTTATCAAATTCTGCATCCATTAAATCGCTTTTATTTATTTGTATTATAAAATTAAACCCTTTATTTTTTAACTTTTCTAATTTATTTTTATATTTTTTTATACAATCTCTATCTATTAAAATCAATATTTTCTTTTGAGAAAAAGTATCATCAAAGTTATCAATAAATTCATTTAATTTTTCTTCTTTCGAATATAATGATTCATTAAAATAAATTATATATCTATTGACATAATTAAATTCAAATAACTCCTTAATTAATAATGCACTTACTAACTTTAATAAAACTTCCTCTAAATTTTCCATTACAATAGAATGTTCATATGATTTATCAATTATATATTCACTGAACATTTTACTAAATTTAATATTTGACTTAATCTGAGTATTAAATACATTATCAATAGCAGTTTTACTTGTAATAAGATTAAATACCTTTGTAGATGATATTTTTTCAGAAAATTTATTCATCAACTTATTATAATTAACTCTTTTTTCATTTATAAAATTTATAAATATTTTTTTATCAATATCAGAATCAAACTTAATAAATTTATCAATTGTTTCACCAATATTACTATAATTGTTATCTAAGCCATTATAAAAAAGTAATAATTCTATTATTTCATTTTTTTGTTTAATATCCAAAACTCTTTTTTTATCAGTATAATGATTTATTTTTTCAATTAATATTTGTTCTTTATTTTTAAAATCATATTCACTATAATCAATTGGTTCTAAATATTTATCAGAAACATAAGATGATATTATATTCTTAAGTATTTCTTCTGGAACAGATATATTATTTCTAGCATTATTAAGTATATTGATAATATCAAATACTTCATATTTCTTTAATTCTAATATTTTTAGTGTAAAGTTCTTAATACCTTTACCTATAACAACAGGTTCATTATTTTCAGATTCAGTTGTACTTTTTTCTACGGAAGATGAATTCTCATTAATATCATCAGTATCTGTATCATCATTTTCCTCTTCTTCACTTAAACTACCATTCTTTATAACTATTGAACTCAATTTATTTTCTACCAAAGATTCTATATTATCACTTTGAAGTTCTTCATCAGTTAAATCAATATTTGGAACAATTATTCTAGGTGCACTAAAAACTTGTTGTACTGAATCACCCACCTCATTTGCATCTGTTTTCTCATCAGAAACTATTGATTC
>CADBGE010000070.1 GCA_902794075.1 uncultured Erysipelotrichaceae bacterium | reverse complement strand
ACAAAGATGCTTTATCTTGCATTGTTTAAATGTGAAGAATTGGGACTTAGTGATGTAATGATTACTTGTAAAAAAGATAATATTGCTTCTGCAAAAGTTATTGAAAATAATGGTGGAAAATTACAAGATGAAGTTTTTATTCCTGAAGAAGATGATATTTTTAAAATATATTGGGTTAATGTATATGAAGCGTTACTTGATGATAAAATAGGTGAAAAATTATAATTGTTTTTTTGGATTCCAAATAAATATCCTGATAAATTAGGTTACGCGACAAATGCAGAATTTAGTTATTGGCTACAAAATGGAAATATATTATATGGAAGAGATAAATGTTCTAAAAAAACTAAATATTTGGATTGGTTATATGAACTTGAGTATAATATTAAATCTTTTGATAATATGGAAAAGTTACTAGATGAGGCAATTAATAAAGTTAATAATAATGATTTCAAGTTTATAAAAAAAAGGTGAATTAGGTGATTATGTGAAAATATTAGTAGGAATTTTACCAGGTGTATTATTAAGTATTTTATTTATATTAAATGATAGAAAAGTTACTAAAGAAAAACTTTTAAATATTATAATTCTATTAATATTAGGAGCAATAGGATCATATATATGTTATAGATTTGAAATGCATTATGGAGGATATTTTAAAAAAGTTAAGGATTCTAATTATTTTGAAGTTTTATTCTATGCAATATTTGGAGTTGCAATATTTGAAGAAGGATATAAATGGTTTATTACATTATTAATGTCTTTTTTTTCGAAGAAAGATAACAATTATGACATAGTTACTTATTCTATTTTTTCAAGTATTGGATTTTTAACTTTTGAAAATGTTATTTATTATGTGATTCCATATGGTATGGGAGCTGCAATATCTAGAATATTTACATCTATTCCTAGTCATATATGTTTTGCGATTATAATGGGATATTTTTTACAAAAAGGTTTTAATTCAAGTATATTTAAAAAGATTTTATATTATTTTTTAGGTTTGATACTTCCTACATTTGTACATGCATATTATAATAGTTTTTTATATGGAGGAAAGTATTCAGATTATTTTAATATTAATTTTATAATAATAATAGTTATTACGATTATTTTGTTTATGATAATGGAATTTAGAAGAAGAAAACAGTAATTTACTGTTTTTTTAATTGCTATAAATTTAATTTTATATTATTATAGATATTAAATGCTTTGGAGGTGTTTTTATGCCTTTTTATGAATTTAATTGAGGGTGAAAAAATGAAAATTAGTTTAAAAAGAAAAATAAATGCACTTCTTGGAACATTTATAATAGCAGGTACTATGTCTGGATGCAGAGTTAAATGCGATATTGAGGAAGAACATAGACATTTATACAAAAATAGTAGTGGGTATACAGCATATCTTGATTCTGAAGTAAATATGATATATGGTTTTACTAGGTATGATGATTACATAGAAGGAGCAGAAGATCCGATAGATGATTATGCTTTTAAACATGAATTATTAAGAATTGATGACAATATTGATTTAATTAATAATAAACAAGATAGTGATTGTGATTATACTCTTTATCAATGGTGTTTGTGGACTGGGAAATATTTTACATATGGATGGACAGAAAATGAAAATAATCCTTCTTTAACTGGAAAAAAAAGAAATATTCATCATATGTATAAGGCTTATAAAATTATAGAAAAAGATGGAGAATATGAAATTGTTTCAAGTGATTTAGTAGATGATTTAAACTTAATAAAAGATGAATATCCTTATATTGAAGTTGAATTTGTTCATCTAATAAATATGGGAAATGGAAAAGATCTTGGTACTGAGGGTGTTGATATATCTTCATACTTAAGTCATAATAATGAAAAAACTTATAAAAAATAAGACATATGATTTATGTCTTTTTTTGTGATATATTTTTTATATAATGAGAGGATGATATTATGAAGTTTATTAAATTAAATAATGGAATTGAAATTCCAAGTGTGTGACTTGGTACTTGGTTAATTGATAATGATAAGGTTGCTCGAGTAGTATGTGATGCAGTTGAAAATGAAGAAGGTGTTGGAAGGGGTATAAAAGAATGTGGATTTCCACGTGAAGAGTTATTTATTACAACAAATAAAACTAGATGATAGTAAAGAGGAAATAATTAATTATACTAATATTAAGAAAAATTTCTATTACCCATTGACTATAGGTGCAAGTTTAAATAAAGATTTTAATACGTGGCGTTATTTTAATGGAACTTTGTCAAATATAAAAGTAGAATTTACTGAATAGTATTTTATATATTTGACAATTTATAATAGTATGTTATATAATTATGGTCGTAGTGAACTAATTAGTTATTCGCGGTTCATTACCAGGATGTACTTATTGTACAAGGTTAGTAATGAAGAGAACCTTAGAATCTCCTCATGAATGACAAATAAAACTACAGTAAATATATGTGGTAGTATTTGCTTGTTCATGAAAGGAGGTTCTTTTTTAATACCACAATAACTATTAGGAGGAATATAATATGAAAGATTTAAGAGAAAAAAATGAATATGAATTTTATGAGAAAATAAAGGATTGGAGTTTTGATCAGTTCGAAATTGAAACAGAATATTTAACTGATTGGGATATGTATAATATATTAAAAAAAATAACTGACTCTAATTCAAAAGTGTTAGATTTAGGAACTGGAGGAGGAGAAAAGGTAATAGGAAGATTTCCAGAATATTTAAAAGAAATAATCGCAACTGATTATTCAAAAGAAATGATAAATACTGCAAATGAAAATTTAGAAAGAAGTGGAAGAAAAAATATAGCATTTAGAGTAATGGACAATTTAAATATGAATGTTCCAAAGAATTATTTTGATGTTGTTGTTGCAAGACATACAGTTACTGATCCAAAACAAATTTATGAAGTATTAAAACCAGGAGGATATTTAATAATACGTGGAGTTGATAAATTAGATTGTTGGGAATTAAAAAGGAAGTTTCAAAAAGGACAAGGTTATTATGATGAAAAACCAATAAGTTTAATTGATTATGAAAATGTACTTGATGCAGGTTTTAAGGATGTTGAACTAGTTCCAATACATTGTCGTGAATATTTTAAAGATTATGAAAAATTTTATAATTTTTTATTAAAAGTTCCAATAATAGATGATTTTTCAGAAATAAAAAATGATTCTTGTGATTATTACTTAAAAGAATTAGATTCTGAAAAGTTAAATGAATATGTTAGTGAAAATACTTATCAAAAGAAAATAAGACTAATCAGAAGATACTATGGAATAACTGCAATAAAAAGATAAAGAAGTTTTTATAATCTTTTTTCTTTGTAGTATAATAGAGTTGGCGATGTTATGGAAAAATTTTATTTAGAAGAAGTTAATTTAGATAGAAAAGATGATGTTACTGATTATGTTTCAGAATTTATGAAGTATAATTCTGATATACATGGTACGGGATGATTTCATCATATATTAGATGGAGATTCTTTTGAGAGTATTTTAGAAAAGGAAATGAGTCTTCATGATACTGATTATGCTTTAAGTGTTGGTATGTGTCCTGGAAAATCTTTTCTTTTAATAAGAGAAAATGATAATAAATTAATTGGTATGATGATGAACTTACTAATGTTTATTGGATTGATACTAAGGATTCTATTGAAAATTACAGAAATAATTATTCTGATTATATTTATAATAAACGGAAATAATGGTATAATAAAAATATATTGATTATAAGGAGAGTATTATGATTTATTCAAAAGAAGTTGAAAATATGTGTCCTGTTAAAGGGATAAGTCATGGTGCTGCACCTATTCCTGAAGAAGGTAAATGGGTACAAGCAAAAGAAATAAAAGATATTTCTGGTTTAACTCACGGAGTAGGTTGGTGTGCACCACAACAAGGGGCTTGTAAGCTTACATTAAATATAAAAGAAGGAATTATTGAAGAGGCTTTAGTTGAGACTGTTGGTTGTAGTGGTATGACTCATAGTGCTGCTATGGCTGGAGAAATATTAGTTGGGAAAACTATATTAGAAGCATTAAATACAGATTTAGTATGTGATGCGATTAATACAGCTATGAGAGAATTATTTTTACAAATTGTATATGGTAGAAGTCAGTCTGCTTTTTCTGAAGGTGGGCTTCCAATAGGAGCTGGACTTGAAGATTTAGGTAAAGGTACTAGAAGTCAAGTTGGAACAATTTATTCTACTAAAGCTAAAGGACCTAGATACTTAGAATTAGCTGAAGGATATATAGTTGAAATTGGTCTTGATAAAGATGATCAAATTATCGGATATAAGTATGTTAATCTTGGTAAGATGATGGAGAATATTAAAAAGGGTATTGATGCAATGGAAGCTATTGAACAAGCAAGTGGTACTTATGGAAGATTTGATGAAGCGGTTAAGAAAATTGACCCTAGGGAGGAGTAGATTATGGCATTATTTGAAAGTTATGAGAGAAGAATTGATCAAATTAAACCAGTAATGGATAAATATGGTATTAAAGACTTTGATGATGCCAGAAAGATCTGTACTGATTTAGGTTTTGATCCTTATGAAATAGTTAAAGGTATACAGCCAATTTGTTTTGAAAATGCTGCTTGGGCATATACATTAGGTGCTGCTATTGCAATTAAGTCTGGTAGAACAAAAGCTCATGACGCAGCAAAAGCTATAGGTGAAGGACTTCAAGCTTTCTGTATTCCTGGAAGTGTCGCAGATGATAGAAAGGTTGGTCTTGGACATGGTAATCTTGCATCTATGTTACTTTCAGAAGAGACTAAGTGTTTTGCATTTTTAGCTGGACATGAGTCTTTTGCTGCAGCAGAAGGTGCAATAGGTATTGCAAAGAATGCTAATAAAGTTAGAAAAGAACCATTAAAAGTAATATTAAATGGTCTTGGAAAAGACGCAGCTCAAATTATTTCAAGAATTAATGGATTTACTTATGTAAAAACTGAATTTGATTTCTTTACAGGAAAAGTAAATGTTGTTGAAGAAATAAAATATTCAGATGGAGAAAGAGGAAAAGTAAGATGTTATGGAGCAAACGATGTACGTGAGGGTGTTGCTATCATGCATCTTGAGGAAGTTGGTGTATCTATTACTGGTAATTCAACAAATCCAACTCGTTTCCAACATCCAGTTGCTGGAACATATAAAAAAGAATGTATTGAACAAGGTAAGAAATACTTCTCAGTTGCTAGTGGAGGAGGAACAGGAAGAACACTTCATCCAGATAATATGGCTGCAGGACCTGCATCTTATGGTATGAC
>CADBGE010000069.1 GCA_902794075.1 uncultured Erysipelotrichaceae bacterium | reverse complement strand
ACACTATCATATTCTTTTAAATATCTCTCTGATACTGTTGCTTTAAATACATCTGTTATTTCTCCATTTTTTAGAGTTATTCTTGTCATATCATTTCCAGGCCATTCTTTAAGATATGTCTTAGTTGTATCATTATATATATACATTTTTACATGATAACCATCATCTGAATCATCTTTATACCAATCCGGTGGAAGTTGAAAATAAATATCTCTTTCTGTATAGAATAAAGCATATAAGGTTAAATCTCCACTTTTTTCGTTTAGATTAGTAATTGGATCTCCTGAGAAGTTTTCATTATCATACCATCCAACAAATTCTGATCTTGATTTTGTAGGATTTAACAATGTTATATCATCCCCTGTTGCATAATATGTTGGTTGATTTTGTGCCTGTGTTCCTCCATTTAACTCATATGTTAAACTGTAAACACGAGTAAACTTTAGTTTTATTGTTCCATTTAATAATCCTGAATTTGTCCCTGAAAAATCTGATCCATTATATTTAAATTTTATTAGGGTCTTTTTAGTTTCTTGTTCATTTAAAATATCTTTTTCTTGAAGATAATTATTATTAACAACTATTTCAGGGATAATATTTGAATTACTATATGTGCCTAAATCAGGATTTGATGAAGCATCATATAATATCCCATCAAATCTATATTTAACATTATCAGTATTTTTTAATTCTACTTCAATTATTACTTCAGAATTTTCATTATCTAATGAAACTGTACTTTTTAAAAAAGTACTAACATAGTGTTCTGCTTTATATGAACTATTTTCAGTTATATTATTAATATTTACATTAGATATTATTACTCCTTCTTGCATTCCTAATGATAGTTTTCCATCTACTTCTAAGTCATATGAAACACTTGCATATGCGATAGTTGCGAAACTAATACCTATTATAATCAGAACAATATATTTCAGAAATGGATTTATTTTTTTCTTTTTTTTCATACTACTCAACTCCCATTATATGGTTCTGATTCAGCATTTAAATATACTGTAACATTTGCTGTTTTTGATGTATCTGTTGGAACCTTTATTACATTTACTTTTATTTTATAATAGGCAGTTTCTCCTGGATTAATTTTTGTAATAACATTATCATTATTATCAACTATTGTTCTTTCTATTGAAAAGTATTCAGGTTTATCATTAATTATATTATCTTTAGAAGTTAATATAGCTGAATGATAAGTGCTTTCATTTACAACTGCAAACTTTATTACTGCAGTATCTCCATATCCTGTTAATCCAGTAACTGTAAAATTTGCCTTTCTATCGCCTTCTACTTCTTTTTCAACAACTACACCTTCTTGTTGTATATATCCATCTTCATAATTTGGGTTAAATTTTACTTTAAAGTCTTCAGCTGGATTAATTCCTGTTGCATTTGCAGTTCCTGTTATTATTAAATTAATATTACTGATACTTGCATATCCAATTAATAACATACATATTGGCACAATTAATACAATTGTTATAAATAGTCTATTATTCATTCTTTTATGCATACTATCACCAATCTTTCATTTTTATATTTAAATGGGCATTATATAAATACAATGCCCTTTTTAATTAATTCTTTTTTTTCTTATTAAAATTATATTCAGAAGTCTTTCCTAGTTGTTCATACAGATCTTCATCAGAATTTTTTGTTCCCAAAATAGCATTTTTCTCATCTAATATTTCTATTTTAGTTGTATTTTTTATATCTTCTTGAATTTTCTCCATTGTATAGAATTTTTTTACTTTATTTTTAGTTGATATATCTTGTGCTTCATAGTCTGGAGGTGTTAGACCATTTAACTCTGCTTCTATATCTACTATTCTTATTGCATATGTGTATATTACTCCTTCTCCAACTGGAATCAAGAAGAATGTTCCTGTCTTTTCTTTATTTTCTAACATTAATAATGGTTTTTCTGATGACTCTTTTATTTCTATCATATCTCTAAAAGTTGAAACTTTACATATTTGAGATGCACCAATTGGATAGTCTCCTGTAATTTTTTGAATATAAGAATCATACGCTAATGTAATTTTCTTTATTCTTTCTTCATATATTTCTCTTACTGTTTTATTTTTCTTTATTAGATATGAGAATAATATAATTGAAATTATTCCTGTTGCTAGTAAAGTTATTCCTATTGCTAAAATAAATGCATAACTTCTATCTGGTTTAATTACAATTTTATCATTATCTGTATTTAATGTTGTTCCACTTATATCAATATTTACTGTTTTTGTTGTTAATGGAATTGTTATACTTGTTGCTTTTGATGCGTTAACTTGAGAAAAATCTATATTTTGATTATCTTTATTCTTAACATTAACATCCATTGATACTTTTAGGGTATTTTTTGTTTGATTTAAATCATAAACACTTATAAAGTTATTTAATAAATTGTTATATTTATTATAATCTATATTTAAATTATAATTAATATTTATACCACCATTACTTATTTTATCATCTGAAACATAAAGTACTTCTTCTTTTGTATATAATACTTTATCATTTTCATTATCTAAAACATTAAACTCAGCAATAATACTATAATTATATACATATTCTATTCCACTATTTAGAAAGTCTAATCTATAATTGAAATTTGCTGGTATGTAATCAATTAATGATGCAACATATTGATTTCCTTTACTAACACATTTGTTATCGTAAAATTGATTATCTTTTAAACATACACTATAATCTATATTACTGTTTTCTCTATACTCAATTTCTTTTCCTTTACTTAAAGTATAATAAGTATAGACAAGTAATAATCCTATTATAATTAATATTGCTGGAACTACATATAAATATTTTTGATTTTTAATTTTATTTCCCATTTTTTTTACCCTCTTTTCAATCCTTTAAAAAAGTCATTTACCCATATTGTAGGCATTCCTATTTTTCTAATTTTTAAAACAACTTGACCTTTATATTCATCTTTAGTTATATATCCTGGATCTTGTTGCATATTATTATCACCTTTGGTGTATAATCTTATTTCATCATTTATATCCATAATTTTTACTACTCTATGGATTACTATTTTGTTTCCTACTCCAAATAATATAATATCTCCTTCTTTTGCTTCTTTTATATTATTTGATGATTTGTATATTATTGCATCTCCTTTATCTATTGTACCAGTCATTGATCCTGACCCTATTACAAGCATACCATATTTAAATTTGCAAGATATCAGCATTGATAAAATTGTCATAAATATTATTACAATTGTTGTTGATATGAACCTAATTGATTTATGAGTGTTTTTTTCTATAGTTTTATTTTTTTCATAGACACTTCTTAATACTATATAAATTATTAGTGGATATACCATTCTACATACTGATTTGAAGTATATATATACGTCAGGTACTATTGGAATTATATAAACATATATCGATATAATTATTCTATATGCTATATTTGGTACTATTCCAAACTTATTGGATACATAATTATACAGTATATTTGAAATAATAGATGCAAAGAATATATATCCCAATGCTTGTAAAAATTCTTCTTTATCAAACAAATTATATATATTAACATATACAACAAGATCAACAACTACTGAGAAAAGTAATGTATTTAGAATAGAAAATTTACTTTTACACATTAGAAATTCATTTCTGATTATTTCAGATGAAATAATTATTAATATTATTGGAATTATATATTTAAATAATGTATCAAATCCAAATGTATATGTTGATTTATAAAATCCTACATATATACCTAATACATAATACAAAGCAATATATATAATTGCAAATGTTATCATATACTTAGTTACTTCTTTTTTATATATTGATAATTGTTTTGGTCTACTTATTAATTTTCTAGTAATGTATGCATAAACAATTAAAAGTATTGCAACTAGCATCTTATTAAATGATATTTTGGATGCAAGAAGAATAATTAAAAAGAATCCAGTTATAAATATTTCTAATGCAATAAATTTTAAATCTTCCCTTTTCATATTCTCTTACTCCTTTTAGATATTTTTGTCAATGGAGTTATGACATTTTAATTAGTTTCTGGTATTGCTGTTATTATTGTTGATATTGTACTTGATTGATTAGTAGTAACAGGTGTTTTTAAAACATTTACTTCAACTGTTACTGTTGTTACTGCACCTGGTTCTAATAATGCTGTTGTATTACCTGTACCTATTTTACATGTAGTAGAAAAATATTCACTATTTGTAGAACTACAACTAATTGATAAATTAGCTTTTAACGCAGGAGAATTGTTTTTTACACGATATGTTGCTATTGCTTTTTCTCCTTGTGATGATAATTGTTGTGTATTAAAGTGTGCTGTTAAATCAGTATCAACTACAGCTGGTTTAGTTGCCTTATCGGTATAATTAATTTCAGTATCAACATATTGACCTGTTTCAGCATTAAATTGTTTTAATACTTCTTTATAATTGATATTTGTATCTTCACCATCTGTCATGAAAGCCACTTTAAAATTATTCTCATCTGGTGAAGCCGTTGCAGTACCATTAATAGTTAAATTAATTGCTGTAATTGTTGCATAACCTATTCCTAATACTATAACTGCTATTAGTGCAAATAAAACAATACTTAAACTTTTCTTATTGTTTTTCATATTTATTATTCCCTACTTTCTTCTCCATGATACCAAATTATTTAAATTTTGTACATATATTTCTACATATTTTTCATATTTTTTACAAAAAAAAAATATGCATTTTTTTGCATGTTTTTTGTAAATATATTTTATATTTTTTTGTATGTTTTAATATCATAATTTTTATTTTCTAATACTATTCTTAGCATTGTTGGTAGTCCATTTTTAAAGTCAACTTCTTCTAGTTTAGTTAATGATAAAAACTCTGAAAATATATTTAGATAAGTTGATAAGCGTCTATGATAATATGTTAATTCTGTTTTATGAAAAATTCCATTTTTTATTTTAAATGGTATTTGATAGAATTGTTCAGTATTATAATTAAATGCATTTTCAAGGGTTATTATCCCTCTAGTTATTTTATCTGTTAACCAAAATGCTGGATGTGGAATTGTTATTAATACAACTCCATTATCTTTTAATATTAAACTTGTTTTTGATATGGCCTTTTCAAGTTCTCTAAGATTGTGTAATACCATGTTATAAACTATTACATCATATTTTTTATTTTCTTCAAGTTGTATTATATCTTTCTTGTTGAAATTTAAATGAAAATGAGATTCTGCACATTTAATTGCTGATTCAGATATATCAATACCTTTTACTTT
>CADBGE010000068.1 GCA_902794075.1 uncultured Erysipelotrichaceae bacterium | reverse complement strand
TAATAATGATAATACTAAAAAAGATAATATTACAGATAATAATACAAGTAATGTAGAAAAGATAGTTTATAAAGATAAACCATTCTATAAATATGGATTCATAATATTCTTAATTACAAGTATTATTGAATTAATAATTATAATGCTATTACTTAAGAAAATAAAACGATAAGAATACTAGTTATAGTATTCTTTTTTTGTTATAATATCTATGTATGGAGGGGATACTATGAAACTTATAGTAGAAAAAGAAGGAGAATTATTAGATTATTTATATAAAAATATTGATATGCCTAAAAAACGTATTAAACAATATTTAACACATGGATCTATATTTGTTAATAATAATAGAACAACACAATATAATTATAAATTAATTCCGGGTATGAATATTGTAATTGATACAGACAATAAAAATAAAAAAGAACTACCTTTTAATATTCTATTTGAAGATGAACATATTATTGTAGTTAATAAACCAAGTGGCTTACTAACTATCGCAACTGCTAAAGAAAAAGATAAAACACTATATCATATAGTAAGAGAATATTTAGTTAGTAAAAATAGAAATGCAAGAGTATTTATTGTTCATAGATTAGATAAAGATACGAGTGGAATAGTAGTACTTGCTAAAGATGAAAAGACTAAAAATAAACTTCAAGAAAATTGGAATGAATATGTTTCTTTAAGAGAATATGTTGCTGTTGTACATGGAAAATTAAAAAAAGAAGAAGATAGAATTGTTCAAAGATTAAAAGAAACTAAAACTAATTTAGTTTATGTTTCTCGTAATGATGAAGGAAAAGAAGCAATTACAAACTATAAAGTAATAAAAGAAAATGATAGTTATTCAGAATTATCTATTAAAATTGAAACAGGAAGAAAAAACCAAATAAGAGTAGCTATGGCAACTATTGGTAATCCAATAGTAGGAGATAAAAAATATGGAGATCCAAAAGATAAAGAGTCAAGACTTTTCCTTCATGCTAATAGACTTAAGATGTATTATCCAGAGATAAAGAAAGATATATTATTTGAAACACCAACTCCAAGTGAATTTAAAAAATTAATTAAATAGGAGATTGTTATGAAAAAGAATATTCCAATAATTATTTTAATTATATTGATTGCGGTATCATCATTATACGCTATGAATAATAGAAAGATATTTTTAAGAAACAAAGAAAGACAAGAAAAAGAAATTAAAATAAGTGATAATATTTTTTCAGAAAGTATTTTTAAAGATTACTATAAAAAAGCAAAAGATAAAGTAAATGATATGACTACTGAAGAAAAAGTAGGTCAATTATTCCTTGTAAGATATGAAAAGAATGATACAACTTATTTAAATAATTTTTATCCAGGAGGATACATTTTATTTGCTAAAGATTTTAATAATCATACTAAAGAAGAAATGAAATCAGAACTTGATAATTTACAAAGTATAAGTAAATATCCATTAATACTTGGTGTAGATGAAGAAGGTGGTTATGTAACAAGAGTAAGCAGATATCCTGCTTATAGAAGTGAAAAATTTTTATCACCTAGAACTTATTATGATCAAGGTGGATATGATTTATTAGAACAAACTGAAAAAGAAAAAAAAAAGTATTGGTATTAATCTTAATTTAGCACCTGTTGCGGATGTTTCTACAAATGAGAATGATTTTATTTATGAAAGAAGTTTTAAAGCTGATGCAGAAAAAACAAGTGAATTTATAACAAAAATGATAGAATATGCCAATAAAAATAAAATAAATTCTACATTAAAACATTTTCCAGGATATGGAAGTAACAAAGATACACATACTGGTATTGCGATAGATGAAAGAGAGTATTCGTCCTTTGAAGAAAATGATTATAAACCATTTATCGCAGGAATAAAAGCTAAAGTTCCTAGTATATTAGTATCTCATAATTTGAAGAAAATGATTATAAACCATTTATCGCAGGAATAAAAGCTAAAGTTCCTAGTATATTAGTATCTCATAATATAGTTAAATGTATGGATGAGAATACTCCTGCATCTCTAAGTAGTAAAGTAGTTGGAGAATTAAGAAATAAACTTGCTTTTACTGGAATTATAATGACAGATGATCTTGCAATGGATGCTGTAAAAGAGTATGTTGATGCAGGAAATGCCGCAACAATGGCTATTAAAGCAGGTAATGATATGATTATTACTAGTGACTTTATATCAATGAAAAATGAACTTCTAAAGTCAATAGAAGAAGGAACTATTACAGAAGATGAATTAAATACAGCAGTAACAAGAGTTATTGCTTGGAAATACTACAGTGGAATATTAAAGTAAGGAGATTAAATATGAATAAAGAAGAACTTATAAATAAAATGGAAAGTACAGGATTTATCAAAAATAATAATTATAAAGTAGAAGAAGTAATAGAAAATAAGTCAGCTACTCTAAAAGGTTATATAAATGAAACATCAAATAATCCATATGGTATTGCTCATGGAGGTTTTATCTTTGGACTAGGAGATACAGCTATGGGAGTAGCTGCAGCATCAACCGGAAAGAAAGCTGTAACTCTTTCAGCAACTATAAATTATTTAAAACCATCAACAGGTAAATACTTAACTGCAGTAGCTGAAATAATTAAAACTGGTAGTACAACATGTTATTTAAAAACAAATATATACAATGATAAAGATGACTTAGTTGCTACAATGGATTCAAATTATTTCTTTGTTAAATAAATGTAAAGGAAAGTAAAGATAATGTGTTAATTTACACACAAAAATGTCTACTTTCTTTTTTTTGACATTTACAAGTGATATAATACAAAATAGATTATAACATTTAGATTGGGGATCGCTATGAAACTAATTCAAACAGAAACAAATATAGGATTAATTAGACAAAAAAATGAAGATGCTGTACTGGCAATAAATCATCCTAAACAAAAAGATATTATATTAATGGTAGTAGCAGATGGAATGGGTGGTAAAGAACATGGTGAATTAGCGTCTAATTATACAATTAAAACTATTGAAAAATGGTTCAAAGAAAAAGATCCTAAAACTCTAAATAATACAAATAAAACAACAGAATTACTAGAAAAACTTATATATAAAATTAACGAAGATATAATAAATAAATATCATGAAAATCATTCAGGAACAACACTATGTATGGCACTTATTAATAAGAATAATACATTATTTATGAATGTAGGGGACTCTAGAGCCTATATCTATAAGAATAAAAAATTAATTCAAGTATCAGAAGATGATTCAGATGTGTGGTTTTACTACAAATATGGAGCATGTAAAAAAGATGATTTAAGATATTTTTTCAATAATAATATAATTACTGCTTGTGTTGGACTAACAAAAGATTTATGTAAAGTATCAACATATACCGTTGAAAATGATTATGATATGGTACTTTTATTTACAGATGGAGTAACAGATATTATTACTGATAAAAAGATATTAAAACTAATTAAAAAAAGTAAAAAAAGAAGTATTTTAGCTAATATTATAAATGAAGCAGTAAATATAGATCAAAATTTAAAAATACCATTTAGATTAAAAAGAAAAAAATATTCAAAATATATATTACCGTTTAAAGGAAGAGACAATGCATCAGGAACAATATATATAAAAGATGTATAATTATAATAAAAAATTCTCACTATAAATATAGGAGGATTTTTTTATGAAAAAAATAATTATTATACTCAGTTTATTAATATTTTTAACAGGATGTGAAAATACTCTTAATACACCAACAAAAAAAGTTGAAAACTTTTTAAGTGAATATCAGAATCTTAATCCAGAAGTACTTAAAAGACTAGAAAGTAGTATAGAAGCAGACAATCTAACTAAGAGTCAAAGAAAAAAATATATAGGATTATTAGAAAAACAATATCAAAACTTATCATATAAGATAGTAAATGAAGTAGTAAATGATGATAACGCTATAGTTGATGCAGAAATAGAAGTTCTAAATTATACTTATTCTATTGCAGATTCTAAAAAATATTATGAAACTCATAAAGAAGAAATAGAAGATTATAATGAATATATGTTAAATAATTTAGAAAAAGTAAAAGATAAAATAAAATATAAGATAAGTATAGATTTAACTAAATATGATGGAAATTGGGAATTAAATGAAATAGATAGAACTATTATTCAAAAAATACATGGCTTGTATTAACAAAAGATAATTTTTTAAATATTGTTTAACTAATTATCTTTTTTTTTTGCATTATTTTTGATATAATTGTATGTATGATAAAAGGGTGAGGCAAATGATAGGAAAAATTGAAGAAATAATAGATAACAGTGTAAGAATTAATTTAGCTATCGATATTACACAACAACCTAACTTAGTTAATTATCACATTGTATTTGATGATGGTTCTAATAAAAAAATTGTTGCGGAAATTGCTAATGTTAATAAACAAATAATGGTTGCAAATATTGTAGGGGAAATAATTGATGATAATTTTATTCCAGGTTCAAGTTCAAAACCATCATTTAAATCAAATATAAGATTAATTAATATGAATGAATTGGAATTAATCTTTGGAAAACAAGAAACTTCTAAAGGATATACAAACTTTGGAACAAGTAATGTTTATGAAGGATATAAAATAAATGTCGCCCTTAATGAATTCTTTAATGCTCATTTTGCTATATTAGGAAACTCTGGAGCAGGTAAAAGCTGTACAGTTGCATCTATCTTACAAAAATTATATACAAGTAGTCCAAATCCACCAATTAATTCAGCACTATTTTTCTTTGATGCCTATGGAGAATATACAAAAGCCTTTAGTGGATTACATGAAAAGAATCCTGCATTAGGATATAAAGTATATACAACAAATATTGTTAACCCTGAAGAAGAATTGTTAAGAATACCAATTTGGTTATTAGATATAGATGATTTAGCATTATTATTAGATGCAACAACTCCATCACAATTACCAATAATAGAAAAAACATTAAAATTAGTTAGAATATTAACAGGTAGTGGTGAAGAAGTTTTAAGAAGAAAAAATGACATTATTGCAAGAGCTATACAAGATATTATTTTAAGTGGAGATGAATCTACAAAAATAAGAGACCAAGTTATTGGAGTATTAACAAAATTCCATACTGAAACACTAAATCTAGAAAGTCAAATTGTTCAACCAGGATATACTAGAACATTTAAGCAATGTTTATTTGTAGATAAATCCGGTAAGATGCAAGAAATGGAATTAGTAGTTGAATTTATAAGAGGATATATTATAGAAGAAGAAGTAGATGATGGGGACTTAGAACAAAATATGTTCTATACAATCCAAGATCTAGAACAAGCAATGGATTTTGCACTTATAAGTGAAGGTATCTTAAAAAGTAATAAAGTATTTGATAATGCCAATATTATGAGTGTAAGATTACATACACTTGCAACAGGAGAAAATAGACATTACTTTAATTATCCAGAATATATAACAAGAGATGAATTTATCAATTCTCTATTATGGGATAAAAACACTAATTCAAGAGTACAAATTGTTAATTTTAATATAAATTATGTTGATGATCGTATCGCAAAAGTAATAACTAAGATAATTTCAAGAATGTTATTTTTAAAGACAAGTACTGAAAAAGTAAGAGGAAGAAGAGCATATCATATTATTATTGAAGAAGCTCATAGATATGTTCAACATGATAAAGATATTGAAATACTAGGATACAACATATTTGAAAGAATTTCTAAAGAAGGAAGAAAATATGGAATGTTCTTAGGTTTAATAACTCAAAGACCAAGTGAATTGTCAGATACATGTGTATCTCAATGTATGAACTTTGTAATACTTAGAACATTACATCCAGTAGATTTACAATATATAAAAGAAATGGTACCAAACGTATCAAGTGAAATTATTTTACAATTGAAAAATTTGAAACCTGGTAATTGTATTGCATTTGGATCAGCTTTTAAAGTACCAACAACAATGTATATAGATTTACCTAATCCAAGACCATTATCAAATAATGTTGACTTGGAAGATGTATGGTATAAATCAGATAATGATTTAAATGTATCGGTTAATAAAATTATGAGTAATCAACAATTTATAAATCAACCAGTACAACAACCAGTACAACAACCACAACAGCCGGTACAACAATTTATAAATCAAATGCCACAACAAGTACAACAACAACCAGTACAACAATATCAAGTTAACACTCAACAAGAATTAACAAAGTAAAATAATAAATATTTTTTGGACATTTTATATTACTTATGTTAAAATTAAATATAGTAATTAGCAAAATATGAATAATATAATAAGGAGATAAACTATGAAAGATAAATTAAAAGGATTTTTTGGTGGGGATTCAAGTAATGAACAAATTCAACAAGAAGATGATTTCTACACAACATCAAAAGAAGAATATCATGAACAAAATGGTATAGCAGGTTCTAAAATGATGTTACTAGAGCCACGTGCTTATTCAGAAAGTCAACAAATTGCTGACTATTTAAAAAATAGAAGTGCTGTTGTTGTAAATTTAAAAAGAGTAACACCTGATCAAGCAAAAAGAATAGTAGATTTCTTATATGGTACTATTTATGCAATAAATGGAGATATTCAAAAATTAGGTGGAGGAATATTCTTATGTACTCCAAATAATGTAACAGTAGATGGGAAAATAAGTGATGAACAAGCAAATCAACAAGCAGAAAAAACAAGAGGTAAAAAAGAAAAACAAACTGAAGAAGAAGATTTCTTTTAATAACTAATAAAAAGGGGCATAAAATCTCAATCGAGGTGATTATGTGGAAAAATTTAGTTATGAAAAAAACGGTTATAAAAAAAGTGATGTTAATAAATTCATTAGTCAAGTTATAGATGAGACAAAAAGATTAATAGATATTATTAAGAAACAAGAAGTAAAGATTGATGAAATGACAAAAGAATTAGATCATTATAAAAATATTGAAAATGATTTTACAAGTGCAGTTAAGCAAATGGAAGAAGCAAAAGAATCTATTAATTCTATTGCTAAAAAAGAAAGTGATTTGATTATAGAAGAAGCAAAAACAAATGCATCACGAATAGTAAATAGAGCATTAATAATGGCTAAAGAAATAGATCTTTATAAAGAAAAGTATAAAAAAGAAGTAAAAAGATTACAATCTATAGCTAAAGAAATAGAACAATTAAATATAGATTAATAATTAAAACTGTCAAATTTTTTTGAAAATGTCAGTTAAATCATTTTGAGAAAATGTCAGTAGAGTATTTTTTAGATAACATCAAAAGGAGTTTACTTTTGATGTTTT
>CADBGE010000067.1 GCA_902794075.1 uncultured Erysipelotrichaceae bacterium | reverse complement strand
ATCAAGTAATAAGAATTTAATTCATATTCCAATATTGAATGCAAGAAGAGGTTATGTGTATAGTGCAATATATGATAATGATAAAACTATTTTAAAGCCTCAACATATAAAACTTGAAGAATTGATGAATTATGTAAATAAAATAGATAACTATGAATTTATTTCAAATGATAAATTTGAAAATATATCTTCCGTTAGTGCATATTCACCAGACTATATAAAAATAATTGAAAAGTATAAAGACAAGGAAGCAGTAAATCCCCATTCAGTTAATCCTGATTATTTAAAACTAACTGAAGCAGAAGAGAAAAATAATGATTTATAAACTTAAACAAGACAATATAAATAAATTAGATAATTCATTTATAGATAAAAAAATGGTATTAAATGAATTCAAAAACAATCCTTTTGCTAATTTTTTATTATATGAAGAAAATAATGAAATAATTGGATATATCTACTATAGTGATATCTATGATAGAGCTGAAATTAATCAGTTTGAAATAAAAAATATCCACAGAAACTGTGGAAAAGGTAATATTTTATTAAAAAAACTTATAGAAACTGTGGATAAAGATATAACATTAGAAGTAAGAGAAGATAATGAACCAGCAATCAGACTATATTTAAAAAATAATTTTAAGAAAACAGCAATTAGAAAAGGATATTATAAAGGTATAGATGGTATATTAATGGAAAGAAAAAAAGACTCTATCTAGAATAATGGAGTCTTTTATGTTATAATTAACAAGAAATACAGGTGATATTATGAATGATACATATATATTAGGAATTGAAAGTAGTTGTGATGAGACAAGCGCATCAATAGTTAAAAATGGAACAGAAGAAATATCTACAATTATTTCTAGTCAAATTGACATACATAAAAATTATGGAGGAGTAGTACCAGAAATTGCAAGCAGACATCATGTAAAAAATATCTCTATTGTTATAGAAGAATGTTTAAATGAAGCAAATATGACTATGGATGATATTGATGCTATAGCAGTTACCTATGGACCAGGACTTATAGGATCACTATTAATAGGACTTGAGGCAGCAAAGACACTATCATTTGTATATAATAAACCATTAATTCCAGTACATCATATAGCAGGACATATATATGCAAATAGTTTAGTAAAACCTCTAACATTTCCATTATTAGCTGTAGTAGTTAGTGGAGGGCATACAGAATTAGTTGAAATGACAGAACATTATAAATTTAATAAATTAGGAGGAACCCTAGATGATGCTATAGGAGAGTGTTATGATAAAGTCGCAAGAGTAATAGGCTTAGAATATCCAGGAGGACCTAAATTAGATAAACTTGCTGCAGAAGGCAATAAAACATATAAATTACCAATACCACTTAGAGATGATAGCTATAACTTTTCATTCAGTGGTTTAAAAAGTGCAGTTATAAATTTAGCACATAATGAAGAGCAACGAGGTAATCCAATAAGAAGAGAAGATTTAGCGGCATCATTCCAAGATGTAGCCATTTCATCAGTTGTATCAAAAGTAAAAAAAGCAATTGAAGAAAAAAATATAAAAAATATAATTGTTGCTGGAGGAGTTGCAGCTAACAAAGGATTAAGAACAGCTATGGAAGAAGTTGCAAAAGAATATGATATTGATTTATCAATTCCACCAATAAAATACTGTACAGATAATGGAACAATGATAGCAGCAGCAGGTTATTATGCATATAAAGAAGGAAGACGAGCTGATTTATATTTGAATTCAAAATCACAAGATACTTTAAAGTAGAAATAACATTTCTACTTTTTACTTTACACAAAAAATATAATTAATATTTAAAAAAGAATAATTAACTGGTATAATATAATTTAGAATAGGGAGGCTAAGTGATATGGTTAATAGAATTGTCTTAAATGAAACATCATATTTTGGTAGAGGTTCAAGAGCAAAGTTAGGAGAAGAATTAAAGTCAAGAGGAATTGAAAAAGTATTAGTTGTAACAGATTTTAGTTTGATGCAAAACAATGTATCTAGAATGGTTATAGATGTACTAGAATCTGCAGGAATAACTTATTTTGTATATCTACATGTAAAACCAAATCCAACTGTAAAAAATGTTCAAGATGGATTAATGCTTGGACAAATTAGTAACGTTGATGCAATAGTTGCAGTTGGAGGAGGAAGTGTAATTGATACAGCAAAAGCAATTTCAATAATAATGACAAATCCTGAACATAGTAATGTTGTAAGCTTAAATGGAGCGGTTGAAACAAGAAATAAAGGATTACCATTATTTGCATTACCAACAACAGCAGGAACAGCAGCAGAAGTTACAATTAATTACGTAATAACAGACGAAAATGAAATGAAAAAAATGGTATGTGTTGATGTACATGATATACCAGTATGTGCAATAATAGATCCTGATTTAATGCAAGGAATGCCTCAACAATTGGCCGCAACAACAGGAATGGATGCTTTAACTCATGCAATGGAAGGATATATAACTAAGGCTGCATGGTTAATACCAGATATGTTCCATATAAACGCTATGGCTTTAATATATAAGAATCTAGAAAAAGCTGCTAACGAAAAAGATACAGTTGCAATTGAAAAAATGGCATATGCACAATATATTGCTGGAATGGGATTTTCAAATGTTGGCTTAGGAATTGTTCATTCTATGGCACATTCACTAGGTGCATTCTTTGATACACCTCATGGACTTGCTAATGCAATTCTATTACCTCACGTATTAAGATTTAATGGAAAAGTATGCCCAGAATTATTTGAAAATATGGGAAGAGCATTTAATCTTGATATGGATAATTTGAATGAAGAAGAAACTGTTGAAAAAGTAGTTTCAGCCATTCAAGAACTATCAATAAAACTAAAAATACCACAAACACTAAAAGAAGTTGGAATTCCTAAGGAAATGATACCTCAATTAGCTGCACAAGCTTTAAATGATGTATGTACACCTGGAAATCCAAGAGAAGTAACAATAGATGATTTAATAAGTATTTATGAATCTGCATATTAAAAAGGGATGATATAATGTTAAAATCTAGAGTTGGATATAGTATTAATCCAGATGATATTGTTACTGGATTAGAAACTGCTAAAAAGTCATTAAAAGGATTAAATGATGTAAAAATTAATTTCTTATATACTTCAACAAATAATGATATAAAAAAAGTTATAAAAGGAATTAGAGAAGTAACAGACACACCAATAATAGGGTGTACAAGTAGTAGTGGGGTAATAATACCAGACGGCTATTTAACAAATGAAAATGGATTTGCTGCAATGCTATCTTTAAATGATTTTAATATGAATGTAGGAGTGGCATGTCATGAAGCGGGAAAAGATCCACGAGCAGTAGGAAGAAAAGTTGCAATTTCTGCAGTACAAGCTGCAGGATCATCGAGAGCACCAGCATATTTCTATATGGTTGCCAGTCCAAAAGAAGAAGAAGATTATTTAATGGGAATTCAAGACGTTATAGGTAGAGTTCCAATGTTTGGAGGAAGCGCAGCAGATAATAATGTTGATGGAGATTGGAAAATAATATGTAATGAAGAAGTAATTTCAGATGGTGTTGCAGTTGCATTTTTCTATACAGACAATGAAATAATAACAAAATATACTGGATTATATAATGAAACAAATAATATTGGATTAATAACAGAAGTAAAAGACAAAAGAACCCTTGTTACAATTGATGAAGTATCAGCATTAAAAAAATATGCTCATTGGATTAATGAAAACCCATCAAACTTAAAAGGAAAAGATCTTTTGATGACATCTGTAACAAGACCACTAGGAATAAAAGATCCACTAGGAAATCTCACAGTTATTAGACATCCAATGTATGGAAATGATATGGGTACAAGAACAGTAACTGATGATACAATAACATTAGGAAATAATGTAATACCAAAAACAGCAATTATACAGTTAGAAGCAACAGAAGATGAACTTGCATCAGCACCACTAACTGTATTAAAAGATTTAAAGAAAGAAATATATACAGACCCAGCAGCATATATATTAATACATGATGCTGCGAGAATGATGATTATAAAAGATAAAATAGAAGAAATAACAAAACAAATAGTAAAGGAAGCTAGAGGTATACCATTTATAATGCCATTTACTTTTGGAGAATATGGTTATGATGAACATTCAGCAAATATATGTGGTGGATTAATGTTATCATTTACTGCAATAGGAAAAAATTAAGGAAGTTAAAAACTTCCTTTTTTTAAAAAATTAATCCTATTAATGCACAAAGTAAGATTAAAATAATAATATATAAATATAAACACTTAAAATTAATAATAATCACTCCTTTAATTTATAATATGAATAATTAATTATTAATAATAATTAAATCAACTATTTATTATAATAAATAAAATATAAATTGAGATTAATGACAAATTATGATATATTTTTTATGAGATGATTATTATGATACAAATATTAGATATGTCAAGTAAATGTTCTGATCCCGCTTTAAGCGCAACACTTAAGATTACAAAGAATATAATAGGAATTATTGGAACAATTGCGCCAATTATATTATTAACAATGGCAGTTATTAATCTTGTTAGATTGATAATGAATCCAGATGAAAAGAAAAATATGTCAAAGATTAAGAATTCTTTTATTGCGGCTATTGCTATTTTTTCAGTACCAACGACTACAAATTTAGTTATGCAAATACTAGATGAGACGTTTACTGTAAGCTCATGTTGGAATAGTGCAGGAGACTATAGTGGACCTCACAAATATATTAAATTATCAGAAAATAGAACACCTAGTAATATATTTATAGATCCATCATCATATCAAAATGGAGTAAAAAAAGAGAATAACAATACATCTTCTATTGAAGGATCTGCTCAAAAAGTTGGAGATGTTGTGTGGGATCCTAATGATGTTACAAAAATTAGTAATTTAACAAGTACACAACTTGTTGGAATTCTTAATGCCTATGGAGGAAATGCAACAAACTTTATTCCATATGCATCAAATTTAATTACTGCAGAACAAAAATATGGAGTAAATGTATTTTTCTTAATCGGACTTGAAGCATTTGAATCAGGATGGATTACATCTTCAATAAGTAGAAGTTGTAATAATTTAGGTGGAGTATGTGAAAGTTCACAACGACCATCTAATGGATGTGGCTACAATTATAATTGTAGTTTTGCACAATTTTCATCCGTTGGTGACTTTATAGATTATCATGGGAATTTCTTAAAAAGTTCATATTTAACACCTGGACAGGGATATTATGAAGGAACAAGTATCTCACAAGTATATACAGTTCATTATTGCCCTGGATGCAGTTCATCAAGTATAAAAGAAATAGGAGATGGATTATTCTCAAAAGTATCAAGTGTATTATAAGGGGATGAAATGATGAAAAAGAAAATTTTAATATCAGCTATTATTTATGTAATAATAAATGGAACAAATAAAAAACTGGAAAAGGAATTTGCTAAAGAAGGTTATACAACAACACCAAAAGATGCATTTTATAGAAAAGTAGTTACAAATAATACGTTAGATGATTATTACAAAGATATGGCATCAGGAAATGACTCAGAATACCAAGAATTCTACTATTCAAAACAATCTAACGATTTTATAGAATTAAAAATGGTATATAGAAATAAGGTAAGTACATCATTAAGTATTTCAACTAACTTAGAAACAGAAGAAGTAACATACAACTATGAGTTAGCATATAAGAATGCCCATCTATTATTGGAAGGATCAAGCAAAGAAAACTACAATTGTAATGTAATAGATAATAATAGAGTACAATCAGATACAGTTAAAAACTATTGTGATCTTATCATAGATGAAATAAATGATTATAACGTAGTAAAAGAAGAACTATTAAAAAACAATCAAATTAGAGACTTATCAAAAGAAAAGAATTGACAAATAATAATATTATATAATTATTGTAGGGAGAGATTATTCTAATTATTAATCGGATACACTGAATAAACCACATCATATTTTTTTAATCAGATGTAGGAATGATTATGAAAAAAATAATACAAGTAGAAGAATATATATATAAGTAAAAATATAAAAACATGATTTTTAACACAATTTCTAAATAAAACAGTGTCAAAAAAACAAGAAAAATAAAGTCTTAAATTTAGACTTTATTTTGTTTTTTTCTTCCAAATAATTCATCTATTGAAAAAGGTTTATATATCTTTGTTAATCCATATATAAAGGTTGTAGGTATAATATTGGTCGCAGTCTCATAATGTGAATAAGCTGCTTGAGATGTATTTAGTTTCTTCGCAACACTTTCTTGAGTAAACTTGTTCTTTATACGTAAATTAGTAAGAGCATTTGCTAAATACTCCAAATCTAAGTCAATTGGATCATACTTTTCATTCTTAGAAACTATACCAAATAAATAGTCAAGACTAAGAAAATACTCATTAGCATATTCAATTAGTCTTTCAATAGGAATAGTATCTTTACCAGTTTCCCATCCTGAAATAGTGGAATAATGAAGATTAAAGAAATCTGCTATATCCTTTTGTTTGAGATCTAAATCCTCTCTACTTGCTCTAAGATTTTTAAGTACCATATTATCACCCAACATAATTATTTCATTTTGCGAAATTAAAATTATTAAACTTGGGGAAATAGAATAGAAACAATCAATAAATAATACCTATATTCTTCAATATTGAGATATTCTAAATAAGGTGATAAAAATGGATATTGAAAAGATTGGACAATTTATTAAAGAATTAAGAAAAGAAAAAAATATTAGTCAAAATGAATTAAGTGAGGAAATTCATGTTACAAGACAAGCAATAAGTGCATGGGAGAATGGTAAGGCAGTACCTGATTCAGATGTATTATTGATATTAAGTTCATATTTTAATGTAAGCATAAATGAAATATTATTAGGAAAGAGATTATCATCAGATGAAGGATTAGAAAAATTAACTTTACAATTAATAGATGATCATAATAAAAAGATAAGAAAGATAAAAAAGTTAATTATATCTCTTTCAACTACAATAATACTAT
>CADBGE010000066.1 GCA_902794075.1 uncultured Erysipelotrichaceae bacterium | reverse complement strand
GTACTTCCTATTTGCATATAAATTCTATCTTTCATTTCTTTTGCTGCTTTATTTGTAAATGTTATTGCTAGAATATTATATGGACTTACGCCTTTTTCTTCTATTAAATATGCTATTTTAGTAGTAAGAGTTTTTGTCTTTCCTGCTCCTGCTCCCGCAATTATTAAAAGTGGTCCTTCATTATATAAAACCGCTTCTTTCTGTCTATCATTTAATTCTTCTAAATTCATATATTACACACTTCCTGTCTTTTTCAATTATACATTATTTTGTCTTTCAATAAAAGAAAAACTACTCATTTATTTGAGTAGTTAATCAATTCTATATAGTTCTAATAATTCATTATATTTTTTTAATTCTATTTGTTCATCTTCTATAACTTCATCTTCTATTATTTCTTTCTCTTGTGGTTTATCTATAATTATGTCATCAATATCTAATGTTTTACTATTATATTCTTCAATATTATCTATTTTTTTATCTTTTAGTATTTTTGACATTATCTTGTAATCATCTAAAGTAAATTTACTTTCCATTTCTTTAAGTATTTGCTCTTCTTGACTATTTTCTACTACAACATGCTTTTTTGGTGCAATTCCATAGATAAATTTTGGAGTATCAAGTGGTAAATAATTTTCTGGTAGTTTTTTTACTTTCTTTTTTACAAGTATTTTTTTTACTTTTGGTTTGTAATCTTTTCTTAAATATATAAGTAATATTTTATATATTACTAAGAATATAATCCAAATTATAAATATTGTACTAGATAATGAAATTAATGCACTTGCTGTTTTATTTTCATAAATAGCTGCTTGACTAAAAATATCTAAATTATCTGTTTTTACTGTATTAAGAATTAATGCAAGTAGATAATTCATAATTATGTAAACAACTATATTTAATATTTTAATTTGCTTTGAAGATTTATAACTAAATATACTTACCCATAGAATTATATTTGTGGCAATTAAGGCTGCCATGTATATTGCTAGGTTTGGGAAAAATGCAGCTACGAAGAAATTATTCATCATATAAGTAATTAATTTCCCAATTGAATCATGATATGTAATAAGTATAAATGCTACAATAATAATTGTTGTTATACAATAAATTGTTTTATTTAACTTTTCATTCTTTTTATTGGTTCTAAATAATGCTATTCCTAAAAATACTAATACTATTAAAAATAGTAAAAATATTTTTGACTTCATTGATGTACTTATTAATATGCCTAACTTCTCTATGAATGATAGTTTACTCATTTTCCTCAACCCCCTTAAATTTTTATTCTATATTTGATAATTCTGCAATATATACTGTTTGTGTTGTTGAATCATTATTTGTACATGTTATTAATGTCAATGTTGTTTTACTATAATCTCTGTATATTGCTAATTTACCTACTTTAGGTTGTGTATATATATTTTTTATTACATATATATACTTTTTTCCTTTATAATTTACATATGCAGTATCATTTTCTTTTAATTTATATAGATCATTGAAGAATGAATTCCATCCTGTTCCTGAATGACCTGCTATTATTAAATTACCTTTATCTTTATCTGGATAATTAGATCCATTTACTACTAATAAGTTTTTATCAACATTATTTTCTGATGATCTTATATCTAAGAATCCCTTTGTTAAATTTATTTTTGGTATTGTTAAATATCCAATATATTCATCTGTAACTTCTTCAGGTAGGCCATCATCATTATCTTCTTGAGCTTCTTCCTCTGAAATGATTACGACATCTGTTCCGTTATAGTATGCCTTTGACATATAATCATATGCATATACCTTTTCGGCTTGAATATAATTATATGAAAGGAAAAAAACTCCAATTAGTGTTAGTAAAGCTCCAATAAAAGCTGTAACACTAGGGGAGTTTTTTTCTTTATTATTTTTATTAGGCTTTCTTTCTATTCTTGTAAACAAAGTTAAGTCCAGCTCCTGTTAAAACAATACCTAAAATAACCATAATTATTGATGAAGTATTTGCTGTATTTGGAACATAAACTTCTTTTGCATTTTCAAATGTTATTTGATGTGATAGATGATCTTTATCAATTGTAAATGTAACTGTTCTATCACTTTTAATGTATCCTTCTGGTGCAGATACTTCTTCTACTGTATAAGTTCCATATTCAGTAATATCATTTATTATTTCTGCTTCATTTTTTGTATCAAATTTATATATTACTTCACCTTTTGAGTTTTTAATTTGTAATACAGCACCTGCTAAAGGTTTCTTTGTTTCTTGATCTACTTTTAAGATACTAACTACTGGTTTTTCTACTTTAGTAGCTTGTAGTGTTAAAGCTGATGTAACACTTACTGCTGTTTTTTCTAATAACGCTACATTTTGCATTGAAGTATCAACTGGTTGATATTCATAAGCTTTATATTGAGCACTTCCTACAGCTTTTGCTGTTACTTTAATTGATAAAGTTTCATTACTTACTTTACTTTCTGGTACTTTTATAATAAAGCTATCATTTGCTTTTACTTCAAATTCTCCAGTATATTTTTTATCTCCATTGTATTCAATAATTGTTCCTTCTGGAGCATCTGTTAATGTTACTTTGTATGATGAGATATTTTCTACTTCACTAGCTTTAATACTAGTTGATTTATAGTATCCATCTACTAAATTCATTGATATATTATCTGTTGATAATTTAAGTTTTGCTGAAGCTGATGTTGTATCATTTTTATGTTTAATACCTTCATTAACTAAATTTTTAACATATTTTCTTAAGTTGTAATTATCTGATCCTTGACTTTTGAATTGTTCACCTAAATTTGTTGTACCATGAACTTCATCTAGATACCACCAAACTGCAGTTTGAGTGATGTAATAATCTTTTTGATTATCTCCTGTGATAGATTTATTTGGATATCCATTTTTTAGGATATATACTAATCCACCATCAGTATACTTACTGTTTTTTACTAAAGTTGCTTTAACATTTTGTGCTGTCTTTTTTGGCATTTCAACACAATATAAATATTTACCATCAGTAGTCTTTTTATCACTGAAGTATACTCCAGCAATATAATTTCCTGAGTATGATGCATCACCTAGTTGAATAGAGTCTGCTGCTGCATTAACTGAAGTTGTTGATGATAGTATTATTGTAGTAGCTACTATCATAGCTAATAATTTTTTTGCAAATTGTTTCAAGTTTTTCATTTTCTAATTCCCCCTCACTTAATGTTGGTTATTGTATCACATTTTTTTAAATAATGCAAGTTTTTTTATATAATTTAATCATTTTTCTTTTTTTATAGTATATTAGGTCCATCTTCCATATCTATAGTTTTAAGTCTAAATAATGCTTTAATTATATCAAATATTATATTAATGATATTAAATAAGGACTATTCGGTGATGTTTGTTCTAGTATTGTGATACTTATTATTTTATCAACATTTAAATCATATATTTTTATTTTGTAATTGTCAACTTTATTTAGTTTATATTTTTACCAAATAATCATATTTTTTATTATTAACAACCTTCTACATTTCTTTTTAATAAAACTTTAGTATATTATATAATTTTTTGATTTTGTCATTTTTAACTTTACCAAATATAACAATTTTTTTTGATATTCATATTATATAGTGTTAGGAGAGTTTTATGAAAAAAAGAATATTTGTTTATTGTTTATGTATTATAACTATTTTTATAATCATTAGTTCTGTGATATTTGATTTTAATAAGAGTGATGAAAAGAAAAAAGTTGTTCTTGCTGAAGTTGCACATACAGTTTTTTATGCACCTCTATATGTTGCAATTGAAAATAATTATTTTGAAGAAAATGGAATTGATATTGATTTAATATTAACAAGTGGTGCAGACAAAGTAACTGCAGCTTTATTATCAAATGATGCAGATATTGGTTTATGTGGTGCTGAGGCTACAATATATGTTTATAATGGTGGTGAAAAAGATTACTTACAAACGTTTTCTCAGTTAACTCAAAAAGATGGAACATTTATAGTATCTAGAAAAAAATATAAAAATTTTAAGTTAGATGACTTAAAAGGAAAAACAATTATTGGAGGAAGAGCGGCTGGTATGCCTGAAATGACGCTTGAATATGCTCTACTACAAAATGGTATTAATCCAAAAAATGATGTTAATATTGATACTTCTATTGCATTTCCTGCTATGGGAGGAACATTTATAGGAGGATATGGTGATTTTGTAACATTATTTGAACCAACAGCTAGTTCAGTAGAAAAAGAAGGACATGGTTATGTTGTTGCCAGTGTTGGAGATTTGGGTGGTATCGTACCTTATACATCTTTCTCAGCTAAAAAAAGCTTTATAAGTTCTAATAAAGATTTAATAAAAAGCTTTGATAAAGCAATTCAAAAAGGATTAGATTATGTTCTATCACATAATGATGAAGAAGTTGCAAAAGCTATTATAAATCAATTCCCTGATTCAAGTTTAAGTGAAATAAAAGATGCTGTTAAAAGATACAGAAAAACTGAAGTATGGCCAAAGTCCACATTATTTAAAAAAGAATCTTTCAATCACTTACAAGATATAATGATCAGTTATGGTGAATTAGATAAAAAAGTTTCATATGATAAGTTAATGTATAAAATTGAAAGTCACTAAAGTGATTTTCTTTTTTGTCCTTATCAATAATTATTTTTAATCATAAATTATTCTGGGAGGTTTTATGAAAAAAATATTAGAAATTACAAATCTAAGTAAAAAATATCATACTGAAAAAGAAGAAATTGAAGCTATTGATAATATTTCTTTTGACATATATGAAGGTGAATTTGTATCAATCGTCGGTCCTAGTGGTTGTGGTAAATCAACTGTACTTTCTATTCTTTGTAATTTAATAAATAAATCAAAGGGAAATATAAGTATTTTGAATGGTTATAATATTGCCTATATGTTACAAAGTGATTCTCTTTTGCCATTTAAAACAGTTTTAGATAATTGTTTAATTGGACTTAAAATTAAAGGTTTGGATTCTTTAGAAAATAAAAAATATGTAATTAAATTATTAAATACATATGGTTTAGGTGATTTTATTAATAAATATCCAAATAATTTATCTGGAGGAATGAGACAAAGATGTGCACTTATTAGAACTTTAGCTGTAAAACCTGATATTTTATTATTGGATGAAGCAATGTCTGCACTAGACTATCAGACAAGATTAAATATTAGTGATGATATATATAAAATTATTAAAAATGAAAAAAAGACTGCTATTATGGTTACTCATGATTTAAGTGAGGCAATTAGTATGTCTGATAGAATAATTGTTTTATCAAAAAGACCTGGTAAAATCAAAAAAATATATAATATAAAATTAGATAATCCATCTACCCCTATTAATAATAGAAAAGATAAAATGTTTTCTAAATATTTTGAAAGAATATGGGAGGATTTAAATGAGTAGTTATAGTGATGAACATAAAGAGTTTTTAAAAAAGATTAAAAGAAGAAATATCACTTTACATTTAATAAGTTTTTTATTAATTGTTGTATGTATTTTTATTTGGCAGTTACTTGCAAATA
>CADBGE010000065.1 GCA_902794075.1 uncultured Erysipelotrichaceae bacterium | reverse complement strand
TTCGTGTTTATCAACTACTGATAAAATTTGTTTTACTTTTTCTTTAACTATTTCTGGTGATGAATTAACACTGTTATATATAAGATTTATAGCATTAATTAGTCTATCTTCATTATATTCATAAAATATAATTGGAGATTCCTAACTTTCTAATTCACCATCTTTTGGTTTAAACTTTGCAATTCCAGCATTACTATCTAAGTAATCAATTAAATCTGCATAAGCTGATATTTTTTGTGAATTATCTTTTGCTGATAATATAGCTATTAAATTATCAGTAATGTCTCTAGTATAATTCTATTTAAAATCTGGATCATCAGATTTAAAATTAATATCATTTGCAGATAAAATATGAGTTCCATTAGGTATTGGCAATCTAGTTGAATTATTAAGTTCTTCTATATTATTTAAACTAATTAATGGAGACCATTTAATAAATTTACCATTATCATCGAAGAAATAAGAAATCATATAACATTTATCAATATCATAGTCAGAACCTTGTAAGAAGGTTTGAATAGATGATACATATGCTACATTTGTTTCCATTTGAGTATAATCAACAATCTCCATAGACATGAATGATTGTAATGTTTGGGCTGGAATACGAGATCCAATTATTTCTAATGATTTAAGAAATGAAGTATTTAACTCCTATTTATAAGTTTCTAATAAATTCATTAGAGAAGCTTCAACATTTTTATTCTCTTGAATAGCAACACAATAATCTCTTAATTCTTCATTTTGTGCTAATTTAGGTAATATTCCATTTTCTTTATTTTCCCCTACTTTTCCTAATAATGAAGAATCCTTAACACTTGGAATAAAGCCTATGTATGAATCTTTATTATATAATTCAGCTGTTAAATTACTAATAAACTCTGTGCTGTCTTCTTTTGTTAACTCACACATTTTATCTATTAGTTCTTTATTTATACTATAAATAGTATAATCCTAGAAATCTCTAGACCCAGGTTTTCTCTATTTAAGTAAATATTCATTTAAATACTAAAATTTTTCAAAAACTTTAGTTACACCATTAATAGTAATAGAAATATATTTATTATCTGTATTATCTACTGGTTTTCCAGATTTATCAATAATTTCTCCAATTTTATTTACTTTTAAATCAGGTCTTTCTACTTGTCTTTCAATTATAGTAGAATCACTATTATCAGAATTTAAAGATATAACATCATAAATATATAATCCATTTTTCGAATCTAGATTTTTTCTAGTATGTCTTTCAATAATTTTTTCATATTTACTATCTCTTTGATTGTCAGAATATGGAATTATATCACTAAATGATATAAGAGTATGTTTTCCATTACCTTTAAGGAAAGTTAATTCAACTTTATTATTTAAAGGATTCTTATTATCATTTAAATATTTTTCTGTATCAATCATTACATCATTCATTACTTGATTTAAAGTTTTATCACCACTAGTATTAAATCTAGTAGCCCACATATTACTTACAATTGCTTGTGGTTTTTGATGTATTAAATTTGATATTGAATGATTAATTCCACTTTTCTATACTTCTTTTCTTGATGTACCATCACCATTAGGAATTTCAACTAATTTATAATTATCATAATATTGTCCATGTTTTAAATCAGTGAACAATTCTTTCATTACAAAAGTATTTATTTGTTCTCCTGATTTAAATGCTTTTTGAATCATTGGAATATGATAAATAGAACGTTTAATTCCGTTTTCAGTAAACTAAATTCTAGTTGGTAATAAATCAATACCTTTAGTTACATCTTCTTGATAATTTAAAGTTTCATAATCATATAACTTTAATAATTTATCTTTAGCAATAGTATCAAGAATTATTTTATCATTTGGATTAAGTTCATATCTTTCTTTTAAAAATCCAGATAATCCTTTTTCTTTTAATATTTTATCTAAATTTAAATTAGTTAAATCTTTATATCTACTTATATAATCATTTAAAGTTTTATTATTAGCTAATTTAGCCCAATTTCTATTTTCTATTAAATAGAATTTTTCAATACTATCAATATATATTGAAACAGTTGGATCAATTAAATCATATGACAAATAGTGATCTGTGGTAAGAATTTTAGACTTGTCACTGACTGTATTCATAACTTCATTAATAGAATCTTTCCATTTCTATTTATCAGCTACATCAAATTCTCCTCTTTGCTTACTTCTTTCAATAAATTTTTCATCAGACATATTAGTTATGACATCTAAATCATCATTTCTATCTCTTAAGAAATGTATATCACTAACTAATAATTTTTTATTTAAAGTTATTGCTTCTTGTTTAGCTTCATCAAATAATTTATCTAATTCAAGATTATAAGCTTCTTCCCCTATTTGTTTCTTTAAAGCTTTTCTTGCTTTAAGATCTCCAAGTCTAGATTTATATTCAGAATCAAAGTCAATTATATCTTTTCTACCATGTTCATATAAATAAGTCTTTCCACTTGCTGGATGTGCCCAAATTACAGAAGCATCTTTTAATTTACGTAATTCTGACTATTTTCTTAAATTACCAATAATATTAATTCTATCTCCTAAATCAAATGCATTATAATCAAATACTGGTTGTTGTTTTTGCTATTCATTCAATTTTTGATTAATAGCTTCTACTATTGCTTCTGGACTTAAAATCTTATTAGCAAAAGTTTTATCATCATTAACAGTAGCTCTTTCTAATCTTATTTGTCTAATTAATTCATTAAAAGTAACTCTCTTATCTCCAAATTTATATGTTTGATAAATTCCATATGATGGAGCCATTACCATGCCATTTCCTGGATTTTTTCTACGAATACCTTTTGAATTAATAGTACTAATAATTGCAGGAAATACTTTTCCATAAAGATTAGGATCACTAAATGCTATTTTTAAATCATCTAATGTATGATCATCAGAAGTTACTCCAAATTCCTAACGAATTTCTTCTAAGATTTCATCACATAAATCCATATCATTACTATTTGAATCTACTTGATTTAGAATAATTCTTCCTACTACATCATATAATTTATTGATAGCTTTTGGATTATTTGCTGCATATTTTTTAATAAAATCATCTACAGCAGATAATTCTACTTTTGAAGCAAGTAAACTTACTCTACCAACAGATTGATAAATTTGTCTAGCATATTTATGTAATGAACCACCTTGTGAAAGAGCAGTCATGACCTAAGTTGGTTCAGTTAATTGAGCTTCATCTGCTTCATGATCAGAATCTTGCTAAATTCCATACATCTTTGAACTAATTGTCATATAATTCAAAGGATCTCCATTCTTCCAAGATTCTCTCTAATTGACATTTGATTGTCCATTTTTAACAGCAGATGTATTAGCTGCAACACTAATCATCAATTCTTTTAATGGTTGTCTATAATTATCTTGTGTTAAATTATTTGCAATAGTATTATTTGTGCCATCTATATTTTTATCAGTAATATGTACTAAATGTGCATCACCAACAAATGACATATAGTTAGCTATAACCTTATTATTTAATTCTGAAGATACAAATTCTCCATTTACATTTTTAACACAAAATATTCCACCAAGAGCAGCATGTAATTCAAATAATGAATTTATAGTGTGGAGTTTACCAGCTTTTATGTCGTTAAATCTTTCCTTTACTTCCTGTTCTGATAATTGTATATGGTTACTATTTTCATCAAATAAATGATAAACTTTTACTCTTTTGCTGTTAAATGAACCATCTAAATTTAATCTTTGTTCAGAAGTATAGTATATTGGAGATATATTTTCAAAACCTTCATCATTAAGAGTATAATTTAACTCAAATATTCTCCAATATTCATCACCTTGTCCATATATTAATTCATCATATGAGTTAGGTAATACATCTTTAAGACTAATTTTAGTTTTTAAATTACCGTTTCCATCTAAACCAAATTTACGACCATTTACTAGATCTATTTTTGATTTAGTTAAATTTGACCAAGTGTTTGAGTTCCAATCATCACCAGGATCACCACGTTTACCTATTTTTCTCCATTGTATATTTGTCATTTTCTTAAATAACTAATACAATGAAACATCACTATTCAATGACTACTACATTCTAAGATTAGTTATAGTAAATGTAGCATACTTTAATAAAGTTGCAGTTCCTAAGAATTTGTCATAATGATGCCAAATAGGTTTTTTATCCAAATATGGAGCTTGGTCTTGTAAACTATTATTTTCAAGTTGTGAAAAGAAAGGATTAATTAATGCAGAACCATCATGTGCATCTTCATCATCAGATTTACCATTAAATGTATTAACAAATGCTTTTATATCGTCAAGTACAGCTACTTTAATATTTTCAGCAATACCATTTAAAACTTTCTATTGTACAAGCTACATAGTAGCAGGTACAATAACATTACGTTTTAATTGAGTTCCTTCAGCACCAGCAATACCACGAAGTTCTGTAATTAAATTATTATATTTATCAATATCTTCTTTAACACCTCTTTTTTCAATTTCCTATGCTAATTCTACGATATTCTTAACTTTGTAATCAGGAAACTTTAAAAATAAATCTCCAGATCTTCTATAAGGTTCAGATTTCTTTAGTGGGTGAGCAATTTCAGAACCAGTTAATAAGGTTCTCATGCTTGGACTTAAAGTGTTGTATACAATAAAGTATTTTTCTAATAATGGATTAGTTTCAAATGAATTATTTGTAATTTTAGTTCCTTGAACAATTTGTTCTTTACCTACTTTTGCAAGGACTAAATATCCATTTTTAATCCAACCCTATTCCTCAGCTTCTTCAACACTTCCAAAATATTTACTTATAGCAAGTTGTGCAAAATCATCATTGATATCTATATATAAACCAGAATCAATTATATCATTAATGAAATTCTTTAATTCCGATTTTAAAAATAATTTTACTGATTCCCTATTTTGTAAGGTACTTATATAATTATATAATAATGGATTTACTCCAAATTTACCATTAAATATAGAATAATGAGTCTCTCTTTGTAATTCAACCCCTTGAGATTGAGCTATATTTATTAACTCAAATTCTCTCTTGCCATCTATTTTTAACAACTCACTATTTAACTTTTCTAATGATTGTTTTATATTATCAGTATTAAATTTAATACCTAAAACCTTACTCCAATCAGACAAGATATTTAAAGCAGTTTCTTCATAATATTTACCCATATTATTCATAGTAATATTAATTAAATCGTTAAAATTCAACGACATTAAATTACTATAATTTCCTACTTTAGAATCTGCCTAGAATAAGAAAGATATAATACTACTTTTATCAGAATAAGTTGTTGGTTGTATAGCAACTTTTCCTGATAAACTCTTATTATCTGAATAATACATACCATAAAAATTATGGAATATATTAGTAAATAATAATTCAGCAGTATTCATTGCTTTAATAGCTTTTACTTTACCATCTTTTGATTTTACATCAGAAGACATTATAGCTCCTTTAAATATATTTGGATTTTCAACCATTAAAAGGTGTTGAGAAGCTACATATCTTTGAGTTCCTTCAATTTCACCATTTTCAATATCACGTTGAACCTATGCTTCTTTATTAATATCTTGAATATAAGAATGTACATATGCTCCTAAGTGAGCAGTTCT
>CADBGE010000064.1 GCA_902794075.1 uncultured Erysipelotrichaceae bacterium | reverse complement strand
TCCATTATAAGGCCTATTAAATTAACAAGTGATATTACACCAAACAATCTTGTTTCCTTTGTATCAACATGCTTCTTTACAAAAAATAAAATATTTATAATAAAAGAAAAAGCTATTATTATTAGTAAAAGTACTAAATCAATTGTCATATTAAACCACCTCTATAATAACAATTATATCATTAAATACTAACTATACAATATAAAAAAGATGTTAAATTAACACCTTTTTACTATTTTATTTTTTTATACTACGATCTAACATAATTTTTAATAATTTCTATATCTTTTAAATATTCACTTTCTAACTCAGAAAAATGATCATTAATATATCCAATATCATTTTCCTTACTCTTTAATTCATGTTGATAAGCTATTTCACTAAGTTTAATTAAACCAACATATTTACTACTACTCTTTAAAGAATGAACTTCTATTGCATAATTTGTCATATCAATAGCATCTTTATATTTAATTATTCTTTCCCATCTACTTTCTACATCATCTAAATATGCAGAAACAGTCGTATTATAAGTATTAACATCTCCAAGTAATTGAATTGATGAATCCACATCAACACCATTTTCCTTTAAATAGTTAATATCATACTTTGTTTCATTATTTTTAATAACAGTTTGATCATCATTTTTTTCCTTTTCCACAGTTTCTGTGGAAATATCAAGTTTGTTTCCAAGTTCATATTCAATATTATCTTCAACTGGTATTATCTCATTATCCTTATCTGATGTTTTCTCAGTCTTCTCTTCATTTTGAACAATAGGAATTTTTTCTGTAATAGTTCTACCAAGAACCTCATTCATTGTTCTAATAAGTTCATCATCTTGAATTGGCTTAGCTAAATAACTATTAAATCCTTCTGATAAATAATGTTCTTTCATTCCAGTAATAGCATTTGCAGTTAAAGCAATTACTGGAGTATCAAATCCAGCTATATCTTTTAATTTATGTAAAGTTTGAACACCACTCATTTTTGGCATCATGTCATCAAGCATAATAACATCATATTTTTCCCCTTTTCCAATTCTACTTATACAATCAAATCCACTTTCACATGTAGTAATATCATTTGCATTATGTCTTTGAAGTAATTTAGTAGCAACTTTTAAATTCAATACATTATCATCAACAACTAATATTTTAATATTATCTAAATTAAGAGTTGTTTTATACTTATGTTCAGATACAACTTCATTAGTTTCTATTTTTTGATTTAAAACAACAGTAAACTTAGAACCAGTTCCATATATTGAATGAACAATAATTTTACCACCCATTAATTCGGTTAACTGTTTTGTAATCGCAAGTCCTAATCCTGTACCTTCAATAGTAGTATTCTTATCCTCTTCAAGTCTTTGAAATCTTGTAAATAACTTATTAATATTTTCCTTTTTTATTCCTTGACCTGAATCTTCAACAGAAATAATAAGTCTTGTATAACCATTCATATTTACACAATTAACTTCGTATCTAACAAATCCAGCCTTAGTATATTTACATGCATTACTAAGAATATTAGTAACTATTTTCTTTAAGTTAGCAGGATCTCCTCGTAAAGTTTTAGGCAAATCAGGAGCAATATAATAAGTAAAATCAAGTCCCTTTTCCTTCATCTTAGGAGTAATTAATTTAGCAAGTTCATTAAAAGTATCAGGTGCATTATAAGGAGAATTAACAATTTCAAGTTTTCCAGCTTCAATTTTAGAAATATCTAAAATACCATTAACAATATCAAGTAAAGTACCACTAGCATCAACAATATCTTTAGCATTTTCTTTAGCTTCCTCTAAAGTTTGAGCATCAAGTATACAATCACTAAAACCTGAAATAGCATTCAAAGGAGTTCTAATCTCATGAGACATACTTGATAAAAACTCAGTCTTAGCACGATTAGCTTTATCCGCTTGATTACAAGCAAGTTCCATTTGTTGAACCATCTTAATATCAGGATTCTCAATAAAAAAGTATATTAGCAAAGTAATTATTGATTCTACCGGTGTTATCAATAATAAGTTTGGAAATAAGTACTGAAGTAATGTAGCAATAGACCCTATTACCAAAAAAACAAGAAATGGTACATACTTTTTCTTTTTTTCAATGTTTTTTATATTCTTTATTGTTACTATTAACATTAAAAAAATGTCTAGCGAAACTACAACATAGCCAGCTATGCAAGAAAGTCCTTTTGAGTAAATACCAGTTGCATTATTGACTATTTCTATTGGCAATATTAACACAAAAATTGTACCAAAAAACAAAATTATCCTAGCAGCAACATTAAAAATTTGAGTTTCCTTATCATATTTTTTATTATAAGAAATTAGCAACACATATTGATATAGCATAAAAGTCCATAAAAACACATAGATTAAAAAGATTTTTCCCATACAGACTGATAATAAATAACTCACATTACATTTTATAAGCACAAGTTGCAAAAAATCAATGAGAAGGCCAAGGAGATTAATAGTTATAATAGATTTATAAAGCCTTGTATCTTCATTATTAATCTTTGGCTTAACAAAAAAAATAATTGAAATAATAAATAAATAAATAAAACTTGTTACTATAACATATTCCATACACTCACCATCTTATTATAAATATTATAGCATGAAAATATTAAAAAAAATTTTTTTTAACAAAAAAAGTAAAAATACTATTTACTTTTTATTATTTTATAATGTATATTTAATTTTTTTTGGTCCATCTATTATTGAAGAATCTTCATTCCTTTTAAATTTATCTAATAATGTTTTAGCACTTAATTCTCTTTTACCACTATGTGTTAATGGAAATGAATCTTCAAATGGTAATATAATTAAATCTATGTTTTTTAAAATATCTTCACCATATTTATTTATAATTCTACCAACAATAGATTTTCTAATATCTTTAGTTTTATACTCATTTTGCGGTTGTACAATAATAACAATTTCACCATTATTCTCAACAACTTGACATGACATAACTCTCTTAGTATCGCTTAAAACTGTCTCTTCTAATTCATACAATGGTATAATATTACCATTTATTCTAGGAAATAATAATTCTTTTCTTCCTTTTATATGAACACCACCTAATTTATCCATATATCCATAAACATTGCATGATAACCATGTTCTACCTAAATTATCCGTTATTAATAATTTCCTAGTTGCATCAGGATTATTCTTATAACCCGACATATTTGAATATGAATTCGAAACAATAATTCCCATTTCTCCATAATCACATTCTTCATATTCTCCTTTGGAATTAATCTTTAAAACTGTAGCATTAACATAAGCCTCTGGATATATCCCACATTCTTTTATACCATATGCTTTTGATTTTAACTCAAATATTTTTTTCCAAAGAGTATAGAATATTGCACCATGTTCGCAATCACCTGCTGCAACACCTATAGTAGTAAATGGCATTTTAAATCCATTAATAGGAACTGCACTACCAGCACGAGCTTTTCTTAAAAACTTATTAATAAATTTTTCTTCACCAGGAGACAACTTTTCTCCAACTGCAAACGCAGTAAAAATTGAATCTAGTTTTCTTCCTTTAAATTTTCCTTCTATTAAATATTGCTTGGCCGCTTCGATAAAAAAACTTGTAGTCATATTTAAGTAATTTGGTTTATTAAGAACAATATAATCTAACGCTTTCTTATAATCATATTCAGGCTCTAAACATACTGTCCATCCTTGGATTAATATATCTGAAATACACGCAATTAAATCTGTATTCGACTCAGGTGGTATATGTGCCAAACAACTAAATTTTTTCATATTAGGATTTCCAGATAATTCACAATCATGAAAACGACCACTTACAATCAAACTTCTATTCTTATGCATTATAGGCTTAGGTCTACCAACAATAGTTGAACCACTAGTATATGTTATTAAGAAATCATCCTCTAATGATCCTATATTTTCAAAATTATAAGTTGAATTGATTCCATATTTTTCAAAATCTCCAAAAGATAATATACTATTATCATTTTGCTTATAAGATTTTACCTTGTTAGGATAATGATAATATTCATCTAATTCCAATTCATAATACTTATTTGTAGTAATATTTTTTGGAATTGAATCAGCCAAAGATACAACAACCTTATTAGCAATATTAGAACTTTGAACTGCATCTTTTATATATTCATATCTAGAATCATCTGTGAATAATACTTTTTTACTACATTCATTTAAAATTTCTTTTATATAATCATTATTAAACTGTTCTCCAAAAATATTAGCCTTAACTCCTATTTTATTGATTGCCAACAAAATATATACTAATTCTGGAGTATTTGTCATACAAATTGGTATTTCATCACCTGGTTTGACACCAATTTTTAACATAGATCTTGCAATTATATCTGCTTTAGAAAATAACTCCTTATATGTTATTTCATTTCCTCGATAAAACAATGCAGTATTATGCGGTACTTTATCTGCTCTATCTTTCACATATCTATACCATGAAACATTGTGATTTTTTTGTATATCAACTAATGCCTTAATAGCCTTTAATCCCTTTTTATTATTTACAATTCTTTTAGATGGCTTAGAATCAGATAATGAACATAATAATTCATATTCATCTTCTACCTTATATGTTGGAATTCTTCCTGTTTTTTCCAGTTCTTCTTTAAATTTCACAATATCTTTCCTTTCCAAATTTTACTGAATTATGTCATAAATATCAATGCCAATCAAGTTCAATATAATGATATCAAAAACAAAAAAATATATCAATTTATTTAGCATAAACTTTACTATAATAAATTATTATAATATAAGTAAACAATCATCTATTAATAACTAAAATAATTAGTCTTAGTAACTTCTTTATATTAATGGATTAATGCTAGAAAAGATAAAAAAAATATCATAAATATAGAAATATCTATAAAAACATCCTCACCATAATGTCACTAAATCATCAAAAAGCAATTACATTTTATTTACTTATTTTATACCCTAATAATTCTAATCCTTCCAATGTAAATGGAGTAATATCATTTTTACTCAATTTATCTATATCATAAAAATCACATCCATCTGAATCTAATCCATCTCCACTTTTTTTTAAATTATAATCTTTTAATTCAACTTTATAAAGAATACCAATTTGATGTAAATCCTCATTAAATGTTTCATCATGCCATACTATTCTATTTGATTTTACATCCAATAATTCGTAATTTAAAACATCTGCTCCTGCTTCTTCTTTTATTTCTCTAATTAATGTTTCTTCTGGACTTTCTCCATGCTCAATACCACCACCTGGTATATCTAATAAGCCTTTATATCCACCTCTAGCTTTTTTTATTAAAGCAATTTTATTTTCTCTAATTATTAAACCATATGCTCCAATTCTAGTTTTTTTATTAACTTCCATTAGTTCTCCTTTTCAAATTCTATCGCCAGAACTCCATACTTTTCTTGTTCTTCTGTACTATAAAACTTATTCATTAATTCTAAATATTCATCTAAAGAAGTACCTTCCAAATATATTCTCTTCATTTCACAATTTTTTGTAACTTCAACAAAATCTTTAAAATGAACTATTTTTTTAACAACTGCAGTTATCTGATCATTATTATTACCTCTGCTAATGAATATCAATTTATCTCCTACTTTTAACTTTTGTCTTTTCTCATCATAAAGTCTTACTTCAACATCTTTTATTCCATCTTTTACAATATCAAAAACTTCTTTATGTAAATGAA
>CADBGE010000063.1:4285-11964 GCA_902794075.1 uncultured Erysipelotrichaceae bacterium | reverse complement strand
TTTCCTTTAGAATCTGATACTTCATAAACTACTTTATATGTTCCTTGAGTTTCTTTAACAGTATTTTCTTTTACTTTTATTTTACTAGTTAAATCTCCGTCTTCTTTATCTTTTGCGGTTACTCCTTTTAACTCATCAAATTCTTCTCCATCTATAATTGTTTTATCATTTGCAATTATTTCTGGAGCTGAGTTTTCTTTAACTGTTACTGTTATTGTTTTTGTAGCTACTTCATTCATTGAATCTTGAACTTTATAAACTACTTCATAATTTCCAGGATTATTTGTATCTACTTTATTTGATACTACTTCAATCTTATTTGTTAAATCTCCATCTTCATTATCATATGCTGTTACTTTATCTTTTGGATTGAATGAGTCTTTTTCTTCTATTGTTTTGTTTTCTGCAACTATAACTGGTTTTGTATTTTCTATTATTGGTGTTGCTAAATCTACTTTTATATAGTTACTATAACTTGCAAGTGTATAACCATATACATTATTATTATCTGATAATGATACTGGTACTTTATACCATGTATCATTTCCTACTCTTTGACTTGATAATACTGGTACATAAGTGTATGTATATAGTCCACTTATTTTTGAATATAATTTATCTTCTGTATTATAGTTTACCCATGTATATTGATTATCACTTGTATCTACTGTTACTCTTCCATAAGAAGTATTTGTAAATTTAATTGAATCTGCAGATACCCAATGTTTTTGATCATGGAAATAATCACTTGTTACTAAGTATGATACTGCCCTACCATTTAATGTTGCTTGTGCAAATACCATTACATATCTATCTTTTAATAATGTTTGCCCTTTTCTTTGTTGTAATGATGAATCATAATAGTATTGTGTATCTTTTGTTGAGATAGCAACTTTTGGATTAAATGTATTTCCTGAATCATATAAATTATATTCATAATTTTTATTTGCGTATTCTGTTACATTATTTGGTGATATATATCCATTTTTTCCATTATTTATTTTTCTTATATTACTTGCTTGTACATAAACATATCCATTCCAGTTATATGCTCCTGATGAAATTTCATTGTAGTTTGAGTCTATATTTAAGTCACTTACAACTTTATACCATTTTTCTCCATTACTTGTTGTCTCTCCTACAATTACTACTGCATCTTCTGCTTCTGGATACTTATAGATAAACTTTGAACCAGTTGAAGCTTGTGCATATGCATTAGCCGGATTCTTTAATACTCCTAATTGATAATAGTTATAATCTTGTAAACCTAATGCTTTATCCATATTATAGTAATTTGATGCCATTTTTTCAGACCAATAAGTATCTGATGCATATTTGACATTCATTCCTATCCATTTATCTCCAAATTGTGGTCCAAAATATCTCCAGTCTCTTGGATGAGCATATCCATATGTAATCCATTTTGAAGCGTATCCTAAGATACTACTTTGGAATGTTGAATACCAATTAGCTGCTTGAGTTGGATTTGAATCTACTGCATTAAGTCCAAATCCATTATTTTTATTTATTGATAAGTTACTTCTTCCATTTCCTGTTTCATTTCTACTTAAACTTAATGAAAGAATTGCATTTACTCCATACTTTTCTTGTGCATAATAGAAGAATGTTCCAGATCCATAAAGTCTTGATGTTCCTTCACCTGCTTTATGTCCATAGACATTTTTGTTATATCCTAGGTTGTTTCTAATATATTCATCTATATTTATACTAGAATAAGATGTTTTAGTATGGTTTGATAAATACATATAATAGTTATAATAAGGATTATTTTTATTTACTGAATTATTATAATTATTATTCTTATAATCTACCATTAGACTTTCAATATTTTTATAGAAGTTATAGAAGTAATGTCCATCAAAACTGTAATAAGTTCCTTGTGATAACATTTCTGGTTTAGGTCCTATAGTAGAACCTCCTGATGATTTATAATCATTTTGTATTTTTGTTACATAGTTATGTCTTATAGAATCATTTGTTACTGTATAACTACTATATGACTTTAACCATGTAATTGGTACTATTTCATATGCTTCCTGTGAAATCCAACCTGTAAAGTTTCCTGTTCTAACTTTTGCAGTGAATACTCCTTTGGCATTAGAATAACTTGTATCTAATAAACCTCCATCTACTCCACCATATAATGATCCTGTATCCATATATGTATATTGTCTACTAGTTAGTTCACTATTTTCATAAAAATATGTAAGTGTTTCTGGATTAACTGATAAATCAAGTAATGCTTTATTCGCATCAACTATTTTTGTTTGTCCATTTACTTTTGTCATTACTGCTAAGTCTGCTGCTCCATTATTTTTCATAAAGTTTTTTGCTTCATTGAAAGAAGAAAAACAACTTACCTTATCTATATATCCATCGCTGTGGAATCCAGCAACTTCATAATTTCCACATAAATCTCTATATTTGTAATTATTTACATCGAAGGCATATACTTTTTTACATGTTAAAATTACTGTAAATAATGAGACTATAAATAATAATTTTTTTCTCATACATATACCTCCTTATATTCTTGTATCTATATTATATCAAGGATAGTATTGTAAATAAATAATTTGAATTTTAAAAAAATTTTTTTGACATATTTTTACAGTAAAAAATAATGTCTATTTAATAACTATTATTTATCATTATATTTCTTAACTTGATAAATACTTTATTATTAGATATAATTATATAGAATATGCTTATAGGAGGATTGATTATGGCAAAAGAGTCCGGAGAAAAGAAAGGAACTTTTTCAAATATACTTATAATTTTATTTTTATTAACTACTCTAGTTACTAGTGGAGCTTTAATATATGGAATATATTTATATGATGGTGTTGAAACATTAATTAGATATATTATTATGGGAGTAATTGTTTTAAATGATTTAAGACTTATTCTTAAGGCTAGAAAATATATAAAAGGTAAAATGAAGAAAAATAAAAAGCCTAAAAAGAAGTTATTGATTTTTGCTTTACTTGTTTATTCTATTATATTTGGTTTTATTAGTTATTATATTCTTGATATATATGGAATGATTAATGGAGTTAATAAGACTAATGTTACTTATACTTCTTATCTTATAACTATGAGTAATAATAAAGCTAATGGTATTAAAGATATTAAGAATATGAAGCTTGGAATTCTTGATGATAAAAAGAGTCCAGATGGATATATTGTTCCTCAATTAATTATTAAGGAAAATAAGTTACAAGATGATAATGAAATAGTTGATTATGATGATTATAATTCTATGATTACTGATTTATATGCTGGAGACGTTGATGGTTTATTTATTACAAGTAATTACGTTTCTATGTTTAATAGTATACCTGAGTATGAAAACATTGAAACTGATACAAAAATTATTGCAAAGAAAAGTAAATCTATGAGAAAAGCTGATACTTCTTCTATTGAGACAGCTTCTTCTGGAAAAAGTGTTACAGAACCATTTACAATACTTCTTATGGGAATTGATTCTACTGATGAAGTTCTTACTAAGAATGCAATTGCGAATGGTGATACTTTAATTCTTATTACTTTTAATCCTAAAACTTTGAATGCTACTATGTTATCTATTCCTAGAGATAGCTATGTTCCTATTTCTTGTTGGAGTGGAAAACCTGAAAATAAAATTACACATGCTGCTGCTTATGGAAATGATTGTATGATTAATACTATTCAAGATTACTTTGATGTTAATATTGATTATTATGCAAAAATTAACTTTAAAGGTCTTGTAAAACTTGTTGATGCTGTTGGTGGAGTTGAAGTTGATGTACCTAAAAAATTATGTACTGATGATTCATCTAGAGGTGATCAAGTTTGTATACAAGAAGGCCATCAAACACTTAATGGTGAGCAAGCTTTAGTATTTGCAAGAAATAGAAAACAACTTGCAGATGGAGATTTTGGAAGAGCTAAGCACCAACAAGAAATAATTATGGCACTTGTTAATAAGATGAAAGATATAAAAGACTTAAAAACATTTATGAAGATTCTTGATACTATTTCTAATAGTCTTGATACTAATTTAACTACAAAACAGATTTTATCTTTCTATGATGTTGGAAAAGATATTATTAAGAAAAGTTTAAGTAGCGACGATGCTGATTTAGTTAATATTCAACAATTGTTCTTACAAGGTAATGGACAAATGATTTATGATGAAAGAGCTAGAATGGTATTATGGGATTATGTTCCAAATAAGAATAGTAGAAATGATATTATTCAAGCAATGAAAGAAAACTTAGAATTAGAGGAACACGAAGAAATAAAAGAATTCCATTTTTCTATAAATAGTCCATATGAAAAAGAAGTTATTGGTGAAGGGCCATATTCAAATACTGGAAATTATAGATTGCTACCTGACTTTACAGGTGATACTGAAGCACAAGCAAGAGCAACTGCTTCTAGGTTGGGTATATCCGTTACTTTTAAGGGTTCAGGTGGAACAGTTGTATCTCAAAGTGAACCTGCAAATAGGAGAATTGATTTAATGAAAGGTAGTTTAACATTAACACTATCTGGTAATAATAAAAAAGAAGAAACCAAAGATACTAAAAAAACAAATACTACTGATGAAAAAGATAAGGATAAGGAAAAAGATAAAGATAAAGAGCCTGTTGATAATAGTACTATAAATAATAACGATAAAGAAAATGATAATAAAGACGATACAATAAATGATACTGCACCAAGTAATACTAATTCAAATCCTTAAAGTAAAATAAGACAGAAGATTACAAATAATTTTCTGTCTTTTCTTTTTTATAAATAAAAGACAATAAAGGAATAATCCCTTTATTGTCTTTATTGTAATTCTACTAATGATAATTTTATTCCATCGTGGATAAATACTAAAGTTGCTTTGTTTTGATAGTCTGAATAATTCTCATCTGTATATGTCCATTCTGTTTCTACAAAGAATGCTTTGTCATCAGTTTCTGAACCATAGGCAAATGCTTTTTGACTAATATCTTTTATTTCTATTTTGTCTACTGTTGGAAGTTTTTGTTTTCTATTGTTATAAATATTACTTTCTACATATTTATAATATGTATTTTGAGCATTTTGTAGGAAATTATCTATAACTTCTTTATATACAAAGTCTACTCCTCCTATATCTGTTTTAGCAGCTTTATCATCTAATGAATAAAAGTCAAATATAAACATTTCAGATATCTTACTTACATACTTTTCTTCGTCTACTTCTTTTTCACTTAGTATTTTCTTTAATTCATTAAACATATCTTTATATTTTTTTGGTTTATTTTCTTTTAAGTTATAACCATATTTAGATATATTATCTATTACTTTTACTTCTTTTGTTGTATCTTTACTTAATATTTCTTTATATGCAAAATATCCTCCTACAGCAGCAATAATCATTACTAATAGTATAATAATTTTTCTTTTTACATTTTTTTTCAATTTCATAGATTACTCCTTTTCCAAAGATAGATTTTTTTCTGGATTAAATAAATCAAATGTAATAATATTATTTGAAACATCTAATAATTTATTTGTATATTCAACATTCTTTGTTATTTCTTCCTCTGTTATTTCTTCTTCTGTTAATGGTAAATATGCAGATTTTTGACTGTTATAATACATTTTATTTGTAACCCAATTACCATTTGGGAATACTACTATATTATTTGATCCTATATTGAATATATCGTGTCCTAGAGCATATTTATTATAGAATCCAAACATATTTCCTAATGTTGGCATTACATCATACATTCCCATTACATTATTTACTTTCATGTTTAATTTAGTACCCTTCATGTCTTTTGTCCAAATAATAAATGGAACTTTTCTACCTAATTCATATTGATAAGAATCATATTCTTTATAATTTACATCTTCTTCATCTAAAGTGGCATCATTTTCTTTATCATAATTAAATAATCTATCATAATCTTTCTTTGGAAGTCTTGCATCATGGTCACCATATATTACAACAACTGTATTGTCTAATAATCCAGCTTCATCAAGTCCTGTCATAAATTCTCCTAAAGCTGAGTCTGCATAGTGATATGACTTTAGATAGTTACCTACCTTTGTTCCTTCCATATATGGATATACTTTTTCTTCAACTCTTCCATCTTCCATTGTGACAGTTTCTTTAATATCTACTGGGAATTCTCCATATTTGTCAACACTTGAGAATGGTGTATGATTTGATAACATTATTAATAGACCATACCATTTATCATGTTTTTCATTTATTTTCTTTAGTTTTGTTATGGATTGTGAGAAGAATGATTTATCTGAAAGACCTAATCCAATAATATTTTCTTTATCTACTTTATAATCTACTTTACTATAGAATCTATCATATCCAATACTGTTATACATATTTCTTCTATTCCAGAAGTCTGCATTGTTGGCATGCATACTAAATGTATAATATCCTTGTTCTTTCAAGTATTTTGGTGTAGTTATATAAGTTCTATCGGAATATGATACAAATGCTGTTCCTGATTTTGTTGGAAGAAGTGAAGTATTAAAAGTTAGTTCTGAATCACTACTTGTTCCTACACTTACTTGTGAATAAAAGTTTGGAAAATACATTCCCTCTTCTGATAATCTTGTCATGTTAGGAGCAACTTTTACCCCATTAAATTCCATATCCATAACATTTGTCATCATACTTTCAGCATGAATTACAATTACATTTTTTCCTTTAAATATATCAGTATACTCATTTGTTTGTGGATTTGTTGGTGTATTTTGATAATAATCTAAAAATTCTTTATTTGCTTTATCAAATCCAAACATTGAATTAATCTTTGGTTTGATTGATATTACTGCGTCATTAAATTGATATACATAGATTCCAAATCTCATTACTATGTATTCTTTGTTCCATTGTTTTATAAATCTTGATACATCAAGAGAATTCATTGTGACTAGGAATAATAACAATAGTATACCTGTTGCGCCAAGGGACTTTACTGTTTTTCTTTTTCTTTCTGATTTTAAATCTATTCTTTTATAGTATTTTTTCTTTTTTAACTTAAAATGAGTTATTGTAAGTATTATTGGACCTAAAATATATATTAAATCTTTTAGTTGTATAACATTTTCAACAACTGCGTCTCCTACATCACTTACATATTGTGTTAATGACAACATTGATACTGATGCGAATGATGTATAAAATGTATAATATACTGAATTTATTATACATATTAGTGTTAAAAATATATTAAATGATATTAAATATGCAAATCTATTCTTAGGCTTAAATAGAAAAGAAAATGATCCAATAAACATTGCAACGACTGTGTCAGCCATAATTGCCTTTATTGACAAATAATTTTCTATTGATTTCATACAGAAAAATCTTAATATTGTTGAATTAATTACTACTGTTGCTATAAATACTATTAACAATAAATTATCTTGTATGAATTGTCTAATTAAATGTTCTTTTTTGATTTTTTTTATTTTTTTTCTTGTTGATGATATAAGTTTGTTTATTCCTATTTTTATCCTTTTCATTCAATTACCTCGCTTGTATAATTATACCACCTTGTATTTTATATTTCAACTTTACTAATATAAGAAAAAGAAGATTATTTTATATCTTCTTTATATGTACTTGCGTTGATTACCATTCCTAAAACAAATATATA
>CADBGE010000063.1:0-4261 GCA_902794075.1 uncultured Erysipelotrichaceae bacterium | reverse complement strand
AATTCTCTTATATAAAAGGAAAATATTTCTGTTGATATAATCCATAATATTGTTGTAAATATAGCTCCTTTATTTGTTGTTTTTGATGGTATTTCTTCATCTGGAGCAATAATATACATTAATTTTATGTTTGCAAATAAAATTAATACTGTTATTGGATATTTCATTATTGATAGTATTTTACCTAATAGTAATACAGCATTTGTACTTCCAGTTATTTTTAAAATAATATTTGATAATGTTGTTCCAAAAACTGGAACTGCTATTAAGAATAATAACAAGCTTATTAATATTGCTATCATTACTACTGCTTTTATTCTTCTACTAAGTACTCCTTTAGGTTTTACTTTATAGATTTCATTTGATACATTTATCATTGAATATGGTCCATTACTTGCTAGTAAGAATGCAGAGAAATAGAAAACTACGATATTAAAGTTAATTCCTCCATTTTGGACTATTCCTTTTAATAAAGATGCTATTTCTTTTGGTATTGATGAGTCTATTGCAATACTTATCGTATCTGTTGAAATTGATAATGCAGCAGCAATTGTTGCTACTAATGCTAGTAGTGGAATTATTGTTAAGACAAGAAAAAAAGCAAGTTGTCCTGGCAATATTCTCATTTCTGGTCTCATTAAATATTTGAATATTTTTTTAAACAATTCTCTTGCTTTTTCCATAACTTCACCTTTATTTATATTCTTCTTTATTTGTAATCATTTCAAGTGTTGCTTCATTTATAGCATCATCTAATGTTTTTATTTCATCTGTAATCATACTATATCCTACTGCAGCACCAAATTCATGAGGTAGATTTTTAAGTTCTTTTGATAGTTTCTTCGTATAAGTACTTAATTGTCTATCATTATAACCTACTAAGTATATTAGGAATTCGTTTCCATCTGTTCTTATAATTTCACTATTTTCTAATTGAGTATTTACTAAAATTCCTGCTGCTTTGATAATTAATTGATCTCCTTCTTCATGACCATAATTATCATTAACATATTTAACATTGTTTAAATCTACCATTACTATTGCTTGAGGGAATACATCACAATCTTCCCATTCTTGCATCTTAAGATTTAGATAATTTCTATTTTTTAGCGAAGTAAGCATGTCTGTATACTTATGTCTATCTGTTATTTTTACTTTCTTCTTTTGTTTCTTTCTTTTCAAATATAGATATATTAATACTATTACAATTAGTGGTGTAAATATTAATATAAGAGCTATAGTATATACTTGTTCAAATGTTGAATCTTCTATTTTAATAGCTGTTAAGTTTTCAATACCTGAATTTCTATAGTTATAATATGAATTTGTATTTATTATATAGTTAAATAAATCATAAAATGCTTGATTATCTTTCTTAACCATGAACTTATAATCATTCATCATATTATCTTTATATAATAATTTTAATTTTTTAAATTTATTATTTTGATAGTATGAATATATTTCACTATCTACAACAATCATTTTAGTATCTGCTTTTTTAACTAATTCATCTAGAGTTTCATATGTTGTTATATTGGCTCTTGAATTATTTTTAAAATAATTGTATAAAGAGTCATTATCTAACATTGCAATATCCTGCCCTTTAAGACTTTCAAATGATGTTATTATATGATTATCTTTTTGTCTTCCTAAAACTGCATAGTCTTCAATAAATGTAGATACTGTTGGTAAATAATTATCATTTGAATAATTATAATAATCAAAGTATATATCTACTTCTCCTTTATCTACTGCTTTTTCTAGTTCTTTTAGATTCTTATATTTTTTGTATTTAAAATTAATATCTGTTAGTCTTGAAATTCTATCAATATATTCTCCAGCTATTCCGGCAACTCTTTTACTAACTTTCTTTTCATATGGTTCATTTACTACATAACCATATACATAATTTTTTGATATTAATGAAGTTTTTTCCTTTGCAGATAACTTATTGTTTTCTAAATAATAATTAAGATATTCTTCATTGTATTCTTTTATATATTTTGTTTGTCTCCATTTGTTGTAATATTTTTTTACAATGTTATTTAATTCCTTATCATTATCACTTAATGTTAAAACTATTTGTTTTTTCATTTCAGTAAAATAATAATTTGTATAGTATTTATCTTTTTGAATTGTATAATTTAAATACATGATATTTGGAACAATAATCATATTTACTTCATCATTATCAAGTGCTTCATATAACTTTGTTATATCGTCATAAACTGTAAATGATAGATTAGTTCCGCTTTTTAAATAATAACTTATTTCATTTTCATCATCTTTTAATATTCCATATTTAATATTTTTCATATCTTTTATATGGTTTAATCTCACAAAAGATTTTCCTACTGCGACATAATTATCATTAAATAAGAATAAATCTTTTGATGATAATTTTTCATCATTATTTAATACTCTGACTCTATAACTTGTAGATGTTGAATCTTGTGTTTTTAAATATGAGATTTTATTAAAACTAATTCCTATTGTTTCTTCGAAATCATTTATAAAATCAAATATTACTCCTGTACCATTTAATCCATATAATGGATAATCATTTACTACTTCAAAGTCATATTCTTTTTCTTTATTTTCTTCTACCCATTTTTTTTCAACTACTGTTAGAGTAGTTGTTTTATCCTCTTTATTATAATATCTATATACTAGAACAAATGTAATTATGGCAATTAATATGGGTATTGATATTAATAGTTTTTTCTTCATAATTAACTCTCCGCTCTATCCTTTGTCCAAGAAACATTACCTCTTGCATGTTGTTTATATCCAATTATAGGAAATTGTTTTTCATTTTTATCATTTTTTATAAAAAATTGGAAATCAAAGAATTTTTTTTGTGCATCTGTAAATTCTTCTAATACACTATCAGCCAATTTTTTAGCATCTTCTAATGATGTATCATCATTTGTTGTGATTGTTGTATTAACTATTTTTCCTGATACTTTTACTTCTACTTTTTTTGTAGACTCAGATAATTTTGTTTCAACTTTTTTCTTTTGTTCAGAAGATACTTTTACCTTATCAATTCCATCTAGTCTAGTTCCGTATATTGCTTGATTTTCATCATACATAAATAGATTTTTTATTAATAATGCTGCAACAATAACAAGTATAAATACTGATACTCCTACAACTGTACTTGAATTTTTCTTTAAAAATTTAATTATTTTCATAGTTTTACCCTCACATCCTATTTTATTTTATTATACACTATGAACATTTCTTTTTCAACTTGGAATTACTTCAATTCTTCTAATAAAATCTCATTTGCAATTCTTGGATTTGCTTTTCCTTTTGTTTCTTTCATTACTTGTCCCATTAAGTATTTGATTGCTCTATCGTGACCATTTTTATAATCATTAACACTTTCTGGATTATTTGTAATAATATTTTTAATTGTTTTTCTTAATTCTTCATCATCAGAAATATTTTCTATTCCTTGTTCTTTAATTATTTCTTCTATTGATTTATTTGTTTCTAATACTGTATCTAACATATCTTTTAAGTTCTTACTAGTAATTGTATTATCTTTATATGCTTTTATTAATTCAAGGAATCTTTCTTTTGTAAGTGTTGTATCTGTAATAGTCTTTTCGTTTTTATTTAGATATGCAGATATATCTCCTAATAACATATTACTTGCGATTTTAAAGTCTGTTTCTTCATCAAGTAGAGTATTTAAGTAATCACTTAATGACCTATTTTGAATAATTTTCTTTGCATTAACTTCTGATATTCCTTTTTCTACATATATCTTTTTTCTTTCGTCTGGTAACATTGGAATTGTTTTTCTTGCATTTTCAATCATTTCATCTGTAAGTATTACGAATGGAATATCAGGTTCTGGGAAATATCTATAATCATTTCCTGTTTCTTTTATTCTCATTAATACTGTGTCATTTAGTTTATCGTCAAATCTTCTTGTTTGTGGTTTGAATGTTTCACCTTTATCATATAGTGCAGCTTGTCTTTCTATTTCTTTTTCTACAGCAAGTCCTGCATTAGAAATTGAACCAATGTTTTTAACTTCTGCTTTTGTTCCTAAAGGATCAGATTCATTCTTTCTAATAGATACATTTACATCAGCTCTCATTGAACCTTCTTCAATCTTACAGTCACTTATATCACAATAAAATAATGTTTCTCTTAGTTTTTCTAGATATGCTTTTGCTTCTTCTCCACTACTCATACATGGTTTTGTAACTATTTCTATTAAAGGTACTCCTGCTCTATT
>CADBGE010000062.1 GCA_902794075.1 uncultured Erysipelotrichaceae bacterium | reverse complement strand
ACTTCCATACCCATTCGCAACACAATCAGCTGACTTTTTTGCATATGGAGCAATTACTATTCTAGAAAAACTAAAAGTAGAAAAAATAGTTTTTGGTAGTGAATCAGATAATATAAATGATTTAGAATTAATCGCAAAAACTCAAATAAATAATGATGAATTAGATAAACTAGTAGGAATTTATTCAAAACTAGGATACAATTATCCAACTGCTCTTTCCAATTCAATATTTGATTTAACAAATAAAAAAATAACTACTCCAAATGATTTATTAGGAGTAAGTTACATTAAAGTAATATTAAATAATAACTATAATATAAAATACGAAACAATAAAAAGAACTAATGACTATCATCAAAGTATAGAATCCGCAACTCAAGTAAGAGAACTATTAAAAAATAATAATGATGTTAAAGACTACATTCCAGAAATTGAATTAGAATACTTAAATAACCTTCATTTTAATGATGATTACTTCTATATTTTAAAATATAAAATAATAACAGAAAAAGATCTTTCAATATACCAAACTGTAGATGAAGGAATTGACAAATTACTTAAAAAAGAAATAAATAATGCATCTTCTATTGATGAATTAATACAATTAGTAAAAAGTAAAAGATATACTTATAATAAAATAAGTAGAATGCTAAATCATATATTATGTAATTTCACAAAAGAAAAAGCCAAAAAATTTAAACAGATTAAATATATAAGAATATTAGGATTGAATATAAAAGGAAGAAAATATTTAAATAAGATAAAAAAGGATATAGATATTCCTATAATAAGCAAATTACTAAGAGAAAAAGATGAAATGTTAGATTACGAATTAGAAACAACTAAAATATATGATATTTTAAGTAATGAAAATTTATTAAAAAAAGAATGTGAAAAAATAATATATATAGGAGATGAAAAAAATGATTAGAAGCAAAAATACTGGTCAAATTATTGTAATAAGTGCTCCATCAGGAGCTGGTAAAGGTACTATTATTAAAAAATTATTAGAAAATAATTCTAAAAACAGATGGCTTTCAGTCTCCGCAACAAGCAGAAAACCTCGAGAAGGAGAAAAAGAAGGTGTAAATTACTACTACATCACAGAAGAAGAATTTAAAAAAAGAATAAAAGAAGATTATTTTCTAGAATATACAAACTATGCAGGAAATTATTATGGTACTCCAAAAGAATATATAAAAGAAAAAATAACTAAAGGAATTGATGTTATTCTAGAAATTGAAATTGAAGGAGCAAATAACATTAAAAAACTCATACCGGAAGCTTTATTTATCTTTATAATGCCTCCATCACTAAAAGAATTAGTAAGAAGATTAAAAGGTAGAGGCACAGAAACAAATGAAAAAATAATAAAAAGATTTAATGCTGCATATAAAGAAGTTAACGAAGTAACTAAATATAACTATGTAGTAATAAATGATGAAGTAGATAATGCAGTTGATAAAATAGAATCTATTATAAAAGCCGAAAGATGTAGAGTTGACCGTATAGAAGAAGTTTACTTAGATACTAAAGAAGAAGAAATCCATGAACTTCTAATGAATGATAATTTTGATAACACTGGTTTAGGTGACAAAATATAAAATTATATAAGAAAATAAAATCAATATGTTAAACTACATAATATATTATCAATATAAAAACTAGAACAACATTCTAGTTTTTTATTTATGCTAATACATTACTTTTTTTATATTATTGATATATTTCAATTATTCTAATAAAATTAGTGTTTTTAGTTTTTCCAAATGGAAAACCACCAGTAATAATTATCTTATCTCCAACCTTTAAGTTAAAGACATCACGCGCTAATATATTTGCTTCATACACAAGTTCTTCCATACTTCTAAATTCAGTTTCAGTAATAATTGATTTAACACCAAAATTTAATGCAACTCTCTCTGCAATATGACTAGAAGGACATATTGCAAGTATCGTACAGTTAGGTCTTAAATTACTAATTTTACGAGAGGTAAAACCTGTCATTGTCGCAGTTATAATTAATTTAATGTCATCATATAAAACTGCCTCTTCAACAAGTTTCGCAATTGTATCAGATATATCAATTTGTCCCCTATATTCTACTCTTTCAGAATAATCAATAGTGGACTCTATATATTCACAAATTCTAGACATATATGTTACTGATTCAATAGGATATTTTCCAATTGTAGTTTCACCAGATAACATAACACAATCTGTTCCATCTATAACAGCATTAGCAATATCTGAAACTTCTGCTCTTGTAGGTCTAGGATTAGTATACATTGAAGCCAACATTTCAGTTGCAACTATTGCAAATTTACCTTGTTCTCTACATTTTTTTATAATATTTTTTTGTACAACAGGTAAACATTCCATAGGAATATCAACTCCTAAATCCCCTCTTGCAATCATTATTCCATCACTAACTGAAATTATTTCATCTATTTTATCAATACCAGTTTTATTTTCAATCTTTGAAATAATCTTCGCATCTCCACCACAATCTTGAATCATCTTTCTAACAGTTAATACATCTTCTTTATTATTAACAAAAGATAAAGCTAAATAATCACAAGAATGTGTCGCGGCAAAAATAATATCATCTTTATCTGCATCACTTATTGATGCAAGGTTTAAATTTATTCCAGGAACATTAATTGTTTTATGGCGACGTATTTCTCCATCATTTAATGCTCTAAGAAGCAAATGATCATTTTGCTTATCAATTACTTCTAAAGTAAGTAAAGCATTATCTATTAATACACGACAACCAACATTTATATAATCAATTGCTTCGGGATGATTAACTGAAAAAGCATTTTTATTCCCAACAACATTTTTCTTAACCATCATAATAGTTTCGCCAGCTTTTATACTTATACCATTATTAACAAATTCTAAAGTTCTAAATTCTGAACCTCTAGTGTCATACATAATAGCAATAGGAACACCAGTATTTACTCTAACCACTCTAATTAAATTTATAATGTCATCAATTTCTTCTCTTTTAACATGTGAAAGATTTATTCTAGCACAATCCATTCCATTTAAAACCATTTGTTGCAAAACATTTTCATTCATACATGATGGACCAATACTACATATAACTTTAGTTTTTTTCATAAAAATAACCTACCTTTACACTATAAATTTAATATACTATATAATATTAAAAAAAAGAATAGGTAAAATCCTACTCTTAACTATTTTTGACACTTTTCACAATAATGAGTTCCTCTACCATTAATTTTTGTCTTAATTAAAATATTTCCACAAACAGGGCACTTTTGTCCTCCCTTACCATGTACTAACAGTTCATTTTGAAACAAACCATGAACACCTTCAGATGATGTAAAACTCTTTATTGTAGTTCCACCCAATTCAATAGCCTTATTTAATACAATTCTTGTATTATTAATAATATTATTACAATCATCAATAGATAAATCACAAGCTCTTCTAAAAGGGTTTATTCCACTCATAAAAAGAATTTCATCATCATATATATTTCCTATTCCAGTTATAATAGATTGATCAAGTAAAACTGTTTTTATAGGTAATTTCTTATTTTTAAATTTATCAATTAAATAATGAGCATTAAGATTATTATTATCATATTCAAGCCCAAGTTCAGATAATGGTTTAACTTTATATGTTTCTTCTTTTTTTATTAGATACATTTTCCCAAATTTTCGTACATCGTGAAATCTAAAACTAATACTATCATCTAATATTAATTCTACATGTTCATGTTTATTAATAGCATCTCCTTTTTTTCTAAAGAAAAATTTTCCTTCCATCCTAAGATGAACAAGTAGTGAATAATCATCAAGCTCTATAACAATAAACTTTCCTCTGGTTTTTATCCCATTTATATTTTGTCCAATAATATTTTCCTTAAAAGATTCAACATCAGGATAAGCGATAATATTATTCCAATAAACATTACATCCCGTTATTTCTTTATGAACAATTTCAGGTATTAAACTCTTAACAACAGTAATTACTTCTGGTTTTTCTGGCATACAATCACCTACTTAGCTTCATACCAGTTGTTTCCAACTTCAATATCAACTTTTAAAGGAACAGATAATTTAATTGTATTTTCCATTTTATCTCTTACAATTTCTTTAACATCTTCAAGTTCATTTTTTAAAACATTAAATACAAGTTCATCGTGTACTTGAATTAACATCTTACTTTTTAATCCTCTTTTATTAAACTCATCATATATTTCTACCATAGCCTTTTTTAATATATCGGCAGCTGTACCTTGAATAGGAGTATTAAGAGCAATTCGCTCACCACTACTTCTTATAAGATAATTCTTATTATTTAACTCTTCAATTACTCTTTTTCTGTTCATTAATGTTCTAACATAACCATAATTATAAGCTTTAGCCTTTTCTTCCTCCATATACTTTAAAATACCTGGATAAGTTTCTAAATAATCATCCATAAATTTCTTTGCAGTTTTAATATCAATTCCTAAATCTTCAGATAATCCAAAACCACTAATACCATATAGAATACCAAAATTAACTGCTTTGGCACTTCTTCTCATGTCCTTAGTAACTTCGTTCATAGGAACATGAAAAATATCTGACGCAGTCTTAGCATGAATATCTTTTCCATCTACAAATGCTTGGATTAAATTTTTCTCATTTGAAACATGAGCAAATATTCTTAATTCAACTTGTGAATAATCACTAGATAATATTACTGAATCATCATCAGGAATAAATGCTCTTCTTATTAATCTTGAATATTCACTTCTTGCAGGAATATTTTGTAAATTAGGTTCTATACTAGAAAGTCTTCCAGTTCTTGTTAATGTCTGTGTAAAAATAGTATGAATTCTTTGATCATCTCTAACCTCATTTTGTAATCCAACTGCATAATTAGTATATAACTTTGTTAATGTCCTATATTCTAATATTTTATCTACAATTGGATGCAATAATCTTATCTTATCAAGAACATCTTTACTAGTTGAATATCTTTTGTTATCTTTAATCTTTTTAGGATAATGAATTCCTAAATCATCAAATAAAACAATTCCAAGTTGACTAGGGCTCATAATATTAAATTCTTTCCCAGCTAAATCATATATTTCTTTTTCAATAACTTTTATTTGTTTATCTAAATCTTTTTCTACTTCTTTCAAATAATCTTTATCAACTTTAATACCTGTAAGTTCCATATCGGCTAAAACACTTATTAAAGGCATCTCTATATTTTTAAATAATTCTTCTTCTCCATCTTCCTTCAATTGATTTAAGACCTTTTCTCTAGTCTCATATATAAATTTAGCTTTTTTACAACATAAATACTTTAATTCACTCTCATCAACTTCTTTAGGTCTTTTATCAGTTCCAAATACTGATTCATAATCTGATATATCATAGTCAAAACTTCTAGCAACAAAACTAATATCATCTTTAACTACATAATCAAGTAAATACATTGCAACCATTGCATCATAACTAACATTTCTAATGTTAACAATATTATTCAATACAACTAAACATTTTTTTAAATCATAAGTATATTTAGTACATTCACTATCAAATAAATGAGCATACTTTTCAATTTCATTCCTAGCAATATAATATGATTTTTCTCCATCATATATTGAAATGCCAAGAATTTCACTTTTACTATAAATCGTACCCTTAATCTCTAAGTAAAAAGCAAATGGCTTTTCCTTAAACTCATCAATACTACTTATAGTTATTTCTTCTTCCTTCTTCTCCTCTTTATTTACAGTATTTGAAAAATCAATCTTCTTCAATAATGAATAAAACTCTAATTCTTCTAACTGTTCCTTAAACTTTGTTGCATTAAT
>CADBGE010000061.1 GCA_902794075.1 uncultured Erysipelotrichaceae bacterium | reverse complement strand
TTAATTTCATCTTCACCATATCCAGCAATTTCAAATGCTTTTTTCATAATTTCAATATCATGGTTACGAACTGCTCCACTAGCCATTTCAATACCATTACATACAAAGTCGAATTGATATGCAAGTACTTCTTCAGGTTTTTTAGAAGTTAGAGCATCCATTCCACCTTGTGGCATACTAAATGGATTATGAGTGAATATATATTTATCTTCTTCTTCACTCCACTCAAACATTGGGAAATCTTTAACAATGCAGAAATTAAATTCATCCTTATCAAGTAAATCAAGTCTACGACCTAATTCATCTCTAATTTCTGCTGCATACTTATATGCATTATTTCTATCTGCGATAAAGAAAATTACACATCCAGGTTTTAACTTCGCAACTTTAATTAAATCTTCTCTTTCATCATCACTTAAAAACTTATCAATTGGACCAACAAACTTCATGTCATCATCTACTTTGAAATATCCAATTCCAGCACTCATTCCAATACTTTTTGCATAATCCCCTAAATCATTGAACCATGAGTTAGATTTATCTGCGATATCTTCTACTACTATACCTTTTACAGCAACTCCTCTAAAAGGACGGAATGTAGTTTCTTCAAATACATCAGTTAAATCAACTAATTCAAGTGGATTTCTAAGATCAGGTTTATCAGTACCAAATCTCTCCATTGACTCTTTAAATGAAAGTCTTGTAAATGGAGTAACTTTTTTTCCTTCTCCAAACTTTTTAAATGTCTCAGTAAATATTTTTTCACCAATTTTCAAAATATCTTCTTCTTCAGCAAAAGCCATTTCTAAGTCTAATTGATAAAATTCTCCATAAAGTCTATCACTTCTTGCATCTTCATCTCTAAAACAAGGTGCAATTTGGAAATACTTATCAAATCCTGAACACATCAATAATTGTTTAAATTGTTGTGGTGCTTGTGGAAGTGCATAAAACTTTCCATGAAATTTACGACTTGGAACTATAAAGTCTCTTGCTCCTTCAGGAGATGAAGCAGTTAAAATAGGTGTTTGAATTTCTAAATAATCTTCTTCTTTCATAAGATTTCTTAAAAAATCAATTACTTTTACTCTAAATAAAATACTATCTTTAACTTTAGGATTTCTTAAATCTAAATATCTATATTTAAGTCTTACATCTTCAGAAACTTCATGAGAAGTCATTACTTCAAATGGAAGAACATTATTAGCTTTACCTAATACTTCTAAATCAGATACAAGCAATTCAATTGTACCTGTAGAAATTCTACTATTGTAATCCTCTTCATTTCTCTTTCTAATAGTACCTTTAATAGTAATACTAGATTCTCTTGTAATTCCATCAAAAATAGAATCATCATTTGATACAACTTGAACAACTCCAGTCATATCGCGTAAATCTAAGAAAATAACTCCACCATGGTCTCTTATATTTTCAACAAAACCAGCTACTCTTACTTCTTGATCTACTAATTTTTCAGTTAATTCACTACACTTATGTGTTCTATATTTATTTGCCATTATTTTTTCTCCTCTCTAATTCTTTACTTATTATCTCACGAGATATATTTGGATTTGCTTGTCTATTAGATTTTTTCATAGTTTGTCCAACAAAGAAGTTAACTGCAGACATATTACCATCCTCAACATATTGTCTAACGACTTCTTGATTTTCATCCATGATTCCAGTAATTAACTCTAACAGTTTATCTTCATCATTTATTTGAGATAAACCTTCTTTTTTAACAAGTTCAACTGGATCAGTCTTTTTATCAATTGCTTCATAAAGTAACTTTTTAGCAGCATCCATACTTAATTTATTATCACTAACTAATTTTATTACTTCACTTAACATTTTAGGTGTAATAAATAATTCACTAATATTTATCTCTAATTTATTTAATGTAGAAAGTATTGCAGTAGTTACAAAGTTAACTGCAAGTGTTGTATCAACACCACTTTCTAATACTTCTTCAAAGTAATCTGATACATCTCTTTGTTTAGATAAAACACCCGCATCATACTCACTCATATTATATTTATCTATATATTTTAAATATCTATCACCTTTTAATTCAGGTAAAGATTCTTTTAATTCATCTAATAACTCTTTAGTAACAGGAGTTGATGGAATATTAGGCTCAATAAAATATTTATAGTCAACTGCATCAACTTTTTCTCTCATTGAATAAGTCTTTCCATCTTCTGCAATCCTTCTTGTTTCTTGAATTACTTTTCCACCACTTTCAAGTACTTCAGTTTGTCTTTTGATTTCATACTCTATCGCAGCACGTACATTATTAAATGCATTAATATTTTTCATCTCAACCTTAGTACCTAATTCTGTATCAGTATCCTTCATAAGTGAAATATTAACGTCACATCTCATTTGACCATAATTACTCTTAGCCTCACTTACTCCTAAGAATAAGAATAAATCTCTTAAATCTTCTAAATATGCAACAGCTTCATCTGCTGATTCAATACAAGGATTAGTAACAATCTCTAAAAGTGGAGTCCCACTTCTATTATAATCTATTAATGAATACTTTGGATAATGTTCAAGAGATGCTGTATCTTCCTCTAAATGAACATCATGTAGAGTAACTCTTTTTACTTTTCCATTTACAATAACATCTAAATATCCGTTTACTCCAACTGGTTTAGTATTCTGAGTAATTTGATAACCTTTTGGTAAATCCGGATAATAATAGTTTTTTCTATCAAAAATTATTTCATCAGGTAAGTCACAATGAAGAGCCATTGATGTAAATAATGCTTTTTTTACAGCTTCCTTGTTTGCAATTGGAAGTATTCCAGGCAGTCCCAAATCAACTGCAGCTACATTTATATTATGTGCCTCAGTAAATTCATTTGGTGCAGGAGAAAAGTTTTTTGAGTTTGTCTTTAATTGGCAATGAACTTCAAGTCCAATAACAACCTTATACATTACTTATCACCTCTCATATTAAGTGGAATAAATCCAATTTTTTCTTCTAATGCAGCTGCCATATTAATAACATCACTATCATGTTTAATAGGTCCACTAATATTTACAGCAACTGGCATTCCATCAACTTCTCCTGATGGAATCGTAATTGATGGAAAACCTCCAAAATTTGAAATAGCTAAATGTTCTGCAAATAATAAATATGTATCAGATAAAGCATCATTTTTCTCACCAAACTTAGGAGCAATACTCTCACTATTTGGAACAATGCAACCATCATACTTTTTATATAATTCAGTCATCTTATCAACAACTAATCTTCTTATTCTTTGAGCATTTAAAAATAACTTTTCTTGATTTTCTTTTTGTAAAATAAATGAACCAATTACAAAACGTCTTCTAATTAACTCTGAAAATCCTTTTGTTCTTGTATTAAACATAATTTCTTCAGTTGTTGATCCATCTTGTCTATTACCAAAAGGTATTCCAGTAAGATTAGAATTATTGCTTGTAGCCTCTGCACAAGAAATAGCCATATAAGAAGGATAAAGACTTCTTAAAATTACTTCATCAATACTTTCAGAAACAATTTCCATTCCACACTCTTTGCAGTAATCAACTACTTTCATAAAGTTCTCATAATATTCTTTATTAGGACTATTTTTTAATTCTTCAACAATCTCCTTAATATAAAATAATTTCTTACCTTTAACATCAGTAGTATAATTATCAACTAATTGAATATTTCTTGAATTAAATGTAGTCATATCTGCTTCATCTTTTCCTTTTATAGCATCAATAACATATGCAGCATCCTTTACACTTCTAGTTAAACAACCAACATGATCTAAGCTTGAAGCGAAAGCAAACAATCCAAATCGAGAAACTAAACCATATGTAGGTTTAAATCCAACAACTCCACAATATCCTGCTGGCTTTCTAATAGAGTCGCCAGTATCAGTACCAAGCGCATAAGGAACAATTCCTGCACTTACTGCAGCAGCTGAACCCGCAGATGAACCTGCAGTCATACGAGAAGTATCCCATGGATTCTTTACAACACCAGTATGTCCTGTTGTACCAGTACCTCCCATTCCTAATTCATCCATTACAGTTTTTCCCATCATAACAGCTTTATTTCTTTTTAATTTTTTTATACAAGTTGCATCAAATACAGGAACATAATTATTTAAAATATTTGATGATGCTGTTGTTAAAACACCTCTAGTAGATAAATTATCTTTACAAGCATATGGAATACCTGATAACACATTATCTTCAACATCATAAACCTTAGCATTATCACAAATAGTTACAAAACTATTTATTTCATCTTGAGATGCATGAGCTCTTTTTAATGACTCTTCCAATAGTTCTTTACTAGTTACTTCTCCACTTTTCAAAGCTTCATGTATTTCATCTAGTGACTTATCTAATATATGCATTACTCATCACCTCCAACAACTCTAGGCACTTTAACTTGATCATTAACCTGATGTGTTGTATTTTCTAATACTTCAGATACAGTTAAATAATCACCAACTTCATCTTCTCTTAAACTAACATCTTCATTAGGAAAAGGAAAAGTCATAGGACTAACTTTATCTATATCAGGTATTTGTCCAATTAAATCCATTTGTTTTAGAATTACTTCAAATTCATCTTGTAATGTTTTATACTCTTCTTCATTCATATCAAACATTAACTTATTTGCATAATCCTTTAATTTTTCAATCTCTATCATAAATCCTCCTTAAATACAAAAACACTAGTCTTTATCTCCTACTATATAGTAAGGGACGAAGACTAGTGTTTCCGCGGTACCACCCTTTTTATTATAAGAATAATCTTATAATCACTTTCGGTTCTAATAAACCTAAGCATATATAACGGTATGCATCCGACTTATTCTACTTAATTTCTTTAAGTACTCAGAAGTGTTCTTTCAATATAATCATTTATTAGTTTTCACCAACCACTAACTCTCTATAAAATAAATTATATTTACTTTTCTTCTTCATCGATTTCGAAAATATTATATTATAATTAATGCCTTTTGTCAATTTAATGTACTATAGTTTTATAAATTATTTCTTAGTATATACATATCCTGGAGATTCTTCATAATACCTTGGAACAATTTTAGTAACAGGCAATTCCATATATTCAAACTTTTCTTTAAAAATTCTAAGTTCAGGATAACATGCTCCATATTTACCATAATTACTCATAATAACAATACCATTATCATTAAGTAAATCATATAAGTTATCTCTATAAGTAACAAAGGAACTTTCATTATAAGGAACAAAAATACCTTCATTTGAATATAACCATTCAGAAATATTTGATGTATATATAACATCATACTGTTTTTTTATTATATTTTCTTTACTAATATCTGTATTATAAATATTTGGTAATGAATTATTTAGTTTTTCTTTAACAACAGATAAATCTTCTAGTTTATTATTGTCTTCAACAAGACTATTAGAAAATGAAAACATCTCTAAACAATAACCATAATCATATTCAATAAAATATTTTTTCCAATATAAAAGCACATCACTTTCTAGATCACTACATGGTTTAACACTACTAAATAGTTCAATAAAATAATTATTATTTACTAAAATATTTGGATAATATGTCCCATAATAATTAATTATCCATTTTCTCAAAAAGTAATAATAAATTGTTAACTTATTTATATCAAATAAATCCACCTGATTAGCACCTTTATTATAAAAATGAAATGTCTGATCTCCTGATCCTAAAACTGTTAAAATACTCTTATTATTAAAATCAAAATTTGAAAAAATTGTTTTTAAATCTTCATTTGAAGAAAAGTATATTTTATTATAATTTGGATGTGAAATACCATTCATTAGTTTTCCAGTCATTTCTATATCAAAA
>CADBGE010000060.1 GCA_902794075.1 uncultured Erysipelotrichaceae bacterium | reverse complement strand
TTTTGACCTTTTTTAGCCATTTTAATCATCTCCTTTATTAAATTATAACAAAAAAAGCGGAAACACTATTTATGTGTCCACTTTTATCTTACAACTTCATTAATATTAATACTCTATTTATTTTTATTTAATGCGATTAGTTTTGATCTATTTGAAAAGTTAATATTTTTGATTAATTTATTTAATTTATTTATATTCATTTTTCTTATTTGATCAATTCTATTTGGAATAACTTTATTATAGAAGATAATATCATAATAAACACTTCTTTGCATTCTATTAATATCATCTGCGATTTTCACTTCGTTAGCAATCCATACTTTTTTTATTCTTTCAAATGATTTTTCTGATATTGAAATGTTATCTAATTCTTCTTCTATTTTCTTCATTAAACTATCTGGTTTTGTAGTTGTGTCTTACTCTTTCTCTAAATTCTGATGATGAACCAAATATAATTGTCGTTAACATATTTAAATATAAATCTAGTTCTGTATCAGACATCTTTAACGTTGATTTTGGTATTTTTACTCCTATACCTATTTTAGGTACTTCTATTTCTTCATAAATTACTTCTTCTTTTTTTACGACTTCTTTTTTTTCATCTATGTTGTATATTTTTGGAAGTTTAATTTCTTTTTTATCATTAAATTCTTCTTTAATAATTTTTTCTGCTTTTTTAATATTAAAGTTTCCAACTATTAATACAAACATATTATTTGGTGTATAAAATGAATTATAACACTTGTATAAATCTTCTTTTGTTATTTTATTTATTTCTTCTACTGTTCCAGCTATATCATATTTTCTTGGATGATTTTTATAGATATTTTGTCTTAGTTTCATTTCAATTTTATAATCTGGTAAGTCATCATACATTTTTATTTCTTCAGCGATTATACCTTTTTCTTTTTCTACATTTTCGTCTGTAAAATATGGTTTATTAACAAAATCTAATAAGTATCTTAGATTTTCTTCAAACTTTTTTGTACCATAACAAATATATTTTGTATTATCATATGACGTCATAGCATTACTTCCTGTACCACTTTCTGAGAAGAATGTGAATGGATCTTCTCCTGATTCTGTTTCAAATACTTTATGTTCTAAGTAATGAGCTATTCCAAGTGGAGGTGTATATGCTTTTCCTTCATAATCAAATTTTAATACATCACTTCCAAATTTAGTTGCGTAACTTATATAATAATTCTTCTTATTTTCATATGGTATCATATATATTTCTAAACCATTTGGTAATGTTTCACTATATATTTTCATATCTAATGAAGATAATTCTATTTCTTTCATTTTAAATCACCTTCTAACAAGAATATTGTATCCATATTTATTTTATTAAGTGCTTTTTTAATATCTTTTTTAGTTACTTTATTCATTTTTTCTAATCTATCCTTATAAGGATCTAATCCTGTTATTTCTTCTGATAGATATTCACTTATTATTCTATGTGGGTTTTCTTCTATATTTTCTATAGATGTATTATATATTTCTTTTGCCATACTTATTTCTTTATCTGTAAATTTACCTTTTTTTACTTGATGAAGAACTTCTGTAATTATTTTAACTGTTTTTTCAAAATTTTCTTTATCAATACCAGCTTTTATTACTACTACATTATCTAATTTACTTAGTGTTGAATAAATTGCATAACATAGAGAATTCTTTTCTCTTACTTCTTTAAATAATTTAGAATCACTTGTTCCTCCAAATATAATATTTGCGAGTACTAGTGGATAATCTTTTTCATATTTTGTCATCTTTTTTAGAGGACAAGCTATTGCGAGTTTTGATTGTGATGCGATTACTTTTTCTCTAGCGATTAATCTTCTTTTTCTTGGTTGTTTTATTGATAATTCATATGGAATTCCCTGTTTTTTTATTTTTCTAAACTTAAAGTTTGCTTTTATTGTAGATAATATTTCTTTTTCATCTATATCTCCTACAACAAATATATCTACATAATCTTTTTCAATCATTTTATTATAATAATTATATAAATCTGATGTATTAATATTATCTAAATCTTCTTTATATCCAACTAGTCTGTAAGATATTGGACTATCTTTATCATAGGCTTCATTTAATCTTATAATTGTATAATCTACTGGATCTTCTTTTATTGTTGATAAAGCTACTTCACAATTATTTTTTACTAGTGATAAGTTTTCTTCTTTAAAACTATTATTTTCAATATCAGGATTAAATAGTATTTCTTTTAAAAATTCTACTGCTTTATTTAAATTTCCTTCTTCTGTGTATTTATCATTTAATACTTGAAGTGTAAAACTTGTCATTATATAGTTACCTATTCTATCAGTACTATTGTATAAATCTGCAGCATATAGTTCTTCTGATTTAATTATTAAATCTCTCTTAGAGGGATAATTTTCACTTGATTGAAGTAATATATCTGATAATACATTTCTCATTGTAATTTCTTTTTTTACAATTGGGCTATGAAATATTACTTTTACTGTTACTGTTTTAAATTTATCTGTTTTTATTATATGTAAGTTATATGATCCTAAGTCTTTCTTTGTATATTTCATTTTTTCACCTCTTATATTATTATGTCCAAATTTTACTCAATTATTGAATCAAGCGCTAACTCTATCATTTTATTTAGAGATTTTTCTCTTTCATCACTTGTTAAACTTCTTTTATCAAATGGTGAATCTACAACTGTCAATAGACATGTTGCTTCTTTTCCTAATTTATTTGCAATATAGAATAAGCCAAATGCTTCCATCTCTACTGCTAAAAATTCCATATCTGGAAAGTGATTTTTAAATTTAACTTTATCATCACAGTATAAATCAAAAACATCACTAGTTATAGTTTTACCTATTTTTAAGTCTATTCCTTTTACTTTTGCGCTATTAATAATTTTTCTATTTAAAGTATTTGATGATTGAATAAAATCAATATCTATTCCATCTAATAATTCATCAAAATAACTTTTACAGTATGCACTATTTGATAATACTACATCTAGCATTTTTATATCTTTATGAAATGAACCACGTATTTATACAATTCATATGAATAAATTCCAATACTTGGTATTCCCATACCTGATGCGAATACTGTTACTTTTTTTCCTTTATATGTTCCTGTATAACCTAACATATTTCTAACTTCATTTACTAGTTTATAGTCTTCTAAATAATGTTCTGCAATATATTTTGCTCTTAGAGGATCTCCCGGCATCAAAACATTTTCTGCTATTTCATTTTTTTCACATCCAATATGTGGTGTTGGCATATTTTCACATAGAAAAAGAAATATCTATACAGACATTTCTTATTTTAATATAATTACTCTATTCATCACTATCTGATTCACTATACTTAATAAGTACTTCTCTTGGTTTTGAATTACCTGTTGCAGGACCTATTATTCCATCTTCTTCTAATTTATCTATCATTGTAGCTGCTTTATTATATCCAATTTTAAACTTTCTTTGTAATAATGAGGCTGATGCTTTTTGTGTTTTAATAACAAAGTCTGTTATTTCATCGTATAGATTGTCTCCTGATGCTTCTTTTGTATCTGTATCATCGTTTGAAATTTCTTCTTTTTGTACTTCTAGATTTGTAAATATTTCATCATATTGTGCTTGTTGTTGTTGTTTTGTATGTTCTATTATTTTAGCAATTTCATCATCTGTAATAAATGACCCTTGAATACGAATTGGAGAATTCATTCCTATTGGCATGAAGAACATATCTCCTTTTCCTAATAGTTTTTCTGCTCCTACTTGGTCTAGGATTGTTCTTGAATCAATTCCTGATCCTACTGCAAAGGCTATACGTGATGGAATATTTGCTTTAATAAGTCCTGTAATTACTTCTGTTGATGGTCTTTGTGTTGCAACAATTAAATGTATTCCGGCAGCACGGGCTTTTTGTGTAATTCTAAGTATTGAATCTTCTACTTCTTTTGCTGCTACCATCATCAAGTCTGCCAACTCATCTATAATAACTACTATGAATGGCATTTTATCTTTTTTAGCATCCGGATGTTGTTTATTCCATTTTTCAACATATTCATTGTATCCTTCAATTTTCTTTGTTCCACTATCAGCAAATTGATGATATCTTTTTTCCATTTCTGCAACAGTTTTTTGTAATAGTATTGCTGCTTGTTTAGGATCTGATACAACTGGACACATTAAGTGTGGTATTCCATTATATACTGATAATTCAACTACTTTAGGATCTACCATAGCAAGTTTTACTTCATCTGGCTTTGCACGCATTAGAATTGAACATATAATTCCATTTACACATACTGATTTACCTGAACCTGTAGTACCTGCAATTAACATATGTGGCATTTTATTTATTTCACATACTCCGATATCTCCCATAATGGATTTTCCTAATGGAACCATAAGTTTTTTATCTTGATTTTGAAGCATTATTTTACTTGCCATTATTTCATAGAAACTAACGGCAGTTGGTTTATCATTGGCAAACTCAACTCCAACAGTACTTTTTCCTGGAATTGGTGCTTCAATTCTTACATCTTTTTTAGATAATGCTAGAGCTATTTCTCTACTTAGAGTTGTTATTTTATTAACTCTTGTTCCACTAGCAATTTCAAGTTCGTATTGAGCAACAGTTGGTCCAATATGTACCTCAACTACTTTTGCAGATACTCCGAAACTAGATAAAACTTTTTCTAATTTGTCAATATTTGCTTCAATTGCAGAATTATCCATTTTATTATTTTGATTTTTTGGTTTATTTAAAATATCTAATGGAGGTAATTTATATGCTGGATTAATAACATTTTGATTTTTTTGTCCACTTTCTTCTTTTTGTTCAGATTCTTTATTTTCTTCTGTATTAATTTTCTTTAATTCATCAATATTTTTAATAGTTGGTTTATCAATTGTTTCTATCTCATTACCATTACTAATTTTAACTTGTTTTTTAAATAAATGATTTTCTTCTCCTGGATCATATTCTTCTCCATTATCTTTATCTTTTTTCTTCTTTTCTCTTTTTTCTTTTACTGTAGATAATCTATTATTTACAAATTCACTTATTGAGAATCCTGTAAATAAGCATAGACCTATTACTACTAATGTAATTGATACAATTTTCATTCCTAGGAGTGAGAATAGTTTTGAAAATAATAAGGCAAATACTCCTCCAATAAATCCTCCACCTACTGTGATTGATTCACTGACTGTTCCTGTCTCTATAATACTATTAAATCCTTTTGATAACTCATTTAATGTTTCTCTAAATATTAGACTTGTATTTCCATTATTTAGAGAGATAAAATCCCAATGCATAAATGTTAAAAATCCTATTGCTAACATATAAAATCCTAGGAATTTGGTTGAAATAAAATCGGGCCAATCTCCTTTAAAAAATGTATATATTCCCATTATTAAAAATAATACTAAAGTAATCATATATGCAGATCCAGATATAAATAATGAAAATGATGCGATAAATCTTCCAACTGGTCCAAGCTTACCCAATCCAATTATTGATATAATAATAAGTAATACGGCATATACCTCTACTTTTAATTCTATTTTTTGTTTTTTAGCTGTTTTTCTTTTTTTTCTCTTCGCCATATCTAATTCCTACCTTTGTATTAATTATACTACATAAAATATATTTTTGACTATTTAAATACATAAATTTGTCATAATTATATTATTTAATAATTAAAAAAACATCTAAATATATAGATGTATATTTTTACTTTATTTTATCTTCTATTTCAACTTTTGTTTGAAAGTTTTCTAATAATAATTCTGGATTTTTTGCAATATATTCAGCTAATTGAATTGACTTTGCAAAATAGAATCCATCAGCTATTCTTTCATCTAATGTTGCGGTTATATCAACTATTTTCTTACCTTTTTCTTCTCTAATTGTTCCTATTGTTATTACTACTGAATTTGTTCCATATTCATTCAAATGATGATATACAGAATTGGTCTTAATACTTCCTAAATTACTTAAAAGAATTGTTGCATAATTGGTATCTCCTTCTGTTAGAGCTTTAGGACTTATTCCATGATTATCCATAAACATTACTATTCTTACAATTATTGATAATATTAACTTTGGAAGAGATGTGAAAAAACTAAGAATACCATCCATCTCATTTGACCCTTCTTTTCTAACTTTAAAAACATCTACTGCAACTTTTTTACTATAGGTCATTACATTATCTTTTGGATCAATATCAATACAAATTATTCTTTCTTCTCCTGAATCACTTAATTTATCTTTTGCGATAAAAGCAAATGTTATTTTATTTCTTTCATATAATCTTTTGTTTTTAACAAATCTATTTAGAGCTGGTCTATTAAAAACAGTTTTAGCAAAACATGATGATAATGCATGAAAGTATGTCATTTTATAACCTAAATCTTTTTCATTTTGTTTATCAACAAATTCTACTAGTTTAGTAATATCAATATCTACTGTACTGGAAACTTCAGCATCAGTCCTTTTTGGCATTATAAATGGTACAATAGCCTGAATTGTATCTTTTGGTTTTATCCATTTTGCATCGCGTCTTTTTTTAGTAAATAATCCCATTATATTTTCCTACTTTCTATTAATCTTAAATATTCATTATATATATTTTTAACTTCTTCATCCCAACTTATGTATAATTCTTTAAATGCATTTTCTGATACTTCTTTTAATTTTTTTTCATCAGCAAGTATTTCTTCTATTCTTTTTGCATATTTTATTGAATTATTTTCTTCAATATAACCATTTATATTATCTTTTATATAATATGATGTTGCGGAATCTTTTACAAATAATGTTGGTGTTTTTTGAGAAGCAGCTTCTATTTGTACTAGTGAGTTTGAATCATACATTGATGGAAATAAAAATAAATCTGCTCTTGCATAGTATTCAGCAAGCATCTTTCTATTAAGTATTTTTCCACACATAATTACTTTATCATTTAATTTATATTTATCAATTAAATTATTAAAGTATCTTTCATCTTGACCACTACCAACAAGTAACATTTTATATTTTGTATTTTTAATATGAGTTAATGATTCTATTATTAAATCAATATTTTTTAATTTATTTATTCTTCCTATATATAATAAAACTTTTTCATCTTTTTTAATATCATATTCTTTATCTATTTTTTTATTTGATTCTTTTATATCTTTTATTGGTTCCATATCTGTTGCGTTATTTATTATTTTAGGCATTGTTTTATACCCATATTCTTTATAAAATATGTCTGCCATTGCTTTATTCATTGTCCAACATTCATCGCATTTATTAAACATTTTTATTATTGCTCTAGTTAAGTGATTTGACAGAAAGTTTGTTTTAGTTGCTCTATAGAAATCTTGACGATATTGACTATGAAATGTTGCAACAAGTGGAATGTTATGTTTAACTGCATAATTTATACCCATTCTACCTACAGTAAATGGTGAATGAATATGTACTATATCTAACTTTATTCCTCTTAAATCATTTTTAAATGTAGAATCTAAATCAGGAATAGGTAAACTATAATCAATAAATGATAATCCAAGAGATTTACATCTTATAACATTATAATTAAATTTTGTATCATCATAAACTTCTCCTGGAGATGCAGGTGCAAAGACATATACGTTAGCATATTTACTAAGTCTTTTAGCATAGTTATCAACTACCATAATAACACCATCTATCATCGGATAGAATGTATCTACAAATAGGCCTATATTTATTTTACTCATTTTATCACCCAATTTTATAATATCATTATCTATATTTTTTTACAAATAAAAAGACAATTACATTTACACTATAATTGTCTTTTATATTACTTCTTTTGTAACTCTTCTGGATTTATGTATAGTTCTACTTTTCCACATTGTGGACAAATTCTACTTTTAATCGGTATCATTTTACTGAATACTTTTCTTGGAATTAATACTCTTAATTCGCTTTTTCCATCCATTCCTAGCTCAAATGGATGTTGCCCTTCTATCTCGATATTTTCTATCATATCAATATTACATTCACTGCACTTTTTCATATAAATCCTTATGCACGAGAAACATATTTACCATCTGATGTTGAAACTATGATTGTTTCTCCTTCTTCAATAAATAATGGAACTCTTACCATTAATCCTGTTTCACATTCAGCATCTTTTAAAGCATTTGTTGTAGTATTACCTTTAACGGCTGGTTCTGTATGAGTAATTACTAATTCAACTTTATCTGGTAAGTCTATCCCTAAGATTTCTCCTTCATAACTGGTAATGTATACTTCTAAGTTTTCCTTTAATAATTTTGATTGATCTCCTATTTTATCTGCAGGAACTTCTAATTGTTCATATGATTCCATATTCATAAAATAATAGATATCATTCATATTATATAAATATTGCATTAATTGTTTTGTAATATGAGCAGTTGCGACTTTAACTCCAGCATTAAATGTTTGTTCAAAGATTGCTCCTGTTCTTAAATTCTTTAATTTTGCTTTTACAATTGCAGCTCCTTTTCCTGGTTTAACATGTTGTGTTTCCATTACTACATAAATATTTCCTTCATATTCAATAGTAATTCCATTTTTTAAATCATTTGTACTAATCATTTTATCACTCCTAAATTAAAAAATAAGTAGTTAACTTATTTTATTTCTTTTCTTTGTGTACAGTGTGTTTTCTACATCTAGAACAGTATCTGTTCATTTCAAGACGTTCAGTTGTATTTCTAACATTTTTTTGTACTCTATAATTTTCTTCTTTACATTCACTACATACTAGAGTTTTATATTGTCTATTTCCTACTTTTGCCATTTTTCTTCCCTCCTTACACGCATAATGGTATTATATCAAATATTTTATATTTTGCAAAAGAAATTATAATATTTACCTTTTAAATATAACATATTTAGTTTATTTTTGCCCTTTTGTAAATATATCAAAGTCAACATCTTCTTTTTCTTCAAATATATTATCAAAATTCATTTCTGAAATATTTGATGAATAGCTTTTACTCTCTTCATCTTTCCTTTGCTTTGCTTCTCTTGATACTGTGTATGATGCAATCAAAGCAAAAGCTAAAAATGTTGGAACTATTACTTTCATTTTAATCATATTTCTTCCTCCATTTATCGCCTTAATTATATCATATAATCTTTTTTATTTCAATATTTTATTGATAGCCATATAAATCACCATATTTTCTTGCTATTGCTTGAGTCAAATGATATGTTACTAGACTATTATATTCAATTGTACTTGGATGCGAAGAGTTAGGTGATGTTACTACAATACTCATTTTTGGATTATCATATGGAGCGTATCCAATAAAAGTCTTTGTGATGTTCCCGTCTTTCCAGCAGGCTTCATCCAACTATCCATATAGCCTACTCCATAGCCTCCAGGTGAATTTGTTACTGCTATAAACCCTTCTTTTACTCTGTTTATATATTTTTCTTGTGTATTTATATTATTTAATTTTTTTCTTTCTTTTTTTTGCTCCAACACACCTATTTCATCTGTTTGACTTGATGAATGTATTTCTTTTAAAAGATGTGGTTCCAGTCTTTCTCCTCCATTGGCTATTGTTGAAATATATTGAGATAGTTGAATTGGAGTATATGTTTCATATTGCCCCATTACATAATCTAGTAAGTTTCCTGCCGCTTTATCTTTTGATGTATATCCATTACTTTCTACCGGAAGATCTATTCCTGTTTTTTCTCCTAAACCAAATGAACGGTACATTTTTCTATATGTGTCAAACGAATTTTGATTAAAGTTCATTTTCATATCTCTTCTATATTCTTGCCCATTTACTCTTATTGCTATTTTAAACTGATAAACATTACTACTTTTCGCAAGAGCTGTTATATCATTTATTACTCCTAAATTATCTACTGATGAACATTTTTCTTGAACTCCTGCAACTTTTACACATTCATCTAACATTGTTTCTCCTATATGAACTGCCCCTGTATTATATCCAACTAACATTGAAGCACCTTTTACTACTGAACCTGGCATTATTGGTGATGTTAGAATACTTGTTGTATTATCAACTATTTCTCCATCTACTAGTCTTTTACTTGCCATTGCAAGTATCTCCCCTGTATTTGGATCTTGTATAATGACTGTCGAATGATCATAATACTCTGTATTTGGTTCTCCTTTAGTATTTCTTACATATTCTGATATTATTTCTTCAACATCTTTTTGAAGATTAATATCAATACTTAATACTATATCTTTTCCTCTTAGTCCTTCTTTTACTAATTTCATTTCATGAGAATTAACTACTTCATATTTTGCCTTTTCTCCGTGCAAATATTCTTCATATTCTTTTTCTAAATAACTTATACCTACTCTATCATTTAAACTATATCCTTTTGACAAATAATATTCTTTTTCTTCTTTTGGAATTCCTTGTTGTGATGAGGATACTTTTCCTAGTATTGTTTTAAATACATCTCCATATGGATATACTCTTTCCCAATCTATTTTAGTATTAAATCCTGGTAGTAAGTTACTATTTTCCGATACATAAGCATACTCTTCATCAGTTACATCAGACTTTATTGTCTTTTCTTCATATGTATATCCTTTATTCATTAAATAATATATATACGCAACTTTTTTTTCTTCATCAGAAAAATCTATTTTTTCATCAGGAATTCTTTCCATCTTTAGCTCATATATATCTTTTTGATTTATTTTTCTTTGTTCTAGTTTTTCTTTATCTTTTTTATTAATTAAAGATGAACAATAATCTTTTTCTTTAGCACATAAATATTCTTTTTTATTCCTATTAGTTAATTTATTATAATCAATTGATATATGTTCTGATAATAATTTAGCAGAATCAATCATTTCTTTTGAAGATGTTTTTTTACTTTTTTGATAAGTTATAATTTTTAATGATTTATTATCTACAATAATATTATAGTTTCTATCATAGATTCTTCCTCTTGGACTACTTGCTCCATTAACTTCTGAATAATTAAGAACTGATAATGATTCTTTGTATTTTTTATTATTTATAAGCATTACATCTATATATTTTATTACTACTAAAGAAAACAAAAAAATTATTAAAATCATTAATAGTATAAATCTTTTGTTTATAATAATTTCATAGTTTCTCTTTCTTTTAGTCATTTTATTCACCTACTAATAGTTTATCACATATTTATAATAATAATTCATATAAATTAACTAGAGGTGATATTATTTATAAAAGTATAGTTAGAAATTATGTAAATAAACTTGATATAAATGATTTAAAAAAGATAGCTGATGATTATCATTTAAATTACTCTCAAGATGAACTAATCATTGTCTATAATTTTATTAAATATAACTACAATGAATTATTAGATAAGAATATAAAGGTATTTGATGAGTTAAAAGAAAATATTAATCCTGTACTTTATAAAAAATTACTTGATCTTTATATCGATTATAAAAATAGATATTTATAAAAAAGGAACTTATTAATGAAGTTCCTTTTATGTTATTTTAAAGTACATACCCCAATATCTTTTGTTAAATATGATGGTTGAAGCCTACTTTCTGGTTCATCTATTTTTTCTATATTTGTTAAAACATTTGATCTTTTTAATTCTTCAGCAGTTCTTTCTCCATTAAAACCATGTTGTCCTGTATCTTGTAAAAATATTTTAAAATCGGTTTTTGAAGTTACATTATTATCTGATGTTTCTACATCTTTCTTCTCCCATATTACATATCCTATTAAGTCTGCTCCTCCAAATGGAGATTTTCCACCTGACTCCATTAGATCTTTTGTTCCATTTATATAAACATCTTTATTAAATATAGATCCTTGGCCATAATCTATTGCAGTACATTCATCTGCATTTGTACATATTGGAAAGAAATACTTTCCCGCTGGTGTGGCAGATACAGATAATCTCTGATATGAAGGTTTCAATATAACACATTCTAATTCATCTGCAATAACCGCTTTTTTTACTGCATTTAAGTATTCTGTTGCAACTGTCGCAAAAGTATCTCTTCTTGAGTTTTCAATTATTCTTGATACTGCTGGTATTGCAACTAGTAACAAAATACCCATAATAGTTATTACTGCTAATAATTCAATTAATGTAAATCCTAGTTTTCTTTTATTATTATTTACTTTTTTCATATTTTTCTCCTTCTTTAATAATTATTTAAATTTACAAGGCTTATATCCCTTGCCCATTATGTTATTTGTTGGTCTATACTTGGTATCTGATTCAACTTCTCTTGTTGCAATATTTGATCTTTTTAATTGATCTTTTGTATATTCATTTTCAAATCCTCTCCACGCTACATCTTGTAATTTGATTTTATAGTTTATACTTGTCATTTTATCTTTACCAGTACCTGTTGTTTTCTTTTCCCATGATACATATCCTTGTAGTTCAGCATCACCATATGGGGACTTTTTTATACTATCAAACAAATTACTTGTACTATCTACTATCTCATCTCTATTCATTATTATTCCTATTCCTGTTACACCTACTAAATAGCAATTTTTACTACTAGTACTGGTACAGATAGAAAAGAAATATTTACCATCTTTTGTAACTGATATAGGTATCCATTTACCATTATTATAACATACTAGATTATCACCTATAACATTATTTTCAACTGCCTCAAGATAATCAGATGTCATTATTACAAAAGAATCTTTTCTTGAGTTTTCTATTATCCCCGATACCGCTGGTACACTTATTAGTAATAATAGACCCATGATTGTTATAGCCGCCAGTAACTCAATCATCGTAAATCCATTCTTATTATTCATATATCTTCTCCTATTATGATTATATATTTATTTTTAACTTTTGTAAAATATTATTTTTGTTTTATTTTTTCAATTAACATTTTTCGTCAAATTTTTTATTTTTAATCATATCTATTTCATATTTATATGGTGGATACTTCTTATCTACATATGGTGTTTCTAATATCTTAGGAATATTTTTCAGTCTTGAATTATAAATAATTTTTATTATATTATCAAATCCTATTTTTCCAAATCCAATGTTTTCGTGTCTATCTTTATGAGAATTTATTATATTTTTAGAATCATTTATATGAATACAACCTATTTTATTTATGCCTATTTTTTTATCAAATAAATCTAAATAATCATCAAATTTAGACATATCATAACCTGCGTCATTTAAATGACATGTATCTAAACATACTCCAATATGTTTTTTATCAGCAACTCCTTTTATTATTTCTTCTATTTCTTCTATTGTTTTTCCAACTTCACTACCTTTACCAGCCATTGTTTCTAGTAGTATCGTTACATTTGATGTATCTTTTACATTT
>CADBGE010000059.1:8048-9790 GCA_902794075.1 uncultured Erysipelotrichaceae bacterium | reverse complement strand
AAACTAGATATAAAATTAGATGATAAAATTACTTGTATTGTTGGTCCTAATGGATCAGGAAAAAGTAATGTCGTGGATGCTGTAAGATGGGTTTTAGGAGAACAATCTGTAAAATCTCTAAGAGGAGATGGCTCAATGACAGATATAATTTTCTCAGGAAGTAAAAGTAGAAATCCACTTAATGTCGCATCAGTAGAATTAATATTTGACAATGAAGACCATTTTTTAAATGTTCCATATACAGAAATATCTATTAAAAGAAGAGTATATAGAAGTGGAGAAAATGAATATTATTTAAATAATGAAAAATGTCGTCTAAAAGATATTAATAATTTATTACTTGATACAGGAATGGGTAAAGAATCATTTAATATTATTTCTCAAGGAGAAGTAGATAAAATATTATCTAATTCTTCACAAGATAGAAGAGTTATATTTGAAGAAGCATCAGGAATATTAAAGTATAAAAAAAGAAAAGAAGAAGCTTTAAGAAAACTAGATAGAACACATAATAATATTGATAGAGTAAATGATATAATTACAGAATTAGATTCACAAATTGGGCCATTAAAAAGACAAAGTAAAAAAGCCAAAGAATATCTTGAAAACAAAGAAGGGCTAGATAAATATGAAGTAGCTTTACTTGCATACGATATAGAAAATATTCATATTACTCAGGAAAATGATAAAAAAAGAAAAGAAAAAATAGATAGTGAAATAATGCTTATTTCAAATGAAACAAGTAAAAATGACGCTAAATATGAAAGTGATAATAATAAACTAGCTAAATTAGAAATAGAAAAAACAAATTTAAATAGAGAACTATTAAAAGTAACAGAAGAGAGAACAAGAATAGATGGTGAGAGAAATCTTTTAAAAGAGAAAAGTAAAACCACCATGGAAGAAGAAAAAGTAAAAGAAGAAATTAGACAAGTAATTGAACAAAAAGAAACACTTACATCAAATATTAAAGTAATTGAAGAAGATATAAAAATTCTTTTAAATAATTCAAGTAGTAAAGATAATGAACAAGTTCAAATAGAAAAAGAACTAAATAGTCTAAAATCAAAGAAAAATATGCTTGTAGGTGAATATACAAGACATAATCAAGAAATAATTTCAACTAATCATAAAATTACAAGTCTACAAAATGAAATAGAACAGGGTGGAGATATGCCTAATTCTGTAAGAAAGATTCTTAAATCAAATCTTACAGGAATTCATAATACAATTGGAAATGTTATCTCATGTGAAGATGAATATGTTAAAGCCCTAAATACTGCTATTAATAGTTGTAAAAACTTTATTATTACTAAAGATGAATCATCTGCAAAAACAGCAATTAACTATTTAAAAGATAATCATTTAGGAAGAGCAACATTCTTCCCATTATCAATTATAAAAGAAAGATATATCGATAATGAATCTCTAAATATCTTAAAAAATAGTAATGATTTCTTAGGAGTAATGGCAGACTTAATTTCTTATAATAAAGAATTTGATAATGTTATAAAAAATCAATTAGGCAATGTAGTAGTTGTTACTAATATGGATGCCGCAACTCGTCTTTCTCATATGATAAAAGCAAAATATAGAATTGTAACATTAGAAGGAGATGTAGTAAATGTTGGAGGATCTCTTACAGGAGGATCTTTCTATTCATCAAAAAGTATCATTTCTCTAAAACAAGATTTAAAACATTTAGAAGATACTTTAAATTTATTAAAACAAGAAGAAAAAGA
>CADBGE010000059.1:0-8024 GCA_902794075.1 uncultured Erysipelotrichaceae bacterium | reverse complement strand
AATATAAGTAAAGAATATGAATCATTAGAATCAATAAAAAATAATTCTATTAGTGAAAAAGAACAAGAACTTATAAAACTTTATCATGAAAAAACTACTTATAAAGAACAAATTGAAATTAATTTAAAATCTATATCTAATGAAATTGATATATTAAAACAAAAATTAGAAGAATCTCAAGCAGAAGATAAACTAAGAAAATCTAATATTAATAATTTAGAAAGAGAAGCTAAAGAATTAGAAATAAATATTACTAGGGCAGATGTTAAATTAGATAACATGTTAAGTATTTTATCTAGTGATTATGAAATGACTTTTGAACATGCAAAAAATAATTATGTATTAGATATTGAGCCAGATGAAGCAAGAGAAAAAGTAAATAACTATAGAGCTAATATCAAAAGAATTGGAATGGTCAACTTAGAATCAATTGAAGAATATGAAAAAGTTAACACAAGATATGAATTCTTAACTAAACAAAGAGATGATTTATTATCTGCAGAGGATACATTATTAGAAATAATGAATGAAATGGATGCAGTAATGAAGGAAGAATTTGCAAATACTTTTGAAAAGATAAGAGAAGAATTTAAAACTGTATTTAAGGAATTATTTAATGGTGGTTCAGCAGATTTAAAATTAACTAATCCAGAAGATATTTTAACAACAGGGGTAGATATAGTAGCATCTCCTCCAGGAAAGAAACTAACAACAATATCACTATTATCAGGAGGAGAAAAAACTCTAACTGCGATTAGTTTGTTATTCGCGATTTTAAATGTAAGAACAGTTCCGTTTTGCTTATTTGATGAAGTAGAGGCAGCTCTAGATGAAGCAAATGTTCAACAATTTGGTAAATATCTAGACCATTATAAGAATAAAACACAATTCTTAATAATAACTCATAAAAAGAAAACAATGGAATATGCAAATACCTTATATGGTATTACAATGCAAGAGTCAGGTGTATCAAAATTAGTAAGTGTTAAATTACAAGATGTGAATGAAATAATGTAATAATTTATACAAAAAAATACCAAACTATTAAAAAAAGTTTGGTATAAAAATTATATATAAGATTATATTGGTCTATATAAATCCTTATCTTTATAAGGATTTTTCTTATCTATATGATCTATAAATAGTATCCCATTTAAATGATCTAATTCATGTTGGAAGCAAATTGCTAATTCTTCTCTTGCACGTACATTTATCTTTCTTCCTTCCATATCATATGCTTCCATTGTAACTCTTGCATATCTTGGAACAATTCCTTGCATATCTTGGAACAATTCCTTCAACAGGTCTATTTACAGATAAACATCCTTCTCCTTCTTCAACATAAATTTTCTCCATTGAATTAGAAATGATTCTTGGATTAATTAAAATATAAGTATCAAATTCTCCTTCATCAACTTCATGTACAACAACAAAATATCTTTTAGGAATACCAAGTTGAATTGCACTCATTCCCATACCTGGTCTTAAATCATATTTCTCAGAAAGTTCATCTATTTGACTATCATGTAAATACTTAATCATAGTATCTATTGTATCTTTATCTTTTTTAGATAAAGGAAAAGTAACTTCTTTACTTACAGTTCTAAGTATTTTATTTTTTTCATCTAAAATATCACATGTCTTTAACACTAATACCACCTCAACTTCATATATTTTATCAAATAATCTGTAAAAATTAAAGACTAATTAATAAAGTAATTATTTTTTAGTTTTCTGATAACTTTTAATTTTGTTAATAAGATTATCAAATTTATTATATTGTTTATTAAGATAATCATCTTTGTCTCTATCCCAATAATTTAAAGTAATATTATCAACAATACCACAAATTCTTACAAATCCATAAATATCATCTAACATTTTATTAATTCTATAAATTGATTCTTCAATTTTTCCATCTACAATATTTTCTTCTATTACTTTTTTAACTTCATCAATATCCCATAATTTTCTAACAACATCCACAACACCTTCATATCCATGATCTTCCAACATATCTTTTTTATCCAAAGTACTTACAAATTCATGTATTGAAGGATCATCAGTATATTTTACAATATCTAATATTTCCTTCATAACTTCAGTTGTTTGTATTGTGTTAATAGCTTCCTCAAAATAAGCAAACACTTGTCTTTCACTTAATGTGTCTTTCTTGGGATTATATGCATATATATAGTGTCCTAGACCAGTTCTCATATAGCAATTAGAAATATTTTCTTCTTTAAAAGTATCAAATCCTGCATAATGACCTTTTATTAAATGCCCCATCTCGTGACAAAAAGAATTTAATAACATAACCGTTGTTATATCTTTAAGACTACATACAATAAATGAATTATCTTTTTTGCATTCTATACAGTCTAATATTTCATTATATATAAAAGAATATCCTTGATTTGAAACAGCGTATGTTCTATTATTCTCATCATCATCATCTTCAAATTCAATATCTATATCATATTTTTTTAATATATTATTAACCGTATCATTTTCCATATATAAATCAGTATTTAAAAATACATCGCAAACTATTTCAGGACAATTATTATATTTACATAGTAGTCCATATATTGCACAAATAAAAAATGCTTTTAAATCATTGCCTTCATTAGGAAACTTTTTATTAACAATCATTTTTGCTAATCTATAGAACCCCTCCATAAAATCACCTGGATATATTATACTCAAAATTAGTTAAAAGTCAAAAAAAGAACCTTTAAAGGTTCTGATATTAATTTGAAAATCTATTACCTAGAATAATTACTAATAAGATAAATAATACTAATACAATTGCATAATTACTTCTATTTTGATTTCCTACAGGATAGTAGTAAGAAGTTTGATTAGGACAACATGTCCCACCGTTTCCATAGTAATACATAATATCCTCCTTTACTAATATAAAATATGATTATTTACACATTTTGATAATAAATTTGTCCTAGTTGATTTATAATTCTTTATTATTATGTTATATTTATAGTAGAAGGGAGAATACATATGATAAAGAAACTAAAATATTTAGATAAACCTTTATTAATTGTTTCAGTATTATTATTTATAATTGGATTAATTATGGTTTTTTCAGCATCTAATGTAACTGCATATATGTCACAAGCTGTTAGCCCTTATAACTATTTTGTAAGACAAGCAATTTTCTTAGCAGTTGGTATCATTTTATTTATTATTATGATTCCCTTTAATACTTTTGTATATGGGAAAATATCAAGGCCACTACTAATATTAAATATTGTTGCCTTAGTTGTATTATTAATATATGGTAGTGCTAAAAACCAGGCAATAAGTTGGTTTGATTTAGGTTTTGTAAGTATTCAACCATCAGAATTTGTAAAAGTAATATCAATTGTTTTTTTAGCAGATTATTATGAAATATATAAAAATAAATTAAATGGATGGATTGCAACTCTTTATCCAATAGGTGTATGTGTTGCAATTGCGGCACTAATATTTATTCAACCAGACCTTGGAACAACAATTATATATTCATTAACTGTTGCTGTTATATTTTTTTCAGTGCCAATTTCCAAAGAAATAAAATATAAAATATCATTTATTGCTCTTTCAATAGTAATTCTTGGAGCCTTTGCAGTATTTGGAATGGGTAAAAAAATACTTGAAGAAAGGCAACTAGAAAGATTTGATATATCAAATCCTTGTGAAAAAATTCTAAGTAATGGTAATCAGGTTTGTAACTGTTATATTGCTATTAATAATGGAGGATTAACTGGAGTAGGTTTAGGAAATTCTACTCAAAAATATTTATATTTACCAGAACCATATACAGACTTTATTTTTGCAATTATAGTTGAAGAATTAGGCGTAATTACAGGTATAGGTATATTAATATTATATTTAATTGTGCTATTTAGAATATTATTAATAGGAAGAAAATCTCCAACAAATAGAGGAGCTATATTATGTTATGGTATAGCAACATATATTTTTCTACATATTACGGTCAATTTATTAGGTATTATGGGACTAATTCCTATGACAGGTGTTCCATTACCATTTATGAGTTATGGAGGAAGTTTCACTATATGCTTAATTGCATCTTTAAGCATAGTTCAAAGAGTAAATATCGATACACGTCTATATAATGAAAAAAGATAAAAACTAAAATAAATATATTACTATTATTTATTAAGAAAAAGTAAGTTATAAAAAAATACTTGCTTTTTTTATGTTTAAAAGATAAAATATTTCCTAAAAGAAGAAGTTTTCTGAATATTTAACATAATAAAATGAAGTAAAGCATAATAAAAGAGTAAATTTTATTTTAAAGAATAATCTAATTTTACCCATCTATAAAGGGTAGAGGAGAAGTAGTATGAAAACATTAAAAGAGCTAAAATCTAGGCTTGAAACAGAAATAAAAAAGAGTTCACATGTTTTTGTAATTGGACATAATGGTCCGGATCTTGATGCAATTGGTTCAGCAATAGGATTATGTGCTTTAGCAAATTATTATAAAAAGCCATGTAGTATCATTGTAAATGATGAACCGTCTAAGATAGATTCAAGTACAAAAAAAGTAATTGATGATTGTAGTGATAAATATAATATTATAAATAAAAATACTGCCTTAGAAATGGTAAATTCAAATTCGTTATTAATTTTAACTGATGTAAACAAAACTCACATGATTTCATTAGGAGAAGATGTATATAAATTTAAAAAAATTATAATAATTGATCATCATAACGAAGATAATAATACTATTAAAACAGAAGATAAGTTAATTAGAGAAGATATGTCAAGTGCATGTGAAATAGTAGCAACTATCTTTAATAATGCAAAAATACCATACAATTCTATGGTTGCAAATTACTTACTTGCAGGAATAAATCTTGATACAAAAAGATTTAAACAAAATGTTACAGAAGATACACATGATACTGCAGAGAAACTTCTACGTCATGGGGCAGATACTGATTTTGTTAATAACTTGTTTTTGGAAGAGTTTGAAAGTTTTTGTAGAATCAGTAATTTGATAATAAACGGAACAATAATCAAAAAATATTCTGATTCACTTTTGGCACCAATTCAAGTATCATTTACTCTTGATAGAAATAATCCAGAAACAATATATACAAAAGAAGACTATGCAAAAGCTGCAGATAGAATGATGAAATTTAATGGAGTTGATGCATCTTTTGCACTAGGTTTTGTTGAGCCAGGAATTGTCCATATATCAGCAAGAAGTACTAAAAAGGTTAATGTTGGAACAATAATGAGTAAAATGCACGGAGGAGGAAATCCACAAAGTGCAGGAGGAAGAATTAAAACAGAAAATCTACTATCATTAGAAAATGAATTAATGCAATATATACCTATAGGTTTATCAGAGAAAGAAGATATTATAGAAGAACCTCTTGTAATAAAAAAGAAACAAATAAGAAAAAAATAATAAAGAAAAGTGAAAAACTTTTCTTTTTTTTTAATAATAAAAATGGAGGTGTTAATATCACATTTAAATATAGATATAGAAAACAAATATTGATTGGAGTAATTTCTTTTATAATTTTGATTGTAATTGCTTCAATAATAATATTCAATTCGTTAAAAAAAGATAATAAAAAGGATGTAAAAGAAGATCTTGTTTTAGAAGACAAAAAACTCCAAAAGAAAGAAGAAAAAGAAGAACTTTATAAAGTAGACATTAAAGGACAAGTAATTAATCCAGGCATATATGAATTAAAAACATCTTCTAGAGTTATTGATGTTATTAATATGGCAGGTGGTTTGACAGAAGAAGCAGATACATCAGTAATTAATTTAAGTAAAAAAATTACTGATGAAATGGTAATAATTATATATAGTTATGCTGAAGTAGAAGATTTTTCAAAAACAAAAGAAATAGAAAAACAAGTCCAAGAAAAATGTACAAAAAATGAAATATATTCTATACAAAATGATGCATGTATTTCTATCTCATCAAATGAAATAAATGGATTAATTAATATTAATACTGCTACAAAAGAAGAATTGATGAATTTACAAGGAATAGGAGAGTCAAAAGCAAAAGATATCATAAAATATAGAGAAGAAAATGAACAATTTAATAGTATAGAAGATATAAAAAAAGTTCCAGGAATAGGAGATAACTTATTTGCTTCAATTAAGGAAAATATTACTACTTGATAAAATATATATAATAATATTTTTAATAGTTATTGTGATATCAATTATAAGACTCAATATAAATAATAAATCTATCTATACAAGTAAAACAACAACAGCTACTGGTATTGTAACTATTATTAATAATAAAGATGATAAATATACTATTTATTTAAAATCAAAAGAAAAACTCTTAGTAAAGTATTATTCAAAGAAAAAAATATCTTTATCTTTAGGAGATAAAATAATTATAAAAGGAGAGTTTTATAAACCACAAAATAATTCTACAAAATATTTATTTAATTACAAAAAATATTTAAAAAGAAAAAATATTAATTATATAGTAAATGCCCATAGTATTAAAAAAATAAATAGTAATAAAAATATATATTATTATATAAAACAAAAAATAATAGATAACCTTGGCAATAATCCATATCTATATATATTCTTAATTGGCGATAAATCACTAGTAAATAGAGAAAGTATTAGAAGTTACCAAGAAAATGGAATAAGCCATTTATTTGCCATTAGTGGTATGCATATAACATTACTATCTTCAATAATAAGTAAATTATTAAGAAAGCTTACAACAGAAGAAAATACTTTTAAAATTACATCAATTATCCTTACTTTTTATTTATTGATTGTAGGACTTTCAGCATCAATCTTAAGAGGAGTATTATTTTATATATTATTTGGCATTAACAAAATATATTACTTTTATATAAAACCAGTAAATTTATTTTTATTAATAATTTCAGTATCTCTTTTAATAAATCCAAATTATATTTTTGACGTTGGATTTGAATACTCATATTTGATAAGTTTTTCTTTGTTATCTTTATCTGATATGTTGAAATCTAATAATTATTTTATATCATTATTAAAAGTATCAGTTTTGTCATTTATATCATCAATTCCAATTACTTTATATAATTTTTATCAACTTAATATCCTTAGTGTTATATATAATTTATTCTTTGTTCCTTTTATTAGTATTATTATTTTTCCACTAAGTTTATTAATAATATTTTTTAAACCATTTGAATTTATATATAACTATTTAATTAAAATTCTTGAAAATACATCTATATTTTTATCACATATAAATGTAGGGAAAATTACTTTTATGAGATTGCCACTAATTATATATTTAACATACTTTATTTTGATTATATTATATTTAATATTCAAAAGAAAATCATATATGTATATTTTATTTGTAATTCTTCTTTTTCATTTTTTTCTACCATATTTTAAAAATGATACGTTATGGTGGAATAAGAAATAATGAAATATTTTTTAATACAACATTCCCATTCTTAAAAAGTTTAGGTATAGCAAAAATAAATACATTAATAATTACTCATGGAGACTACGACCATATGGGAGAAGCTATTAATTTAGTAAATAATTTCAAAGTAGAGAAAGTAATATTTAATTGTGGTGAATTTAACAATTTAGAGAGTGAATTAATTAAACTATTGGATAAGAAAAAGATTAAATATTATTCATGTATTAAAGAATTAAATATAGATAAGAATAAATTATATTTTTTACAAACCAAAGAATATGATAATGAAAATGATAATAGTAATGTAATATATACCGAACTTAATGAATATAAATTTATGTTTATGGGAGATGCCTCAAGTACGACTGAAAAAGAAATATTAAACAAGTATAATTTACCAAATATAGATGTATTAAAAGTAGGGCATCATGGATCTAAAACAAGCAGTAGTAATGAATTTATAAATGAGATTAATCCTAAATATTCAATTATTAGTGTAGGAAAGAATAACAGATATGGGCATCCAAATAAAGAAGTCTTAAATAATTTAAAAGATTCAAAA
>CADBGE010000058.1 GCA_902794075.1 uncultured Erysipelotrichaceae bacterium | reverse complement strand
CCAGTAACTAATCTATGAAAAGTATTATTATCATAAAATCCACTTTTTATTAACGATATAAAATTATTAACTGTATTAGGTGCTTTATCAGGATATAATTCCATTACAACACTTCCATACTTTTCAATATACATTGCAACTACAGGATTATCTGTTTCATATTTTTCTAAAGAAACTTCATTTCCCTTAACATTATAATTAATATTTAACATTTCTTCTTTATTTTTAGTATCATCAGATTTACCAAATATAAATACTAATACTAACAATACACAAATAACTCCAATTATTATTATTTTATTTTTCATTTACTTAGTCCTTTCCAATATATCTCTAGCAGCAACTAAACCAGTAGCAGCAGCAGTTACAATATTTCCAGCTTTTCCAGCACCATCACCTATAAAATAAAGATTATCATCTTTTAATCTAAATTTATCATCAGTTTCAATCTCATTTGAGAAAAACTTTATTTCTGGTCCATAAAGTAAAGTATCATCGTTATTTACTCCAGGTATTATCTTATCAAGTTTCTCAAGTCCCTCTAATATATTTGTAATAATTCTATGAGGCATAACAAGAGCTAAATCACCAGCAACACAATCTTTTAAAGTAGGTTCTATAAACCCTTTTTTTATTCTATGCCACTCACTTCTTCTTCCACTCTTTAAGTCCTTTAAAGATTGAATAATTGGTTTCCCATCTCCAAGTACATTAGCAATCTTTGCAATAGACTCCCCATATAATCTAGTATTAGTAACAGGCTGAGTTAAATTAACTTTTGATATAAAAGCAAAATTTGTATTATTACTCTTTATATCCTTAAGTGCATGTCCATTTACACATATATATCCATAATAATTTTCCTTAGCAACAAAACCACCTGGATTAGTACAGAAAGTTCTAATTTCATCACCATAAGTATCAGTCTTAATAAATATAGTTGGATCATAAATAACATTAGTAATACTTTCCATAATATCTTTTCTAACTTCAACTCTTACACCAATTTCTATACTTTGAGATAAATATGGAATATTATATTTATCAGCTAATTCCTGAATCCACTTTGCTCCAGTTCTTCCTGGCGCAACAACAACATTCTTAGACTCAACCACTGACTCATTTTTACCTATAGTATATGTAATAGTATGTTTATCATCTTTTATAGTCTTTATATCTAAAACATCAGCTCTTTCAACAAGCTTTACACCTCTATCTTCAAGATATTTACATATTCCATCAATATAATCAGGTAAACGGTCACTACCTAAATGTTTTTGTTTAATAAGCAACAATTTAGATCCCGCAATTGCAACTTTCTTTCTAATTTCAATTGCTTCATCCATATTGCTTGGATAAACCTCAGCATCCATATTAAATTTATTAAATATTACTTCAGTTTCATCAATTAAATTATTTGCTTCACTTTCACTCATATATTTAGTTAAATCACTTTTTCCAAGTCTAGGAATAAAATTAAGTTTACCATCACTAAAAGTCCCTGCTCCTCCAAATCCAGCAAGTATTCCACATGGATTACAATTTTGACAAGGTACTTTATTCTTATTCATTGGGCAAACTCTCTTTTTAGCAAGAGAACCTTTATCCAAAAGCAAAATTTTTAAATCTTTCCTTGAAGTAATAAGTTCATACGCACAAAATAAACCTGCAGGCCCTGCACCCACAATTACTACATCATATTTCATATCAATCACCTCCTATATAATATCACATAAGTGATAATATGACTAGAGAAGAAAGAAGTCAAGAAAAGCACAAAGATATTATTGAAGAACAAAAAAAAGAAAATATTAGAAATATAGTTAAAAGAATACTAAAAATAACTATTTTTATTGCTATAACTACTACAGTATTCTTTTTCTACACAACATATGTTTCTACAACCATGATTTCAATTAGAGAATACAGAATTATAAACAAAAAAATACCTGACAGTTTTATAGGAACAAAAATAATGCACTTTAGTGATCTACACTATGGATCAACAATGACACAAGACAACTTAAATGACATTAATAAAAAAATAAACGAACGAAAACCTGATATAATTGTTTTTACAGGTGATTTAATATATAAAGATTATAAAATGAAGACAAAGGATACTGAAATACTTACAAATAAATTAAAAGAATTAAATGCAACTCTTGGAAAATATGCAATACTGGGAGATGAAGATTCAAACAACGAAAATATTATTTCAATATTCAATCAAGCAAATTTCACAATACTTAGAAATGAAAATGAATTAATTTATAAATCAGATAATAATCCTATTTTACTAGTTGGCATATCCAGTTTGATAAATAATGAACAAGATATTGAAAAAGGATATAGTTATTTCAATGAAGAATCACACAACCCCAATATTTTTACAATTGCATTAGTTCATGAACCAGATTCAGCTGACGATATGATAAATAGTTACAATACAGACTTAATACTTTCAGGACACTCACACAATGGAAATATAAGAATCCCAATTATTAATTACACACCATTTAAGAAAAATGGTGCAAAGAAATATGATCAAAATTATTATAAAATAAATGATTCAAAATTATATATATCATCAGGACTAGGAACAAATAATAAAAGTGGAATAAGACTATTTTGTAGACCATCAATGAATTTCTATAGATTATCTAATAAATAATTTTAACAATCTTTGGAGAAAACTCATTTTCTCCTTTTCTTTTTCTTTAGAAAAAATATCTATACATCCAATTTTCTTCGAATCAAGTTTAATAGTTATTTCTCCAACTTTGCCATTTTTACTATCATTAATATGAATAGATGTAGAAATTTTATCCACTTCATTCTTTTTTAAAGGATATGAAAATGATTTTTTAATATATACGTTATTCTTAATTAATGATGAATCAATAATAAACTCATCTTTATCAATTATTTTATAGTTATTATACAATTTAAAGATATTTTCATAAAGTTTTTTATGATTAGCATAACAATCACTATCATCAAGTGTAACCGCAATTAAATTCATATTATTTTTTGATGCATAAGAGACAAGCGTTTTCCCAGCTTTAGGAGTATAACCATTTTTTCCTCCTACACAATATTTATAATCATTAATAAGACTCATCCTATTATACCATTCATAACTTTTTAAATTAGATTTTGTATTATACTTTTTAGTTGAAACTATTTTTCTATATACCTTATTTTTAAAAGCATATTTAGCAAGTAATGCCATATCATATGCAGTAGAATAATTTTTTGTATCATCGTCTAATCCATGAGGATTCTCAAAATAGGTATTTTTCATTCCAATTTCCTTTGCCTTTTCATTCATCTTTTTTACAAATTCTTCTTCACTATTAAAAATATTATTAGCAAGAACAACTGCTGCATCATTTCCACTTCTAAGCATCAAACCATATAATAAATCCTCCACAGTTATTTTTTCTCCAATCTCAACATAAATATTTGTACCATATATTTTAGCGACTTCATTTCCAACCTTTATTTCTTTCGAAAGTTTGGTATTCTCTAAAGCAATAATACAAGTCATTATTTTTGTTGTGGAAGCAACAAGCATTTTATTATTTGGATTTTTCTCATAAAGAGTTCTCCCACTATCATTGTCAATAACAATGGACGACATAGCACTATCAGCAAATACACTGATAGGCATAATTAATAATAATAGTATAATTAATTTTTTCAAAGATATCACCAATAATATATATGTATTAAAAAAAAAGAAAAGAACACTAGAAATATTCTTATCGTTATTATTAATATTAAACTATTTTTTCTATTGCAGTTTTAATAACACTAATTGAATTAATTATTAGTTTTGTTTCTTTTTCATTTAAAGGTATAAATATTTTTTCTTTAACACCATGTTTATTTACAATTGCAGGTGTAGAAATACATATTTCATTCTTCTCATCCCAACTAGAAACAGGAAGAATTATATTTTTATCTTCAATTATAGCATTTGTTATTCTAACCAAACACATTCCTATACCGTATGCAGTAGCGCCTTTTCTTTCAATTATTTCATATGCAGAATTTCTAACTTCATTCTCAATTTCTACAAGTTCATCATCACTTAAAATATCACTTATCTTTTTATAAGCTATATTTACATTGCTCCAAGGAACAAATTCACTGTCACCATGTTCCCCAATAACATAAGCTTCAATATTCTTAGGACATACTCCTGTTTTTTCACTTAATATAAATCTCAATCTCGCAGTGTCAAGAGTAGTTCCAGAACCAATTACCCTATTTTTAGGAAGTCCACTATATTTTAATGTCAAATATGTCATAATATCTAAAGGATTTGTTGCAACAATAAATATTCCATTAAATCCACTTTTCATTACATCAGATACAATTGTCTTAAAAATTTTACTATTCTTATATATTAAATCCATTCTACTCTCACCTGGAGCACTATTTGCACCTGCAGCAATTACAACAATCTTTGCATTTTTGCAATCATCATAGTCTCCTACTGTTATCTTTATTCTTGATGGACTATAAGCTTGGCAGTGATTTAAATCCATCGCCTCTCCTATTGCCTTATCTTTATTAATATCTATTAATACAAGTTCATTTACATATACTTTTTGATTAACCAGAGCATAGGCATATGCCATACCAACATTTCCGCATCCTATTAAAACGACTTTATTATTCATCTTAACACCTCTACTATAAAATTATCATATTATTAAATAATTCTCAACCAAAAAAAATCTACAAAAATAGATTTTTTATTTAAACATTTTAATTGTTTTTTTATAAATAGATTTAATATCTAAATGATACTTCTTTTCTAATTCTGAAACTGATCCATGTGGAATAAATTTATCAGGGTAAGCAAAATAAACAGACTCAACTCCATTTATATTATTATCAACAATTGTTTCTTTAATCATTGAACATAAACCACCAACTATTGTACCATCCTCAATAACAACAATTTTTTTTGTCTTATTAATACTCTTTATGATATTCTTATTATCAAATGGCTTTAAAAATCTGCAGTTAATTACATCACTTTTTATATTATCACCTTTTAATTTTTCAGAAAGAAGTATTCCCTTATAAACTGAATTACCAATAGTAACAATTGTAAGATCATTTCCTACCTCAATAAACTCACTTTTACCAATTTTTATTTTATCACACGGATAGTTAATTGTGTTTTCACATCCTCTTGGATATCTAATTACAATTGGTTTTTTAACTTCTACAGCAAAATCCATCATTAATCTTAATTCTTCATAATTTCTTGGAGCCATTATAACAATATTTGGAATTAATCTAAAAAAAGCTAAATCAAAAACCCCATGATGTGTAGGGCCATCATTTCCAACTATACCAGCTCTATCAACACACATTATAACATGCAAGTTCTGCAAACAAATATCATGAATTACCTGATCATAGCCTCTTTGATAAAAAGATGAATATAAAGATATAAATGGAATAAGACCAGATTTTGCAAGTCCTGCTGCAAAAGTAAGTGCGTGTTGTTCTGCTATTCCAACATCAAAAAAACGATTTGGATATTTAGATGCAAACAATGACAATCCTGTACCATCTCTCATAGCTGCAGTAATTGCTACAATTTTTTTATTCTTTTTAGCAATATTAACAAGTTTTTGACCAAATATACTTGAATAATCATCTTTTTTTGAATTAATAGGTTCTCCTGTATCAATATTAAATTTTGATATACCATGAAACTTTTCAGGAGTCTTTTCTGCGAATGAATATCCTTTTCCTTTTTTTGTAATAACATGAATTAATGTAGGTCCATGTAAATCTTTTGCCTTTGAAAATAAATCTTCCATATCAGAAATATTATGTCCATCAACTGGACCCAAATATCTAAATCCAATATCTTCAAAATACATGCTTGGTATTATAAATTGTTTTAGACTATTCTTTAAACGTGTAATAATAGAAATTGTTTTTTTCCCAAGACAAGGAACTTTTCCTATTACCTTTTTCCAGAAAGCATTTGAATTATAATAATTTTTCTTTACACGTAATTTTGTTAGAAACCGATTCATCCCACCAATATTTTTTGAAATGCTCATTTCATTATCATTCAAAATAACAATAATATCTTTTCCAGAGCAGCCAACATGATTTAATGCTTCCATAGCCATTCCACCAGTTAATGCTCCATCACCTATAACAGCGATAACCTTATTGTTTTTTTTCTTTAAATCTCTAGCTGTTGCAAATCCAATTGCGGCAGATATTGATGTACTACTATGTCCTGTATCAAATGAATCAGTAAAAGACTCATTTGTTTTAGGAAAACCAGAAATACCACCAAATTGTCTCATAGATTTAAGTTTTTCTTTTCGCCCTGTCAAAATTTTGTGAACATAGCACTGATGCCCTACATCCCATATAATGTTATCTTTCTTCACATCAAAAACACTTTCAAGAGCAATAGTAAGTTCAACAATTCCTAAATTAGATGCAAGATGCCCACCATTAGTTGAAACAACATCTAATATATATCGCCTTATTTCATCAGATAAAATCTTCTTTTCATCTAAAGTTAACTTTTTTATATCATTTATTTTGTTAATTTTTTCTAATTGCATTATATCACTCTTCTTTATATCAAAATATATTATATATATTTTTTGACAAAAAGAAAAGAAAAAACGAATAATAATACTGGAGGTGAAAATATAACAAAGAAAGAAATGACCTTATTATTCATTAAATTTTTAAAGATAAAAAAGAAAGGATGGGTAAAATCACAAAGAAAAGGGTCAACAGGAATAGGATATACATTTGAAAGATTAATTGGAAAACAGGAAGAAAATTTACCTATTGCAGATTTTTATAATATTGAAATTAAGGTCAAAAAAAAATATAGTAAAGGAGATATAACACTTTTTACTGCTAATCCAGATAACGAAGTATTTGCAATAAAAAGAATCTACGATACATATGGGACATGCAACAAAAATAAAAATTATTTTAAAACATTTGCAATAAATGTAAGTGTTAATAATTATTCAAAAAAAGGAAAACATTTCTTTAAACTAAGAGTTGACTATGATAATAAAGTTATAAGATTACAAGTTTTTGATTTAAATAAAAATCTTGTTGAAGAAAATATATCATGGAGTTTTGATTTAATTAGAGAAAAAATAAACTACAAAATCAAAAATTTATCAATAATAAAAGCAGAAGTTAAAAAAGATAATTTTGAAATAGAATACTTTTACTATTATCATATAGATTTTTATGAAATAATTGATGATGAAACTTTTATAAAACAAATTGAAAATGGAATTATTACAATATTATTCAATATATCAGTTTATATGGATACAAAAAAATATGGAAATGTATACAATCATGGAACATCATTTAGAATAAAAATATTTGATATTGAAAAATTATATAACAAAAAAGATTTCAAAAAAAATAACTGATTCACGCATTCAGTTATTTTTCTTTTAATATATATCCTTTATTATAATTAGTGCGTAATATATGACTTCTTTCTATATATTTTTTTAGATATTATATTAAAATAATTTTTCATAGCAAGATTTATAAGACACGTGAATAAATCCTACTACAATAATTATTATATCACTAAATATATATTTTGAACTAATAATATTTAAAAATATGTAAATATTTACATTTAATTTGAAATTTATAAGTATTTGTAACACTAGTTTGTGATCTAGGGGTTGCAATAAAAAAACTAACTACATAAAGTAATTAGTTATATCTTGATAAATGGTTGGGAAGACGGGATTTGAACCCGCAACCCCTAGGTCCCAAACCTAGTGCTCTACCAAGTTGAGCCACTTCCCAGTATGGTGCGCTCGAAGGGATTCGAACCCCTGACCTTTTGGTTCGTAGCCAAACACTCTATCCAACTGAGCTACGAGCGCAATGACATGGAGTTTAGCTACTCTATTTTATAAAAAAAATGGTGGCTCCAGCGGGAATCGAACCAGCGACACAGGGATTTTCAGTCCCTTGCTCTACCGACTGAGCTATGAAGCCATATGGCGGTTCCTACGGGACTCGAACCCGCGATCTTCTGCGTGACAGGCAGACGTGTTAACCAGCTGCACCAAGGAACCATAAATAAACAATAATTGGTTGCGGGGGAAGGATTCGAACCTTCGACCTCTGGGTTATGAGCCCAACGAGCTACCAAACTGCTCTACCCCGCGATATCAATGGCGGAGGAAAAGGGATTCGAACCCCTGCGCCGCTTGCACGACCTTCCGGTTTTCAAGACCGGTCCCTTCAACCAGACTTGGGTATTCCTCCGTAATGGTGCCTAAGGCCGGACTTGAACCGGCACGAGGGTTGATTCTCGCAGGATTTTAAGTCCTGTGCGTCTACCAATTCCGCCACTCAGGCACATGGTGA
>CADBGE010000057.1 GCA_902794075.1 uncultured Erysipelotrichaceae bacterium | reverse complement strand
TTTCTCTAATAATTTAATTGGAGCAGACTTATCTGTAAGTATTGGTGACATAGATAAATCGTTGTACATATTATATATAATCTTTGCAACTAGTTTAGAACAATCACATACATGTAACCATGGAGCATTTTTATATTCCTCAGGTATATATGAAAGGTTTGTAGTATACACTCCATCTAACATTCCTTTTTGATAATAATCTTCAAATTTGTCGATTCCTTCAACATATAAAGCAAATGTAACAACTAAGTATATGTGTTTAACACCACGCTTTTTTAATTCTTCTATAACATCAAACATACTTCCGCCGCTTGATATCATGTCGTCAGGGACTATTGCAGTGTATCCTTCCAGATCACCTGTGCCAGAATAATCATGACTTGTTACTGGATTTTTACCATCTACTACGCGGTTATAATCTCTTTGTTTTACAAAACTTCCTGCTTCACGATGAATATTTTGTGTATTAAATGAATTTAAATAAACATTTCTTCTTCCTGTTGCTCCATTATCAGGCGCAACAAACACTATATTTTTTAATTGTTCAATAGGAGTATCATTTATATAATTTGCAAGAATCTCATTTGTTGGAAAAAAGTTTGCAAATTCCGTATCATGAAGAGCTTGCTCAACTCCAGGATCGTGTGCATCAAAAGTTATAACACTTTTTACACATTTTTTAATATCCAAATAATGTAGGTACATTGCACATGCCAAATTTTCTCTTGTATTTTTACGATGTTGTCTACCGGCATAAAGAATAGTCTCAATTACATTTATACAATCAGCATGACTACCGCAAGCCCCAATACCATCTAATAATTGAATATAAAGATCATTTGGAGATGCATGATTTGTGTAACCATGATTTTTATATTCAATTGAATAATTTCCAACATCAGTCATCATAAATACATTCTTTCCTCTAATTGACTCTTGAATTTCAACTTTTGAATGTCCATCTGCAAAGAAATTTTCTTTAATAGGTACCTTAAAAGTATATTTATTTGGATCTAGATTGTATTTTTTAACTAAATGATAATCAACTCTGTCCCCTAACTCCTTTGCACTTTCAAAAACTATTAATCTTAATTTTGAATCCTTTATTAATTCTTTTTTTTGATCTTTTTTTTCTTTTTCCATTTTACTTCTCCTTCTCCCACCTAAAAAGAGCAATACAAAAAATTACTCTTTATTTTATTAAAAAGTATAACAATACCAGAATACCTAATGCTATTCTATAGTATCCAAATACTTTAAAATCATGTTTTTTAATATAATTCATCAAAAACTTAATAACTAAAATACTTACAATGAATGCAACTACTGATGAAACTAATAATATTGCTATTTCAAGTCCACTAAATACAAAACCAACTTTTAATACATATTTAGCTAACTTTAAAAGAGATGCACCTGCCATAACAGGAATTGCTAAGAAGAATGTAAATTCTGCAGCAACACTTCTCTCAAGTCCTAAAAATAATCCACCTAAAATAGTAGATCCACTTCTAGACGTACCTGGAATTAATGCAAGTAGTTGAAATCCTTTTCAACACTTTTAACATTTCTTTTACCTATATTCTTCTTTTCAACAACTATAAAAAGAATACCATATATAATAAGAGCTAATGATACTACAATACTATTGTATAAATGTTTATCTAAAAAATCATCAAATAATAAACCAATGATAGCAGCAGGTAAACATGCTACTAGAATCTTACCCCATAAGTTAAGTTTTTTCTTATCAAAAACAACTTTATTATTCTTCTTTTTTAATGGCCATATACTTTTAAAATATAAAACAACAACAGCCATAATAGCCCCTAATTGAATAACCACTTCAAATAATTTATAAAAATCTTTTGAAACATTTAAATTTATAAATTCATCTAATAGGATCATATGACCTGTTGATGATATAGGTAACCATTCAGTTATACCTTCAACTATACCAAATAATACTGCTTTAATAATTTCTATCATAACAACCCTCCTATTAAATTGTATCATAAAACCTAAATAATATTAAATAAAATACATAATTTTACATATTTATTTATAATAAAAGATACAAATATTTATAATTTATAGATTTCTTTTATTTTTATATAAAATTTGTTATATTAATACTAGAGGTGAAATATGAAAAAAGTATTAATATTATTAGTAATAATTCTAACAATTTGTGGATGTACAAAAAAGGAAATAAAAGAAAAAAGCAAAGAAAAAGTAGAAAAAAAACAAGAAGTAGTAGAAAATACCTATAAAGATGAGAATATTACTCCAATTGGAATATTCAAACAACAAGGAAATACCTTATCTAAGCTAAATACAATTAATATAACACCAGTAGTAGAACAAGATATTGGTGTATTTCAAATTTATCCATCTAATGAAGAATCAATAACATTAAGTAAAGGATTCGGTCCTTCTTTCTATGATGAATGGAATAAATATAATAATATAAAATTAGGATTTAATATAAAATTCAGTTTATCAAATGGAGAGAATATTTCATATAATATTTTTTCTCCAGAAAATACATTTGATAAGTGGGAATATCTTATGAATTATTTATATGATGATTATGCAAATTATGGTAAATCATTTTACTCTCATATAGAAAAAGATGAATTTAATGAAAATACTCTTATGACATCTATAAAACTACAAAGTAGTTATTCAATAGACCAAGTAAACTCAAAAATAATATTAACTGCCTTTACTTATGATACAGAAGACGATTTTAAAGATAATGAATATCGAGGAAATAGTAAATATAGTATAAATATCTGTCTAGAAGGAAGAGAATGTTAAAAATAAAAGCAAGTATTAAAATACTTGCTTATTTTTTTAATAATTTCTGTCTCTCAAGAAAGCTGGGACTTCATAATCCCCTCCACCTACCGGATTAGAATCATCATCATCTTGAAGTATTTCAGGTTGATAAGGATATTCTTCTCTAATTGTTGGAGTACTTCTTCTATTTTGACTCTGATTAGTATTACTATAAATTGGTTCAGGAGCACTATTTGCTTTCTTATCAAACCCTGTTGCAATTACAGTAACAATTACTTCATCAGTTAAATTTTCATTAATAACAGAACCAAAAATTGTATTAATATCAGTATTACTTGCACTTCTAACAACTTCTGCTGCCTGCTCAGCTTCAAATAATGTTAAATTAACTCCACCAGTAATATTAATAATTGCATCTGTTGCACCTTCTATAGATTGTTCAAGAAGTGGACTGGATACTGCTTGTTTAGCAGCTTCAAGAGCTCTATCTTCACCCATGCCAATACCTATACCAATAATAGCACGACCACTTCCTTGCATTACAGCTTTAACGTCTGCAAAGTCAAGGTTAACAAGTCCAACTACTGCAATTAAATCAGATATAGATTGAACACCACGTCTTAAAACATTGTCAACTTCTTTAAATGCTTCAAGCATTGGTGTAGACTTATCAATTATTTCTCTTAATCTATCATTTGGAATCACAATTAATGTATCAACATGTTTTCTTAACTCTTCAATACCTTTAAGAGCATTTTCCATTCTTCTTTTGCCTTCAAAAGAAAATGGCTTAGTAACAATCGCAACTGTAAGAGCTCCAAGTCCTTGAGCAATCTCTGCAACTATTGCAGCAGCTCCAGTTCCTGTTCCTCCACCCATTCCAGCTGTAATAAATACCATATCTGCTCCACTTAATGCATCTTCAATTTCTTTTTTAGACTCAACTGCAGATTCCTTACCTACTTCAGGCTTACCTCCTGCACCAAGACCATCTGTTAAAGTTGCACCAATTTGGATTTTAACATCAGCTTTTGATGAATTTAACACTTGTAAATCTGTATTAGCAGCAATAAATTCTACTCCTTTAACACCAGATTCAACCATTCTATTAATAGCGTTTCCACCACCGCCACCTAATCCGATGACTTTGATTTTCGCTAATTGATCCATTTCTAATCCGCCTATCATACCTTGTCCTCCTTACAATAACGTTGTAAATAATACAACTACTATCTATATAAAGTTATACACTTCTAATCTCATCAATCTCATCACTAGTAAACATATTATAATGTTTATCTCTCAAATTAAGTTTGTTATTAAAATACTTGATAATACCAAAACAACTACTGTATTTATTATTTCTAATACCTATCGTAGTAATATTACCAACCTTAGCGACAAAACCAAATTCTTGCTCAACTAAATACTGAAAACCAGCAAGTTCTGTCAAGCCACCTGTTATAATTATATAACGAATTTCTCTATTTGTTAAGTTTTTTATTTCATTTTTCGCAAGTTTTAATATCTCTCTTACCCTAGCTTCAACAACTTTAGAAACCCCAAGTTGATTGACATCCTTTTTATTATCTTTATCTACCTCTAAATCCCACTTATCATTACCATCAGCATAACTAGATAAAGCAACAGCAAATTTTTCTTTTATTTCTCTTGAAAGACTTAACTTAGATTTAAAAACATAAGTTAAATCTTTATCTACACTTTTACTCCCAAGCGCAACAACTCCATTTTTAATTTGTATCCCTCTATTAAAAACAGAGACATTAGTAGAATTTTCCCCTATATTTATTACTGCTCCAACCAAAGAATCATCTTTCTTGCCACTTAATGCATAATAATCTCCAAACGAAGAATAACAAATATCAACTACTTCCAATCCAGATAATTTTAAAACAGATAGAATTCTATATAAAGACTCCTTAGGGGTACTACAAACAACAACTCTTGTTTCAAGAGTACTTCCTTTTAAGCCTTTTGGATCCTTAACATTCTCTTCTCCATCAATTGTAAAACTAATAGGCATTGATGTAACAAGTTCATAATCTCCAAAGTCATGATCTTTTAACGCAGCTAAAAGTACATTGCTTATATCTTTACCGCTTATAAAACTATAATCTTCAACCTCAACCTTACCACTAACAATATCAAACTTACAATCCTCTGGAGGAACAGATGCTATAACTTTATTAATTTTAGAACCTAATATTTCATTAACCTCCGCAATTGCGCCTTTAACACTATTAGTTGCTGACTTAATATCAGTAACAAATCCTCTTTCAATTCCTTTAGATGGATAACTAGTTTTCGCAAGAACATTATATTTTTCACCCAACTTCTCACAAACTATAATTTTAATACTATCAGTACCTAAATCAATACCAGTATAAAAATCATTCATAGAATCCATCTCCTATCTTTAAATTTAATTATACTATGACAATAAAAAAAAAGAAAGAAAAAACTACTTCTTCCTTATCAATATCTCTATTCTTTTATCTGAAAATGATTACCACTATCTAAATATAAAATTCCTCTATGTCCTTCTAGTTGAGTTAAAACTTCATTATAATGATTAATCATTTTAAATTTTGTTAATGTAAGATAAACCATATTTCCATCATCCATATATAATAAAAATCTATCTTTATCATAATCATTAGGTTGATATTCAATATCACTAATCTTTGATAATATATCATCTTTTACATCAGACATACCTTTAATAAATTTATTATACTTTTTATCTGGAACATAATTAAGTAATCTAGGAACTCTAAAATTCCTACTTATATCATCATACGATACCTCACTATTATTCTCTAAAATATATTTATCTTTATTTAAATCATAGAAAAGAGCCTTGTTTTCAACAATATTAACTTCTAATATAAAGCCAAACTTTTTCTTTATTTTACAAGAATCTATATATTTAGACTTAGAAACATTCTTCTCTCTTTTACTAGTTTTTAAAAAAATAAAATCAGGATAATCACCTATACCAGCTAAATCAATTATATAATCATCATTTAAATAATTATTACCTTTTATTATTATATTTTTTGTTTTAATTTTTAAAGATAAATAAACGCCAAAAAATAGCCCTAATATTATTAAAAGAACTATTAACAAACTAAATAATTTTATTCTAGTTTTCTTGACTATTTTTTTTGCCATATTACTCCCAATTAACAAATTCTTGTTCTATTTTCATATTAATTCCATATTTTTCTAACACTTTATCATGAGCTAAATCGATCAAATATTTAATATCACTACTCTTTGCATTCTTATAATTTACAATAAAATTAGCATGTTTACTACTAATCATTGCTCCACCTTTTTTTAATCCTTTTAATCCAACATCCTCAATAAGTTTTCCTGCAAAATTATCTGGAGGATTTCTAAAAACACTACCAGCACTTGGATATTCTAAAGGTTGAGATTCAATTCTTCTTTTTCTTCTTTCTCTTATAAGTTCTTCTATAGCCTCTCTTTTACCAACCTTAAGTTCAATTGTCACCTCTAAACAAATATATCCAGGATGACTTTGTAAAAAAGAACTTCTGTAATGAAAATTCATCTCTTTATTAACTAAATTAATAATATTTAAATCAGGCGTAAGAACTTTAACACTTTCAACAACATATCCCATATCAGACTTATAAGCACCTGCATTCATATAAACTGCTCCACCTACACTACCAGGAATTCCAGAAGCAAACTCTAAACCAGTAAGACCTTTTTTAGCAGTTTGTAGACTCAACTTTATTAGAGGATATCCTGCTCCTACTCTTACTTTATTTTTACCAATAAATTTAATATTATCAAATTCACTAAGTTTAATTAATATTCCATCATATAGTGAGTCACTAAATAATAAATTAGATCCATTACCTAATATTTTATATTTAATAGGACTTTTCTTTAATATATTTAAAAGCATAACAAGAGCATCAACACTTTTAGGAAAAACTATTGCTCTTGCAATTCCACCAGAGCAATAAGTAGTATATTTTTTTAAAGAAACATTTTCTTCTATCTTTCCTATATTTTTACTTTTAATTAAATCAATAATTTCCTTCACGAAAACATCACCTAATTATCTTTCTAATTTCTTCATATATTCTAGTTGCAGAATCATCAATTCCTAAATTTCTACTATTCTTAGACATTTTATCATACAATTCTTTATTATCAAATAATTTATCAATCTCTTTGATAATTGTCTCACTAGAAAAATCATCTTCACTAACTATTACACATGCACCATTATCACTTAACTCTTTAGCATTTTTATATTGATGATTATTAGTAACATAAGGAGATGGTACTAGTATAGCAGGTAAACCTATAGCTGTTATTTCCGCAATAGTTGAAGCTCCTGCTCTTGAAATAATTAAATCACTATCTTTTAGTAAGTTAATTAAATTATCCATAAAAGGAACAATCTTAACATTATTAGAAACATCTAAAGACTTATAATCATCATAATAAGATTTACCTGTAATTACTAACACTTGGTAATTTTTATTATTAAAACTAGGAATTAACTCTTTTATCTTTTTAGTCATAGTTGTGCTTCCTAAAGAACCCATTACTACAACAACCAATTTCTTTTTCTCATCAAATCCAACACTACTTTTCTTTAAAACATCTACATGTATTATTTCTTCACTTCGAGGATTTCCTGTATAACATACTTTTTTTCTCGGAAATAATTCTAAACTATTTGGTAATGAAACACATATTCTATCAGCAAAATTCCCTATAAACTTATTTGACATCCCAGGAATAGAATTTTGTTCATGAATTAAAGTTGGAATATTTCTTTTATGGGCAGCATATAATACTGGAGCAGTTATATATCCTCCTGCACCTACTACTACATCAGGCTTAAATTTATCAATTTCTTCAAGAGATCTTTTAACAGCATTTTTAAATTTAAAAAATACACTTATATTAGACAAAATATTTTTTCTATTTAAACCACTCATTTCAATACCAATAAACTTAATCCCCATTTTAGGAATAATATCTTTTTCCATTCTATCGTTAGTTCCAATATATAATATTTCAGAGTTCTTTTCCATCTCTTGAATTTTTCTTATAATCGCTATTGCGGGATAGATATGACCCCCTGTTCCTCCTGCTACTACAATAATCTTCATCTAATCCCTCCATTTAATCAAATTATATCATAATTAAAGCAATAAAAAACAAATTTATACAAATAAAATCATACTTTACATTATATTTTATTTTTAAATAATCATTATATTACTATATACTTAACAATAATTGTAAATAAATTAATAATATGATAAAATACAAATCAAAGAAAAGAGGGCTACCATGAAATCAATAGGAATTATTGCAGAATATAATCCATTTACAAACGGTCATTTATATCATTTGAATAAAATAAAAGAAAAATATAAAGATTATACTATTATTTTAGTAATGAATGGACATTTTTCTCAAAGAGGAACACCATCTATAATTAATAAATTTAAAAGAACAGAAATAGCTCTAAAACTAGGAATAGATCTTGTAATAGAACTTCCATACCCATTCGCAACACAATCAGCTGACTTTTTTGCATATGGAGCAATTACTATTCTAGAAAAACTAAAAGTAGAAAAAATAGTTTTTGGTAG
>CADBGE010000056.1 GCA_902794075.1 uncultured Erysipelotrichaceae bacterium | reverse complement strand
TCAAGAATTAGATGCATATGGATATAAAATGAATGAAAATCTTGATAAATTCTTAAATAGTAACCTTGTAAAAACACATAATGATGGAGTTTTTGATGCGTATACTAAAGAAATAAGAAAAGCAAGACATAATAAATTATTAACTGGTCTTCCAGACGCCTATGGAAGAGGAAGAATAATTGGAGATTATAGAAGAATTGCCTTATATGGAACAGAAAAGTTAATGGCCGACAAATATGAAGAATGGGACAAGATGGAAATAAATATAGAAGAAATAGCTATGCAATATAAAGCACTTGATGAAATAAGACAAATGGCTGAAAGCTATGGTTTTGATATTACTAATCCAGCAAAAAATGCTAAAGAAGCAGTTCAATGGACATATTTTGGATATCTAGCAGCAATTAAAGAAAACAATGGTGCTGCAATGTCTTTAGGAAGAGTTGATGCATTCTTTGACATATATTTCCAAAGAGACTTAAAAAATGGATTAATTACTGAAAAAGAAGCACAAGAAATAATAGACAATTTTGTAATAAAATTAAGAGCAGCAAGACACTTAAGAACTCCTGAATATGATGAATTATTCTCAGGAGATCCAACATGGGTAACATGCTCACTTGGTGGAATGAGTACTGAAGGAAAAGTAATGGTTACTAAAACATCATATAGAATTCTTCATACACTAGAAAACCTTGAGAGTGCACCAGAACCAAATATGACTGTATTATGGGCACAAAACCTACCAGAGCCATGGAAGAAATATTGTGCAAAAATCTCTATTAAAACAGATTCAGTACAATATGAAAACGATGATTTAATGAAAAAAACTATGGGTGATGACTATGCTATCGCTTGCTGTGTATCATCAATGAGAATAGGTAAAGATATGCAATTTTTTGGAGCTAGATGTAATTTAGCGAAAGCATTATTATATTCAATAAATGGTGGAATTGATGAAATAAAAAGAAATGTAGTTATTAAAGGCTTTGACAAAAATACTGATGAATATTTAGATTATAATAAAGTTAAAAAGGTTTATTGGAAAATGCTAAAAGAAGTCGCAAGAATCTACAGTGATGCTATGAATATAATTCACTATATGCATGATAAATATGCATATGAAGCAGGACAAATGGCTCTACATGACACAAATGTAAATAGATTAATGGCATATGGTGTTGCAGGTTTTTCTGTCGCAGTAGATTCACTATCCGCAATAAAATATGCAAAAGTAAAACCAATTAGAGATGAAGATGGTATAACAGTAGACTTTGAAATAGAAGGAGACTTTCCAAGATACGGAAATGATGATGACAGAGTTGATGAATTAGGAAAAGAATTATTAGAAAAATTTTATAAAGAATTATCATCACATAAATGTTATAGAAACGCTAAACCAACATTATCAGTTCTTACAATAACATCTAATGTAGTATATGGTCATAATACTGGAGCAACCCCAGATGGAAGAAAATCGGGAGTTCCATTTGCACCAGGAGCAAATCCAATGCATGGAAGAGACACATCAGGAGCAATCGCATCACTTAACTCAGTAGCCAAACTAGATTGGGAAAATGTATGTAGAGATGGTATATCTAATACATTCTCAATAATTCCAAAATCATTAGGTAAATCTGAAAAAGATAGAATAAATAACTTAGTTCAATTATTAGATGGATACTTTCAAAAAGGTGCACATCATCTTAACGTAAATGTACTTGATAGAGAAACTTTAATAGATGCAATGGAAAACCCAGAAAAATATCCTCTTCTTACAATAAGAGTATCTGGATATGCTGTTAGATTTAATAAATTAACAAGAGAACAACAAGAAGAAGTTATAATGAGAACATTCCATGAGTCAATCTAAAATAAGCGTAAGTAAAATAGAATCTTTTTCAACAGTAGATGGACCAGGTATAAGAACAACGATATTTCTAAATGGATGTAATTTAAGATGTAAATTTTGTCATAACCCAGAGACATGGTTTAAAAACAAAAATAACTATACAACAGAAGAACTATTTGACAGAATAATTAGAAATAAACCATATTTTAATAAAAATGGTGGTGTGACATTTTCTGGTGGGGAACCATTACTTCAAAGCAATAATCTAATAGAACTAACAGAAAGATTAAAAAAAGAAGGAATTCATATCACTTTAGACACAGCAGGTATAGGAAAATATAATGAAAAATTCCTAAAACTTGCAGATTTAATTATACTAGATATTAAACATATAACAAAAGATGGTTATAAAGAAATAACTCAAACGGATAATTATGACAATTTCATAGAATTTACAAAAAAAATAAATAGTTTAAATAAAAAATTATGGATAAGACAAGTAATTGTGCCTAATGTAAATGATAATAAAGAATATATCAAAGATTTAGCAACCTTTCTAAAAAGCACAATCAAAAATATAGAAAAAGTTGAATTTCTTCCGTTTCATACATTAGGATTTGAAAAATATAAAGATTTAAAAATTAAGAATCCATATATTGCTAAAAAAGCAATGGATGAAAAAGTATGTAATAATTTATACAAACTATTTATAGAAGAATATAAAAAAGAGCTTTAAATGCTCTTTTTTGTCTTAATTATACAAAAATAGAAATTTAATATCTTTGTTTTAAATTTTTTTGAACTTCTCTATTAATATCCCTTTCCTTCATTGATTCTCTCTTGTCGTAGTTTTTCTTTCCTCTACATACTCCCAAGAGAACCTTTAAAATATTATTTTTAAAATATAATTTCAAAGGAATAAGAGTTAACCCCTGAACTTCAATAGCCTGTCTAATTTTTTTTATTTCTTTCTTATGAAGTAAAAGTTTTCTATTTCTAGTTTCATCATGATTAAATATATTTCCTTCTTTATATTGACCAATAAACATATTTAATAGATATATTTCATTATTCTTTAAAATACCATAAGAATCTTTAATATTACAATGTCCATTTCTAACAGACTTTATTTCAGTACCTGTTAATACAATACCCGCTTCATATTCTTCTTCTATAAAATAATCAAATTTTGCTCTTCTATTAAATATTTCCATTATATCACTCCCAAGTTAATCCCCATGTAAGATTTGGGTAACATTCATTAACTATAGCTTTATACTTTTCATATATTTCATTATGATTTGGTAGCTGGTTATCCTGTAATTTAGGGAAAGGTATTACTCTAAAATTAGTACTATATCCCCTACTTTGATTAGTTACAGTATATAGCAATTGAGCTTTAGGCTCAACTACTGAATTTGTAACATTATCGTCTACATCAACGTGCTTTTTTAATGTAACTTCCATTGCAAGTCCAACATAATTTTCTACATTTAACTGATCACTTATAAAATTACCTAAAGAATATACTACAAATGTTTTATTATTATTTATATATTCAACAGTTTGAACAACATGTGGATGTGCACCAATAATTAAATCAACACCTAGTCCAGATAAATATGCTGCTATCTCATCCTGTTTGTTATCTGTTCTTAATGAGTATTCTGTTCCCCAATGCATAGCAACAATAACAAAATCAACTTTATCACGAACTGATTCAATATCAGTTTTTGCCTTTTCAGGACTATAAACATTATTTAGATATTCTTTTCCATTTGGAGTTTCTAATCCATTTGTCCAAATGGTATATGAAATAAATGCGTACTTTATATTATTTTTTTCATATACTTTTGCAACACTTGCATTTCTTTCTTCTGCGCTAGACCATTGCCCTGACGCAGCTACTTCAGGATGATTTTTCCAGTAAGCAACAGAGTTAAGAACTCCAGCCTCACCTTTATCCATAGTATGGTTAGTAGCTAAAGATACCATATTAAATCCTGCATCTATAAAAGCATCTCCAACTTCCTGAGGTGAATTAAATCTTGGATAACTTGAATATCCTAATTCAGAGCCACCTAAAATAGTTTCTTGATTATAATATGCTAAATCATATTTTGATGAAATAGGTTTTATGTATTCTAATTGTGGTTTAAAGTCATATGATCCATCAGCTTGTTTAGCATCATTATATACACCCCAATGAATTAAAGCGTCTCCGACCATGAAAACTTTTGCTTCATAATCAACAGCTTTCTTCTCTTCTTTTTTCTTTTCCACTTTTTTAGTACCATTATTTTTTTCTTGTCTTTGATTATTATTTATAAAAAGATAAGTACCAACACCTGCTAATAACAAAATAAAGAAAACTAAAATAATTTTAGGAATCTTTTTTAATTTTCTCTTTTTATGTCTACTACTCATACCACTAATCAACCTTTCTTATTACTTCAAAATCTATTATCTTATCTTCCTTACTTGCTCTTACAACCTTAACAATTACTCTTTCCCCAATTGAATATTTTATATGACTTTTTTCTCCAGTCAAACATAAATGTTCTTCATCAAAATGAAAGAAATCTTTCATATCTCTTAGTGGAACTAATCCTTCAATTAAATTATCTAATTCAACAAACATTCCAAAACTTGTTATTGATGATATCATTCCCTCAAATTCTTCACCAATATGTTTTTCCATGTATTCGGCCATTTTCATATCTTCTACTTCTCTTTCACAATCAACTGAAGCACGCTCTCTTTCTGATGAATGTTCTGCAATATAAACAAGTTTTTCCTCCCATTTTCTTACAGTCGACATATCAATTTTTCCATCAAACAAATATGTTCTAAGTAATCTATGTACAGTTGTATCTGGATATCTTCTAATAGGAGAAGTAAAATGAGTATAACAACTACTTGCAAGTCCATAATGGCCTAAATTTTCTTCTCTATATACAGCTTTTTGCATACTTCTAAGTAACAATGTACATAAAATTTTATATTCAGGTTTATCCTTAAGCTGTTCTAATATATTTTGCATTGTAGTAGGTTTAAAATCCTTGATATTTCCAGTTATTTTATATCCTAATCCACTAACAAACCCTAAAAAGCTTCTTATCTTTTCTTCTTTAGGATATTCATGCACACGATATATAAATGGTAAGTTCATAAAATAAATATGCGAAGCAACACATTCATTTGCAGCAATCATAAAATCCTCTATTAATTTTTCTCCTGCTCCTCTATCTCTTAATACAACTTCAGTTGGAACGCAATCTTTATCAACCAATATTTTTGCTTCATCTACTTCAAAATCAATATAACCACGTTTCTCTTTTGCTTTCCTTAATATCTTTGCCAATTCATACATTGTTCTAAGGGCATCCTCATATTCTTGATAACCATCAGGAACCTCATTTTTTTCTAAAATACTATTAACTTTTTTATAGGTCATTTGTATTCTTGATCTTATTACACTTTGAAAAATCTCATAATTGTGTTGTTTTCCATTTGAATCAAATTCCATTACACATGAAATTGCCAGTCTATCAACATTAGGATTTAAAGAACATATTCCATTTGATAACTCATGTGGAAGCATCGGAATAACTCTATCAACCAAATATACACTAGTTCCTCTTTCTAAAGCCTCATTATCTAAAGGGCTACCTTCTCTAACATAATAACTAACATCAGCAATATGAACTCCTAATTCATAATGTCCATTTGGAAGTTTTTTAATACTTATTGCATCATCAATATCTTTAGTATCATCACCATCAATAGTAAAAATCATCTCGTCCCTTAAGTCTCTTCTATCTTTAAGTTCAACATCATAAACTTCCATTGGCATCTTAGAAACTTCTTCCTTAACATCATCAGGAAAATCAATGTTAATATTATACTTATATATAATAGATAATATATCAACACCAGGATCATTTACATGACCAATTATATCAACTACTTTACCATTATACTTATTATTACCTATTTTTTTTCCAAGCTCAACAACAACCTTATGACCATCAACAGCATTTAAACTATCTTCTTTAGGAATAGAAATATCAAGTTTAATCTTATTATCATCTAGATCAATATGTCCTAATCCAGATTTATCAAAACTTATTAATCCGATAAATCTTTCTGTTTTTCGTTTAATAATTTTCAAAACTCTTCCTTCTAATTTGTCTAAATTCATTTTACTCGTAATTTCAACTAAAACAATATCATCATGTATTGCGCCATTCATATCGTCAGCAGAAATGTAAATATCATCATCCATGTTATCCACTTCTACAAAACCAAATCCCTTTTTATTTGCTCTCATAGTACCTTTTCTTAAATGACTATTTTCAAGAAGCATATACTTATCTTTATTAGAATGATATATAAGAACTTCTTTTTCAAGATTAATTAACTCTTCTGATAAAAGCTTTGTATCATCAACACTATGAATCCCTAATAAATTTTGTAATTCATAAATATCAAGAGCTTTATCTGTATTTTTCAAAATATTTAAAATATCATCTCTCACCGTATCACCTTCTTATTATATTATAACTTAAATTAAAAAAATAAAAAAGGGCTAAGCCCTTAAATAAACATAGAAACTAAACATATAATAAAGAAAGCAGCTCCTAATACCATTGTAATTCTTGTAATAACAAGTTCTGAACCTCTTTCTTTTCTATTAGAAAACAGTTCGCTTTGACCACCTGAAATAATTTGAGGTCCACCATCTGCTTTTGAACTTTGTAATAAAACTATAATAATTAATAAAATAGAAATTATTAATAACGCAATTTGCATCTAATCCCTCCATTTAACAATATATATAATAACATACTAGCTAATTAAATGCAAGAATGAATACTTAATCCTTGTTTTTTAATTTATATACTAATTGTTTAAATTCTGTTCCCCTAACTTCACATTCCTTATATTGATCCCAAGATGCTGAAGCAGGACTAAGCAAAACAACATCTCCTGAAGTTGTCAAAGTATTAGCCTTTTCAAAGCCATCATTTAAAAATTCATAACTGTAACATTTAATATTAATACTATTACAATAATCAACAACTCTATCTCTACATTGTCCAATTGCAATTACTGCTTTTACATTTTTCATATAAGGAGTTAGTTCATTAAAATCCTGTCCTCTTTCTAAACCACCCAAGAAAATAATAGTTGGCTTATTAAATGATGAAAGTGCAATTTGAGTACACTTTATATTTGTTGCTTCTGTATCATTATAATATTTACATCCATTAATAGTATCAACGTATTCTAATCTATGTTTTCAACCCCCTTAAATTCTGAAATAGTCTTTACTATAACATTATTAGGAACATTAAACTCCTTTGATACCATAATTGCAGCCATACAATTTTCAATATTGTGTTTTCCAACAATTAGAATATCATCGCATGAAATAACTTTTTCTCCATAATAGTAAATAAAATTATCTTTTAAGTAGCATCCATCAATTTCTTTACTACTTGAAAAATATTTCTTATTAGCTTTAATATTTTTTGTTGATAGTAAAACATCATCATTATCAGTATTAAGAATAGCAACATCATTATGCAATTGATTATTAAACAATTTTGCCTTTACCCTTTTATAATTATCATAGCTTTTTAAAAAATCAATGTGTGCGGGACTTAAATTAGTCATAACAGCTACATCAGGTCTAAAACTATTCATATTCTCAAGTTGTTGACAAGAAATTTCCATTACAAGTATACTATCTTCATTAAGTCTACCTAAAACACTACTCAAAGGATAGCCTATATTTCC
>CADBGE010000055.1 GCA_902794075.1 uncultured Erysipelotrichaceae bacterium | reverse complement strand
TCTATTTTTACTTATTATAATTGATTTTATACCAGCTGCTTCACAAGTTCTAATAATAGCCCCAAGATTATGTGGATCCTCCAAGTGATCAAGAATAACTACAATTTCCTCATTATTTTCAAATAATGAATCTAAATTACTATATTGGTAATCCGGAATAGATAAAATTATACCTTGATTAACTCCATCACACAAATTGTTAATTTGTGATTTTGACAGATAACTATACTTTAATTTTTTCTTTTTTAATAGATCAATATGTAATTATCACTAAAATTATCCTGAAGAAAAACTTCTTCTATAGGGTAATCACTAATCAATAAATCCTTTGCTACATTTTTTCCATAAACTAACATATTAATCCTCCAAGATAAAATTCATTATCTCGTTTATCCTTTCATTAGACTTTGTTAAATCAAGATATCCAATTAGAGCTTCTAAGCCAGTTGCATATTTATATGTAATAATATCACAATTTTTTGGATGTGAAGTTGTCTTATAATTTCTAGCTCTTTTAATTATAGAAATCTCATCATCCATAAAAAAGTTACTATCCATTAACATTTTTAAATATTTAGCTTGACTTTTCGCACTTACATATTTTATTGATTCAGTTTGTAAATCATTTACATTAGATATTCCTTTATTTATAAGATACTTTCTAACATAATTTTCATAAATCGCATCTCCTAAATATGCAAGTACTAAAACATTTATTTCAATCACATTCATAAAAAACTCCACTATATTATAAAAGATTAGACATCTAATCTTTTATAAATTCATAACTTGTACCCTCTCTTGTATCAATCAATTTTATTCCTTTTTCTAATAAATCATTTCTGATTCTATCTGCTTCCTCAAAATTTTTATTTTTCTTTGCTTCTGTTCTTTTATTAATTAACACTCTTATTTCATCATCTAATTCAGTAGGTATTTTTGTATTACTATCACATAAATCTAAAGCTAACACCTTGTCAAATTCTTTAATTATAGATAATTTGGTTGTTCCATTAACATTATTATCTTTTAATAATTCATAAAGTACAGATAGCGCATTAGAAGTATTTAAATCATTTTCTAAATGAGTTTTAAACTTTTCTATGTATAAATCAAATATATTTTTATCATTATTTCCTTCTTCCTTAATATTAGAAATTTTTTTCAACAATTTCTTATATATATCTTCTGCATGAATAAGATTATCATTTGTAAATAACAATTGTTTACGATAATGAGAACCTAAACACATAAATCTAAATGATAACGGGTTAAACCCATGATTTTCAAGATAACTAACAGTTAATATCTCCCCTTTAGATTTACTCATTTTTCCCGATTCATCTATCAAGTGTTCATTATGAAACCAATACTTACACCATTTATGACCTAAATATGATTCACTTTGAGCGATTTCATTAGTATGGTGTGGAAAAATATTATCTACTCCTCCACCATGAATATCTAAGTATTCACCTAAGTACTTAATTGATATACCAGTACACTCAATATGCCATCCTGGATATCCCTTTCCCCAAGGAGAATCCCATAATAATTCATGATTTTCAAACTTACTAGTTGTAAACCATAAAACAAAGTCGGCTTGATTCCTTTTATTTGAATCTGCAGTTACATCTTCCCTAGCACCTACAACTAAATTACTATCCTGATTTGTTAAACAATAATAATTATTAAATTTAGAAGTATCAAAATAAACATTTCCTCCTGAAATATAAGCAAAATCTTTATCAATAAGATTAGTAATAATTTTTATATATTCATCTATATTATCAGTAGCAGGACTTACAATATCAGGCATTATACAATTAACTTTTTTATAATCATTAAAAAAAGCATCAGTATAATATTTAGCAATTTCCATAGATGATTTATTTTCTCTTTTACGAGCAACTTCCATCTTATCATCACCAGTATCTCCATCACTAACTAAGTGCCCAACATCAGTTATATTCATTGCTCTAGTAACTTCATAGCCTAAAAATTTAAGTGTTCTATATAAAATATCATGGCCAATATAATTTCGAATATTTCCAATATGAGCATAATGATATACAGTAGGTCCACATGTATACATTTTTACTTTGTTTTCCTCATGCGGTATAAAATCTTCAACTTTTCGTGTCAAAGTATTGTATAATTTCATACATATCACCTCTTCATGAACAATTATAACAAATAATATTAAAATAATACACAAAAATATAACTTATCTTAAAAATAAAAAAGGAAGAAAACTTCCTTTTTATTTTATTATGCTAATATTATAAAAACAATTAATAAAACTACAAATAATTCTAATAATAATTTCCAAATATTTTTTAACCAATCTTTATAAGAAACATTCAAGAATGAAAGTGTTCCCATAAGTATTAAACTTGTTGGTGCAAATAAAGTAACTAATCCATATACAGATTGGAAAATAACACCAATTAGTGGATATTTATCTGTATTAGTAACAATAGAAGTGTAATATGGAATAACACTTTGAGCTACATAAGATATATCTCCATTAAATACACCAGCTAAACCAAATGTAAATATTGCTTTAAATACATTATATTTCTTACTAGTTCCCAATATAGCTTTATATATTGTTAATTGGAATGGATGATAAGTAACAAGAACTAAGCATGTATAAACTAATATAACTACAAGTGCTGGTGTTAATGCTTTCTTAACTCCACTAGCAAATCCATCAAGTACATCATCAATTTTTACTTTATAAATTATAACTAAAATTAAAGTTAATAATGCAATAGGTAAAAATAAATCAACTAAAGTCCATGTACCAAATGCATTCATTGTTCCATATAATTTTGAGAAAATAGGAAATTTAAAAATTTTGAATTCCGTTACTGACTTAGTAATATTATCAAATAAACTAATTTTAAATCCATTATCTCCCCAAGTAATAAATGCTAAAACTAAAAGAATAAACATTAAAGTAAATCCTACAACAAAAGGCCATACTTTATGTGAAGATCCTTCTTTTTCAGGAATTAAATAATCATCATTATTATCTGTAATAGATTCTTTAACAACAATTATATTATTATCTTTTAATGCTGCCTTATTAGCATTCTTTGAAGTTTTTCCTCTTGTTGATTTTGTTGTTTTTGTTGATTTTGTTGCTTTAGTACTCTTTTTAGCAACAGTTTTAGAATTTGTTTTTTTAGCAGCACTATTTGTTGATGGCTTCTTTTCAACATCTACCTCAATTTTTACTTCCTTATTAACCTTTAATAAAGGTTTAGTAATTTTCATATACTTTTTAATATATACAAATGTATTGAATAAAACTAAAACAATACCAACAATTAAAATTACAAATCTAACTCCAATTTGGTAATCTAAATTTAGTGAAAGTACTGAAGTAATTACATTCATATTTGCATAAGCATATGTTGAACCAATAAGTCCTGCTGCCATTGATCCAATAATTATCATTGCTGCAACAATCTTATCATATCCCATTAATAAGATAAGTGCCACTATAAATGGAATAAATATTGCAAATGCGATTTGTAATCCACAGATTGAAACACCAACTGCTAACAAAACAGATACAATTGCTAAAAATATTTTTTCCTTTCCTTCAAAAATTGAAACAATCTTATCTAAAAAAGTACGATAAGCTGGAATTTTATATAAAATTCCATAAAAACCACCAATGAAGAGAATAAATAATGCAATATATCCAAAATAAGAAAGAGCTGTTAATGGATAATTGAATAATTCATATAACCCCATTTGTACGCGTCCTTGATCTACATACTGTCCTGAATAATAAGCAGCAGGTAAAATCCAAGATAGTAATAAGAAAACTAAAATAGTAATAAGAACGACTTTTACTGTATTATGTTTTTTCATAATTGACCTCCCATAATAATTATAAACCTAATTTTTAAAATTTTACAAGTATTTACATATTATTTTCACAAAAAATCAAAAATATGAGACAAAATCTCATATTTTTGATACTATTATTATTTTCTCTCCTTCATAGTAGGGAATAATAGAACATCTCTTATAGATTCTTGCTCAGTAAATAACATTACAAGCCTATCTATTCCATATCCTATTCCACCAGCAGGAGGCATACCATACTCTAATGCCTCAATAAAGTCCATGTCAATATCGTTTGCTTCATCATTACCTAATTCTTTTTCAGTAAGTTGTGCCTCAAATCTCTCTAATTGATCAATTGGATCGTTTAACTCAGTATATGCATTTGCACATTCATGCCCTGAAATAAATAACTCAAATCTTTGAGTAAATCTAGGATCCTCTGGATCTTTTTTAGTAAGTGGAGAAATTTCAATAGGATGACCATACAAAAATGTTGGTTCTATTAAAGTCTCCTCTACATATTTTTCAAAGAATTTATTAATAATATGCCCATATGCTTTTTCATGTTCTTCTAATTCAATATTATGTTCTTCAGCTAATTTTAAACATTCATCTAAATTATCTATTTTCTTAAAATCAATTCCTGTTTTATCTTTAATTGCATCAGTCATAGAAACTCTCTTCCATTCGCCAGCTAAATCTATATCATGTCCTAAATAATGGAATGTAGTCTTTCCACATACTTCTTCTGCAATAGTTTTGTACATATTTTCAGTAAGTTCCATCATTCCATCTAAATCTGAATATGCCTGATATACTTCCATTAAGGTAAACTCTGGATTGTGTTGTGAATCCATTCCTTCATTTCTAAAAGTTCTACCAATTTCGTATACTCTTTCCATTCCACCTACTAGTAATCTTTTTAAATTAAGCTCAAGAGCTATCCTCAAATACATATCTAAATCTTGAGCATTATGATGAGTAACAAAAGGTCTTGCACTTGCTCCAGTAAGTAGTGTTGTAAGTAAAGGAGTTTCAACCTCAACAAAGCCTTGATTATCTAAAAATTTCTGTATAGATCTTATGATTTTAGGTCTCATAAAAGCAACCTTTTTTGAATCTTCATTCATTATTAAATCAACATAACGTCTTCTATATCTTTCTTCTTTATCTGTTAAACCATGAAATTTTTCTGGTAAAGGTCTTAAAGCTTTTACTAAGTGAGTATACTCTAAACACTTGATAGTTACTTCCCCTGTTTTTGTTTTCATAACTTTTCCATAAACACCAACAATATCACCTATATCTGCTGTTTTAAATAGATTGTAATTATCTTCACCAATATCATTTATTGATATATATATTTGGATTGACCCTGTTTTATCTTTAATTGTAAAAAATGACGCTTTTCCCATTTTTCTAATAAACATAATTCTTCCAGCAACTTTGGCAGTATCATCCATTGTATCGAAAGCATCATGATCAACGTCACAATATTTATCCTTTATATCCTTAGCATAATCTTCTCTATCATATCTTTGACCAAAAGGATCTAATCCTAATTCTCTTAACTTTTCACTTTTTTCTCTTCTAACAATTTCTTGTTCACTAAATTCTCTCATAAATACCTCCTAAATTTTAATAACTTTTGTACCAACTATCCTATCATGTACAGCTCTACCATCTCTACTTACAATAATCATAAATATAGATATTGCTGTAACTATGTATTGTATAATAGTAAACATTCCATAACAATAAAAGTAACTATTTTTCGATGAAATCATAATTAAAACAACTGATATTAGGTTAAGTAATATTGAATTTGCTATAAAAGTTCTAAAAATAAGTTGATTCATAGACAAATCACCAGTCTTAGAAACAATTTTTATTTTCAATAACTTTTTACCTATAGTTTGTCCATTTTTATAAAAAGGAATAACAGAAAATACAATTAACCCTGCAACAACGCTTATTAATGTTACTATCCCCTCACTTTTAGCAAGATCATAAGATATATTCATATATTCAGCAATATATTCATTATTTGATATTTTATTACTTCTATACTTTTCTATTAATTCATATGACTTATCATTTAAATCAGAAACTTTATCATTATTGATGAAAGGCACTGATATTAAAGAAGCAATAAAAACAACAATTGCAGAATCAATAAGATAGGCAACTAATCTTTGTAAAAACATAGCTTTATTATTTGCACTTTCTTTTTTTATAACCGTTTTCTTTTTCAAATTAATCACTTCCTCTAAATTCATTTAATATAGAAATTATATCATGAATATTTGATGTTTGATAGACTTTATTTTTTAATTCATTTGCTCCCTTTATCCCTTTAAAATACCAAGATATATGATTTCTTATTTCCATACAAGCAATTTTTTCACTTTTTAAACATTTTAAGTATGATAAATGTTTTAAACACATATCAACTCTATCATTTAAAGATATTGATATTAAAGGTTTATTTTCTAAATAATTAAGTGAATTTTTAATAAGCCATGGATTTCCTAATAAACCTCTACCAATCATTACAGCATCACAATTTGTCTCATCAAGCATTCTTTTAACATCCTCAGGTTTTTTAACATCGCCATTACCAATTACTGGTATAGATACTGATTCTTTTACAGCTTTAATTATAGACCAATCAGCTTTGCCACTATATCCTTGACTTCTTGTTCTTGGATGAACACAAATAGCGCTAGCACCAGCTTTTTCTATAACCTTTGCTACCTCTACAGCGTTTATATGGTTAAAATCCCAACCACTTCTTATTTTAACTGTGACTGGAACATTTACAGCAGAAACAACAGACTGAACAATATCAAAAATCTTTTCAGGATTTTTAAGTAAAGCAGATCCTGCCTGAGACCTTACAGCAACTTTTGGAACGGGACATCCCATATTTATATCAATAATATCAGGTTTCATATGTTCTTCAATATATTTAGCAGCATATACAAATGATTCAACATCACAACCAAATATTTGTTGTGCAATTGGTCTTTCCTCATTTTTCATATATAACATATCAACAGTCTTTTTATTATTATAGGAAATTGCTTTGTCACTTACCATTTCAGCATATATAAGTCCACATCCCATCTCCTTACAAATTCTTCTATAAGCAGAATTTGATATACCAGCCATAGGAGCCATAACTATCCTATTTTTTATTTTAACATTTCCAATTTGCCACTCCATTTGTTTCCTCCAAAACCAAGCATATTATAACTTAAACAAATAAATTTATTTTTCTTCCGCTTCCTCTTCTTTTTTCTTCTTACCAATTGATGAAATCTTGTTAAATACTTTTAAAAGCATAAATAATACAAAAGCCATAATTACAAAGTTTATTACAGAAGTAATAAAGTCACCATATCTTATTACTTGACCACCATATATTTTTATTGTACCTGCTACTTCTGCGCCACCAATTCCATTAATAAGTGGATTAATAAAATCTTCAGTTAATGCAGTTACAATATTAGAAAATGCTCCACCAATGATAACACCGACAGCCATATCCATTACATTCCCACGTAAAACAAATTCTTTAAATTCTCCAATAAATCCTGTTCCCTTTTCTTTTAGTTTTCCTATTTTTTCAGCATCAATCTTCTTTGCCATCATAATCACTCCTCGAACTTATAATATATTATTTATACTTTTTTTGCAAGAAAAAAAGAAACAATATATTTACATTGTTTCTAATTCTTTTAATAATTCAGCTTTATTCATTTTAGAGTAATTTTTTATACCCTTTTCCTTTGCCATTTCACGTAATTTAGTTATAGATAATGACTCTAAATTATTTTCATCTTCATCAGGCATTTTACCATTTTCAACTAAATAATCAATTTGTTCTTTTGTCAATGTTTCATACTCTAATAAAGTATTAGCTATTAAATTTAATAAATCCTTATTTTTGTTAATAATTTCTTTTGCTTTTTTATGACATTCATCAATTATTTTTCTCATTTCCATATCAATTTCATTAGCAACTTCATTAGAAAAATGTTGAGGTTTATTATAATCTCTTCCTAAAAATACACTTCCTGATTGTTGCTCAAATTGTAATGGGCCTAAATCACTCATTCCATATTCAGTAACCATA
>CADBGE010000054.1 GCA_902794075.1 uncultured Erysipelotrichaceae bacterium | reverse complement strand
AAGTATTTCTTAGAGTATTATATCCTTTGTTTGGTTGTATGTCTATGAGCTAAGGCCAGGAGTTGGCTGGAAAGATGACGTGTTTATAATACGCTTACGACAGTTTCCTTGTAATACATATTATCACCCTTTTCTTCAAAATATTTAGTGCAACTTTACACTAGTATTATATCATAATTTTAGATGATAATACAGAGAAAAAAGGACAAAACATCATGAAACAATCATAATATTTTGTCCTTTGATCACAAAAAATATATTACTTAGTGCAATTTTTTCTTGAAGTTAAGATCTAACACAATTCCAACTATGCTGCAAATTCTTAAATTCTTTGGTTTAGGTTTTCTTGCTATTCTCTATTGTCTATATAAACAAGGCATAACACAGAAGCAGTTCGGGAAATGCTTGGTTTTCTTGTCAAAGCTTCCGGCGTGCGTATGGCACAATATGAAGCAGAAGTAAGAATCCCCAAGTTTGAATTCATAAAGGAAATGGTATTCTCGGTGTCAGTAAGCACTCACGCTTTAAACGTTCCTTCCCAGGAACTGGGCAACCTGCTCATCAAAGAACTTGATAAAGAATCAAAGAAAAATAGACATCAAAAAACCTTACCGATATTCAGTTTTCATTCTGATTTTTACAGCGTCAAAGTTTAATTCACATACTGACACAAATCATTTATCCAATACTCGTCCTAGCGCTAAGAAAACCTATACAATAATTCCTGTTCACTCAATATTTTCGTTTTTATACCATAAGCACTGTAAAGAAAACTCATTTTATCTCGTATTGCTTCATCTTCAGAAACAAAATAATTAGCTTTTGCCGCATAATAACAATGACTTCCATCTCTAATAATATTATCTAGCGTATTCTTTTTCTTTTTTAGTTTTTCTTTTTTAATAAGCGGATGCATATCTAAAAGAGTATAACCATGAATCAAAAGCATTTCCATAGCCGGATTACTCGTATTATATGAGAAGAACCTATTTGCAATATTTTTCCAATTATTACATAATTGTTCTACAGAATCATATTTAAAAGACAGCAAAAAAGGTGTTATGTGATACAATAGTCTATCCAGTTCACAAATTTCTGTCAAATTTAACACATGAAATTTTGTTTTATCAATTTCAAATTGACGAATATAATCTCTTAAATTAGCGTACGTCCCTGTCTCATTGAAAATATCCTTATACATTTTTTCTAAAAAAGTATCAAAATCTTTCACATTTCCTTGATTATCCTTTAAATAGTAATACATAGGATGTGATGGGCTCACTGAATTGGGATTAATTACACAATCAGAGATAAAAGAGGCAAAACTCTCATCATTTTCTAAGTTTTCCTTTTCATTCATATAATCAACATAACAATTCTTGATATCCGCTTTTACTAACCCTAGTTGATCATTCTCATTTGGAATATTAACTATAAAATACCCTTCACATACACTATCAACAAATGCAAAATCTTCTCTCACATCTTCAATATATGTTTCAGAAAACCTACTCATCCGATCTTTGATATGAGCTGGGCTAATAGGAATTCTATAACGCTTCTTTATTTTATCTATCAATTTTGAAAATTCTTCATCCAACTCTTTGTATTTAGAACGATTGTTTTTCATATATTTAAACACATTCCAATCTAAATATATGTACGGATCATTCACTTCATCAGGATTTACTGTAGCATTCATTTTATTATATTTTCTCCTCTTGCTCTTATTATCAAATTCAATCACTTAAGCTTTTTTCCACTTAATATATTATTAACATTTTCTATTTGAATCCATTGAGAAAAATAATCCTCAACACCTGTTGAATGATCAATCACAATAAGCGTCTTTCTTTTTTCTCTTATTCTATTTAAATAGTTTGCGACAGCATCAATTTCTAAATTACTTAATCCTTTGAAGGGCTCGTCAATACCGATAACTTTTGCGGTTGTTTTTGATGCTTTCATAATTTTTATTCGAATATTTTCTCCTCCAGACAATGTAGCAGTTGCTTGTCCAATCTGTAAATGACCTAACATAATTTCAGACGCAGTTATACACACTTTTGTAATCGACTTGTCGATATCCTCAAAAAAATCTATTGCCTCATCTAATGTCATCTTCCAAACATCAAAAATTGATTTGCCCTTAATTTTATATTTTTTAAGATTTTTGTTAAAGCCTGTACCTTCACACTCTCTACATTCAACTCGCATACTCTGATGATAATCACCACCATATTCAATATATCCCGCCCCTAAACACACAGGACACATACCATCATTTCCAGTCAAGTTTGAAAAGAACTTCTTGTCCTTTTTGTGCTTCTTTGCGTATAATTCTGAGATTTTATTTGATAAATCTAACACAGTAGCCACACAAGAATTCTTATTTCCGAGAAGCGGTTTCTGATTTATATATAAATAACTATTGAAATACTGCGGTAAATATTCCCTTAACAAAGTAGATTTACCAACACCTGAATATCCAGTAATCAAATTCATACAATTTTCTGCTACCGCCAAATCAACCCCTTTATATTTATATATAGAACTATTTAACAATATTCTAATTTGTTTTTTTGCAACAACTGGAACGTATTTTTTTATATCTCGTTGTTTTTTTAAAAATGCATTGACATCAACTAAATATCCACCTGCGTTACCGCCCTTTTCACCCAAAGCAATTATTTTATCGGCTACTTTACAAAAGGTCTCACCATGATCTACCAACACTACTGTATGTTTATCCGCCAGAGATACAACATTATCATAAATTGATTTCTTTTCCTCACCAGATAAGCCAGCTAATGGTTCATCAAGAACAATGATCAAATCTGAGAGCTGAGTTGTAAATACTTGAACCATTCGTAATCGTTGTAACTCTCCCCCAGACAATGTAGGTATCGCTCTGTGAAAACATAAATGTCCTAAATTCAGTTCAATAGATTTATCTATAAATGCTTTCAAATTTTTAATCGTAAAAACGAGCCTATCATCCTGTATTTCTCTAAATAATTGATCTACAACACCTTTTAAAGATGCAAAATCAGTAGTCATAAATTCGCCTATCGAAAGATCATGTATCTTATATTCGTCGTATTGTTTTCCATATTTTTTTCCATGGCAACATTCACATTCAAATTCTGAATAATACGCTTTTCCAATTCTGCAATTCGGTAGCATAGGTATTCCAGTCAGTACACCATAATACTTAGTAGTTCTTCTCGAAAAAGAATTGACTTTTTTATACCTTACTGAATACTTACCTGCACTTTCACCATAAAGTATCAAACTTTTTTCTTCTTCATTTAATTCCCTAAAATTTTTATTGCTATCAATATTATGTTCTGCACAAAAATTAATAATCATCTGTGCATAAAAATCTTTATATCTATTCCAACACCTAAAAGGCACTTTTTTCAACGGAACATTAAAATCAATAATTTTATTATAATCAAGTTTACTTACAAAACCAAGTCCATGACAGTTTTCACATAAATTGCTTTCCTTATTAAGGACAAAGAAGTCCTCGGAAAGATCTAGCATTATTGCATAGATCAATCCGATACTTCTATTTAGACCAAAGTATGTTCCAATTGTTGATCTAATATTGTTATTATGATTTGACTGCTTAATTGGAACTGCAGCCACCATATTAGAAAATGATTTAACTTTATAGGAAGGTTCACTTACGTCATCAGCAAACATAGCCATAAACTCATGTTGACCAATTTGCGCAATCGTATCATAAGCTAAAGATGATTTGCCACTGCCAGAAGGTCCTATAATCAAATTTATTCCCTTTTTTACAATTTCAACATCAATATTTTTCAGGTTGTTTGTTTCTATACCTTCAATAACAATGTCATCAATCATTCTATCACCCTTCCTTTATTATTCTATACAGATCTTTAATCAAAAACTCCAAAGTCATTTTTGAATGAACACAGAAGCGTTCATCTAAATCATGTATAGTATTTCCTTTTTTTAAATGCATTGCATTTATAGGACACCCACCGCCACAAATACCTAGAGCAGGACATTCTTGACACTCATCCTTATTTATCGGAGTCAATTGAGACCATTCAATAAAATCTTTATGCTTTGATGCATTAAAGTTTGCATCGTCGACATTTGAAACAAAATACTGCTTATTATGCAAACAACCATGGCAAATGCCAACTTGTCCATTAGGTGCAATTACAATTTGTCCACCACTTGTTGCTGCACAATCGGAGAAGTAAATCTGTGCTTTTGAGAAAGACTTTAATTTTCTCATTATACGGTCTTCATATATTCCACGTTTTCTAAGTTCAACAAACTCATCAAGAATAAATTGAGCCGCCTTTTCATTATATTCTTGTGGAAGAACAAAGTTTTCATCTGACATCATAATATTAAATCCGAATGATTTAATTCCATAATTATCGACAAGTTTAAGAATATTTTTTGTATCCTTAATTGTCTCTTCACTTAATGTAACAGATAACGACACCTCAACCCCAATTCTCTTGCACATATCAAGTGTCCTGAGAATTTTGTTAAATACATTCTTCCCTGCAACGTCAACTCGCATCGCATTTGCTTCTTCGGTAAATCCGTCAACTGAAATTGCAATAGAAACTCCTAATTCTTTCAATTTAAGTGCTCTTTCTTCAGTAAGAAGCAAGCCATTAGAAACCATAGACATTTCCAAATTCTTCACACATTTTTCAACTTCTCTAAGCTTATTAATCTTCTCTGCAATATAAACTACTACCTCATAATTTACAAGAGGTTCACCACCATAGAAAATAATAACAGGTTTATTTTCTTCAAAATCCATACCAGACAACTTAATTTGCTTAATAAAGAAATCAACAGCCTTATCTGCTGTTTCAACAGACATATTTTCTAATGAGAAATTACTCCTCTTGCATGCATCGTTGTTTCCAAGAAAACAGTATTTGCATGCAAGATTGCACTGCTCACTGGTAATCATATAACATACATTTATTGCTGGAGCTGGAATCCTACTTCTTACAAATTTTAAAACCTTCTCATCATCTTCCTCTGAATGATTTAAAATTTTAAATTTTACTAATTCATTCACTTCATTTCTGATATCTTCCGGTGCATCTTCATAATCATTGCAAAAAGGACCTGCAAGCCATGCCTGCAAGTCCTCGTAAGCCTTTTTATTCAAATACACTGGTTTCATTCTGAGTGAATGATATAATGCCACATCATCTCCCAAATCATAAACATGAGCATAACGTGATAATCTTACCATTCTATCTCCTCCATCGTATTTACATTTCGACATTTGCGACAGCAATCATGCCACATATTTTCAAATAATAATGTACTATTTACTGTCATACACGCCTAAATCAATTTAATTATAAAAGCTGTATCACATCTTTAATATATGAATACTATTCCCAGTCAATTTCATCTAAATCCGGAATATTACGGCATGAACATGCACATGTACAAGAATTACATGCTACACAAGCACATTTAGCCATTACCACAGCTTCGTCACAAATTGTACCAAACATCTTAGCGTATTCTACATTATTTGCACTCATTTTACATTTCCTCCCAATCCACATCTGCAATAATACCACCAGAGCAAGAGCAACGACAATTGCACATACAACCCGTACACTGAGATATACAAGATGCAGCACTCTGAATCGTCTTTTCAGTAATATTACCAAGCATTTTTCCATAAGAATCAACGTTGTAATTAATCATGGTAATTACCTCCTCGTATAGTTTATCGGTTTTATGCTACTACTCTCTAAGGGAAAAGTCAATAATTAACCAATTATACGAGTTATTTTACTTATTTCCAATTTTTACTTGCAATTTGGCAAAGACCAACTCTCCTATCTTAAGCATTCCAGGAATCTCTCACACTTCCTATATCACTATTCTAGCTGAAATCCGCCGCATTAGCAACTTTAATTCAATATCAAATTTGAAAAAATACATTGGTGTTGCTCCAATGCACTATGAATCAAGCCAATATGAGCATAGACATACCGCAATTACTAAAAAAGGGAATAAATACCTCAGGAAAGTGCTTTATCAGGTCATAACACCCGTTATTAACAACAATAAAGTATTTAAGGACTTTTATGATAAGAAAATAAGTGAAGGTAAAAGCCATATGTGTGCGCAAGGACATTGTGTGAGAAAGCTGATTAGAATTCTCTTTCACATCCTTACAACCGGAGAATTATTTTATTCAGCAAAACTAGTATAAAAACCAGTTCATTTCTCCCACGGGCAAATTGTTGATTAGCTATCAAGCGGTTTGGATTCAGTTACAGTTTTCAAATAGGTTTCGGGATCACCATTCAGTATCAGATCAACGTATGCGATCGGGTCATTGTAGATCAAATAGTCCAGCTCTGACCGCTGATACATATTGTCCGCTACTTCGTTCTCCACGGCAATGGTATCAATCGCAATCATAATGCCATCGGTGAATTTCAGTTCAACACAGGCAGTATCCATGTTAAACTCACAAAAAATCAAATGTGTCATATCAGCCCTCCTTAAATCATGCCGAAGTGCTGGAGTGCCTCCTTGATTGCTTTTTCTTTATCCGGCGGGCATTGTGGCTGTTTGGCATCTCCAGATTTCGGCTTATTGTAATTCTCATGTTCGATGATACCGCATTTCTGCTTCACCTGAGCAATATACAGGCTACTGACCTTCAAACCAATATATTCCAGCACATAATCCTCAATCTCTTGATAGGCAGCTTTCTTATCCGCATCGGTCAAATCCATCTCGCCCATCTTTACTTCGACTTCAATATGCTGAGTCGATTTCAGTTTGGACAATAAACATACCGTCTCGATGTGCATTGAAACTTTACTTTGCATTAACATTCGCGCACGTAGCAAAATTTTGCTGATTTTTTGCACCTTTTTATTTAAACCATTAAAGAGTTACACCATTCCAGCGGACACATAAATAGGATAGAGGGAAATTAATCCCCCTTCCATTGCACCATACGTACGGATCTCGTATATGGCGCTACATTACATTATGCACAATTTATCTAGATAGTA
>CADBGE010000053.1:1520-8770 GCA_902794075.1 uncultured Erysipelotrichaceae bacterium | reverse complement strand
GAAAGAAGTCAAATACAAAATAAAGAACAAGCAATGAAAGTATTAAAGTCAAGACTTTATGAAATGCAAGAAGCAGAAAAAGCAGAAAAAGAAGGAAATGAAAGAAGAAGTAAGATAGGAACAGGAGATAGAGCAGAAAAAATAAGAACATACAACTATCCTCAAAATAGAGTAACAGACCACAGAATTGGATATACAACTAATTCTCTAGATAGAATAATGGATGGAGCATTAGACGATTTAATAAATGCCTTAATTCAAGAAGATCAAAAAAGAAAATTAAAAGGAGAAGAAGATTAATTAAAGAGGTATATATGAGAATAGAAGACTTACTAATATATGGTAAACAACATATTCATTCAGATTATGCAAAAATATTACTTGCAGAATTATTAAATAAGAATCCTCTTGAACTTTTAAATTATTTAAATGAAGAAGTAAATGATAATATTATCAATGAATATAAAAAAGAAGTTCAAGCAATGGAATCTGGAATACCTCTACAATATGCGATTGGATATGTTAACTTTTATGGTATAAAATATTATATAGATAATAGAGTATTAATACCAAGATTTGAAACAGAAGAACTTGTAGAAAATACAATTAATTACGTTAATAAATATTTCACAGAACCTGTGGATATAGTAGACTTGGGCTGTGGAAGTGGAGTAATAGGTTTAACACTAGAGAAAAAAATATCCACAAAAACTGTGGATTTAATAGATATAAGCAAAGATGCACTAGAAGTTACCCACAAAAACTGTGGAAATTTAAATTCAAAAGCAAATATAATAAATAATGATTTCTTAGAAGGAATAGAAAAAAAATATGATTTAATTATAAGTAATCCGCCTTATATTAGAAAAAATGAAGAAATAGAACAAATTGTCAAAGATAATGAACCAAACATTGCTTTATATGCAGGAGAAGATGGATTAGATTGTTATAGAAATATTTTATCTACTGTAAAAAACAATATGAAAGAAAGATGTATAATTGCTTTTGAAATAGGCTATGAACAAGCACAACAAATAAATGAATTAATAAAAGAATACTTAGAAGATGTGAAAGTAATAGTAAAAAAAGATATGTCTGATAAAGATAGAATAATATTTATTTTTAAAGGAATTGAATAAAATTAACAAATCCTCACCATAACATATATGAAAGTGAGGATTTATTATGAAAAAATTTATTATAGTAATCTCAATAATAATAATAGTTTTATGTTTTGGAAAAAATGATAGTTTAGAAAAAGAAACAATAAGATTTAGGATAATAGCAAATAGTGATTCGGAAGAAGATCAATCAATAAAGAAAGAAGTATTAAAAGAAATTGCTCCATATTTACTAAATAATAATTCAAACAATATAAATCTAGAAAGAGAAAAAATAAAAAAGGAATTACCAATATATGAAGAAATAATAAAAAAGAAAACAGATAATTATACTATCAATTATGGCAATAATTATTTTCCTAAAAAAACATATCAAGGAAAAACATATGAAGAAGGAAAATATGAATCCCTTTTAATAACAATAGGAGAAGGAAAAGGAAAAAATTTCTGGTGTATTTTATTTCCTCCATTATGCATGATTGATGAAGAAGAACAAGAAAAAATAGAATATAAATCATATATTAAAGAAGTAATAAATAAATACTTTTAACATAGTATATATAGAAGAAAGAAAAAAGTATTAAACTTTACGACAAATTTATTAATAAATTGACTATTTAATTGACAAAAATAACTATATTTCTTATGATAAGTTTGAGAAACAAGAAAATCTATTAAAAAATTTGTTTGGAGGAATTAAAATGAAAATAATGGAAATAGAAGGTGGAAAAAAACTAACTGGTACCATAAGAATAAGTGGTGCAAAAAACGCAACAGTGGCACTAATTCCAGCAGCTATTTTAACAGATGAAGAAGCAACTATTTGTAATATTCCAGAAATAACAGATACTGAAGCACTTTGTGACATATTAAAAGAATTAAATGTTGGAGTAAAAAGAGCAAGTGAAAGTATAATTATAAATCCAGAACAAATGGAAAATAAAGAAATTTCAGAAAAATTTTCTAAAAAGTTGAGGGCATCATACTACTTTATGGGTGCATTATTAGGTAAATATAAAAAAGCAGTAATGTATTTTCCAGGTGGATGCTCAATAGGAGCAAGACCTATTGATTTACATTTAAAAGGATTTGAAGCTCTAGGAGCAAAAGTTACAAATGAAGGAAACAAATATACTGTAGAAGCAGAAGAATTACATGGAGCAAATATATATTTAGATATTGCATCTGTTGGAGCAACAATTAATATTATGCTAGCAGCAGTAAAAGCAAAAGGAAAAACAGTAATAGAAAATGCAGCAAAGGAACCAGAAATAGTTAATATTGCAACATTCCTAAACAATATGGGAGCAAAAATAACAGGAGCTGGAACATCCTCAATCAAAATAATAGGAGTAGATCATCTAGGAAAATGTTTCCATGAGGTAATTCCAGATAGAATTGAAGCAGGAACATATGTAATAATTGGAGCATTATGTGGAAATCCACTAAAAATAGATAATGTTATTCCAGAACATATAGATTCATTATTATCAAAACTAGAAGAAGCAGGAGTAATACTAGAAGTAGGTGCAGACTATATTTTAGTTCAAAGTGGAGAAAATTATAAAGCAGTAGATATTAAAACTGCAGTTTACCCAGGATTTGCAACAGACTTGCAACAACCATTCACAGTATTACAAACACAAAGTAAAGGAAAATCTAAAACAACAGAAACAATTTGGGAAAATAGGTTTATGCATATACCATATCTAAAAGCTTTAGGTGCAAACATATCTGTAAAAAATCAAACAGCAACAATAATAGGTCCAACTAAATTAACTGGATGTGAAGTAGTTGCAACAGATCTAAGAGCAGGAGCCGCAATGGTAGTTGCAGGATTAACTGCTGAAGGTAAAACAACGATTACTAATGTAGAACATATTTTAAGAGGATATGAACAAATTGTAGAAAAATTAACCGAAGTAGGTGCTAAAATAACTCTGAAAGAAATATAATTAAGTATATTTCTTTTTTTGGAGGAAAAATGAATAAAATAATAAAATTAATATCTTTAATAGTATTAAGTCTTTCAGTATATATAATTTATAATAATACCTGCAACAGTTATTATGTAATAACAAATATAGGAGATAAATTATCAACAGGTACAACATCCTATGGAATAAAAGAAAAAGGATACGCTGAGTATTATAAAGACTATTTAGAACAAGAAAACCAAAAAGTAAAACTAGATAATACATATTCTACTAATAATCAAACAATAAGTAATATGCTTCAGTTAATTAAAGATAATCCAACAATAAAGAAAAAGTTAATAGATTCAAATATTATAATACTAACATTAGGTTATAACGACTTAATATATGGACTATGTACAGAAGAAAACAATAAAAATGAAACAAAAAAAATATTAAAAGAAATTGATAACAACTATAAAGAATTAATAAAAGAAATAAAAAAATATTATCATAATGAAATAATAGTTATTGGATACTATGAAAACAATAATATAAATAATAATATAATTGAACTTAATAAAATATTAAAAAATGAAAAAGGAATACACTACATTGATACTTATTCATTATTAAAGAATAAAGATAATTATTTTGATAATTATAATAGTTATTATCCAAATAGTAGAGGATATTATGAAATATCAAAGAAAATTATTAGTAAAACACTTGAAATTTCTTAAATAATTTGTTATATTAATAGGGCATTTAATTACTATGACAAATATTTTGTCATGGCGGAAGGAGAGATAGTATGAAACCAGGAATACATCCAGAAGTTAAAGATTGTACAGTAACATGTGCATGTGGAAATACATTTACTTGTAAATCTACTAAGTCAGAAATAAGTGTTGAAGTATGTTCAGCATGTCATCCTTTTTATACAGGAAAACAAAGTAGAGCATCACGTGCAGGAAGAGTAGATAAATTTAATAAAAAATATGGATTTGATAAAAAAGCTGCTGAATAATATGCAGTTTTTTTATTGTATTGTGATATAATCAAAATAAGTAAGGAGAGATAATATGAGAATAGGATTAGCAAGTGACCATAGAGGTTATAAATTAAAAAATCAGCTAATAGATTACTTAGCAGAAGAAGGTTATGAAATAGAAGATTGTGGTACATTTAATGAAGAATCTACAGATTACCCAGATTATGCTTTTAAATTGGGGGAATCAGTAGCAAACAAAGATGTAGATTTTGGAGTTGCAATCTGTGGATCAGGAATAGGAATTAGTATAGCATGCAATAAAGTAAAAGGTATACGTTGTGCAAAAGTAGACAGTATAGAAGATGTAATCGCAACAAGAAATGATAATGATGCAAATATAGTAGCATTTGGAGAAAAAATGGAAATTTCAAAAGCAAAGGAAATAGTTGATACATTTATAAAAACACCAACTTCAACAGAAGAAAAACATATAAGAAGAATAAATAAAATAAAATCATATGAGGAGAATAATAGTTAATGTTTAAATTTATTTTATACTTTGTAATAACAATAATTGTTATATGGTCAATGGATTCAATAAATATAAATTCAATATTTAAAAAAAATACTAATCCATTACAAGCAAAAATCTTTTACTTTCTATTAGGAATATCAATGATATATTTAATAACAAATTTTATTTGGGATTTAATAAGTTCCATAAATATTTTATAAAGGATGTATAAATCCTTTTTTTTTGTAAATAAATAATACTGAGGTGAAACAAGTGAGAAGAAAAATAAAATTAAAACTTCCATTCTTTATATTATTGATAATGATAATACCTGTTTTATTCCTAGTAACACAAAAAACATCTAATCAAAAAGAACAACCTGAACAAGAAAAGGAAAAAATACCTATATCCTATCCAGTTATAAATGAGACAAACAAAATAATTAATCCTTACTCAAGTGAATCAGTAAAAATAGGAAAAAGATATTACGATTATAAAGCAGAGGAACAACAACAAGAAGAATCTTTAACAGTTCACGATAATGCTTACTATCAAAATTCAGGAATAGATTATGTATCAGAAGAAGAGTTTGATGTGCTATCTATTTCAAATGGAACTGTAATAAATGTTAAAGAAGATGAATCAACTGGAAAAACAGTAGAAATAAAACATGATAATGGATTGATATCAATATATCAAAGTCTAAGTGAAATAAAGGTAAAAAAAGATGATGTTGTCTCACAAGCACAAATAATTGGAAGAAGTGGAAAAAATGAATTAGATAAAGAACTAGGAAATCATCTTCATTTTGAGATATATGAGAATGGTACATCAGTTAATCCTGAGGCTTATTTAGAAAAAGAGTATGAAAAGAAGAATTAATACTTCTTTTTTTTATAAAAAAATAATATATTTAATAATAAAAGAAAAAAATTATGATAGAATAAATAATGGAGGGAATAAATTATGCTAGCAAGAGATATAGGAATAGATTTAGGTACAGCAAATGTATTAATTTATATAAAAGGACAAGGAATAGTTCTTAATGAACCCAGTGTAGTAGCAATAGAGACAGAAACAAAAAAAGTAATAGCAGTAGGAAAAGAAGCAAATGAAATGTTGGGTCGTACTCCAGGAAAAGTAAAAGCAATTAAACCCATGAAAGATGGAGTAATTGCTGACTTTGAATTAACAGAAATAATGCTAAATGAATTTATTAATAAAGTTAAAGCAAGGAGACTATTTACAAGACCAAGAGTTTTAATTTGTTGTCCTACAAATATAACTCAAGTAGAAAAAAATGCAATTATAGAAGCAGCTGAAAGAACTGGCGCAAGAAAAGTATATATAGAAGAAGAACCAAAAGTTGCAGCAATTGGAGCAGGAATGGATATAACAAAACCAGTTGCAAATATGGTACTAGATATTGGAGGAGGAACAACCGATATTGCTGTTTTATCAATGAATGGAATAGTCTCATCTTCATCAGTAAAAATAGCAGGAAATGCTATGGATAAAGATATTATTAAATATATTAGAGAAAAATACAAATTATTAATTGGAGATATAACAGCAGAAGATATAAAAATTAATTTTGCAAATGTATATAAACCAAATAAAAAAGAAAAAAGAACAGTAAAGGGAAGAGACTTAATTACAGGACTACCTTCAACTATTGAAATAAATCAAGAAGAAATAAAAGAAGCTCTTTCAGATTGCTTATCAAAAATAATATCATCAACAAAAAAGGTATTAGAAGATACTCCACCTGAATTATCAGCAGATATAGTGGAAAAAGGAGTTATACTAACAGGAGGAGGTTCTCTTTTAAAAGGACTAATTGAATTATTAGAAGAAGAATTAACAATTCCAGTTTTGATTGCAGAAACTCCATTAACATGTGTAGCAGAAGGAACAGGAATTCTATTAAACAATATAAAATTATTAGAAGAAAATCAACAATAAGTTGGTTTTTCTTTTTATTTAAAATTTTATTTGATATAATCTATATAAGAAAGAAGTGAGATTATGAAACAACAACTTGTAACTGCATTAGGAATTGTAGTTACTACATTTATTTTCTCAGCAATAATAATGTTTCTAATGAGAAAAGTGGCAAATCATATAGGGGCTCTAGATATGCCCAGAGAAGCAGAGGAACACAGACATATTCACAAAAAAATAACTCCAAAATTAGGCGCTGTAGGAATATTCTTATCATTTCTATTTGGATATATGCTCTTTGGAGAACAAAGTGTAAGAATGAATTCAATTCTTATAGGAAGTTTTATAATTATATTAGCTTCAATTGTAGACGATATAAAAGAAATAAGAGCTATATATAAATTTATTGTACATATACTTGCTGCTTCTGTAATAGTATTCTATGGAGGAATATTATTGAATAATATAACAGCATTTGGATATTCAATAGATTTTGGAATATTAGCATATCCAATTACAATATTATTTATAGTAGCATGTACAAATATAATTAATTTAATAGATGGCCTTGATGGACTAAGTGGCGGAATATGTTCAATATTTTATATTACAACAGCTATAATTGGATTCTGCCAAGGAAGATTCGGTAGTCTAGTAATGATATTAACATTAATAATGTTAGGATCAACACTTGGATTCTTATTACATAATTTTCATCCAGCAAAAATCTTTGCCGGAGATGGAACAACATTTGAAGGTTT
>CADBGE010000053.1:0-1509 GCA_902794075.1 uncultured Erysipelotrichaceae bacterium | reverse complement strand
TTAATATCTTTCTTTGTACCAGTATTAATTCTAGGAATACCTATTCTAGATACATTATTCGCAATAATAAGAAGATTATTAAAAGGACAACCACCATTCCAGGCAGATAAACAACATCTCCATCATCAGTTATTAGGAATGAACTTTTCACAAACAGTAACAGTATTAATCATTTATGGAATAAATATACTATTCGCATCAGCCGCATTAATATTTACATTAGTAAATCCTAAAATAGGTCAAATATTATTAATAATAATATTCATAATAGTAGTATGGTTCGTATTTCATACAACAATCATATCAGATAAAAATCCAGAAAGATTAAAAAAGTTAGAAAAGAAAATAGGATTAAAGAAAGAAAGATAATTTTTATCTTTCTTTTATTATGCTTATATACTCATTAAAACATAAAAGTGAATATAAAGCACTGAAAAAAATATTTATAAATATACTATAAAACGACAAAAAACTACATAACAAACTGATATTATTAAAACATCATAGAGATAGGTAGGAGGTGTTAGAAGTATGATGAGAGGACATGTTAAATGGTTTAATAATGATAAAGGATATGGCTTTATAGGATATAAACAAAATGAAGATATATTTGTACATTATTCAGCTATAGAACTTGATGGATATAAATCTTTATCTGAAGGACAATTAGTAGAGTTTAAACTTATTGAGACAAGTAAAGGTTATCAAGCAATTAATGTTAAACTTTTAAATAATAATACTGCTATAAATTAGTAGTATTTTTTTTTGTATTTTGGTATAATATAAATACAAGGAGGCGATTTAATGGAATTAAATATTCGTGGTGACAAAATAAAAATTACTAAAGCAATGAAAGACTACATCGAGGAAAAAATTTCCAAATTAGATAAGTATTTAGAAAAAGGTAAAGATGTAAAAGCCAATGTTATAGTAAAAGTAAAAGGTCATGAACAAACAATAGAAATAACAATACCATTAAAATCATTTATTTTAAGATCGGAGGAAACACAAGAAGACTTCTATGCTGCAGTTGATAAAACTATTGATAAGCTAGAAAGACAAGTAAGAAAAAATAAAACTAGATTGATGACAAAACATGAAAAAGCTAGCTATGATTTCAATTTTGATAGTATAGTAGTAGACAAAAAAGAAGAGAAAGAAGACCATAAAGTTGTAAAAAGAAAAACAATAGAAGTAAAACCTATGAGTGAAGAAGAAGCAATTCTTCAAATGGATTTACTAGGACATCAATTCTTCATGTATAAGGATAGTGAAACAATGGACATCGCTGTTGTATATAAGAGAAAAGATGGAAATTATGGAGTTCTAGAATCAGAATAATAATATAATCAACAAAAGGAGATTAATTATACTTTTAATTCTCCTTTTTTTTTGATAAAATAATATCTTGAAGGAGTTGATTAGATTGAATTTTTTAAAAAAGTTATTTGATCACGAGTATAAAGAGTTAAAAAGATTTAATACAATTGCTGAAAAAGTAATGGAATT
>CADBGE010000052.1 GCA_902794075.1 uncultured Erysipelotrichaceae bacterium | reverse complement strand
ATGAATTTGGACAAGCAAGTATGCCAATATATGATGCAAATGTAGCAGTATTAAAGGAAGCATTTGGACCAACATGGTCAGATTATTGTTCTGAAGATGTGGGTGATGATTATCGCTATTTCGGCTGCAGTGCTGATGGGTTGTATGCCTATGCCATTGCGGGTGGCTATGTCCGTGCTAGCGGCGCTGACTGGTACTGCGGTGTCAATGGTGATGGTGGCTCTAGCTGCGATAGTTTGTAGTGTCGGCCGCTGACATCTAGTAATCTTGAATCCACATTTTGTGAAAACAAAATGTGATGAGGAGCATATGTAACATATATGCGACGAATTGTGCCGAAAGAAGCGAAAGCGGATTGTAGGCACAGTTAATCCGGCAGTAATATTAAATATAAATTGTAAAATTAATGTAAATGTATAAAAAAGTAGATATAAAATATTTACTTTTTTTATGTTTTTTTATAATATATATTTAGGTAGTGGTTGAAAGTGGTGAAAAGTGGGGGATTGATAAAATGTTTATAGGAGAATATCATCATACAATTGATGAAAAAGGAAGAATAATTATTCCATCTAAGTTCAGAGATGAATTAGGTAGTAACTTCGTTGTTACAAGAGGAATAGAGTCATGCCTTTTTGTATATCCTAATAAGAATTGGGAACAGATATGTGAAAAACTTAATTCACTTCCATTCACCAGAAAAGATGCGAGAGTATTTAATCGTTTCTTTATGTCAGGCGCTACGAACGTAGAATTGGATAAACAAGGACGTATAAATATTTCTTCACCATTAATTACACATGCCAATTTAAAAAAAGATTGTGTAGTAATTGGTACAGGAGATAGACTAGAAATATGGTCTAAAGAAGATTGGGACAGTTTCTTCAATTCTAATAAAGACAGTATGTCAGACATAGCCGAGAATTTATTTAATGAAAGCGTGAGTTTATAATGGAAAAACATATAAGCGTATTACTAGAAGAATCTATTTCCTCCCTAAACTTAGATGAATCTAGTGTAATAGTAGACGCAACCTTAGGCTATGGTGGACATAGTAGTAACATCTTGGAAAGAATAAAAAAGGGGCACTTATTCGCCTTTGACCAAGATAGTGAAGCAATTCGGCATAGTACCGATCGACTAAATAAGATCGGTACTAACTTCACTATCATCAAGAGCAACTTCGTCCATCTCCAAGAAGAATTAAATAACCTTGGAGTCTATAAAATAGATGGGGCATTATTTGATTTAGGAGTGTCATCTCCACAATTAGATGATGAAGAAAGAGGGTTCTCTTTCCATAATGATGCAAAACTTGACATGAGAATGGATAGAGATCAAAAACTCAGTGCTTATGAAGTAGTTAATAATTATTCAAAAGAAGAATTGTCTAAAATATTTTATAAGTATGGAGAAGATAAATTTGCAAATAATATTGCTAAAAAGATTGTTGAGTATAGAGAATCTAAACCAATAGAAACAACATTAGAACTTGTAGATGTAATAAAAACAGCAGTTCCAATGAAGTTTAGGATAGATAAACACCCAGCAAGACAAATTTTTCAAGCAATTAGAATAGAAGTAAATCATGAATTAGATGTTATAGAGCCTGCCATTAATCAAGCACTTGATATGCTAAATGTAGGTGGCAGAGTTGCAGTAATAACATTTCATTCCTTAGAAGATAGATTAGTAAAGAATATCTTTAAAGAAAAATGTAAAATAGATGATAAAGTAAAAGGATTACCAAATATACCTGATGAATATTTACCAGACTTTAAACTTGTATATAATAAAGCAATTGCTCCTAGTGATGAAGAATTAGAAAAAAATCCAAGAGCAAGAAGTTCAAAATTAAGAGTTATCGAAAGAATAAAATAGGAGGATAACATGAAAAAAGTTAAGAAAAAAGTAAAAATTTCAAAATTTGAAAAATTAATTTATACATTAGCTATTCTTTTAATTGTTATAGCACCAGTATCAATTGTATTTTCAAAAGCAACTTTAGCAAAAATTAATTTTGAAGTAGAAAAGCAAAAAAAAGAAATAGCTGCACAAAAGAAAACAAATGAGTCATTAACAATGGCTATTGATGAATTAGCATCTTTAACAAAAATACAAGAGGTTGCGCAACAACAAGGATTGAGTTATAATAATAATAATATCAAGACAGTAGTTGAAGATAGTTAAACGTATTATTAGGACGTGATTAGTAATGAAGAAAAAGAAGAGAAGAAAAAATAATATTAGATATTCAAAACTAGTAATATTTGCATCTCTTCTTTTATTTTGTGTAATGATTGGAAGAGTAATACAACTTGGAACATCAAAGAAAATTGATGGAATTAACTTAAAAGAATTAGCTAGTAAAAGAACAACTAAAACAGATGTAATTTCAGCTGATAGAGGATCTATATACTCTTCTAACGGAGATATTTTGGCCCAAAATGTTGCATCATACAAACTCATTGCTTATCTAGATAGTAAGAGAACTACTAATGAAAAAAAACCTCAACATGTAGTTGACAAAGAAGATACGGCAATAAAACTAGCTCCAATTCTTGATATGGAAAAAGATGAAGTACTATATTATTTGAATAAAGAAGGAGTTTATCAAACAGAATTTGGTGCTAAAGGTAAAGGCCTTAATGAAATAAAAAAAACTCAAATAGAAAATCTTAATTTACCAGGTATAGCTTTTATTGAAAATTATAAAAGATATTATCCAAAAGGAAATTTTGCATCATACATTGTTGGATATGCAAAAACAGAAAATGATGATAATTCTACAGTAGTAGGAGAAATGGGTATAGAAAAGCAATATGATTCTATTTTAAAAGGAGAAGATGGGTCAATTACATATCAGAAAGATTTAAAAGGATATAAAATTGCTAATACACCTGTAGTAAAAAAAGATGCTATACAAGGAAAAGATATATATTTAACAATAGATTCCAATGTTCAATTTTTTATTGAACAAGCTATTAATAATGCTGCAAGTACTTATAGTTGGGACTGGTTTACAATAACTATTATGGATGCAAAAACAGGAGCAATTCTTGGAACAGCATCAGATCCTAGTTTTGATCCAAATGTTAGAGATGTTTCTAACTACTTAGATATTTTTTGCCAAACTTCATATGAACCTGGTTCTACAATGAAAACATTTACATATATGGCTGCAATGGAAAATGGAGTATATGATGGAAGTGAAACATATAAATCCGGAACATATGAAACAAGTGATGGAACAGAAATTGGTGACTGGAATCGTAATGGATGGGGATATATAACATATGATAAAGGATATGCTTTATCTAGTAATGTCGGTGTAATTAACATTATAAATAGACACATGAATAGTTTAATGCTTAGACAATATTTCAAAAGACTAGGATTTGGAAAGAGAACAGGTGTTGAACTTCCAAATGAAGTTACAGGTAAACTAGATTTTAAATATGAAACAGAAATATATAATGCTGGTTTCGGTCAAGGTATACTAACAACACCAGTTCAAAATGTTAAAGCACTAACTCCATTAACAAACGATGGAATGTTATTAGAACCATATATTATTTCAAAAATTGTAGATTCAGAAACTAAAGAAGTAACATTAGAAAATAAAAGAAAAGAAATAGAACGAGTTGCATCAACTAATACAACTCAAAAAATGATTCAATTAATGGATGATACTGTCAATGGAATAGGTAACACAGGAAGTGGATATCGTATTGAAAGTGGCGAATTAATTGGAAAGACAGGAACAGCTCAGATTGCTAATGAAAGAGGTGGGGGATATATACAAGGAGAAGAAAATGTTATTTCATCATTTTCAGGTATATATCCAAAAAGTAATCCTCAAATAATAATCTATGCATCTGTTAAAAAGCCAACAAATGGTGCCCAAAAACCAATAAGTAATGCTATAAAAGAAATAGTCTATAATATTTCTAAATATTATGGTAATAGTGATACTGTAAGTAACTCTATTGAGATAAAAGACTATAAAGTTCCAAATCTTACAAATAAAAAACTAGACAACGCAAAAACAACTTTAGAATCAAATGGTATTAATTATATAATATATGGTGAAGGTAATAAAGTAATTAAACAAACACCAGAAAAACAATCAGTTATTACATCAAATGATACAGTTTATTTAATAACTAATGATAATAATATTAAAGTTCCAAATGTAGTAGGACTATCATCAAAAGTCGCAAAAGATATTCTTCAAAAACTAGGATTAAAAGTTAACTTAGATGGAGTAGGATATGTAACAGAACAATCAGTACCAGAAGGATCTGATATTACTGAAGGATTAGAAATTAATTTAATCTTATCTCCAAAATTTTCAGCAGAGTAGGTATAGCTATGAAAAAGAAATTAATAATTATATTTGAAATTATTTTTATAATATCTGCTATGACATACTACGTTGTAAAGGAATTAATACCTGATTATAAAAGAAAATTTGGTTCAAGTGATAAAATAGTTAATTCTGAGAAATGTACAAACATAATAGAAGTAAAAATAAATAATAATATTGATTACATGTATCTTATAAATAAAGATGAAAAAATATATCATTTAATATTTTTTACACCAGAGTCTATTGCTCTATATAATCAAAATATTGAAAATAAAAACTTTGATGAAGGAATTGAAGACTCAATAAAAATATTAATTGAAAACAACTATTTAAAAAAAGATTCAAATATTACTATAATAAGATATAATAATGAATATTATAATGAATTTAATACTAGTTTAAAAGAACAATTAATAAATTATAATATTAATACTAATATTGTAGAAGAAGAAAGTAATTTTATTGATAAAACCACTAAATTAGGATTAAATAATAATACTAAATCTATAATGATAATGGAAATGGATTATTATTCTAAAGAATTAGTTGATGATAATATTCATAATAAAAATAAAGAAAGTGTTCTTAATAAAACTACATCAAAACAATATGCCAGTACAGTATATAAGAAAATAGAAAAATATATAAATTCTAATAATATTAATAATCTTGATGTAAATAATACAAATTTACTTATAAATACAATACCAGCAGATGATAATTATAAATATTATCCAACTTCAAATAGTTGGTATTATGTACAAAATAAAAGAGTTTTTTCATATATTGAATTTAAAGAGGGAAATAATAGATATGGATATTGTTATAAAGGCTCTATAGACAGTATCTTAGAAGGTGAGTGTGAAGTAAATGAAAAAAATTAATATTAAAAAATGGTTGATTACAATACTAATAATTACAATAATAATTCTAACTATTGGATTTATAGCTATAACTGTAAAATACACTTCTAATGCAAAAAAAGAAATAAAATATAATATTGAATTTACAAAAATAAAAAAAATATCATCATCAAAAGGTAGTTCTAAAGAACCGCTTAGTAAAATTGAAATAACAAAAAATGGTAAAATACTAGATATGAGTTTTAATTTATACAGTCCAAAAGATGAAATAGTTTATGAAATAACATTAAAGAACACAGGGACAGTTTCTGCAGAAATAACAGAACTATTAATGAGCCCAAATTATGTAGCTGATAATAAAAGTTATATCTATCCTGTAAAAATGTCTTTAACTGACATAAGTGGAAAGGTTCTTGAACCAGGAGAAGATGCAGTAGTAAAATTAAAATTATTATATGAAATAACTGATAAAACTGAAGCAAAAACTATAAAAGGAAAATTAGGGATTATCACATCAAATGATTGATAAATATAGATATATAAGTTTGACTTATATATCTTTTTTGATATAATTAAAATAGTAGTGAGGTAGTCAAATGATAAAGAAAATATTAAAGATAATGATATTTTTATTATTTGTAATTTTAGGGATATCTTTGATAAGAATAGGTTTTTATTTTGAAAAGTTATCACAACCTAAAAATATATATAAAAGTGGTATAGATATAATTACTGCAAAATTAAAAGATATTACATCAATTGATGAAAAATATATTTTAGGAGATGATTTTTCATTAAATGGAAAAATAACAGTTAATACATCAAGTGAACTATATCCTAAAAAAATATTAATAGATCCAAATTACATTAAGAAATATAATCTTGTAAATAATTTTAATAAAATGAATATTGATTATGAAATAATTCAAAATAAAAAGGATAAAAAATTATTTTTATCAATAAATGAAAAAAATCCTAAAAAAAATATCTTAAATTATAAAATGTTAGTAGAAAATTCTACTGAATATTATTTTGTAGGAGATATAATTAATAATTATATAAATGATGGAAGTAATAATTATTTTGAAATGTTTACTGAAGATAAGACAGCATTAAGTAATATAGATTACATGTATGAATTTTTAAGTCTATCACTTGCTAAAGAATTAGGTGAAGAAGCAGAAAAATATAAAAAAACTACAACATACAACAATAAGAAAGAAGAATTAAATCAAGTATCAGTAAAATTAACAAATAAAACAATAAATAAAATTATTTCTGCAGTTATTGAAGATATTAAAAATGATAAAGAAGCAAATAAAATAATGAATAGTATTGACAGTAATTTTAAAAATAGAAAAATTAAAGAAAAAAAATATTTAGACAAAAATGAAAGTTATACAATAAATATATACTGTAGTAAGTACTTAAATAAACCTTTAAAATATGAAATTATATACACAAATGACAAAACAACTAAAACATATTCATATGAAGGCAATAAAGATAAAGGGTTATTCTACTATGCGGAAAATGATAATTTAAAATATAGTGCTGACTACAAAGCAACAAATAAAACAATAGATGTAAAAGTATATGATCAGTATCAAAAGAATACAGGCACTATTAAATTAAATAAAGATAAAAATAATGTTTTACTTAATGTTTCACTAAATCTTGATGATAAAAGTTATGATATTATCTATTCAAATAAATATAAAAACTACAAAAAAAACAATTCTTATGATATAAATACTAATTTATCATTTAAGATATTGGAAAACAATCAAATTAAATTATCTGGAGATATAATTGGTGATATAAACATAAATAAAAATACAACAATTTCTCAAAGTGTAGAAAACGCAATATTAACATCGAAATTAACAGAAGAACAAAAAAATAAATTTGATAATATATATGATAATGTAAAAAGAAGGTTAGAAAATGAATAAAGAAATAATTAAAACAGCTTTAGATGAAGCAAAAAAAGGTGTGGAGTTAGGTGATGGAGGCCCTTTTGGTGCTGTTATTGTTGATAA
>CADBGE010000051.1 GCA_902794075.1 uncultured Erysipelotrichaceae bacterium | reverse complement strand
TTATTCATATTGATTACTCCTTTCTCAAGGAGCATATTATACTACATACTGACATTTTCAAAAAACGATACAACATGACATTATCATAAAATGATTACATAGATTAATAATTAAAACTTGAAAAAATGACAAAAATATGTTATAATGTACACCAGTAAGAGGGAGTAGTTCCGCCGAAAGACGAAATAATTCAACACACGATATTATTATCTGGATTATTTATAAAGAACAAGACTTTTATAGAAAAATAGAAGTCTTTTTATATTTTTAAAGACTTCTAAATAGGAGGTTTATATGAAAATAAAAAATATTAAAGTAACAGAAAATTTAAAAAAATTAGTTTGTGTACCATTAGTAGGTTTAATTATGGCAACAAGTTTAACAGGATGTGATGATGAACCTAAAATAGAAGAAATAGTATCATATGAAGATTATGATGATAAAATATTTGATGCAGGTGAACATATAATATCTATTCCAATAGATGATCCAACACAGGAGAATATGCAATATGATTATCATGAAGGATATAAACCAATCGGAATATCTACATCTGCGTATGGAAGATATACATACAATTACGGAAAGGGTAAATTATTATTTGTGAATGAATATCCTGTAAAATGTACCCCAACTTATAAAAAAGGGGAGGGATTACTATATACAGACTTTGGAAAACCAGTTGAATATGAAAGAGAAACAACTCAATCAGGAGATAATTGGCAAGAATTTGCTCCAGGAGAACATATTATATCTATCCCATTAAAAACAGATAGCGATGATAACACATTATATGAATACTATGATGGATATGAACCTATAGGAATATCTACATCTGCATATGGAAGATATGTATATAACTATGGTGGAGGATGCATCTTATATGTTAATAGGGACAAAGTAAAATGCATAAAAGATGAAAATGGTACATATACATCATTTGGTGTACCTGAAGAAGATACAAAAGTATTACAAAAGTAGTTGTAAAATAAAGAAAAATATGATATATTAATCCACGAAAGCATGTGCGAAAGACGGAATATTTTAGAGTTTGTAGAGAGTCTATGGTTGGTGAAAATAGATAACAAAGAAATATTCGAATCACTTTCAAGTTGCGATTTATGGATAAGATAAATACGGTAACGCGTTATAGTTTATAAGGTAAGTTATACTTACAAATTAAGGTGGTACCACGAGTAGATTCGTCCTTTTAGGACGAGTCTATTTTTTATTATTATTCATAAAATGAAGAAGGAGGGGATTATGTTAATTAATATTATTTTACTTGTATTAGGATTTATTATTCTTATTAAAGGTGCCGATATTTTTGTAGATGGTGCTAGTGGAATAGCAGAAAATTTCAAAGTATCTAAAATGCTAATTGGATTAACAATAGTAGCATTTGGAACAAGTGCACCAGAATTTGCTGTTTCAGTAAAATCAATAATTTCAAATAATGGTGATATAGTATTAGGAAATGTCATAGGTAGTAATATTATTAATATTTTACTAATATTAGGTATGTCATCACTTATACATCCATTAAATGTAAAAAATGCCACAGTAAAAAAAGAATTACCTATAACATTATTATTAACAACATTATTTGCAGTATTATTATCAGATAGTCTATTTGATAAAGGATTAGTAAACACTTTTACAAGAGGAGATGGAATTACAGTATTACTTTTCTTCATGGTTTTTATTTATTACTTAATTAGTATGGCAAGAAACAAAATAGATGATGATTCAAATAATGAAAAATTGCCATTATTAAAAGCAATTATCTTTTCAATAGTAGGAATTGTTGGAATAGTACTTGGCAGTAACTTTGTAGTAGATTCAGCATCAAAAATAGCAACAATTCTAGGAGTTAGTGAAAGAATGATTGCTTTAACAATTATAGCTTTAGGTACATCTCTTCCAGAATTAGTCACAAGTCTTACCGCAACAAGAAAAGGAGAGTATGATATCGCAATAGGTAATGTAGTTGGAAGTAATATATTTAATATTGGTATGGTAATAGGATTACCTATAACAATATTTGGAGGAATCGGTAAAATTGCATTTAGCTATATAGATCTGATAGTAATGATAATTTCTGCAGTATTATTATTTATGTTTTCCTTTAATGATTATAAAATTACAAAAAAAGAAGGAATAGTATTTTTATTATTATTTATTGTTTATTACAGTTATGTAATATTTGGATAAGGAGATAAACTATGAATTATATATCTGAAATTAAACCAATATATACAATCACAACTAATAATAGAAAATTAATTTCAAATATAGAAGATTTGTTATCTAAAATAGAAATTAAAGATAAACAAAGATTAGCTAACTTAAAGATGGAATCAAAAGTTAGATCAATTCATTCATCTCTCGCAATAGAAAATAATAATTTATCATTAGATACAATATTTGAAATTATTTGTTTTAATAAAAAAGTATTAGGTAGTTATGAAGATATCCAAGAAGTAAGAAATGCCAATGAATTATATAATCAAATTAAAGAATTTAACTGGAGAGTAGAAAGCGATTTAGTAAGAGCGCACATTGTATTAATGAAATACTTTGAAGATGATGATTATTATAGAAAACATGGAGAAGGAGTTAGTAAAGAAAATAAGATTATTTATAAAGCTCCAGACTCTCTAATAGTTCCAGCTCTTATGAAAAGTTTATTTGAATTTATTAATAATAATAAAATTCATCCATTAATACTATCTGCATTATTTCATTATTACTTAGTATATATTCATCCATTCACAGATGGAAATGGAAGGATTGCAAGATTTTGGGTAAGTTTAATGTTAATAGATTATAATAAGAAATTTGAATATATTCCAATAGAAGAAGAAATATATTTAACTCAAGATGATTATTATAAAGCTATAGAAGAATCTAATAATAATGGAAATGCTAATAGTTTTATTAATTATATGTTAGATACAATATATAATTGTTTGTTAAAAACTACCCAGAAAACTACCCAGAAAATTAAAATAAACAATAATCAACAAAAGATTATTAAATTAATTGAAAATAACCCATCAATTACTAGAAAGGAAATCGCAAAAGAAATAAATTTAACAGAAGATGGAGTAAAATACAATTTAAATAGATTAAAAAAATATAAAATAATAGAGCGAATTGGTCCAGATAAAGGAGGATACTGGACTATAAATAGAAGGAGTGATAATTATGAAATTTAAGAAATTAGAAAAAGGAACGATAAATGAAGTAGAAAAAAAAGTAGAAAAAGAATGGAAGAAAAAAGATATATTAAAAAGAAGTATTGAAACTAGAAAAGATGGAAAGAAATGGGTATTTTATGATGGACCAATTTATGCAAACGCAAAACCAGGAATACATCATGTATTTGCCAAAACCATAAAAGATGCATTTTGTAAATATAAAACAATGCAAGGATATAGAGTAGAAAGAAAAATAGGATTAGATACACATGGTCTTCCAATAGAAGTAAATGTAGAAAAGAAACTAGGTTTTAAATCAAAATCTGATATTGAAAAATTTGGAATAGAAAACTTTTGTAGAGAATGTAATAATGAAACTGCAACAAATATAGATGAAGTAAAAAAAGTTACAGATATGATGGGTCAATTCATTGATTGTGAGCATCCATATGTTACATGTGATAATGAATATATTGAATCAGAATGGTGGATAATAAAAGAAATGGATAAAAAAGGACTATTATACTATGGTAATAAAGTACTATGGTATTGTCCAAGATGTGGAACAGAATTATCTGCAAATGAAGTGTCACAAGGATATGAACAAGATTCAGTAAACTCATTAATTTTACCATTCAAAAGAAAAGATGCTGATGAATATTTCTTAGTTTGGACAACAACACCATGGACATTAATGGCAAATGTTGCACTATGCGTAAATCCAAATCTTGACTATGTTAAAGTTGAATCACAAGGATATAAGTTTATCCTAGCTGAATCATTAAAAGATAAAGTTGTAGGAGAAGAAGCAAAAGTACTAGAAAAATATAAAGGTACAGATTTAGTTGGAATACAATATGAACAATTAATGCCTTTTGTTAAAGTTGAAGGAAAAGTATTTGAAGTAATCGCAGATAACTATGTAACTGCAGAAGATGGTACAGGAATAGTACATATTGCACCTGCTTATGGACAAGACGATAATAGAGCATGTCGTGAAAATGGTATAGGATTTACTAATCCTGTAGGACCAGATGGATGTTATACAGAAGGTCCATGGACAGGAAGACTTGTAACTGATAAAGAATTAGAATTAGATATAATTAAATGGTTAAAAGAAAATGATAAGTTATTTAAAAAATTAAAAATAACACACGATTATCCACATTGTTGGAGATGTAAGAGTCCATTAATATCATATCCAAAACCAGCATGGTATGTAGAAACAACAGCATATAAAGATAAAATAATTAAAGCTAACAAAAAAATAAGTTGGTATCCTGATTTTATAGGAGAAAAAAGATTTGCCAATTGGTTAGATAATATGGTTGATTGGGGTATTTCAAGAAATAGATATTGGGGTTGCCCTATGCCAATTTGGGAATGTGAATGTGGACATAGAGAAGTAATTGGATCATTAGATGAACTACAAGAAAAATTAGTTGAAAAGAAAGACGTAAGAAAAATAGAGTTACATAGACCATATGTTGATGAATTACATCTTAAATGTAGTGAATGTGGTAAGAAAATGACAAGAGTTAAAGACGTTATGGATGTATGGTTTGACAGTGGAGTTATGCCATACGCACAATGGCACTATCCATTTGAGAATAAAGAAAAATTTGAAGACCAATTCCCAGCAGACTTCATAGCTGAAGGTGTAGATCAAACAAGAGGATGGTTCTACGTATTATTAGTTATCTCAACCATTATATCAGGAGAATCAAGCTTTAAGAATGTAGTTGTAAATGACATGATGCTTGATGCAAATGGTAAAAAGATGTCAAAATCACTTGGAAATATCATAGATCCAGTAGAAATAATGAAACAATATGGTGCAGATACAATAAGATTCTATATGTGTTACGTTTCACCAGTATGGACACCATTAAGATTTAGTGTAGAAGGAGTAAAAGAAGTTTATTCAAAATACACATCAACAATAAAAAATGCGTATTCATTCTTTGAAATGTATGCTAATGCTGATCATATTGATCCAAGAAAATATGATATTCCAGTAAAGGATAGAGAATTAATAGATAGATGGTTAATATCTAAATTAAATAGATTAATAAAAAATGTTAATGATGCATACCAAGAATTTGATTTAAATAGAGTAGCTAAATTAATAGTACCATTCTTAAATGATGATCTATCTAATTGGTATATTAGAAGTAATAGAAGAAGATTCTGGGACTCAGAATTAACAGAATCAAAAAAAGCAGTATACCTAACAATGTATGAAGCACTAGTTACATTATGTCAATTATGTGCACCAATAACTCCATTCTTAACAGAAGAAATATATCAGAAGTTAACAAATGAAGAATCAGTACACTTATCAACATTTCCTGTGGAAAATCCTGATTTAATAAATGAAACAATAGAAGAAAGAATGGATTTAGTAAGAGATGTATGCTCTTTAGGAAGATTTGCTAGAGAAGAAGCAAATATCAAAGTAAGACAGCCAATAAGTAATTTAATTCTTCCAAAGGGAGATGAATTAATAATAGGAGATTTACTTCCAGTAATAAAAGAAGAATTAAATGTAAAAGAAGTATTATTTAAAGAAGATATGACACAGTACCTAGAATATCAAGTAAAACCAAACTTCCAAGTATTAGGAAAAATATTAGGACCAAAAATAAAAGAATTACAACAAATCTTATCTAAACTAACATCACAAGAAATCTCAGAAATATCAGAAAAAGGTCTAAAAGTAAAACTTTCAGGAGAAGACTTTGAACTTAATAGTGAAAATACTCTAATATCAATAAAACAAAAAGAAGGATATGCATCAACTTCTAATAATAAAACTATAGTAGTACTTGATACAGAATTAACAGAAGAATTAATCTTAGAAGGATTAGCAAGAGAATTTGTAAGAAATGTTCAAGCCCTTCGTAAAGAAAAAGATTTTGTAATAACAGATCATATTAAAGTTTACTATAATGGAACAGATAAAGTAGAGAAAATGTTTGATCTTTATAAAGACTACATCATGGGAGAAGTATTAGGAGACGAATTAATAAAAGACGTATCTCTAAAGAACAAATATGAACTTAATGAAGAAGTTGCATACATAGATGTAGAAAAAATAAAATAATTAAAAAAAGCAGAATAACCTGCTTTTTTGATGCTTTATTTTTCCAGTATTTTGTAGTAAAATTACACTAGGTAGGTGTCTTGATATGAAGAATGATTTAGACAAAATAAAAGAAATATATGGAGAAAGTTCTATCTATGAATTACAAGAAAATATAGAAGAGTTAATATCTAATATGAAGTATCTTTCATCCCTTGGATTTACTGATATCTATGATATAGTTTCAACTCATCCATATATGTTTTTAATAGACGAAGATGATTTTAAAGAAAAGGTAGATCTATTAATAAAAAAACTAGGAGTAGAATATATAGAAAAACTAGAAGAAGATACATCATTATGGGAGAATGTATATGAATAATTCAAAAGAACTAAAAAGAATATTTAATGATTATGGATTAAAATTTACAAAAGAAAGAGAAAAACAACTTCTAGAAAATGCTAAATCATATGAAGTAGAGTTTATATTGAACTACCTAATAAATGAACTTAAAATAAGCCCAAAAAGTATTGAAAAATGTCCAAGTATTTTATATAGAAAAGTAGATGCAGTAAAGAAGAATTATGAATTTTTAAAAGAAAAAAATTTATTTAAGTATAATCTTGAAACATGTCTTCATATTTTAGCAACCAATCCAGAATCTCTAAAAGAAACATATGACTATGTAATTAATAATTTTGATAAAGAGTTAATTAATAAAAATACATCTATTCTAAGAATTCCAAAACAAAGAATAGAATTAATAAAAATTAATTTTAGTAAATATGTTAATGATAAAACTCTACTTGGAATTGCAATTACAAATAGATCTTTAAAAGAAATTGATACAATAATTAGAATATGTTTATATTATAGAGTACCAATAACGAGTACAGTTTTTAAACAAACACCAGATAAAGTATCAGAATTAATTAGATTCTGTTATAAAAATAATATTGAGATAACAGGAAGCATTTTCCATAGAACAAAAGAAGAATTAAAACATATTATTGATACTTGTAATAAAAATAATATTGAAGTCACAAATAGTATGTTTAGTTGTTCAATTAGTGATTTTGAAGATATAATAAAAACTTGTAAGGAAAATAATATAGATATAACAGGTGTTGTATTTAGAAAG
>CADBGE010000050.1 GCA_902794075.1 uncultured Erysipelotrichaceae bacterium | reverse complement strand
ACAGACAAAGATTCTTTACAAAGATCAATTATTTCCTTCTTTATCTTTGCAGTTGGTTCTACTCCTTCTTTTAATACAACAAATGCCTTTGGAACATGCATCTTATATTTATGAGGAATACCTATTACACAAGCTTTATCAACTAATGGATGTTTTGCAATTACTTCCTCAATTGATGATGGATAAACATTAAATCCTGATACAACAATCATCCTCTTTAATCTTTGAGTATAATAAATTATACCTTTAGAATCAATATATCCTATATCTCCAGAATGAAGCCAAATAGAACCATCTTTATGTTTCTTTAATACTTTGTCTGTTTCTTCCTGATTGTTTAAATACCCCATCATAAGAGTTGGACCTTGTACACAAAGTTCTCCTTCTTCACCAACTGGCATCTCATCTAATGTTTCAGGATTACAAACCATATATTTATTCCCAACCATAGGAATACCAATACTACCAGGTTCGTTTTTTCCAGGAAATGTATATGCAGTAGCTGCAACTGACTCAGTCATTCCATAACCTTTAAGTATATCTACTTTTGCACCATGATCATGTAAAAATATATTAATTCTATCTTCAGCACTAACTGTTAAATAATCACCACCATTTACAATATACTTCAATTGAGACATATCTACATCCTTAAATTTTTTATTAGACATCATTCCTTCCCATAAAGTAGGAACTCCTAAAATAACATTAGGTCTATCATATTTCCAAATTTTATAAAACCTATTCGCATCATACTCTGGCATAAGAATTGTCTCAACTTTTAAACATAAAGGTGTATGTACGCATACTCCAAGTCCAAAGCCATGAAAAATAGGAAGCAAAGTCAAAATCTTTTCTTTAGGTCTAACCTCAATTACATTAACCGCAGACTGTTGGGCCAAAGCATTGAAACTATAATTAGAAATCATTATTCCTTTAGGCGTTCCAGTAGTTCCCCCACTATGTAATATTATAGCCAAATCATCTTTATTAACCTTTGCTCTATATTTATCAGTACTTACTACACCTACTCCCATAAATTCCTTCCATGACATATATCTATTATCAGATAAATTAGGTCTTTTTTGAAATAAACTTCTTGTAAGTGTATATCCAACAGTAAGACCAATAGGCATAGATTCTTTAGGAGAAACTAAAATAGTTTTATAAACCAAAGTTTTATCAATTACTTCTTTCATTTTATCATAATCAAAATCAACTAATATTAAAATTCTTGATTTTGAATTAGTTAAATAACTATATAATTGTTCAGAACTAGATAAAGGATGAACCATATCAGCAACTGCACCAATCTTATTACATGCATAAAAAGCATAAATAGCCTCAGGCATATTAGGGCAACATATTGTTACAACATCACCATCTTTAACTCCAAATTCTCTTAATGCTTTAGCGCAAACATTAACATTGTAAAAAAATTCATTATAACTTAATCTATTTCCAAAATAATTTAATGCAATAAAATCTTTATCGTAAACTTTATTTTATTATCTTCCCTAGAATAATAATCAAGCCATACATCTCCATTATTTTTCTTCTTAAAAAACCTAGTAAATAAATCTTTAATTGGTGTCATAGTACTCCTCCTACAATATACATCTATTATTTATTCTACTATTATATTCATAAAAAAACAATTAAAAAATTAATGATTAATAGTCATTTTATTTTTAAAGAATGATTTATTATAAATTATATAACCAATCACATTATATTAAAAATAAAAGTATACACTTTTTTAGGTATACTTTTATCTTAGAAAAATTTATATAATATTTATACTCTTATGGAATAAATGTCAATATTATAGCTTAACATTTATCAATTATATTATGATCATTCAATTACATTATTTCAAAGACAGAACTATAACTTAAGACATTTTATATATGAAAATTGTATTATCCGAATTACTAGAAGCAAATCCAGAATAGTCCTTAGAAAGATTTGTTAATCCATTTACCTTATTAGAATAACCTCTAACTTTATTAGCTAATTCGTTTAATTTTGAAATTCCTTCATCATTTAATTTATTAAGTCCTTCATTTAAACTTTTAGTACCATTTTCAATTTTTTTACTTCCATCAACTAATTGATTAGAACCTTTATATAACTCTTGAAGTCCATTATTTAATTGATTAGATCCTTCATATAAAGAGTTAACTCCACCAACTAACTTATAGATATTCTCTTTAAAGATAGATATAGTCTCGTCAGTTACATATGACATATCATCTACTCCAAGAATACCACATAACACTTGACTAATAACTTCGTTAGCACCTAAAATTTTATATTTTGCTGCTGGCAAGATAGCTAAATTATTTTGAGCATCTGCAATTCCTTGCTCATATTTTTGAATTCCTTCTTCTAATTGTCCTTTTTGATATCTTAAAGTATTTAATTGATTAATTTGTTCTTCTGTTAACATTCCAAGACTCTCACCTTGTTCAAGTTGAGAAATACCAGCATTTACTTGTATTAATGTATTCTCTAAATTAGTTTTTTCAGTTGTTGCCCTCTCTATTCCATCTCTTAATTGTTGTTCTGTTAATCCACTTTCAATACCTTGAAGTAAAGCTAAATTACTATTATATGTTTCATATAATTTATCAACTAATGTAGTTAACGAACTAAATGAATTAGTTCCTTCCCTAACTTGTGATAATCCATTAGTAATTTCATATGAACCATCTAATGCTGATTTTATTCCATCATTCAACTTATTTAATCCTTCATTAAAATCAACATTTCCTTTATACAATTCACCAGAACCGTCAACTAATTGCTTTACTCCATCATTTAAAGTACTGATACTACTTACTTTAGAATTTAAATTATCAAGTAGATCTAAATCTACATTAGAAAGTAATTTAGGAGTAATCACAAAATAGAATTCTTCTTTTTCAAATTTATTTGTATCATAAGTTAAAACAACTTTATCTAACCCATTAAATTCATTAATCTTAGTACTTTCATATAATCCAGGTGCAGCAATAGCTGTACAAATTGTTTTTTCTCCTAGAGAAACTGTTTTACCATTTGTAACATTATAGTTCGAATTATTTTTATTATCAAAACTACCAGTTATATCAACTACATAAGGAACATACATTTGATAATCATAATTATAATCTTTATTATCTAAAATAAATTCTATTTTAATAGTTCCACTTTTCCCTATAATCATATTTGGATTAACCTCATTATTATTTAAATAATATTTAACACTTACATTTATAGGTAAACTATCATTAAGAATACCTTGATAATAAATATCCTTTCCAGTAGACTTCCAAGTAATTTTAGAACTTTCTCTAGAAAACTTTTCATTACCATTAAGATTTTTAATATTATCAAGATTACTATAGTCAACAATATCTCCTTTATCTATACTAGATAACTTTGTATTAATAATAGTCTTTTTAACAGAGCCGTCATAGTCAAGTGTAGAATAAACTGTTTCAGTCTTTGTCATTGCATTAATATTTAATGGAATAAAACATAAAACTAAAAATAATATATAAAATTTTTTCATTTTATTTAACCTCCTTAAATTTTGTTGTTTTCATAATAAATTTATCAAATATAATTAATAACGCAGGAAGAATTAAAACAACAACTAACATACTAATAATTGATCCACGTGACAATAATGTGCATATAGAACCAATCATATCAATTTTTGTATATAATGAAACCCCAACTGTTGCTGCAAAGAAACACAATGCTGAAGTAATAATTGAAGGAACAGTAACACTTAAAGTATCTTTAATTGCATCAATCTTATCCTTTTTATTATTATGTCTTTCTTCTAAATATTTTGTAGACATAAGTATTGCATAATCTATTGTTGCTCCAAGTTGAATAGTACCTACAACAATAGATGCAACAAATGGCAACTTAGTACCAGTAAAATATGCACATGCCATATTTAAGAATATTGCAAACTCAATTGCAAAAATAAGTATTATAGGTAAACCAATTGATTGTAATACAAATAACATTATTATAAAGATAACAATAATAGATGTAAAGTTAACCATTTTAAAATCATGATCTGCAGTAACAACTAAATCTTTCATCAATGGCCCTTCACCAGCAAGTATTGCTTTTTTATCATATTTTTTAATTATTTTATCAACTTCAGTTATTTGTTTATTTAATTTATCAGAAGCAACTTCATATTTAGAATTAACTAAAACAATCTGATATTTATCATTTTCAACTAAATTTGACAAATCCTTAGGCATAAGATTTTTTATAGTGTCATCCATCAATACATTAGGAGATAAAACTAAAGAAATACCTTTAACAGATTTAATCTCATTAATCATATCTTCAACATCATCATTCTTTATATTTTTATCAAGTAATATTATCTCAGGTGATACAATATTAAATTTTTTCGCTAAGTCACTATTCGCAACATGGAAAGGTAAATCCGCAGGAAGCGCATCATCAAGTTTATAATATACTTGATAATTATTATTTCCAATAACTGCAGGAATAACTAGTAATAAGAAAATAACAAACATTACAACATAATTCTTAACTGTAAATTTCTGAACTCCTTTAAAGTCAGGAAATAACTTTTTATGCTGTGTTTTAGTAATTAACTTATCAAATGTTAATATACAGGCAGGAAAGATAGTAAATACAGTAACAAGTCCAAATAGAACTCCCTTTGCCATAACTATACCAATATCAGTACCTAAAGTTAAATCCATTGTACACAATGCTAAAAATCCTGCAAATGTTGTTAGTGACGATCCCACAACAGACTTAAATGTTTCTATAATAGAAAGTGACATAGCTTTACGCTTATCTTTCTCAGTCTTTTTTATTTGTTCATATTTATGATATAAAAATATTGAATAATCTGTTGTAACACCTAATTGTAATACAGCAGTAATTGCTTTAGTTATATAACAAATATCACCTAAAAAAACATTGGTACCCATATTGTATAAAATCGCAACTCCAATATTTCCAAGTAAAAACAAAGGAATCACATAACTGTCAGTCGCAAATATCAATACTATTAAACATAAAAATACAGATATTGCTACATATATGAGCATTTCACTATTAGAAATATCTCTAGTATCTAAAACAAGTGAAGTCATACTACTAATCTTAGAAGCATCTCCAACGACACTCCTCAATTTATCAACTGCCTCAACTGTACTATCCGCAGATGTAGAATCATTAAATGTTACCATAATAATACTAGTATCATCACTATAAAGCTTATCAATTACCTTAGAAGGCAACATATCCTTAGGAATACTACTACCAATAACATCATTAATACTAAATACTTTTTTAACTCCTTCAATTTTTCTTATTTTCCCCTCTAAACTCATAACTTTATATGGATCACTCATATCAACCATCACAAATGCATATGACCCCAATCCAAAATCATCAGTTAAGATTTTCTCACCCTTTATAGTTTCATAATTTTCAGGCAAATAAACTAAAATATCATAATTAATTTTTGTATTAGCATATCCAATTATTGAAGGTATTATTAATAATAAAGATATAACCAATATTAAAATATTATGATTAGAAATAAAATCAGAAAATTTTCTCATAAACACCCTCCTTGCAAATATATTCTATTCTATGATTTATAAATTTTAAAATTAAAAAGCAATTATTTGTATGATATCCAACAAAAAACATCTTTTTGTATTCCTAAATAAACGATATTTGTCGGTTATCTTTACATATGTAGGATATTTAGATATAATGAATTCAGGTGATAACATGAGAAAAAAAGAGGATTTAAGAATACTAAAAACAAAAGCATGTTTATATAGAGGTCTTATGAATTTAATGAAAACAAAACCATTTGAAGATATAAAAATTTCTGAAATATGTAAAGAATCTCTTATAAATAGATCTACATTTTATGATCATTTCAACGATAAATATGAACTTATAGAATCATTAATGAATGATATGAGAAAAGAATTAATAGAAAAATTAGATAAATCTATAAAAACAAATAATATAAAAGAATATTATATAGAGTTAATGAAAATCTTATTAGACCATATAAAATCAAATATAGATATTTACAGTTCAGCAATAAAAATAAATAGTAATTCTATCGCAAGAGATATGATGACAGAAGTTATAATAACTTCCGCAACAAAAGAAATAGATGAAAGATATGAAAACAAATCAGATATTCCAACAAAAACGATTGTATTATATTATGCAAGTGGAATAATCAATATTATAATTGAAAGCATAAATAATAAGAAACAATTTGATACAAAAGAATTAATTCATATTATAAATGAATTAACTCCAGACCTAAACTATTTCATTGCAATAAACAATTAAAAATCTATAAAAAAACAAACAAAAAAAATGTTTGTTTTTTATTTTTCAATAATTAAAGAATTTAAAATATCTTGTATTTTATCATCATCAAAATAATCTAACTTATAGAATGTTACACAATATAACTTACCATTTTTAATTATACATGCTTGCTTATATGAATCAGTCTCAAACATATATCCTTCCAAATCACCTTCTAAATAAGTAATATTTTCTAAATCAGGAAGAACAGTTTCAATATAATTAAAGAAATAGTTTTCTTTTAATTTTATTATTGGAGTCATGAAACTACAATCAATTTTTTTTCTATTTCTAATATATTTAATTAAATCAACATCATTTTTTATATCATATTTATCCAAAAATCTATCTCTTAAAAATCCTGAAATATATAATGGAAAATAATTAAATTCATAATAAGGACTATCTTTATCTAATTTATCAATATTAGTAAGTTGAGTATCAAACTGACCTAACATTATCGCAGCGTCAACTTTATTATCATCATTATATAACATATAATATTCATAATTAGAATCTGAGTCACCTAATTCAAAGTTATCAAAATAATTTTTTATTTTTATTTTAAATGAGTCTGATTTATTTGAAAAATAATTAGTATCATTTCTTTGAGATGTTGAATATGTCGTAATGTTCATTACCTTCCCTATACCATATTCCTTATCATACACTTCATTACTCATAAATAAATCCTGACAATAAACAATTATTAATTTTAAGCCTGCATATAAAGCCAGATAAAATATTATTAATAAAACTATAAAAGTCTTTCGTGAAATCTTCTCTACCATAATAACACCTCTATATTAAATGAAAAACATTATTGTAAATAAAGCAATTGCGAATAAATATATTGAAAATCTCCACAACTTTCCCTTTTCAACAATTCTAGTTAACCAGTTATATGAAACATATGTAAATATACCTGCTGAAACCATTCCAATTATATAATAGAAAATCATACTCAATTGAAAATTAGTAGAACTAAAATCCTTAATACCAAGTAACATAGAAGCAACACTTACTGGAAAATATAACATAAAAGTATATTTAATCGCAGACTTTTTATCTAATCCTCTAAGTAAAGCAGCTACTAAAGTAAGTCCACTTCTAGAAATTCCTGGAACAATCGCAATTGCTTGAAATAATCCAATTACAATCGCATCCATAACTGTAATATCCTTATCTTCTTTTTTACCATTAGAATTAATTACTAATAATAAAGAAAGTCCAGTTATTATAAATCCAAAACCAATTAAAAATATATTTTTTGATAAGATATTTTCCATTGGATTTTTAAGAAATAACCCAACAACGCCTACAGGAATAGTTCCTATTATAATCATTTTAAGATAATTAAATTCATCCTTAGACTTTTTACCATTAGTTTTAATATAATTAATTGTTCCTTTAACTATAGTAATAATATCTTTTCTAAAAATAATTAATATCGCAATAAATGATGCAAAATTCAAAAATATTTCAAGATTTATATCATCTAATAATACCGAATTAAAAATAGCCTTAAGTATAAATATATGACCACTACTAGAAACAGGTAAAGGTTCAGTTAATCCCTGTAATAATCCTAATATAATATACTTCAATAACTCCATAACACACTCTCCTTATAATAATTATAACACGTATCTTATATAAACAGTAAAAATAAACTAAATAAAATAACAGATACTATGTCACTTGACAATAATATTTTATTATTAGTAATTTTTCCAACAATATTACCAACATAAAATAAAACTAAAGAACCACATCCCATAAAAACAATCATATTAAACTTAAATGAACTAAGAATAATAAATAAGAATAAACAAATTATAATACCTTGTATAATCCACCTAACAATATTTAAACTATCAAAAATACTAGTAAATATATTAAACATAGTAAATGCACAAACAATACCAAAGAAAATCCATTTAATATTATAATTAATTGATAGAGAAAAATAACTAAATATTAAACACATAAATATATCTAAAAACACTCTAAATATTCTAAATAAAACATCTTTACCTGTTTCATTATTTATACCAAAATAAATACTTTTTAATATAAAATAAACAAGCAAAAAAGAATAACCAATTGAAAACAATATAACTCCTAATTTAGATACAGATATAAACTTTATAATAAGTAAGGGAATAAACGTTGCGGTTATAACTGCAGACAAAATACTAGTAATCATATTAGTTATATTTCTATCATTCATACATATCACCTATTTTTCTAATTTTATTTTTACTTTTTCTAATGCTCTTTTTCTATGAGAAACTTTATTCTTTTCACGATCACTAGCTTCACCAAATGTAATACCTAAATCATCCGATAAAAATATACAATCATATCCAAAATCTGTCTTTCCTCTTTCTTCAGAAATTATTACACCACTAGTTGTTCCTTCAAATGAATAATAAGTGTCATCTGGGCGATATAAAACCATGCAACAAACAAAATTTGCAGTCTTATCTTTACCTTTTAATTCGTGAATTATTTTTTTCCTATTAGCACTATCATCATGATTACCAGCATATCTTGCACTATAAACACCAGGAGCTCCATCAAGTCCTTTACAACAAAGACCAGAATCATCCGCAATCACATCATAATCAAATCCTAATTCTCTTATATATTTACTAATCGTTCTAGCTTTAATTAAAGCATTGTCTAAAAAAGTATCGCCATCTTCAACAATATCATCATAAAAAGAAATATCATTTAAAGTTAAAATTTCATAATCAGAGAGAATTTCTTTAATCTCTTTTACTTTATGAATATTATTAGAAGCAAGTACAATTTTTTTCATATAAACACCTCCACTATATAATAACACAAAAAAGAGACGTAAGTCTCCATAAAATAATTATCTAATTATAGATTTTAATATACTTCCAACAAGAGTTTTAGGTCTTATCAAACTATAAATATTAGGATCATCAATAATACATTTAAGTGCAGTGTTTAATATATCATTTGTCTCTCCAGGGAACAAATCATATTTACTCTTTGGATAAGAATAATCAAAAAAGAAAATTGGTATCTGCATCTCATAATTAATAAGAACTACTTCTGTATTATAATCTGCAATAGGTAATTCCTTTCTAAGCCCATATAAAGAAGTAATTATAAGAGAGTTTTTATTAACACAACAGTCAGCTAAATTACCTATAATAATATCTAATTTTGATAATTGCTCCTTTAAATTATTTATAGTTGTTGAAACATCCATATGATAATCAAATATAAATAAATCATAATCAGTTCCATTAATCAATCCATTAACATACTCTTTATTATATAAATTATCATCTTTATTCGCAAAAGTTATTAAAGGATTATTTACAGAATTTAATCCATTCGCATAAAAATTAACTAAATTCAAATTATCTTTATCAGTATATATTAAACATTTTTTATTATTTTTTCCCAAGATACTCGCAAGACTATTTTCATAATTAATATTATCTACAAAACAAGGAATATTATAATTCGAATATAATTTTATTAAAGAATATAAATGTAAATTTACTTCTTCTTTAAATGCTTCTTTAGAACTATCATTTATTGCTCCAACTATATTATCATAGTTTTCTCTTCTTGTATTAAAGAAGAAAATAGAATCATTATTTGAAATAAAACAATCATTAGTAGTACAAAATCCTTTTACTTCGCAAGGTCTAATATTACTTGTTTTTAAATCAAGTAATTTTTTATCAGTCTCAGTCCATCTTTCAGCTGAACAATAAAATAATAATTTTTTAGCATAGTCAGCCTCTTCTTTTGTAAGAGTTTGTGACATTGACTCTTTTCCAATTACAAATCCAACAGTAATATGTGTATTTAAATGAAATTTAATATAATTAATAATTGAAATTAGTTTATCATACTCACCTACAGTTTGTTGTGAAAGTAACAAATGTAAGTATACTCTCTTTTTTTCTTCAAGAGTAAAAGTATTTACTAAATTATTTATTTGATCAACAACTTTTTCATTTGTTGGTTCAACAAAAAAATGTAATTTAGTATCTGGTATTGCTATATTTTTAGATAAATCTTGATAAACTAGATTGTTAGACAATTGATCATTGATAATTTTATTTTTAATATAGTCCACTTCTAATTTATATGTATCTCCTAAAAAGAATCTCTGATATGCACTCCTATATTCTAGTGAACTAGTAACAGCAGTCGTAAAATATGATGTTTCCCTTGTTCTTGAAAGATTAGGCATAACTTGGTCAATTGCTAAACTGTAACTTCCTGGTTTTTCAATTCCTAAACCATTAATTAAAAATAAAACACTTTTTTTCATTAAATCACCCTACTAAATATATTTTTATTCTTTTTATTTTTTTAATCATCTAATCTTGGAGTTAATATTTCATATCCATCATCTGTAACTAAAATAGTATGTTCATAATGAGCTGCAGGACTACCATCTCTTGTAACAACTGTCCACTCATCATCTAAAAGATTTACGTGTCTATCTCCAAACGTAAGCATTGGTTCTATACAAATAACCATTCCTGGTTTTAACCTTGCTCCTGTATTAGGAATACCAAAATTAGGTACTTCTGGATCTTCATGCATTTCTTGTCCAATTCCATGACCACAAAGTTCCCTTACAACACCTAAATTATGATCTTCTGCATATTTTTGTACTGCAGCTGAAATATCACCTATTCTTTTTCCAGGCTTAACCTGTTCAACACCAACATATAATGCTTTTTCTGTGTGCTCCATCAAATATTTTTTATCATCATCAATATCTCCAACAGCATAAGTCCATGCAGCATCACCTTGATATCCATTATATCCAATGACAACATCAATAGTAATAATATCTCCATTTTTTAACTTAGTATTATCAGGAATCCCATGCACTACTCTATCATTAACACTAGTACACAATGCAGCAGGATATCCTTCATATCCTTTACAAGTTGGAACACCACCATTATCAATAATAAAATCTTCACATAACCTATCAAGTTCTTTAGTAGTAATTCCCTCTTTTATAAAAGGTTTAATATATTTATGCATTAAAGAAACAAGCATACCAGCTTTTTTCATTAAATCTATTTCTCTTTGACTCTTTATTGTAATCATAAACATCACCTCAACAATAAGATTATACAACAAAAAGAAGACTAATTCTAGTCTTCCTTTTCCATTTTATCTAATTTAGTATAAATCATTTTACTAGTATCTTTAACCATTTTTTTAGCCTTACAAACCATCTCAGGATTATTTTTCATATAACAATATCCTAATACAGTCATTGCAGAAGCTACCATTGCCATCTCAAGCATACTCTTTTTCATAATATCACCTCTGATATTATTATTACCAAATTAACTTAAACTATACCATTAATTAAATATTCTTTTATAGTAGTTCTTCTAATATCTGATTTTGTATTCTTACTAGCCATCTCAAGGGCTGAAATATCTCCAATTAAATATATTTTTTCTCTAGCTCTTGTAACAGCAGTATATATAAGTTTTTGATAAAGCATTTTATTATAACCCTTAACGATAGGAATTACTACAACATCAAATTCAGATCCTTGTGCTTTATGAATACTAATAGCGTATGCTTGCCTAAAATTATTAAAATTTGCTGGAGTATACTTAACTATATTTGAATCAAAATCAATTTGTATTTCCTTCTTTTGAGAAGAATTAATTCTATATATTAATCCAGTATCTCCATTATAAACATTATCATCAGGCATATTAGTAAGTTGTATTACTTTATCTTCTTCTCTAAACAAAACATCTCCTATTTTATACTCTTTCTTAACACTCGATTTAGGATTAAAAATATCTCTTACTCTTCTATTAATTTCATCAATTCCATTTAATCCCTTATACATAGGAGCTAATATTTGGAATTTTTTATATGATATATCACTATAAGTATTAGAAATATCACATATATTATTAATTACTTCATCATCCCTACACTCAATAAAAGTAAGATCATCATCAATATTAAAAATATCTCTAGATATATCACTTTTTCTTATATCATAAGCTAAATTAATTATATTTGAATCTTTTCCTTGTCTATATAATTCTTTTAATTCAACAACTTCAAGTTTATTAGAATCAATTAAATCATGTAATAAATCTCCCGGACCAACACTAGGTAATTGATGATCATCTCCAACTATAACAATTTTACAATTACTTGAAATACCCTTTAATAAACTTGCCATTAAATAAGTATCAATCATGCTAGCTTCATCTATTAAAACAAATTCTACTTTAGATTTATTATACTCATTTACTTGAAATCTATTAGTATCTTTAGACCATTTTAAAAACCTATGTATAGTAGCAGCAGGCATTAATGTTGCTTCACTCATTCTCTTCGCAGCTCTTCCTGTAGGTGCAAGCAAAGCTATTTTTTCTTTTAAAGTTTCATATGAATATTTATTCATTAATCTATATAATTCAACTATACCTTTCATAATAGTTGTTTTTCCTGTACCAGGTCCTCCAGTTATAATTAAAAATTTCTTTAAATAACTATTCTTAATTGCTTCTAATTGATTTTCATTATACTTAATATTAAATAATTCTTCCAATTTATAAATAGTTTCATCTAATTTCTTTATAGGAAGAGGCTTAGTACTATTTAGACTTCTAAATCTTTTAACAATTAAACATTCAGCATCATACATTTCCCTTAAATAATATCTATCTTCCTTATGAACTATATCTAAATCAATTTCTAAATCACTCAAACATTTTTTATATAACTCTTCTTCTATATTAATACCTAATACTCTAGGAAGATATTTATATATTTCTAAATAAGAATAATATGCATGTCCAAATGTATTACTAACTTCATTCATAACATAAATAATAGAAGCCTTTACTCTATTTTCATCATCTACTCTAACTCCACTTCTCAATGCAATAGTATCTATCTTTTTAAAATATAACTCATTTATATCCTTAATCGTTTGATATATATTATTAGATATTATATCCTTAGTCTTAGTTTTATAATAATTATAAATAATCATAGAATCTTTTGTAGAAAATCCCATATCACCTAAAAACATAATAATTTCATAACTTGCTTCATATTCTTTTAATTTATTATGAAGAGTATCTATATTTTTCTTAGTTATTGTAGGAATAAGAATTAAATTATCAGGATTTTCTAATATTATCTTTAAAGTATCTTTTCCCAAAACATCTACAATCTGTTTTGCTTTCTTCTCACCAATACCTTTAAACAGACCTGATGTAAGAAATTCAATTATAGAATTCTTCTCTTCTGGCCTACATCTTTCATAATTTTCAACTTGAAATTGTTCTCCATACTTTTCATGATTAACTAATTTACCATAAAATTTATATGTATCAATATCATTTAATTCATGGAAATAGCCAGTAAAAGTAATAGTTTTTCCTATATATTCAGCAAGTTCTTCACTATCAGTATCATGTACTCTAAATATACCAATATGATATCCAGAATTACTAACATAAATACTCTTTGAATAATTGCCTTTAATATATGCCATTAACTATTCTCCTTTTTCTTAATCTTCATTTTTACTTTTTTAGATACTTTAATCAAATCATCATACCTTTGATTTAAAATAATATTTG
>CADBGE010000049.1 GCA_902794075.1 uncultured Erysipelotrichaceae bacterium | reverse complement strand
CAGTTCTATCAAGAGGTTCAAACAAAGAAAGCTGTTCCATTAAAGAGTGATTCCCTTTAATTCACAAACTTGTTTGATCTCTTTAATCTTCTGTTCCCAAAGAGTAGCTTGATTTCTGGCCTCGTCTTCAAGTCTTGGAAGAACTTTGTTCTTAAGAGTATTCAGAGCTGTTTCATTAATGTTCTCATAACGATCATTCTTTAAATTGTGCATTGCACGGAATTCAAGATATGAAAGTCCTCCATTATAATCGGTATGAAGTTTAACATCAGAACGTAAATTAAGATTATACTTAACTTGCTCTAAACGGTCCATAGGTTGACCATTAGTGTCTTTCTTGGATAGATATTCCTTAATTTCTTCTTTAGTAAACCATAAACCAAGTTTAATCAAGAAATTGTTAGTAATGTGCTTACGCTGGAATACACCAAGAGAAGTAAGACAAGCATCAAGAATAATGTCAATAGACAACATTCTAAACTCGTCTGGTAGATCGATAATTAGATTAATAGGAGTAGTTTTATATGCACTACGTGGAATTTGCTCTTTGACATCTTCTCTATTAAGATAGTCAACTAAAGTTTTTCTAAACTCAATAGGCATGATTCCATTCTTACGTAAATAACGCATATAAAGTTCAGCAGTACAACGATTCTGTTGATCTCTAATGATATTAATTAATTCATATCTTCCTGGATCCTCTTTACTCTTACTGTAGAGCATAGAATTACAATGTGCTAAGCACTGACGTAGTTGCTCTTCAGTAGCATCCATTAAACGAAACTCATCTTGTACACGTTTTCCGTTTAAATAATGTTTAGGACCTTTCCATACAAAGGAATTAACATCGTTTTTCTTGTTTTCTAAAGCTTCATTGAGCTTATCGGCAAAATCTGATGACATAAAATTTATAATTTAAAAGAGTGTTTATTTTGTTTAGGTTGTTTAGCTATAAATTTATTAAATTGATAAACTGAAGTTTTATAAGGTGTATATCCTTCACCATTAAACCAAGCATCTTGTCCTGCTATTATAATAGAATAATTCAAATATCCTTCTTCTCCATTTAACAATTCTCTGTGATCCCAATTAGGCCATCGAGTACACATTATATATCTATAACCCAACCTCTGAATTTCATTAGAATCTATAATTTCAAATACATAAGTAGTATAATCTAGAGAATCTCTCTGTTGACAAAGTAATTTTACTTGTGTAGTATCATTTGTCATAGTTTAGTTTTATCTAGATAGTCTATACACCCTGCTATTGCAAAATCTGTTTTCATTTTTTCAAATCCTGGAAAACAAGGTGCATTTGCACATTTAGAACAACTTCTATTATAATACATTATTTTAGAAGTTTTCTTAGTTGGCAAACCTTTTACAATAGTACCAGTAGTAATATCAGGCATACACTAGTTATTCCACCTCCTATAGCAAAATTTGTAGCAATTTCTTTCTGTTTAGAAAGTTTAATATTATTATCTTTTAAAGTTGTAATAATATCATCCATGCTACTTATTTGTTTATTTAATTCTTCTACACTGTTCTGTCTTAGAGAGTCTTTTTCCTCTAACTTGCTTGTCCAATCAACATAATAAGTAATAAGCTGATTGTTCAAACTGTCTTGTTTCTCTAAATATTCTAATTGATTAAAAAGAATATTAGTTTGTTTCAATTGAACAGGAGTCACTCGGAAATCTTGTGCTGAGGAATTTGGTATAATAGTTCCAATCATCATCAGTAGACTGATTCCAAATAGTATCAGCTTTCTCATTATAAAGATATTTAATTAAAGTTTTTTGTTGATAAACTGTATCAATCTTTGGTTTTATTAAATTGATACAGTTTACCAAACTATCAATTGAATGATTAAGAGAATCTATTTTTGTATTATAGTATTCCTCTTTATCATTAGGACATACAAAAGCATCAAATACAATTACTGGAATAGTTAAAGCTAATGCAATAATAAATCCAATAATAAAGTATCTTATATTACTTTGTTGTTGGTTCGAGGAGAGATTGCTTGTACTTTCTTTGAGCTTCGTCATAGCCAGCAATTATACTTCCAGGATTATTTTCAAAGAACTTCATCTCTTGTTCAATAAGTGCATTAACTACATCAGTATTAATCATACCAGCATGAGAAACCCACATTACTCTTGAAGGACGCTTTACTGCTTTGCCAAGAGCAATAGTTTTACCAAGTTCCTCATCCCATTTATCCTCTGGACTGCAAACAGCAAAACCTAAAGTAAGTCTTTTTACAGCATCTGAACAGATTATTTCATCTGGTTTATTGCCATCTTCAATAACCATACTACAGATACCATCTGCGTTTTGTGTATGCTCACTAACAGCAGCTACAATGTACTGACGTTGATTACCTTTGTAATCAGTAAACACTCCATTACGGAATACAACTCTGTTCTTAACCATAATTTTTAAATTTAAAAGTTATTAATCTTGATTTTCAGTTTCTTTAGTTTCTTCATTATCTTCATCATTTGATGCTTCAACTACTTCTGCATCAATTAAATCTCTTTGTTTCAATTGTTCAAGTGGAATTTTCTTTAAACAGGATAGATTAGACCATTCATCATTAGATAAATCTAATATAGATAAAAGTTTAGTTTTCTCTTCCATCCATATTTTCATTAATTTCTTGATATCATTATCTCCTCCTTTTCCTAAAGATTTACTTCTTGATTTTACTCGATAATTAATAATATATTTAATACAAGTTTCAAACTTAAGTCCAAAACCTGCAGGTTTAAACTCATATTTTTGGTTCTCCTTACCTTTATTAACTACTTTTAAAAGATATAAATCCCAAGAAAATTCTAATCCAGAACTTCTTAATATATATTCTGGACCTTGAATTTGAATATATCCTTTTGATTCCTCTTCAGCACTCATTTCAATGTAACACTATATGATTTCTTCTTTTTATCAAATTCTAGTAAATCTAACCATTCTTCTTTAGTGTGATTAAATAAAGAAATAAACTTTTTTCTTTCTTCTTTATATTTACTGAAAAATTGAGCTAAACCTTCATCACCCTTACCTTTAAAATTACAATTTCCAGAACCTATTATTCTGTTCATTATAATTTTAAGAATAGCCTCTCTTGAAGTGGGATAACTATCCCATTTTAATTCTGTGCGTTCATTAGATTTACCTTTATTCACTGTTTTTGGTAAATACAAATTACAAGCATGAAAATTAGGATATTCAGAATAACCATCAGCACAATTTTCATAATTTAATATGAAATCTTCACATTGAAAATTAAGCTCTTTTATTCTTATTTTCGGTTTAGCTTGCTTTTTTGGGTATGATACTTTCATGTCTTATATATGTTAAAGGATTTGAATATCTAATTACCCAACATTCTGGTAAACTTTCAATTTCAATATCAAAAATTTGAATGAGAATTACAATAGTGAAAAATGAAAAGAGAATTATTATAAATGCATTCATCATTCGTGTGAAGCTTCTACAGCAAGTTTATCTACCCAATTATTATATTGAGTATGTTCATTCTTTTCTTTACTATGTCCATCAATATGTATACCTTTAATATCTGGGCAAAGAGTTTTTAAATTCTCAAACATTTTATCAAATGCTTTCCAAATTTTAACATTTGCTCGTCTTGTCCAACCATTAAATATACAACCTAGACAATATTGTGAATCTGAATAAATTGTAATAGAATTTACAGGTTTTTTAAATGTGGAAAGTGCTGCAAATATAGCAAATATTTCTGCTGTATTGTTAGTTCCACCTTTCCAACATTTAGACCATTCCATTACTTTTTCACCATCCTTAAAAATAACAAAAGCACTTCCACCTTGTTTTCTAGAAGATGAATAAGCTCCGTCAGTATAAATTACATAATTATTCATTTTTCACTCTTTCTATAAATGTGTCTACTCCTTGAATAACTTTGTTAATTCTACCTAATGAACTTTTAATAGAATGTTCAACTTTAGCAGTTTCTTCAAAAAACTTTTCTAATTTAATTTTATCTAACATACTAATTTAATTTTATAAATTTTAGATTCTTAAGCTAAATTAGGATATTATAAGCATCCAATGCTCCAAGATAATGTTCATTCCATTCTTGATGTAGTGTATCCTCTTCTAATTTTCTGGATAAACCATGTCACTCACTCCATTCTTTCTTTAAGGGATTTGAGCCAGTTAATGTATCTATCAGTACAAGGGGGAATAATAGAACCACCTATTGTTCCTTTTGCCCAAGAATTTAGAATTTCTAACACAACCTTGTAAATTCTTTCATCCTCCTCACTCCAAGCATGGTTCTGCTCAACAATTTGTCCAATTAATTCCCATTCATCTTGTTTAGAAAAAGAAAGGTCAGAATGAATTTCAGCAGCTCCATCATAACTTACATAACAATATGCTTTTGTTGCTATGTCTAATTGTTCTATTAGAACTTTATCGCTTGTCTTTTTGTTTTTTATATAATCACCGACCCTAAAGATTGGATGAATCTCATTAGCCTTCTGCTCACCTTGTTTTTCAAGCCAAGCAATATACCTTTGAGCAGTTTCAAACGGCATAGCAATATCAATATCTCTAATAAGTTCTTCCCTTATCCTCTTATCCTCGCTCTTTTTAAGTTCTGGAAAAACATGTTCAAGTCTTTCTCTTATTTCTTCATGGGAATATGCAAGATTATTAAAATTAAATGCTTTCTTACATCTTTCGAGAGCATCTTCATATTTTTTCTTATAATCCATGATTTTACATTTAATTGTTATATGTTCCTTCAGTGGCTTCCAAAGCAAGACCCTTTGGTATTAGACCTCTGTGGTCAAACATCTTTTTATCCAACCAATCAACAACCTTTGTTATGAAGTTCTGGTTCATGAGTCCAGACTTGTCAATGTCATTAAGCATACCGAGATATTCCATAGCCTCTTCCTCAGTCATACTTGACATTGGTCTGAGGTAAGGTTTAATATTTTCCAACTTAAATCTTTGGTCAGTATCTATTCTTACTAAACCCTTATCATAGCCCATAAATTTATGTGGAGATACAGAGCCAGAAGGTTGTACTTTCACCTTGTAAAGCAACCTTGCACAAAGATCCTTTAATATCAATTCTTTTTCTTCTTGTGTCATAATCTCAAGGTATTAAATCATTACAATAACACCATTTAGCATCCTCAATGGAACTAAAATGACATTCACCTATAGAATTAGGAACACCATTTGGTCCATATCTATACAAGAACATATTCCCATTAGTATAAAGGACCAATATACTACATACAGGTTCATCCCAACTCTTGGGAAATTCAGGCTTTTCATCTAATGAATGCCATAGGTTCTTTTTGTCTTCTTGTGTCATAATAAAAGTGTTTAATATCCTTCACCAAAATTCAATTCGGTTATTTTTTCGCCAGCTACTTTAAGAACAATATAATAATTTCCGTTGCAATGCTCCCAGGATAATCTCATATTATCTTTTAAAAATTTTATAATTTCTTCTTGCGTCATATTAAATCAAATTTTCAAGACAATACTTTATTGCTTCTTCACAAGCTTGCTCATAGGTTAAATTACTGGATTCCTGATAATCAATGACTTCCAACTCTCCATCAAATAAAACTTTATGATTCTTGGCTTGTTTATAAATGGTTACATTATAAATAACTATACCTTTATATAATGCAGGCTCTAAATTAAAATGAACACGATATAATTTTCTCAACCACTTCATTGCCATTTGAAGAGTTGGAGCACTATAAGAACCTTCTACTCTTCCAACTTGAGTATTATTAAGCCTTACTCCACATTGTATTAACTCTTCACTAGGATTATAAAGAGCAAAACATTCTTCATTAAATCTTTTTTCTTTAAGAAGTTTAGCAACTTCAAAGGAAACATAATCTTCAGTAATCATACATTAAAATGCTTAATATCCTAATTTTCTAGCATACATTTCAGCTTCTTCCCTTGTGTCTCCCATTCTCATACATGTTGCTATGTAGTTATATTTTTCCCTGTTGTCCAGTTTAAATAAATCATAACCGATTGGGTCTAAATTTGCGCTGACATATCTCTTTTCAAAATCAGCTCGCATTAGTTGGTTGCCATAAAAATCTACTCTTGCCATAACTTATTTTATTTAATTATTATACATTCCTTCTGATGCCTCTAATGCAAGATCTTTGGGGATCAGACCTCTATAATCAAAATGATTTTTATTGTACCAGTCTATATCTTTATAAATTAATATTATTTTAGAGTAACGAGTAGTATCTTTGTCAGCATGTTTAAGAACATTATCTGCATATTTATCTAATTCTTGCTTAGAATATGCTTCCAAATCAGCTTCCTCTTCTTCAGTCATACTTGACAAGGGGCGTAAATAAGGTTTAACTTCATCAATAGATCTATAAATTCCACCATATTTACAATTACCCAGTCTTAATTGACCTTCATTTCCTACAGATCCGTCAATATAAACATCTTTTAACAGAAGAATTTCGTTACCGCTTTTACATAATACACCATAAGGCAATCTTGCACAAAGATCCTTCAATAACAGTTTTTTATCTTCCTGTGTCATATTATTCTCCTTTCTGTGCCATAAGTCCAAGTTTAAAAAAGTGTTTGGCAACAATATAAAGATCTTTTACAATGCAAGACCAGCCATCCGGCTTTACCAACCCCAAGTCTCCATTAACTTCCCATCCTTTAAAATATTCTTTAAGAATTTCCTCTAAATTCACCTCTTTCACTTCAAGAGTGTTTAATATCACTAAGATTTTACCAAGTTCAGATGCTCTTGCCTCAGTACAAGCATCATAGTGTTTTAAAATACTACTTGAGTACTCATCAAATCGTTTCTCTATCTCCGCTACTAAAGCGTATTTGTCTATGTATTGTGCCATAATTTAATAACCGTAATATTCAGAATCACTTAATTGGATTTTTTCATTGCATTCTGGACAATCAATGTATTCGTGGTGAATACACATTCCGTCCTCTGCTTTATATACATCATCCTTTCCGAAATTTAGAATTGTGCCACAACCTGGACATTGTATTATATATTTCTTATAATCTTCGACATTATCATAAGAATGTCTTGGTGATAATTTGTTAATCATATTTTATTCTCCTTCCATTCTTTCTTTGAGGGATTTGAGCCAATCTAATTTGCCCTGATGTCCGCAAAAACTTTTTGATGCCGCAGTATAATCTGAAATAATCTTTTCCAACAACATTTTATCCTCCTCACTCCATTCTTGTTTAGGTTGTGGTTGTACCCTTTCTTTGATAGATTTGAGCCAATCAATGTAACAATCCCAATCTTCTAATCTTATTAAAGGTTGATTTTTAATTTCATTGATTAAACTAATTAGAGTGTTTTCGTAATTTTCATCCTCTTCACTCCAAGCAGGTTTCTGATTATATAAACGCTTAACTGCTTCAATAGCACACTTGTGTTCAAGAATGCCATCATTAGATTGATACCCCTCTACTTCACCAAGAGTTTTTTCAAGTATCCTTTCTGCATGATATAAACTATCTATACCATAATCTTCACCGTTTGGAAGTTCAGGTTGTACTGATTCAGCCATATTCAGTTCTTTCTTTTCATCATTCCATTCATA
>CADBGE010000048.1:4786-13409 GCA_902794075.1 uncultured Erysipelotrichaceae bacterium | reverse complement strand
ATGATTTTAGTAATTGGTTTTTTTGAACAAAGACGTATTTCATTTCAAAATGAAAAAGATAAGATTTTTAGAAAAGAAAATGAAAAAGTATCAGGATTCGTTGGTGAATTAGTACGTGATGTAAGAGATATTAAAATGTTAAGTGCTGAAAAGAGTTTTTTAAGAGAGTTACACGGTAAATTAATTCATTTAAATAATTCTAGATATGAAATGGGTAAAGTAAATAGAAAGTACTTATTATTAACAGGTTGTTTACGTGATTTATTTGATTTATTATTAATTTGTTTACTTGTATTTTTAATATTTGTTGGAGATATTACTATTGCGATTGCAATTGTTGTTCATAATTATATGGGTAGAGTTGGTTATATAGTTAATTCTTTTAGTTATTTATTGGAAGGACTTAAGGATTTTAATTTATCTTCTTCAAGAATTGTTGTTCATAATTATATGGGTAGAGTTGGTTATATAGTTAATTCTTTTAGTTATTTATTGGAAGGACTTAAGGATTTTAATTTATCTTCTTCAAGAATAAAAGATATTATAAAAGGAAAAGATTTTCCAAAAGAAAAGTTTGGTAAAGAGCATTTAGATAAAGTAAATGGAGATTTTGAATTTAAGGATGTTTCTTTTGGATATAATAAAGATAAAGATATATTTAAAGATTTATCATTTAAAGTTAAGTCTAATTCAACAGTGGCATTTGTTGGAAAAAGTGGGGTTGGAAAAACTACAATATTTAATTTATTATGTAAAATGTATGAATATGATAAAGGACTTATTACAATAGATGGTGTTGATATTAAGAAGCTTGATAAAACTTCTATTAGAGACCATATTACAATTATTTCTCAGAATCCATATATATTTAATTTAAGTATTAGAGATAATCTAAGATTAGTAAAAGATGATTTAACTGATGAGGAAATGATTGAAGCTTGTAAGAATGCTTGTTTAGATGAATTTATTAATGCTTTACCAGATAGATATGATACTATAGTTGGAGAAGGTGGAATAAGTTTATCTGGAGGACAAAGACAAAGACTTGCGATTGCGAGAGCATTGGTACAAAATACAAAAATAATATTATTTGATGAAGCAACAAGTGCGCTTGATAATATTACTCAGACAAGAATACAAGAAGCAATTGATAATTTACAGGGAAATTATACAATATTAATAATTGCTCATAGATTAAGTACTATTATTAATAGTGATAGAATATTATTTTTAGATGATGGTGGTATAAAAGCAGAAGGAACTCATGAAGAATTATTAAAGTCATGTAAAGAATATAAAAAACTTTATGATTCAGAGATAGAAAAATAAATTGTAAAGCAGTGTCAAAGAATTAAGTGATACTGCTTTTTTCGTTGAATTTTGCATATATAAATCAAGGTAATAGTTATAAATATGTAGATTTTTTTAAGAAAAATTTGATTTATATTATTATTAAAAAATTATTTTACTAATTTCCAAAAGGTGCCAATATGTGATAGTTTTGGAAATATTTTTCCAAAACTTATCTAATTAGTGAGAAAAGAAAAAAGTTATTACGTTGTTGTAATAACTTTTATATTTCTTCAATATATGATATTTTTTCATCTGATAAGGGAACTTCGATTGATTTCTTTGAAGTATTTTTTAGTTTGTGATATTTTACTCCACAGGTATCAAATAGAAGTTTTGCTGCTTTTGTTGAATCTGTGTCTTTATATTTATCTGATATGTATATTACTTCTTTAATTCCGTTTTGAATTATTTTTTTTGCACATTCATTACATGGAAATAAATCTACATAGATTCTTGAGTTTTCAAATTCTTTTTTATAGCCTCTAAAATTATCTATTGCGTTTGCTTCTGCATGGCAAACATACATATATTTAGTTTCTAGTGGATTTCCTTCTCTATCCCAAGGGAATTTATCATCATCAAAGTTATTTGGAGCACCATTATAACCAGTTGACAATATTCTATTATCTTTTGAAACAATACATGCACCAACCTGTGTATTTGGGTCTTTACTTCTTCCTGCAGTTATTTTCGCAATACTCATAAAATATTCATCCCAGTTTAAATAATCTTCTCTTTTTTTAGTTTTCATAGTTAACCTCCTAAATATATGATAACATAATTATTGTTTTTTTAAATATTATTCATGTTATATTTACTATGAAGGAAGTATTGTAAATAATGAGAGTATTTGACTTAGAAATTAATATATTTTATAATTTTTAATGGTGAATGTAAATGGAAGATGAAATTACAAAAATAAAGCTTTTGGATAATTCTAAAGAAACAATTATTAATAATTATGGAGTATATAACTTTTTTAGTTATTCTGATAGCCTTTATCCCTGTAACTTTGTTGCGGCTGTTGTTGATGGAGTATATTATACAACTTCAGGAAGGTCGGGTAAAAGTTACCATAATATGTTATTATATAATATAGCATCAAAATATGGTACATATAGATATTTTGTAATGGGGTATAATAATAAAATTGGAATATGGAAAAATGATGAATTAAATGATAATGAATTTTTAATAACATTGGGTATTTTAAATGAGATTAAAAATTATTGTAGAGAGTTTAGAAAGAAAAAAATGATATACATATCAGCTGGAACAATAAAAGAAGAATGTTATAGTGATAATATAGAAGACTTAATTAATAAAATTAGTAGTTTAAAAGAAAAAAATAGTACTAATAAAAAGATCTGATATCTTAAATATAGGGGTTGCATTTGGGATAAATTTAGTTTATTATATTTTTAGATTTTATATGTGCGATGACGAGTGTGGAAAACTTATCAGCAGTATGTTAGAAAGATGATTCACTTAGAATAAGTAAGGTGGAACCGCGGGGTATACTCGTCCTTACAAATGTTCTAAGTGTTTTTATTTTAAAGGAGGATAATTATGGAAAAACTAACAATGGAAAAAATAGTTAATTATGCAAAACAATATGGATTTATTTTTCAAGGAAGTGAAATATATGGAGGTCTTGCGAATTCATGGGATTATGGTCCATTAGGAAGAGAGATAAAAGAAAATATAAAAAAGGCTTGGTGGCAAAGATTTATTCAAGAAGAAAAGAATAGTTATGGTTTAGATGCTGCTATTATTATGAATCCTAATGTATGGGTAGCAAGTGGACATGTTACTAGTTTTACTGATCCATTAATTGATTGTAAGAGTTGTAAATCAAGACATAGAGCTGATAAGTTAATTGAAGACTTTACTGAAGGTAAGGAAACAGGAGATGGTTGGGATAATAAAAAGTTAGAAGCTTTTATTAATGATAATAAAATAGTATGCCCTAAATGTGGAAAAAGTGATTTTACTGGAATAAGACAATTTAATTTATTATTTGAAACTCAAATGGGAGTTACTGAAGATTCATCATCTAAAGTATATTTAAGAGGTGAGACTGCTCAAGGTATATTTGTTAACTTTAATAATGTACTTAGAAGTCAAAGGGCTAAGGTACCATTTGGTATTGGACAAATAGGTAAAGCATTTAGAAATGAAATTACTCCAGGAAACTTTATTTTTAGAACAAGAGAATTTGAACAAATGGAATATGAATTTTTCTGTAAACCTGATACCGATTTAGAATGGCATAAATATTGGAAACAAAAATGTTTAGATTTCTTAAAAGATTTAGGTTTAAAAGAAGAAAATTTAAGATATAGAGATCATGATCCTGAAGAGTTAGCGTTCTACAGTAAAGCAACAACTGATATAGAATATTTATATCCTATGGGATGGGGAGAACTTTGGGGTATTGCAGATAGAACTGATTATGATTTATCTGTTCACGAGGAACATTCAAAGACTGAGTTAAAATATTTAGATCCTGAAACTAATGAAAAGTATGTTCCTTATGTAATTGAACCTAGTGTTGGTGTTGATAGATTACTACTTGCGGTTATATGTAATTCTTATGAAGAGGAAGAACTTGAAGGAGGAGACACTAGAGAAGTATTAAAAATTGCTCCAAGTCTAGCTCCATATAAAGTATGTGTTTTACCTCTTGCTAAGAAGTATCATAGTGAGAAAGCTAATGAAGTATTTGAGTTACTTTCTAAAAAGTTTATGACTAGTTATGATGAGTCTGGTTCTATTGGTAAAAGATATAGAAGATGTGATGCAATTGGTACACCTTGGTGTATTACAGTAGATGATGAAACTATTAATAATGGAACAGTTACTGTAAGAGATAGAGATACAATGGAACAAATTACATTAAAACTTGAAGATGTTGTTAATTATATTGAAGAAAGAATTAAATTTTAATTCTTTTTTTATGTGTTATAATTTTATTAGGTGATTGTTATGATAAAAATAGGTATAGTTTTAAGATATTCTAAATTAGATAATGGTAGAGATGTTTTATATTTAAGTGAAAGACTTAGAAGAACTGTTCAAAAAGCTGGTGGATTTGTAATACCTATAGTCCAAGTACAGGATGTTAATTACAACTCAACTAAGTATAATGAATTTGATGAGTTACTTGAAGAGGAAAAGAAGAATATTGATTATTATTTAAATATGGTTGATGGTGTTATTTTTCCTGGAGGACATAAGGTTACTCCTTTTGATAAGTATATTCTTAATAGATGTGTTGAATTAGATAAGAAAGTTCTAGGTATTTGTTTAGGAATGCAGTTAATTAGTTCTTATAATAAAGAGTTTAAAACATATTTAAATAATACATATATTGATCATGATCAAGAAGATGATAATATATTAACTCATAAAGTATTAATTAATAAAGAGTCTAAATTATATGAAATTATTGGTTTAGAAGAAATACCTGTTAATAGTTATCATGATTATCATATTGAAGATATTACTGATGATTTATCTGTTAGTGCTTTAAGTGAAGATGGTTTTATTGAAGGAGTTGAAATTCCTAGTAAGACATTTATTATGGGTATTCAATGGCATCCTGAGATTAGTTATGAGTTTGATATTAATTCTAAAAAAATAATTGATTATTTTATTAAGATATGTGGTGAATAAATTAAAGAGTTAATACTCTTTTTTTATTGCTTTTTTAGGAGAAATTAAGTATAATATGTTTTACTTTAAAGGGGGATATTATGTCTGAGGTTAATATTAGAAATTTAAGTGAAATAAATGATCATAATCTTATTAATGATGCGAATAAAATTTGTGATGGAATTGAATCTAATCTTAATAAAGAATCTTTAAATATGTGTGAAGATTTATTTGATAATGGAAAAATATTTTATTTAAATCCTACTGAAGAACTTAGAATGGGAGATTTTGTTAAAGAAGGTGCTAGTACTGCTACTGTACTTGGAAGTGGAGATTTTGCAATTGATTCTATTTATCATGGTGTAAAAAATGTTATTTGCTTTGATATTAATAAATATCAGTATTTTCCTGCTTCTTTAAAACTTAGGGCACTACAACATATGAGTTATGAAGATTATTGTAACTTTTTCTCTGATAGTAGATATGATACTAAATTATTTGATGAAAAAATATATGAAGAGTTAAAAAAATCTTCTAATAAAAATGATATTTTATATACTTTTATGGATGTTGTAATTAAAAGATTTAATGAAGCTAAAAATGGAATAAAGAATGATATAATGATGGATCCTTTTTATTCTTTTGTTCATAATGCTTCACTTAATGATGAAGATAAATCTTCTCCTTTGAGAAAATTTGCTGAAGAGTTAGATGAATGTTTTGAAGATAAAACAAGTGAATTATTCTTGAGTTATGTTTTTAGTGGTTTTGGTGTTGGATATGTACCACCTGAAGTTATAAATTTACTTCATGGATTAGAGACTATTAAAACAAAAAATAGTTATCTTGAAAATATAGATTCATTTAATAAAGCGAGAGAACGGATTAAAGATTCTAAAATTGATTTTGTAAATTGTGATGTTTCTAAATTAGGAAGTATACTTAAAAATAATGGATATATTGATAATTCATTTAAAGGGTTTCAATCAATATATTTATCTAATATTCCTGAATATATAAATGGAGAATATTTTGTTACTGATGTTGTAGATAAATTAATGGATATATTAGAGGATGATGGAATAATTGCTTATTGTTGTCAGGGTGTTACTAAAGATGATTTAAATGCTGGTAAGAGTGGAGTGCTTGATATTGTTAATGATTCTAATAATTATATTGCGGATTATAATCCTCTAAATAGAATAAGGCTTATTAATAATGTATATGGATATGAGTTATTAAAGAAAAGTGGTTTTGATGTTTCTTTAGATGAGTCAAGTTCATTAAGCGTTGATAATGGATATCGTGATAATGATACGTTTGTTTATGTTAAAAAAAGATAAAAAAGTGTTGACAATAAATGGGTAAATGCATATAATATTACTAGTCGAGAAAAAAGGAAAGAGATTTATATCCACCTGATTAGCGAATAGCAATAGGTAAAGAGCCGAGATTAATTTATTTAATTATGGTTTTTAGCGGATATAAATTTTATATCTGCTTTTCTTATTTATGGAGGTGTTAGGTATCGCAAAGGATAAGGATAACATGTTGATTAATGATCAAATTAAGGTTCCACAAGTATTAGTTATTGGACCTAATGGTGAGCAAGTTGGAGTAAAACCAATTGGGGATGCATTAACTTTAGCTAGTTATGCAGCACTTGATTTAGTTTTAATTAGTCCAAATGCTAATCCCCCTGTTTGTAAAGTAATGGATTATAATAAATTCCGTTATGAAAAACAAAAGAAGCAAAAAGAGGCTTTAAAGAAGCAAAGAGCTAATATGTCAGAACTTAAGGAGTATCGTTTATCACCAGTTATTGATGTAGGTGACTTTGAAACTAAACTTAGAAATGCTACTAAGTATCTAGAAAAGGGAGATAGAATTAAGCTTACAATTCGTTTTAAAGGTCGTCAAATGGCCCATACTGAATTGGGAGCAGATGTTCTAAATCGCTTTGCCGAAAGAGTAAAAGATTATGCAGATATAGAACAAAAACCTAAGTTAGATGGTAGAACAATGACAATGTTGTTGATTCCAAAGAAAGACAAATAATTAAGTAGGAGGAATAAATATGCCAAAGATTAAAACACATAAAGGAACTGCAAAAGTAGTTAAAAAACGTAAAAATGATTATAAAATTGGTAAACCAGGAAGTAGACACAATACTGGTTCTAAGAGTGCAAGCTTTAATAGAGGTTGTAGAAAGGGATCTAACCTTAGTAAGGCAGATCAAAATAGATTAAAGAATATTATTTAATCTAGAATAAGTAAGGAGGAAGAAACATGGCAAGAGTTAAGAATGGAGCAGTAACAAAAGCTCGTCATAAAAAAGTATTAAAAGAAGCTAAAGGTTACTTTGGTAGTAAACATAGATTATATAAAACTGCTAAAGAACAATTAATGCATTCTGGACAATATGCATTTAGAGATAGAAAACAAAAGAAGAGAGATTTCAGAAAGTTATGGATTACAAGAATCAATGCTGCTTGTAGACAAAATGATATTTCTTATTCAAGATTTATTGAAGGTCTTACTAAGGCAGGAGTTGAAATCAATAGAAAGATGTTATCAGAAATAGCTATTAATGATCCAAAGGCATTTGCTGAATTAGTTAAAGTTGCTAAAGATGGTAAAGCTGGAAAAGTTAAAGCTGCTACTGAAGTTATCGGAAGTGAAGTAACTATTGGTGGTAAAAAACCTGCTGCTAAAAAAGAAACTAAGAAAGCAGAAGTAAAAGAAGAAAAGAAAACAACTACTAAGAAAGCTCCAGCTAAGAAAGAAGCTAAAGCTGAAAAAGTAGATTATTCTAAAATGACAGTTGCAGAACTTAAAGAAGTTGCTGCTAAAAAGAAAATATCAGTTACTGGTATGAAAAAAGCTGAAATTATTGCAGCTTTAGAAAAATAAACATATTAGTGAATTTATTTATCTAGTGCCCATAGGGTGATAAATTTTAGAAACTAATAGAAGAAATTAAAAACGAAAAGGAGAAAAATTAAATGACTCAATTTGGACATCAAAAGAGAAGATGGAATCCAAAAATGAAGGAATATATCTTCACTACAAGAGATGATATTTATATTATCGATTTACAAAAAACTGTAAAGAAATTAGAAGAAGCTTATGAAGCTTTAAAAGCAATTGCTGAAAAAGAAGGAAAAGTATTATTTGTAGGTACTAAGAAACAAGCTCAAGAAGCTGCTGAAGAATCTGCTGTTAGAACTAACATGTATTTCGTAAATGAAAGATGGTTAGGTGGAACTTTAACTAACTTCAAAACAATCCGTTCAAGAATTAGAAGAATGGAAGAAATTGAAAAGATGGAAACTGATGGTACTTTTGAAGCATTACCTAAAAAAGAAGTTATCCAAATTAGAAAAGAATATGATAAGTTAAATAAAAACTTAAGAGGAATTCGTGAAATGAAGAGAATGCCTCAAGCAATGGTAATTGTTGATCCTCGTAAAGAAGAAATCGCAATTAAAGAAGCTAGAATTTTAGGTATTCCAGTATTTGGTATCGTAGATACTAACTGTGATCCTGATATGGTTGATTATGTTATTCCAGGAAATGATGATGCTGTAAGAAGTGTTAAATTATTAATTGG
>CADBGE010000048.1:0-4728 GCA_902794075.1 uncultured Erysipelotrichaceae bacterium | reverse complement strand
AAAGCAGAAGTTAAAGCTGTAAAAGAAAAAGTTACTGAAGATGTAAAAGCAAAAAAAGCAGAAGTAAAAGAAGAAGTTAAAAAAGTAAAAGAGAAAGTAGAAGAAGTAAAAGCAGAAGTAAAAGAAAAGAAAGCTGCAAAGAAAGCTGAAATCGTTGATTTAGCAAGTTTAAGTTTAGCTGAATTAAAAGAAAAAGCAAAAGAACATGGCGTTAAAGGTTATTCTACAAAGAAAAAAGCTGAATTAGTTGAATTAATTGAAGGTTTATTAAAATAAAAAAGAATAAAGGGGAAGGAATGAATATAATTTATAATTAATTATTATCATTCCTTTTATTGTTAAATAATTATAAAAGAAAGAGGATGTAAAAATGTTTAAAGCTAGTGATGTAAAAGAACTAAGAGAAAAAACTGGTGCTGGAATGATGGACTGTAAGAAAGCACTTGAAGCATGTGATGGAGATCAAGATAAAGCAGTTGATTGGTTAAGAGAAAAAGGTATTGCTAAGGCTGCTAAGAAAGAATCTAGAATAGCTGCTGAAGGTATTACTGAGACTAATGTAAATGGTAATGAAGCAATTATTTTTGAAGTTAACTGTGAGACTGATTTCGTTACAAAAAATGAAAAATTTGTTGAATTAGTTAAAGAATTAAAAGAAGCTTTAATGTCTTCAAAATGTATGAATATTGAAGAAGCAAATGAAGTTAAATTAAGTGATGGAAAGACAATTGCTGAGAGAATAGTTGAAGAAACTGCAACAATTGGAGAAAAAATTAGTTTTAGAAGATTCAAAAGAATTACTAAGAGCGATGATGAGACTTTTGGAGTATATTCACATATGGGTGGAAAAATTACTGCTATAGTAGTTGTTAATGGAGCTAGTGAAGATGTTGCAAGAGATGTTGCAATGCAAGCAGCTGCAATGAACCCTATTGCTGTTAATCGTGATAGTGTTCAAGAAGATGTTGTTGAACATGAAAAAGAAATGATTAAAGCTGAAATGAAGAATGATGAAAAGAATAAGAATAAACCAGAAGATATCTTAGATAAGATGGCAGTTGGAAAACTTGGAAAATTCTTCAAAGAAAATTGTTTAGTAGAACAAGCATTTATAAAAGACTCTTCATTAACTGTTGAAAAATATGTTAAAGAAAATGGTGGAGAAGTTGTTTCAATGACTAGATTTGCTGTTGGTGAAGGAATTGAAAAGAAACAAGAAAACTTTGCTGAAGAAGTAATGAGTCAAATTAATGCTGCATAATAAAAATAATGTGTAAAGTAAAGAGCAATAGCTCTTTTTTTTGTTTCATTTTTTTAACTTTTAAATTATACTATATTATAGTACGAGGTGTTTTTATGGGAGTAAATTCTAAGGCAATTGAAAGAATCGATGAACAAATTAGAATGCTTGATGAAGATTATGCATCTAATGATATTAGTAGTGTTACTGAAGAGAGTATTTCAGAAGAAGATTCTATAACTTTAAAAATTGATAGTATCGATGAATTAGATGATGATGAAGTTTTAGATGATGAGTCTAATAGAACTAAAGAAAATAAACAAATAGAAATAGTAGATAATAATATTGAAAAAGTAAATGAAGAAGATACAGAAGATGGCGTAAATATATTTTTAATGTATTATGTGGGAATTGTTTTAATTGCTATTGTTTTACTTATAATTATTTATTTTTTATTTACATAAAATGTGATTTTGACTTGAAATTTTAAATATTTTTGATATAATAGGCAAATAAATAAAGGGGATGATTATAGTGGCAAAGAAATCTTCTACAAATGCAGTAAAGAAAATTGATAAGCAAATTGAAAAGTTAAGGGAAAATGTTTCTGATGTAGATGATAAAACACCTGTAATTACTAAAAAAGAATTAAAAAAAGAAATTGAAAAGAAGAGTGGAAAATCTACTACTAAAAAAGCTACTACTAAGAAGAAAGCAACTACTAAGAAAACTATAACTAAAAAGACTACAACTAAAAAGGGTACTACTAAAAAAACAACTACTAAAGTAGAAAAAGATGATATTATAGTTGCTCCTATAAAAAAGATAAAAGTTGAGAAACCTAAAAAAAAGGAAGATAAATCTCTAAGAGATAAGGTTGTTGTTACTCCTACAAAAGCTAAGAAAAAGACAACTGCTAAGAAGAAAACAACTACTAAAAAAGATGATGTTATTGTTGTACCTAAAAAAGATGAAATTGTTAATGATGAAAAAGAAGATATAAAAGAAGAAATTTCTGAAGCTACAAAGGTAAAAAGAATTCTTAATAAAGAAAAGAAATTTGAATTTATTGAAGATGATAATAATGAAGAAATAGATGATTATAAATTTGTTGAAGAAATAGAAGATGATATTACCAATGGTAAATATATTAATAAGGCTAAAATATTAATTGATAAATCTGAAAAGGATAATAAAGTAAAAAGAAAGAGAAAAGGTAAAAATAAATATGTAATTGATTTAGAGTCAACTAGGGAATATAAGGATCTTGAAAGAGATTTAAGATCTTTATATGATAAGACTAATGATATTATAGAAGATATTGATAAGCCACAGGATTTAGAAAAAACAGTTAAGAATATTAATGATTTAGTCATTACAGATGTTGAATCAACTGAAAAAAGTGGTGTTTTAGATCGTATAAGTCAAAAAGCATTAAATTTATTTGTTACAGTATTATCAATAGTATTTATTATACTTCTTATTATAGTAATTGCATTTGTTATTTATATAAGTACTGTTTAGTACTTTTTTCTTTATTTTTATAAATTATTATAATATAATTAAGTTAAGGAGAGATGAATTAATGGATACTGAAATGATTTTATTAGATATTACTGATAAAATGGATAAAACAATTGAAAATTTGGAAAAAAAGTTTGCAACGGTTAGAACTGGAAGAGCTAATCCTTCAAGTTTAGATGGTGTTATGGTTGAGTATTATGGATCAATGACTCCTCTTAAACAACTGGCGACTATTTCTGTTCCAGAAGCAAGACAACTATTAATTAAACCGTTTGATAAGAGTTGTTTAGGTGCTATTGAAAAAGCAATTTTAAATTCTAATTTAGGATATAATCCGGGGAACGATGGAGAAACAATTAGAATTGTAATTCCTGAACTTACAGAAGAGAGAAGACGTGAACTTGTAAAACAAGTTAAGTCATTATCAGAAGATGCTAAAGTTTCAATTAGAAATATTCGACATGAAGGAATAGAAGATGTTGAAAAATGTGAACTTCCAGAAGATGAAGAAAAAGGTATGGAAAAAGATATTCAAGATTTGGTAAATGAATATAATAAAAAAATTGAAGCTAAATTAAAGGAGAAAGAACAAGAATTACTAACAGTTTAGTAATTCTTTTTTGAGGTAGTTATGTTATTTGATGGTAAATTAGTTAGAGAAGAACTATTAAAAGATTTAAAGAAAAAGTATAAGAAAATAAAAGTTGGTTTAGCAGTTATTCAAGTAGGAAATGATTTTGCTAGTTGTAAATATATTGCTCAAAAAGAAAAACTTGCAAATGAATTAGGTGTTGACTTTAGATTAATAAAATTTGATAAAATTAATACAAAAAAATTATGTGATGAAATTGATAAATTAAATAATGATGATAATATTCAAGGTATAATTGTACAATTACCAATACCAAATGATATTGATTATGAGATTATTAGAAATAGAATAGATCCTAATAAAGATATAGATGGAGTAAATGACGTTAATATTATTAGACTTTTTAATGGTAGTGATGATGCACTTATTCCTTGTACTGCGTTAGGTATAATGAGAATACTTGACTTTTATAAGATTGATTTAAAAGGAATGGATATTACTATTATTGGAAGAAGTATACATATTGGAAAAGCACTATATAGTTTATTATTAAATAGAGATGCAACAGTAACTATATGTCACTCTAAAACAAAAGATTTAGTTAAACATACAAAGAATAGTGATATGGTAATCACAAGTGTTGGAAAAGCAAATTTTATAAAACAAGATATGGTTAAAGATGATGTTATATTAGTAGATGTTGGATTTAATTATTTAGATGGAAAAATATGTGGAGATGTTTCAAAAGATGTTTCTAAATATAAATATTTAACTCCTGTTCCTGGAGGAGTTGGACAAATGACAGTTTATTCAATTTATGATAATTTATTAAAGGCATATAAATTAGGTAAGAAAAATGATAAGAAGAATATTAAAAAATAAATTATTATTATCTTTTATTCTTTCAATAATATTAGGATCTATTATTGTAGTTCCTAATATTATTGTAGGACATGGAATATATAGTTTATCTGCTGATTTAAATGAACAACAGATACCTTTTAATATGATTATAAATGAGTCCTTAAAAAATGGTAGTTTTTTATGGACATGGTTTAATGATTTAGGTAGTAATTTTATTGGGACATTTAGTTTTTATAATTTATTTAGTCCATTTAATATTATAGGGTATTTGTTTCCAAGTACTTGGTTTCCATATTTAATAGGACCATTATTCATATTAAAATATGGTATTGCAGGATTAACTTCTTATTTATTTTTAAAAAGATATGTTAAAAATAAAAATTATGCAGTATTAGGGTCATTACTTTACGCTTTTTCAGGATTTCAATTAACAAATGTTTTGTTTTTTCATTTTCATGATGTAGTTGCATTTTTTCCATTACTTTTATATTCATTAGATAGACTTGTA
>CADBGE010000047.1 GCA_902794075.1 uncultured Erysipelotrichaceae bacterium | reverse complement strand
CCAAAGTGTATAATTGGAATAACATAATCAGCATCACTTCTTAAATCTTTAATTGTATTTATCATGAGAGTCGGATCATAACATCTAAATACACCATAACTATCTTCAGTAGCACCTGGTGTCATTATATATTTTTCAGCTCTCGTTGCACTAACAAAAGCAAATTTGTAACCATTTATTATAAAATAGTAAGGCTTCTTTGCTTCTTCAATATTATGTCCAGCTCCTATATAAGGAATTTTGTATTTATCAAATGAATCAAGCATATCTAAAAAAGCATCTTCCCCATAATCAAAAACATGATTATTAGCAAGTGTTACCATATCAACTCCCATTTCAGAATAAATAGAAAGTCTTTCAGGTTTTGCTCTAAAAGTATATAACTTATTTGGCAATTTTTTTCCTCTATTACTTACAGTAAACTCAGAGTTAGCAACCATCAAATCACTATTTTTCATAATAGATAAAATATCATCTGATAATACTCCACTTATTCCACCTCTCTCATCATATTTAGGTGCAATAAACCAGTTATCAGCTAAAGATACATCTCCAACAAAGCTTAGTGTACTAACATCTTTACTTTTTACTATAGTAACATTATCCATAGAATCATATTTTTTATTATATAAATCATTTAATACTATAAAAGAATTCCCTGTTGCAGAATGCCACATTGAGACATCATATTTATCCTTATTAAGTAAAGCATTCATCTTGCTAATTGAACCTTTATAATTTGAATCAACCCATTTAATAAAATCTATTTCAATTGAAGAAGAATTAATCTTTTTATACACAGTAGAAACTAAATCAGTATTATTATTTTTATTAGATCCCTTTTTATCAAAATGCCATATCAAAAAAAGTACTAATACAATTATTAATATCAAAAATATAAATATTAACAATTTGAATTTTTTCTTTAATCTTACTTTTTTCATAAAATAATTTTATCATAAAATTGATTTTTTTAATATAAAAGATGTAAGTCAAAAGACTTACATCTAATTATTCATTTCTAAGAGATTCAACTGGATCCTTCTTAGCAGCCATTCCTGCAGGTCCAAGTCCAGCAAATACAGTTAAAGCAACACTTAACGCTATTAAAGCCAAAGCATGAACAATTGATAACCTCATAATATTATCAATCTTAGCAAGTAAACTTACAATACCATTTACTCCTAAAGATAAAATATAACTTATTACTACACCCATTGTTCCAGCAAGTAATCCCTCAATAATAGTTTCAGCTCTAAATACTCTCTTAACATCTTTTTTACTAGCACCAATTGCTCTTAAAATACCAATTTCTTTTGTTCTTTCAAGTACAGAAATATATGTAATTATTCCAATCATTAAAGCAGCAACAATTAAAGAAATAGATACAAAAGCAATCATTACATAAGATATAATCTTAACAACACTAGAAAGAGTTCCAGCTAACATTTCAATATCATCAACGTATTCAACCTTATCATCTTTACTAGCCTTTTTATTATATTTATCTAAAAATGCCTTAATATTTTCTTTTGAATCACGAGATTTAGAATAAATACTTATTTCATATGGCTCATCAAGAGATGCAGCACCTAATACTTTTAAATTATCTTCATATTTAGTAGAAACATTATCAAATAATGTACCAGTAAATACATTAATATCTTTATTTTTATTTTGTTCCTTAACAATTTCACTATTATTTGCTTTAGTTATATAATCTTCAAGCAATTCATGAGAATAACCTAAGAAACCATTTGTAGAATTATCATCTTTAACTTTAACAATACCAACAACCTCTAAAGTATCAGCACCATTATATAAATCATTTAAATAATTTGTATCATTTTCTCTACTAATCCAAGCATTACCAGCTTTTTCATAATAATCATATGCATTAATTAATTTATATTTTTTACCTATAATTTTATTATAGTCATATTTTACACTACTTAATTCTACCTTTTCACCAGTTATACTACTATTCATAATACGAGAAACATCATTTTTATTTTCAAAATTTAATGAATACATATTAGAAAGATTAATTTCACAATCTTTATTAACTACTAGTACAATTTCATTTTTATCTTCTGGCATATGTCCACTAACAACTTCATATTGTTCACTATTTTTTAATTCTGCAAAAGCATTCTTAATAATTGAAGTTGAAAGTAGTGCAGATAATCCAGTTGCATCAACACTATCTGCATTTTCATTTGGATTAATTTTAACTAAATCACCGTTTTCACTTTTATCATATAATTGAATATCAACATTATATGTATATTTTATATTTGATGAATATTTTAATAATTCATCTTTATTATCATCTATATATTTTTTTAAATCCTTTAAATTTTGTTTTTTAGTAAGTTGTTGAACACTTAACATCATATTACTAGATATATCATCATTAACAAGTATTTGATTATCATGTTTTTCCTTTTTCTTTTCCCCTATTTTTATATCATTAGATTTTGCTTCTTCAGTTCTTGTATTTTTAATACTTATAGCTTGAATACCAGATGAATCATTTTGCATATCATCAATATAATTTCTAACACCATTAGAAAGAGCTAAAACTAAAGCAATTCCAATTATTCCAACAGAACCAGCAAAAGCTGTTAAAATAGTTCTTCCTTTTTTTGTTAATAAATTGTTAAAAGAAAGTGATAACGCTGATGGAAGTGACATTGAAGTCTTTTTAATAACTTTCTCACTAACTTTATTTTCTTTTTCATTATATGGATTTGAATCATCTATTATTTTTCCATCTTTTAATTCAATAATTCTAGTAGAATATTCTTTTGCAAGTTCAGGGTTATGTGTAACCATAATAACTAATTTATCGCCTGCAATTTCTTTTAATAAATCCATAATTTGAACACTAGTCTTAGAATCAAGTGCTCCAGTAGGTTCATCTGCAAGGATAATTTCAGGATCATTTACAAGAGCTCTTGCAATCGCAACTCTCTGCATTTGACCACCTGATAATTGATTTGGTCTTTTGTTTATATGATCAGCTAGACCAACTCTAGTTAATGCATCAACTGCTTTCTTTCTTCTTTCACTTTTGGAAACACCTGTTAAAGTAAGAGCAATTTCAACATTAGCTAAAACAGATTGATGCATAATCAAATTATAACTTTGAAAAATAAATCCAACTCTATAATTTCTATAAGAGTCCCAATCTCTATCCAAGTATTCTTTAGTAGAAACACCATCAATTATTAAATCTCCACTATCATACTTATCAAGTCCACCTATAATGTTAAGTAAAGTAGTTTTTCCAGATCCACTAGATCCAAGTATAGATGTAAATTCACTATTTCTAAATTTAATATCTATTCCTTTTAACACTTCCTGTTTAACTTCACCAACAGTATAACTTTTCTTGATATTTTTTAATTCTAACATAAAACACCTCCAAAAAATTATACCTAAATTATATCAAAAGAAAAAAGAATATTATAGTATTTTTTTTATATTTTTATTACTTTCATCATAAAATAATACTAAATCATATTCTTTTTTACTTATTTCATATTTATTTTTATTAATATTATTAACATCAATATTTTTAAAAAAATCATCATCAAAATCACCAAGTAATTTAGAGTAAGCCTCTTTTGTTACAAAAGCCTTTCTAAAATTACTCTTTATTCCTGGAAGATAAAGTAAAGAAGCTTTATTACTTATTTCAAATTCATCCTCAATATCAACACCTACATCAACAAATCCAACAGCACAAGCAATATAATTCTTAGAATGAGAATAATTAAAATAAATATTTGAATTTTTAATATAAGGTTTTCCATTACTACTACAACAAATATCATTAATATCTATAGAAATTCCTAAATACTTAAACATTCTAAAAAGTAAAGAATAAGCCTTCTTACTCTCATCTCTTTTTACAAAAGAAGGATATTTTAAATTATCTATTTTAATATCTTCTTTTAAAACTACACTTAAATATATATTATCATTCATATTAAACCTCATTTATAAATTATTTACTATTTTGACAAAAACTTTATAATTATGTTAAAATGTATACGAATGAGATAAATCTCATATATTATAATTGGAACACTTAATTACGCTATGTTGAGTGTTACCACAAATTTGTGTTTCCACCTAAACTAATGCTTAGTTAGGTGGATTTCTTTTATATTAATACTACAAATAACAATAATACTAAAAGAAGGTTTGTTATGATAAGAGAACTTATTAAAAAATCCTTTTTAGTCATATTATCGCCTCCCTTCATCAAGAAGATTGGCTCCACCCAACTCATTAAATGTTCCAAAATATATTATATCAAAAATATGTTCGTAGTCAACAAATACATTTATATAAAAAAACTAGTTAAACTAGTTTTTATTTTTCAATATCTAATATATCAGAAAATCCTGTTACTTCAAAAATATCCATAACATTATCACAAACATTAGTAATAGTCATTTTACCTTGTTTATTCATAATCTTTTGCATAGATAATAATACTCTAAGTCCTGCTGAAGAAATATAATCAAGCTTCTTCATATCAATAACTACTTCTTCCATCTCATCTAATTCATTAATCTTAGAATCTAATTCAGGTGAAGTATTAGTATCTAACTTTCCTTCTAATGTAATAGTTAATTTCTTATCTTCTTTTTTTAAATCAATTTTCATAAAACATCATCCCTTCTATACATAATTATATTTATTTCTATATTTAATAACAAATATAATACTAAATAAAAATGCAGCTAGCTCAGCAACTGGCCAAGCAGACCATAATCCAATTCCTTGGAATAAATAAGACATTAAATATAAACTAATAACTAAAATAACAAATGTCCTTGCAATAGATAATATACCAGATATTAACCCATTTGAAAATGCTGTAAACAATCCTGAGAAGAAAGTATTATATCCACAGAATATTGTTGAAAAAATAGAAATAACAAATCCTAATTGAGTTATTTTATATATTTCAGTTCCTCTATCAAAGAATATATCAACAATATTATTGCGGAATATAAATGAAACAACAATAATCAAAATAGATATTACAAAAATCCAAATATTACTTAATTTAAAGACTTTCTTTCTTGCATCTATATCTCCACTACCATAATGATAACTAAATATAGGTTCAACTGCAGAAGTAAATCCCATAAATATTGATTCCATTATAAATTGAAAATAGAATACAACTGATAATGAACTTACTCCAATTTCACCATAATATTTGAATGCTAAATGATTCATAATAACAGAGGTTACAGCACCAGCTAAATTTGAAATCATATCAGAAGATCCATTAAATGAAATCATACCAATCTGTTTTAAATTAAGTCCTGAAAATTTAATAGTGTATTTACTTTTCTTAGCAATTATATAATAGTAAAATGCATATACTACTGTACTCATATATCCTATTGTCGTTGCAATAGCAGCACCCTTAATTCCCATATTTAAATGCTTCATAAATATATAATCAAGAACACAATTTGTAACTCCACCAATAATAATTACAACAGCAGCAGTAACTGATTTACCTTCTCCTATTATTAAAATTCCAAGTAATGACTGTAACATTATCGCAATTGAAAAAGTTGTCATTATCATATAATAAGGTCTAAGATAGCCAATATTTCCGCTTGTTGCTCCACAGAGCCTCATAATAGGCTCTGCAAAGACCAAACAAATAGCAGTTAAAACTATCGCAATTATCAAAGTAAATAGTAAAGTATTAGAAAATGCTTTTCCAGCTTCTTTAAGTTTTCCTTCTCCAACAAATTTAACAATAACCGCATTAGCACCAGTTCCAAGCATAACTCCTATTGCAATAAATAAATATAATATTGGCAAATACAAGTTTACAGTTGCAATGGCTAAATCACCAACAAATTCTTGAATAAAGAATCCATCAACCATTTGATATAAAGCTATAAATACAAAAGCAAAAATACTTGGAAAAACAAATTTCATAAGTGAGAAAAAGTTAAAATTCTGAGCTAATTCACTATCTTCATCTTTTATTTTTTCTTTTGCCATATCCTAAGCCTTTCTACTAAATATTCCTGCTACAAATTTAAAGAAACTATTTTCAGTAGAAATTTCCCATCTAACATCTCCAACAGTAATATCATCTTGAGTTGTATGATGTAATAATAATTGAGTTATCTTCATGAATATATCTTTAAATTTAACAATACTATCTTCATCATATCTACTAGCAGAATAGTCAATCATTGTTTCAAGACCACCCTCACCATCAAGTATTTGAATATCCATTAAAGCTTGAGAAGCAGCTTGATTTTGTCTAACATCTATCATTTCAATATTCATTTCTTCTAAATCTCCACCATCTCTGATATCTTGTTGATATAGAAGACAAGCTCCATCTTCTGATACAACTTCAGCATCCAAATCTTCATATGGATAACAACTATATTTAATAGCATTTTGAACTTGTTTATGAACATCTTGATATAAATCTCTTATTGTTCTCTTATCATTAAGCTTCAATGCAACAGGTAAATCCCTAAATAGAAGTCCAACACTGTTCATAGAATTAGCATCATCTCTACCATTATAAATCCATGTAATCTTAACATTATCTTTCTTATTATATTGAGATAAAGTTAGTAATGCTACTGTAATAAAGAATTCATTTCTACTAATCTTAAAGTTTTTCTCAACAATAGACATCTCTTCATCTTTAATATCAAGTTTTGAAGCTAACTCACCCATCTCATTATCTCTAGTTTCATGATCAACTTCCGGCTTAACAGACCATTCAACATCTTCATACATTTTTTCATAATATTCTCTTGCTTCATTATAGAATTCTGATTGTTGTTCTTTTTCTCTCTTATCAAGAATGTAATAATAATAATCTTTATCTAATTCTACACCCATATAAGATTTAACCATATTTGCCATTAGAACCTTAAATGAAGTTCCATCAAATAATGAATGATGAACATCAATAAATGCATATCCAGCTTTCTCAGTTTGGAAGACACGACATCTATAAAGTTTAGAATCAATAAGTTTAAATGGCATAACCAAATTATCTTTTATTTGATTGAAATCAAATTCTGATATATGTTCAACTTTAATTTCTTCTAATAAATCAGGATTATATTTTTGAACTAAATCACCATCTTCATTAAAATGGAAAGTTGTAAGTAATGCTGGATGATTCTTTAAAACATTGTACATTGCCTTAGCAAGATCTTCCATATTATATAACTTTGTATCAACCTTTAACATTGTAAATAAATTATACATAGTAGATTTTGGAGTATATAACTGATAATCAACCATATAAAGTTGTTCAGTAGTTAAAGGATGTTCAATTTTCATAGCTTCATCATTTTTTTCATCTGCAGAAATACCATCATCACTTATAACAGATTCTTGATATATTTTAGCAATTTCTTCTGGACATCTTCCTCTAAAGATATGAGAAACATTTATTCCGTTAAGCTTAGTTTCAACAACAGCTTCTATTGCCTTTAGAGAATCTCCTCCCATTTCATAGAAGTCATCTTTAATACCAACTCTATCAAGTCCTAAAACTTTTTCAAAAGCTTTACAAATTGCTTTTTCAACATCATTTGTTGGTTCTACATAACTACCTTGGAAATCCTTAGTATCAGGAGCAGGTAATGCATTTCTATCTAATTTACCAGTTGACTTTAAAGGTATTTTATCAATCTTAACAAAATATGCAGGTAACATGTAATATGGAAGCCTTTTCAATAATTCTTCTCTTACTTCTTTTCTTCTCTTACTTCTTCAACATTAAATTCAACATCACCTTTATAATAAGCACAAATATATGACTGATTAGCTTCATTAAATCCCTTAGCAGCAACAAACTCTACTCCAAGAACTTGTTTAACTGCAGCTTCAATTTCAGCAGGTTCAATTCTATTACCATTAATCTTAATCATATCATTGTTACGTCCAAGTAAAACCAAATTTCCATTAGGATCCATCATAGCAAGATCTCCAGAATGATATAAATCACCATCTTTAGCTTTTTTAGTTTCCTCTTCTAAGTTCATATATCCTCTAAAATATGGATTATCATAGCAAAGCTCACCAGTTTCTCCAGGCTTAACTTCA
>CADBGE010000046.1:26593-44107 GCA_902794075.1 uncultured Erysipelotrichaceae bacterium | reverse complement strand
CAACGACTCTCTTATTTCTTGTTTATATATTTCAACTCCTGGTTGATCAAATGGTTCTACTCCAAATAAGTATGCAGAAAATGCTGCAGATAATTGGAAGAAATAAATTAAATTAGCTATATTATATGGAGTTAATTCTTCTATATTTATTTCTATACAAGGAACGTCTCCTTTATAATGTGCTCTTATAACTGAGTCTTCTACAATATTACTTATTTCATGTAGTTCTCTACCATTATATTCAATGAAGTTATCTGATTTTTTTACTTTAATATATGTTTCAAATACTATTTTGTTTCCATCTTGAATGAATTGTCCTAATGAATGTAGATCTCTTGTATGGATACATGATGTTGGAAGAATTCCTACTCTTTCTTTTCCTTCTGTTTCTCCAAATAATTGTTTTACCCAATCTATGAAATGTATAAAGTTCTGTTCATTAACACAGAAGTTTTCAACATATCTATTATCATCAAATAATAATTTTCTTGTTACTGCATATTGATATGCATTATCAATTAATCTTTTTCCATGGTAGTATCCATCTATTATTTCATTTATATTATAATTAAGAGCAAGTGGTAATAAATGTGCTGGTGTTATAAATGAATATCTTCCTCCTATATTATTTGGAATAACAAATGACTTATATCCTTCAGTATTAACTTCCTCTCTTAGTGGTCCATTTTCTTTATCAGTTGTGACAATTATTCTATTCTTTACTTCTTCTGGATATTTTCTTTTTATTAAATCTTTTAATAATTTATAGGTAATTGTAGTTTCCATTGTTTTTCCACTTTTACTTATAACATTAATACAAAAGTTTTTTCCTGTTAAATATCTTAATAATTCATCTAAATATTTACTTGATAATGTTGTACCGGCATAAATTATTTCAAATTTATTATCATCAAAATATTTTCTAAACATACTATCAAAAGCATAACTTCCTAGAAATGATCCACCTATTCCTATCACTACTAGACAGTCATAGTTATATTTAATATACTTTGCGGTTTCATTTATTTCTTCTATTAATTTTGGATCTATTTCATCTCTCCAACCTGTCATATTACTGTGATCTAATTTATCAATTATTTGTTCTTTTTTAGTCATTAATTGATTATACTTTTCTTTATCAATGAATTTATCTACGTAGGTATTAAAATCAAATTTTATCATTTAATCATCTCCATTTTCTACATTATAGCATTATTTAAAGAAAAGAAAAAGGGACATAAGTCTCTTTATTATTTTTTATTGTTTCCTTCATATATAATTGATTCATAAACTAAATCTACTAAATGATCTGATGGTTCTAGATTATATTTTTTTAATATTTTATCAAATACGTGTGGTTCATCTTCTAAATCTAGATATGGATATACTACATCTTTTTTATTTTTTATTTCTTTTAAATATTTTTTTGTATAATTACTTTCTAATAATAGTAATGGATAATCTTTTGCCCATTGTTTAAATTTTTCTAAGATAAAATAAATATTATTTACGTATGTAAAACTTTTTTTATCATACTTTATCATATTTCTTAAATCTTCATTTTCTATAAATTTATCTTCTACTCTATAATCAAATCTATCTATTAGTTTTATTCCTTCTAATTTTAATGCACTTATTTGGGCAATAAATCCTTCTTTTGGATTACTATGAGTTGGGATTATTTCAACTATTATATATTTATCTTTTTGTAAATTCATATGTCTCATCTCCAGGTATTGATTATACCATATTTTTATAAAAAAAGAAAAAGGAGGATGATTCCTCCTATTTGATAGTCATTAATACTTTATGTACTCTTTTATCATTTACAAGTTTTATTGTATTTGATTTTTCTTTTATTCCATCTAGCGATAATGACTCATTCTTTCCTTTTGTTACTTCTATTTCATATACTGTATCTAAATAATTATATGTTATTTTAAATGATTCCCAAGCTATTGGTATTCTTGGATCCAAAATTAGTTTTTCTCCTTCTTTATGTAATCCTAGAATATCTTCTATTCCTACTTTATAGAACCATCCTGCAGAACCTGTATACCATGTCCAGCCTCCTCTTCCTGGGAATGCTTCTGATGAGTATATATCTGCGGCAATTACATATGGTTCTACTCGATATGTATCTGTTTGTTTATTTGTTTTTGTTCTATTAATTGGGTTTATCATTTGGAAGTAACGATACGCTCTATCATGATATCCTGCTTTTATTAAAGCCATTAAATACCATGATACTGAGTGAGTATACTGTCCTCCATTTTCTCTTATTCCTGATGGATAATTCATAATATATCCTGGATTATTTAATGATTTAGAAAATGGCGGTGTTAGTAGTTTGATTATTTTATTTTTATCATCTACTAAGTTTTCTTCAACAGATGTGATTACTTTTTGAACTCTTGATTTTGGAGCTACTCCACTTATTATAGAGAAACTTTGAGATATTAAATCTATCTTACATTCACTATTTTCATAGCTTCCTAGTTTATCTCCATTATCAAAGAATGCTCTTAAGTAATATTCTTTATCCCATGTATTGTCATTTAGACTTTCTTTTAATTTTTGATTAAATTCTAAATATTTATTTGTATCTAATTTTGTTTTTGAACTTTTTATTACTTTGATGAAATTATCTATCGTATTGTATAAGAAGAATCCTAACCATACACTTTCTCCTTTACCTTTTATTCCTACTCTATTCATTCCATCATTCCAGTCTCCGCCACCCATTAATGGAATATTATGTGTTCCTAGAGATGACATTGATAATTCTAATGATTTAAGACAATGTTCTAAAAGGGTTTCAGTTTTTTCTGTATAGTTAAATACCATTCCTTTTTCATGTTCATACTTACTTAATTCTTCTCCTGATACGTATGGGACTTTTTCTTTTAAAATACTGTAATCTTCTGTTTTTTCTATATAGTATGCTGTTGCGTATACTAGCCATAAGAAATCATCTTTATATCTACTTCTAAGTCCAAAATGATTTTTCTCATGCCACCAATGAAGAACATCTCCTGCTTCAAATTGATGAGCTGCATTTCTTAGTATTTGTTCTTTTGTATATTCTGGATTAACAATAGCAATATTCATGGCATCTTGTAGTTGATCTCTATATCCAAATGCTCCACTTACTTGATAGAATCCTGCTTTTGCCATAATTCTTGATGATAATGTTTGATATAAATACCAACCATTCATCATATAATCAAAACTTTCATCTGGTGTTTTTACTGAGATTGTTCCTAAAGTGTTTTTCCAATTATCTTTTACAGCTTTTAATTCTCTCTTAGCATTTTGAATATTTGTATATCTTCTTATTAACTCTTTATTTTCTAAATCACTTTGACTACATCCTAGAACAAAGACTACTTCTTTTTCTTCATTCTTATCTAAATTAAGATTAAATGAAATATTCTTTACAAGTATTTTATCACATATTGCACTTGTTATGTTTTCTGATGCAGACATAAAGACATTTACATCTCCATAGTTTATACTATAAACATTTCTCATCTTTAAGTAATTATCTTTTTGTAAGAATTCAGTAAGTATATGTCTTGATGTTTTTTCTTCAAAGTTTCCAAATGTTGGATTAATCCAGAACTCAACATTTGTTGAATATTTTGAATTTGTCTTATTTTTTAATTTCATTAAGTATATCTTTACATTATCATTTACTGCGACAAATTCTGTTATTTCATGATATAGTTCTTTAGTTTCACTTTCTAAAATACTATATCCAAATCCATGAGTACATTTTTCTGGATCAAACTCATGATTATTAAATTTAAATCCTTCTGATTTATCATTTACTACCATTTCATTTGTCCATGATGTTATTTTGAATTCTCCTGAGTTATATGCATATGTATAACCACATCCATTATTTGTGACTATTGTACCAAAGTTTTTATTCGCAATTATGTTAGACCATGGAGCTGGAGTATCTTTATTATATATGACATATTCTTTTCCATTATTTTTAAATCCACCATATGAATTATCAAATTTTAATTTTTCTTTATGTTCACTTATAATATTTTCTTCTTGTGGATATTTTGGATAATCACTTATCATATTACTCTTTTGTAAATCTTCTACTGCTTCTTTTAGGCTCTTATATTTTCCTGCATCAAATCTTATTCTAGGAGCAACATCTAAAAGACTTTTATCTTCTTTAGTTACATAATCACTATTAACTACTTTTACATTTCCTGGAGTATGATAAAAACTATTTAATGTATAAATTCTATATAATTCATCATCTATATATTTTTTTACTAATTCTTTTGATTGGCCTACTTCATTATTAATTATCATTAAATCTATAAATATTGATTTTGACTTAAAGTATTCAAAGGCTTTTAGTAATTCATATATAAAACTCATATCACTTATATCATTTATTTCTACACTTATTATTGGTCTATCTCCACTTATTGAGAATTTCCACAATCCTGATTGTCCAAGAGCAGATTTTCTTAATAGGTCCATTCTTTCTTCATTAACTGATATTCTTGTTGTCTGATATAAGTAATTTAACATGATATTGTATGTTCTCATGTTTTCTCCAGTTATATTTAAGTTTTTTGTTTCTATTACATTCATTAGTGTTGATATTTTAAATTCTCTTTTTAGTGTAGAAATTCTACTGTAGTTATTTATAATATCTCTAATTTGTTCTAGACTTCTTCCAAATCCTACTAATAAATATACNGTTATCTTATTTCTTAAACACATTACTGGATCTAAATTATCTCCTGAATAATTTGATAGTTTTTTATTTAATCCAATTGCATTATTAAGTCTTCTATTACGTCCAATAAAGTTTATTCTTTCTGTTTCATATGTATAGTTATTTTCTACATTAGGTATTATTAATCTAGTTACCATATAACTATTAACATTAGAGTCTCCTCTATTTTTTCTTTTAGCAATCAAGCTGTTTGTTCTTGTATCAAACTCTGTTGAAATAAACATACTATTAAACACTTTATGACTATAGTCATCACCATTTTCAGATAAAATTGGTTCTGTATAACTTGTTAGTTCTAGTTCTTTATCTTCATTTGATTCATTCTTAAATGTTACTTTTCTAATTTCTGCATGATAATTTTTACATACTACTATTTCTGTTTTTGTCGAAATATTTGTATCTCTTCTTAAATATTTAATTTTATCAGCTGCAAATATAACTTCATATTTATTTGGTTTAACATTCATTGGAGCATATGTATTACTCCATAAGTAGTTAGTATTACAGTCTTTTATATATAAGAATATTCCATAGTCTTGTTCTGTTACTTTACGATATCTATTTAATAATTGTGTTCTATATCTTGAGAAACTATCTCCTCTATCATTCATAATAAGAGAGTATTTTTTGTTTGATAGAACTGACATTTCTGGTAGATATGAAATATAATTAAATGCTCTAATATCATTTTCAATTTTTTCTTTTTGATAATCATATTTCTTATATCCTGCCATTTTTAAATCAATACTTGATTGTACTTGAACTTTTTCTTTTAATAATATTTCAAATGCTTTAATATTGATATTTGAATGGAATAATTCTTTTATAATACCGTGTTTTAAATAATTAGTTATTCCAAGCAAACTCATTCCTTGATGGTGAGCAAAATATGATCTTACTACACCTTTATTATCATAGTCATATGATTCATATAATCCATATACTGAGTACATATCTAGTTTTTTAAATTTATTAATATTTTCATAAACATCATGAGGATATAAATCCATTGCCATTAATGATGAATATGGTGATAATACTATTCTATTTTCTTTATCTTCTTTAGCTTTTAAATATGGAGTTGCGAATGCTTTATATTTATAATTTAGTGAATTATCTAGTTCGTTATAAGCTGACTCTGATATTCCCCAAGGAAGTTTTTTAGATACATTTTGAATATAACTTTTTTGACACATATGTGCAAAATTATATGATTCATCTAATAAAGTATTTGGATAATTTTTCATGAATAATAATGGCATATAATATTCAAATGCTGTTCCACTCCATGAAATTAATCCTTTATGTCCTTTATATGTTGTTAAGGATTTATCTAGACTAAACCAATGTTTTGATGGAGCTTCTCCAAGACAAATAGTTATGAATGAAGTTAATCTTGATTCTGATGCAAATTTATTATAATTATAGTCAGATAATCTACCTTCATTTTCATCATATCCTATACTAAAGACATTTTTCTTTGTATATAGTTTTTTGAAATTTGTATTATTAATTAATTTATCACATAATTTTTCTATTTTTGTATTACCTATTTTTTCGGCAAAAGATTTTGTAACAATATAACTTGCTACTAAGTTACCTGAATCTACTGTTGAAACAAATAATGGTTGTAATACTTTTTTTGTTTTTATATCATACCAGTTATATAAGTGACCATTCCATTTATCTAATGAATCTATTGCTTTTAAAATATTTTTAAGTAAATTTGTTGCTGTCTCTTCGTCAATAAATTCTAACTCATAAGCACTTATTACTGAAGTTAATGAAAATCCTAATGCTGTCGGAGATGTTCTACTATCTAATTTTTGTTCTCTATTTTCTTGATAATTATCTGGTATTAAGTAATTATTTTCTTCTGTTAAATTATCTTCAAAATATTTCCATGTGTCTTTCGCAAGATTAATTACTTCACTTACTTCTTTTTCTTTTAAATCTAGTTCTTTATTATCAATATCTTTACTTACTATATATAAAACAAATGGACCTGTAAAGAAGATAAATGCTATTACATATGCTAGGATATTATTTGTTAATAATCCTATAATTATAAATATTATTGTAAAGATAAAATTAATTATGAATTCTTTTAAATATATTTTTAAGTTGTTTTTAGTTGACTTTGCTACTTCTTCTGCTGTTATCCAATTAAGAAGATGTTTATGACTATATAATAGTCTATAAAGTGATCTAAAGAATGCATCCATATATAGTTTTGAATAATATGGAATTGTTGCAAAGGAAATATATGATCTTAATAAGATACTTTTTCCTCCAAAGAATAATTTTTTATAGTAAATTTTTCTTGTATTCTTTTCTTTTCTTACCATTTTGCTTCTTAAAAAGAAGAATATTGATAATGTAATCTCTAAAAATACTAATCCTATCCATAAATATGAATAATATCCTTTACAAGTAAATGCTAATAAAAGAATAATTAGTAACATTGGATTCAAAAACATTCTAATTATATTGTCTAATATTTTATATTTACCTAGAATATTGATTGGATTACTTACTTTTTTCTTATTTTTATTTTTTACTTTTGGTAATAACCATCCTATTATTTGCGTATCTCCTCTTGCCCATCTATGATGTCTAGTTACATCTACTGCAAACTTTGATGGAAAATCATCAATTAATTCTATATCTGAGACGTATCCACATCTTAGATAATTTCCTTCTAATAAATCATGAGATAATATTAAATTTTCCGGGAAAGTTTCTGATAGTATTTTATCAAATATTTCTACATCATAAATACCTTTTCCAACAAAACTTCCTTCTTTAAATAAGTCTTGATAAATATTTGGAATAATTGCTGAATATGTATCAAATCCTCCGATACCTGCAAATATTTGACTATATAAACTTTTATTAGTTGCTTCAATATCTACTCCTACTCTAGGTTGCATTATTCCATATCCTCTAATAACTTTAGTTCCTTTTTTATTAAGAATTGGTTTATTTAGTGGATGATCCATTGCTCCAACTAAATTTAGAGCAGAATCAAGAACTAATTGAGTATCTGCATCTAATGTAATTACATATTTTATTCCTAATTTGTTATTATGAAGCATATTTACATGATAGTATTTTGCTTCATCAACATACTCACCTAATAATATTTTATTAAAATGAATTAAAGCTCCTCTTTTTCTTTCATATCCTATATAAGCATTTTCTGTTTTATTCCATACTCTTTTACGATATATAAAGTAAAATAAGTCTTTTTTATATTTTTTATTTAGGCTTTCTGCAAGATTTTTTCCATATTTGGCAACTTCTCTATCAAAGTCATATTCTCTTTCATTTCCCTGTTTAGCATCTCCTAAAAGAGTGAAATATAAATTATCTGTTTTATTAACTAAATAAAACGTTTCCAATGTTTCAAACATTGCTTTTACTTTTTTTGTATCAGAGACTATTGTTGGTATAACAACCATTGTTTTTGCTTTATCAGGAATTCCTTTTGTATAATCTAACTTTGGAATAATTCTAGTAGGAACAATATTAGTTAAAAAGTGATTATATATTTGAATAATTATTTGACTAACTGGTATAAGTAATATTAAGAAACCAATTACTTTCATCTTTATAAAAAATGTTGATAATAAATAAGTTATTGAAACTGTTAATAATACTAGTATTAAAATATATATATAAAATACTGGTAATGATGATTTGTTTTTAAATAGTTTAAAACCAATGTGTTCTTCAGGACTATATATTTTTTCTAAATATTCATATTCATTTAAATGTTTTCTCTTTGATAATTTTATTAAACGTTTTCTATATGAATTTTTTGTTTCTAATGTCATGTTTTTATATATTGGATCTTGAAGTAATTTTTTTTCTGTCTTTGATATTTTTTCATATATATCTTCAAGTGATATTTCTAATTGCTTAGTTAAATCTGTAAATATATTAGATATTAAAACATTATTATTAATCTTATTTTGAAATTCTTCATTAATTATATCTTTTAAGATTATTTCATTTTCTTTTAAGTATTCATTTAATTCTTTAAAAACTGCAGAATTGTTTTCTATTTTATATAATTGATTATTGATTTCAAATATATAATGAAAATTATTAGCTAAATCAAAATTATTATTAATAAATGAAGATAAAGTTATATCTTCTTTGTTATTGATAATTTTTTCTACGTCTTCTTTATCTACTAATTTTATATATTCATCTTTACATAATTCATTTAATTTTTCAGTGTATATTATTGTTAATGTTGGCAATAAATATTTTAATTCTTTATATGTGAATATTTTTTTTGTTTCTTTTTGATATCTTTTTAATTCTTCAACAATATATTGAAATGATGCACTATAATTTTTCTTATTTATTATATTTTTTAATATTAAATAATTACTGTTAATAATCTTTATATTTTTCTTTAATTCTTTTTTTATACTCATTATATTATTTTTATGTTCAGCCAAAATATAGTAGTTATCTATTAACCACTCATTTGTTATTTCTACATATTCATAATTTTTTGTTTTGTTTACTAAAAAATAATAATAATTTGTTATTGAATCAAAGTTTTTTAAATATTTTTTTATTATATTTGCCATACACTATACACTCCTACTCCAATTATATCATATTTTCATCTTATGAACTATATGATTATTACTTTTAAGAAGATTTTTCAACAAAAAAAGCATTTCATAATTGAAATACTTTTATTTGTATAAATGGCGGAGTAGGAGAGATTTGAACTCTCGCGCCAGTTGCCCGACCTACACCCTTAGCAGGGGCGCCTCTTCAGCCTCTTGAGTACTACTCCATCTCAATTTGCGTCCGCATATATATTATTACATTTTAAGCTATAATTGTCAACAAAAATTATTTTATAATTAACTTAATTAAAAACAAAAATCGTTGTCTTACAACGATTAATTACATATTGGTGACGAGTACGGAATTCGAATCCGTGAATGCTGCCGTGAAAGGGCAGTGTGTTAAGCCGCTTCACCAACTCGCCAAATAAAAATGGCGCCCCACTGAGCTATTGAGGCATATGGTGGACCTGACAGGACTTGAACCTGTGACCCCACGCTTATCAAGCGTGTGCTCTAACCAACTGAGCTACAGGTCCACATCACGTGTACTTAATAAGTTTACACTATTTTTTATGTTTTTGCAACAATAAATTGAATTTTTTTAATTCAGTTCGTCAATTGCAAATATAGAATACTATAAATAATTTAACAAAGTCAAGTCTTTTTTTATATTATATGCTGCTTTTTTTAATAAAATTAATAATTTTTTAAAAAATACTTGTAAATAATGGGATTTTGATATAAAATAAATATGCAATTTGTATTTGGGGCGTTAGCTCAGTTGGTAGAGCAACTGACTCTTAATCAGTGGGTCTAGGGTTCGAATCCCTAACGCCCCACCATTTTAAAATCAAAAAAGACTTTAAAGTCTTTTTTTATTCTTTATATAAACCATATACATAGCATCTTGGTCCATAGCCTTTATCTTCATATGTAAATGCAATGTACTTATATGAATCTAAATGTTTGGATCCAAAACTATCTTTATAATAATCAGTAAAGAATTCTTCTTTATAATATTCTTTATGTGAAGATATTTCTTTTACTTTATATCCTACAGATTCAAGTATACTATAAGGAAATAAGTTATTATCATAACTATTATTTATTCTTGCATTACTTAATTTATCATATATGTCTTTATTTTTTAAAACGTATATTGTATAGTGCATTCCTTCTAATGAGTAATAATCTACATAGTTATCTAATTCTTTAATCACATTTGTAACAATTTCTGAATCCATAGTATATAAATAAATTGCATATGAATAATTGTTACCTGTTGTTTGTTTTGTGTAAATCTTATAATTATCCTTATTAGAATATTTTTCTAGTATATTATTTATCTTCATTAAATATTCTTTTTTTATATTACCGTTTTTAACATTTGGATTATAATCATCTTCCCAACTTTTTTTCCTATTATTATAATATGTTTCTATTTCATACGCCTTATATTTGATTACTGCACTTCGTGGTGTATTTTCTTCAAGAAAATTTACACTACTTGCTTCTGTTTTTAGTACCTTCATTTCTGAATATGAAAAATTATATTTATTGCTCAAATATATTTTCGGTTCTATTCTCATACTGAAAAACATGTAATAAATTTGATTTACAATGAAAGCTAATATAAAAAAGATTAGAAGTCCAATTATAATTTTATTTGTTTTATAACAACATACTATTAATAATGCTACTACTATTATTATACATAATAAACAAATATTTTTATTCCAACAATTGTCATACGTAAATGGAAATTTCGTTAAAAACATAAACATAGAAAAACCGACAAATCCTATGACTATTGCTAAACTATTACTAATTCTTTTTTTTGAATTCAAATAATTGTTGTTATTATCATTATTCAACATTATCACATCCTATCATTATTATACTTCATTTTCGCTTATTACTTCAATACCATTTTCTTTTAATAATTTAGCTGTTATCCCTATCCCATTAATTTTATTTCCTGTAAATGTTCCATCGTATATTGTGTTTGTTCCACATGAAGGAGATGATTCTTTTAAAAGTGCTTTTTTTACACCTAATAATTTTGCTATATAGAGTGTTTCTTCGGTCCCTTTTTTATATTCTTTAGTTACATCTTGCCCTTCTCTATTAATCACCTTATCCCCTACTATTTCTGATGGTATTCTAGGAGTTGGTAGTCCCCCAAATATTTCTGGACATACAGGGATAACTTCCTTATCTTTTAAATATTCTAATACTTTTTCATTTCTATTATTTTCTCCATCATATTTACAATTTACTCCTAGTAAACATGCACTTACTAATATTTTTTCTTTTTCCATATTATAAAAAAAAGGAAAGATATTATCTTAACTTTCCTTTTGCTCCTTTCATACCTTTTATACCACCTGAATTAGCAAATCCTGCTAAAATATTTGATTCAAAAGAATGTGTTTTGCTTGTTCTTTTCTTATAATCTTTTATTCCTATTTGAATCATTTCATCTAATACTTTTGTAAATTCTACTCCTTTTGCTTCCCATAAATAGAATGCTAGGCTTCCTGGAATAGAGTTAATTTCATTTATATAAATCTTATTTGTTTTTTCATCAATTAAGAAGTCTATTCTTGCATTTCCAGAACTTCCAAGTACTTTAAATGCTTTTGCTGCTATTTCTTCTACTTCTTTTCTCATAGATCCATCAATATCTGCAGGTAGTTTACGATTTGCTGATGCCATTCCTTTTGATGTTCCTTTTGTTGGAACTTTTACTCCACCTTTTAATTTACCTTTTCCACCACCGATGTATTTATCATTGAATGTTAAAAATTTGTTTGCAGATAGAACTTCTTCTATTTCACTTGTTTTTTGATGTTCATAATTTCCCATTACGGCAATATTTACTTCTTTAAGATTTTGAACAACCTCTTCAACGATAATCTTTGAATCATATTGGATAGCTTCATCTATTCCTTCTTTTAGTGAATCTTCATTATCACAAACACAAATTCCTACACTTGATCCAGTAGTTGCTGGTTTTACAATTAGTGGATATTTTAACTTAGATATTTCTTTTAATATTTTTTCTTTGTCTTCTCTATAATCAACATCATAGAACCATGTATATTTTGTCATTGGAAGGTTTGCTTCTTTCCAAATATCTTTCATTATTACTTTATCTTGACCTGCTACTGATCCATATACATTTGATCCTACAAATGGAATTCCAATTGTTTGAAGATATCCTTGTAATACACCATCTTCAACATTTGTTCCATGAACAATTGGAAATATAATATCTATTTCTTTTACTACACCTTTAAATAAACCATTTTTCTTTTGTAATACATAACTACCATTTTTATAATATAAAACAACATTTGTACTATAATTTTTAATTAAATTAAAGTCTTGATATACATCTATATCTTTTAACATTTCTCCTGTATACCATTCTCTATTTTTAGTAATATAAATTGGAATTATTTCATATTTTTCTTCATCCATTTTATTCATTGCTTGAATAGCAGTAATGATACTAATTTCGTGTTCTACTGATTCTCCCCCAAAAATTACACCTACTCTAATTTTCATACAATCACCTTCCTATTTTTCATTAAATGTATCTGGTAAATCATTTTCAAACAAAGCATATACTTCATCTTTTTTAGCAAGTTCTCCAATATAAGGATATGCTTCCCTAACATCATTAAATACAATTATTTTGTCTTTGTCAAATCCTTTTCTAAGTAATCCTTCCTTTATTGGGATGGTTTTCTTTTCTCCAATTAAAATTACTTCATCTGCAACTTTGGCAATTTGTTCTCCAAACTTTTTGTTATATTCATCTTCTTTTTCACCTAATTCAATCATTCCAGGTGTTACAACTACTTTTTTACCCGGCATCATTCCAAGTATTTCACAAGCATTTGCTGCTCCAACTGGATTTGAATTATATGCATCATCTATTTGATAGAAATTTCCTAATTTCTTTAATTCAAGTCTATGTTCTACAGGCTTTACTCCTTTTACAGCATGAATTAAATCTTCTATTGCAATATCAAATTCTCTTCCACATGCAATTCCTGCTAAAATATTATATACATTGTGTTTTCCTAATAATTTTGTTTCAAAATGATATTTCTTTTTATCACCTTTGAATACTACATCAAATTCTGTACCTTTATTTGAACATTTTATGTTTGTTGCATAAACATCAACATCCTTATTATCAATACCTATCCATATGATTCTTACTTTATTTTTTAAATCATAATTTAATTGTAATGGATCATCTCCATTAAGTATTCCAAATCCATCTGCAGGAAGTGATTCAATAAGTTCAAACTTTGCTTTTTGAATATTTTCTTGACTACCAAAACTTTCTAAATGAGCTGTTCCTATCTTTGTTAAGATACCATATTTTGGTTTTACTAACTTACATAAACCCCTTATTTCTCCTCTTACATAAGCTCCCATTTCTGCAATGAATATATCGGTAAACTTATCCATATCATTATTAATTGTCATTATAAGTCCATTGAATGTATTCAAGTTTCTTGGAGTTGGAAAAGCATTATAATTTACATTTAAGATATCTGCTAAAATATTTTTACTACTTGTTTTACCGTAGCTTCCTGTTATTCCAATTACTTTTAAATTAGACATCTTCTTTAATTTTCCCTGAGCCATACTACGATAATGTAAATAAATTAATTTCTCAACAGGTGTATTAATTATCATAGCAATAAATATTACAAATCTATTTAAGTATAACATGATACTTTCTATGAATATTATTATCCAAGCAAAATATAGGTTATCTGTATTTAATCCCAAAAATACAACAGGAATTAAATATAATATTGATGATGTAAAGATTAGTCTTTTAATTCTTTTTGTAATAACTAATTTTTTCTTATTTTGATCTTTTATAATTGTGTTGTGTGAAGTATACCCTACTATAAACAGTATAACTGATATTACTAACATACAAATAATTGATATTATTTGTAAATCATAAATTACAAAAATACCTACTAAACTTATTCCTATTGCGAAGATATCTAAGCTCAAAAAATCATTTATGTTTTTAAATACCCATTTTAAATATCTATTATTTTCATTATATAAATTTTGTTGTAACATATGAAGAGTTCTATGTCCTCGATAATAATTTGCATAAAAAAATGCTATTAATACAATTAAATAAACTAAAATAATCATTTTTTTTACCTCCTAAAAGAAATTATTTAATATATTTATTACTTGTTGTAAATTTTCTAAATATGCATAATGGGTTCCTGGTAGAATTATCAATGCTGCATCTAGCATAATTTTTTCTAATTCTTTTGCCTCTGCAACTGGTGCTTCGGTATCATTTTCACCCCAGATTAATAAAGTTGGTTCTTCTATTTCTTTGGCATATTTTGATAAATCTTCATTTACTACTTCTACAAGGGTTTGTCTCATTACTGGGCTTGCTGCTTTATAATCTCTTGATCCAATATATTTTTTCATATATTCTCCAAAACTATCCATACCAGGTAGTTTTTTTAGAGATTTTAAAAGTCTTACTTTTAATGGTAACGCCTCTTGAACTCTTATACAAGGACTACCAAATAGAACTAATTTTTCAATAGTATTTCTTGCACTGTATCTTATCGCAAGTCTTCCACCAAATGAATGTCCAATCATAATTGGCTTTTTTATTTTTAATTTTTCAATAAATTCTTCAAGCAATAATTCATAATCATCTATTTTCCAGGTATTTTTTGGTTCATCACTTTCTCCAAAACCTGGTAAATCTAAAATAGTTATTCTGAATCTATCTGAAAAGTTATCACCAATTGGTTTCATCATTTCAATATTTTGTCCCCATCCATGAAGTAAAACTATGTCTTTTCCTTCACCATATTGTATGTAATTTATATTTAAATCTTTAATACTTATTTTCAATTATATCACTCCTTTTAAATTATATCATATTTATAATTTGAGGAAAATAAATTCGTTTATTGAAACATTTATTTAAATAATATATATCATGTTTACTGTAAAAAAAATGTAAAGAAAAAGAAGCATTATAGCTTCTACTTAGTCTTTTCTATTGAATAAAAATCATATCTATCTGATGAAGTTTGTTTAAATGTATATGTGTAATTAGAAAATTTTGAACTATATTTTCCAATTATTTCATTAACATTAATGGAATTATCTTTTAGTTCTACTGTTTTTACTAAATTTGTTTTATCGTTTGAAGTATATATATTTGCTTTTGTTACTTGAGAATTGTCTGCCGGTATTTCATATTCAACATAGAATATTTTCCTCTTAATAATTATTTTATCTTTTTCTAATGATGTTTTTGTTGTTACTTCAATATATCTTGGTGAATAATAATTATTTATTGTTGGATAGACATATGAAAAATTATCTGTTGACTTATCATAAGCTATTGCATAGTTAGTACCTATTTCAAATGATGATGGTGTATATGATACATTTTTCCCAAAGATGTTTTTGAAATTTGTTTTTACTATTCCTCCTGGAATTATAAATGGAGTATTTGTTGTAATGAAGTTATTATACATTGATACATAAATTGCTGCTGACTTATCGAAATTTGAAGTATTTATTTCTCTTTTTGTATATAAATATCCAAAAAACTTAGAATTTGAATCATTAAATGCTTTATTAAATAATGTTAATGTATCATTAATGTGTTCAAAAACTGTTAGATTTACTTCTACATCTCCTACTTGGGTTGTCTTTTCTTCTTGTTCTTTTTTATTTAGTACTAATTTATCTACAGCAATAAATCCACCCAATCCAGCAATTATTATTATTAAAATTATTATCGTTACTATAAATTTCTTATTCTCCATTTTTATTCTCCTTAATGTATCTTAATTATAAATAATTTAATAGAAATATTCAAGATATTATCTTCTATTTCTTATTTCATCTAATAAGGAGAGTTTTTTAATTTTTATATTATTATTTTTACCTGTACCAATTTCAATATCTGGTTTTGTTACTTCTCCATGGTAGTCTGTTCCACCACTTATTAGAAAATCATATTTGTTTGCAAGTTTTAAAAATAATTTTCTTTCTTCATCATTATGAGTAGGATGATAAACCTCTATCCCCATTAATCCACTCAATTTCATTTTTTCTAATAGTGTTGCTAATTCTTCTTCATTTAGTTTTAGGGATTTTGGATGAGCTAAAACAGGAATACCTCCACTTTTTAAGATTAAATCAATACACTCATTATAATCTAATTCTTTATTTATTCCTTTAATCTTTTTATTCACTGATACTAAATATTTATCAAAAGCTTCATTTACAGTTTTTGCTTTACTATATTTAATTAATAATTTTGCAAGATCTGGTCTTCCTAAATTATGATTAGAATTAAGAAGATTTATTATATCTTGATAATCAAATTCTATTTCATAATCTTTTTTTAATTGTTCTATTAAAGATATTTCTCTTTGAAAACTATTGTTTTTTAATTCATGCATCTTATCATTAAGGCTTTTATTTTCTATATCTATATCATAACCTAAAATATGCATTGTCCCTTTTAGCGATTTAGCAGAGAGTTCAATTCCGTTTATTATTTCTATTTTATCTTTGTAACTATTATCAAAATTTCTTAATCCTTCTATTGTATTATGGTCTGTTATTGCCATTGTTCCAATATTGTTTTTTAAAGCTTTTTCTATAAGTTTATTTGGACTTAAGTCTCCATCAGAATAATATGTGTGCATATGCATGTCAATAAGTTTTTCTGCCATAACTTTTTCTCCTTAATACTAATTCTTTTCCCTCTTCTGCAGTTTGCGTATTTTCAAATACTTTCATTGCTTCTTCTAAATATAATTTTCTATCTTCCTCTGGCCAAAAATGTGTAAGAATCAATTGTTTAGAGTTTGACTTTTTAGCAAGAGTCGCTGCATCAAGTGCTGTAAAATGATTCTTGTTTGTTCCTGATATATCATATTTTCTTAAGAATGACGATTCACAGATTAATAGATCTGAGTCTCTACAAAAATCAATTAATTTATCAAAATTTGTTGGTCCTATATCTGATGTATAAACTATTTTTGTATCTTGATTTTTCAACTGAATCATGTATGACTCTATACT
>CADBGE010000046.1:0-26541 GCA_902794075.1 uncultured Erysipelotrichaceae bacterium | reverse complement strand
GAAACAATTGTGTTTCTAACTCCATTAACATCATTATCTGGTAAATATATTTTTATTCTTTTATCTAATGTACCAATATTATGATGTGTAAGAGATGCATATTGAAGTGTATTAATATCACTTATATGATCAAAATGATAATGGGTTAAAAAGACATGCAAATTATTCAAATCTTCTGGTATATTCAATAATCTAGTTGAACCACTTCCACAATCTAGTAGTATTTTTTTATTTTTATATCTTATTAAAAATGCAGGACAATTTCTATTATCTTTAGGGTATGGTGATACAGTTCCTAAAGGTATAATTGTTATATCATTTTCATTCATAATTATCTTCCTTCCTTTTTTCATACATTTTCATCTTTACATATGGATGTACATATTTATCGATTGGCTTATCTAAATTTAACACTTCTTTTACAATTGTTGATGATAAGAATTGATATTCTTTATCGGCAAACAAAAATACTGTATTAACTTTATTATTTGATAACTCTTTATTAATTTGATGAAGTTGAACTTCATAATCATAGTCACTTAAACTTCTAAGTCCTCTTATTATGGCTTTACATTGATATAATTCTGCAACATCAACAGCTGCGCCTTTTTCTAATACTACCTTTACATTATTTATTTTACTGTAAATTGTGTTTAACATATCTAGTCTTTCTTCTTCTGTAAAAAATTGATTCTTTTTAGCAGGATTTCTTAAAATTGCGACAATTACTTCATCAAATAGTTCGCTTGCTTGTTCAATAATATTCATATGTCCTTTCGTAATAGGATCAAAACTTCCTGGATATAATACTCTTGTCATATTTTCTTCACCAACTTTCTAATTTCATTTTTATTATTATTTTTTAAAACATAATCAAAATCTTTAGGATTTAATTCAATACTTCAACTTTCTCTTAGGTCAAACGCCTCTTCTGTTATGTCATCTCTAGACATAGCTCTTTTTTTTCTAATTTCGTATGGAATATCTAAAAGTATGGTTAAATCACACATCTTAAAATACTTAGTTATTGGAAGTAATAGCCAATCTAGTATTATTATTTTATCTTTATTACTTTCAATAAAACTATCAATTTCTTTTTGCATATGATTCCAAGTGATGTCAGTTAATTTTTGCATTTCTTCTCGATTATTAAAAACAATTTCTCCTAGTTTTTTTCTATCTATATTTTCGTTATTTACAATATTAGATCCAAAAGCTTTTATAAGTTCTTCTTTTACTTCATCTAATAGTAATGCATTGTGTCCAACCTTATCTATGTCAAGATGAACAACTTCTCTAGATAATAGTTCTTTTAAATTGTTTGATAATGTTGTTTTACCACTCCCCGATTTACCAGAAATACCAATTAGCATATTATCCCTCCTCTTGTTTGTATTATAGTAAATAGTCAGAAATAAGAAAAATATATATTTTGAATATTAAATATAACTTGTAGTTATGATTTGTAAATAAAAAAAAGTAAACATGTGTTTACTTCTTAATTCCTGATTCTTTATGATTTTCTTGATGTTTATTGATTGCATTTTCAAATACCTTAGCAAGATGTTCTACTTCAGGATAATCTTTTTCATCTAGGCAAGCTAATACAAATTTATCTCTAATGCTGTATTTTGTTACTTTCCCATCACTATACTTTCTATTTAAACCTTCTGTAAATGTCTTCATATCAAATGGAAATCCATGTTCTTTTGCATATAGATATGAAAATGCTAACATTGTTCTAGTATTTCCATCTCTAAATGGATGAACTTTCCATAGTAATGCCATTTCTCTTGCGAAAATAATCGATATTCTATATGTATCCATATTCTGCCATGCATAACTATTTAAGTGTCTCAATTTTTCTTTTAGATCTTTTTCTATTTTATTATACTGAGAATATGGGATAGTATATCTTGGTAGAACAAGTTCTTCTTTTATAATTGGAACTGTTCTAAATTCTCCAGCCCAATCAAATATTTCTCCAAAAATGTGCTTATGTATTCTTTTTAATAAATTTTCATCAAAATAATCAACATCTACTGAATCAACATTAACTAATTTGATAAATCCAATATCAGCTTCTGCTCTATTTAATTCTTCATATGATTTTATACCTAGTTTATTTTTTAATACTCCATTTTCATATACATACGGATCATTCATTTTCTTCAAATCCCTTCTTATGCATTTCAATTACTTTTTTTTGAACGTCTTCTAATTCCATATTACCTTCTATGTATTCATTTGCTAAAGCTAGTGTTTTGCTAGAAGGTGCTTCCGCATCACTCATAGATATTCCAAGTGCTTTATATACAAGTTTAGTTCTTTCTTCTTTTGTAGTTTCATTTATTAAATATTTCATGGTACCCTCCATAAATTATTATAACAAAAAAACAAAACATTTTATTTTGTTTTTTGTTTTTCTCTTGATTCTAACACTTTTTTTCTTTGTTCCTCTATTATTTTTTCGTATTTTTCATAATCAAACTCTTCTGTTTGTTGCTGATTATTTATTTCAAGTTCTATATTACTTGCACTCATCCACATATTTACTGTTTGATTATTTGATAGAGTAACACTTAGAGGTATATTTCTAATATCAAAACTATTTAATCTTACTGATCCCCTATTTACCTTTGCTTTCATTGTTTCTTCTTTTAAAGCTATTAAAAACATTTGTAAATTTCTACTATAATTTAATCCTTTTTCATCTAGATATTCTCCATACATATCATTAAATGTAATAAGATTCTTTTCATCTAGTAAGGAATTGTTTTTTATCCAACCTCTATTTATTTCAAAAAATATTTTTAATTCTCTTTTCTCAACATCACTTAATGAAATCATATTGTCCCCCTCTTTCTAAAAGCCTTTATATTATATCACATTTTTAAGAAAAAGTAAATATTTATATAATATTTTAATATGTTATAATATAACAAGTTGGGGTGATATATATGAGTATAATACCTAAAACTATTCATTATTGCTGGTTTGGAAAAAACGAAGTGCCCTTAGAACTAAAAAGATATGTTGATGGTTGGAAAGATAAATTACATGACTATAAGTTTATTTTATGGGATGAAAATAGTTTTAATATTAGAGAAAATGATTTTGTTAGTGAAGCTTATGATAATAAAATGTGGGCTTTTGTTAGTGACTATGTGAGACTTATAGCTCTTTATGAAAATGGTGGGATTTACCTTGATACTGATGTAGAAGTAATTAATTCTTTTGATAGAATTCTTGATAATGATGCCTTCGCAGGATTTGAATCAAGATATAATCTTGGAAGTGCTGTTGTTGGTAGTAAAAAGAATAATGAATGGATTAAAAACCTTTTAGATTTTTATCATGATAAACACTTTATAAAAGAAGATGGAAAATTAGATAAAACACCAAACACTAAATATTTTACTGATATTACAGTTTCTGATTACGGATTAAAATTAAATAATAAATTACAACATTTAAATAATGTTACTATATACCCTAGGGATTATTTCTATTCTGAAAACTTATATACTAGAAAAACAAAAATGACGGATAATTCTATTTGTATTCATCATTGGAATGGATCGTGGGTTGATGACAAAACACCTACTATTAAATCAAAAATAAGAAATTTATTATATGCAACCTTAGGAGATACCATTACTGAAGAGGCTTATAAAGCATATTGGAAAATGTTAAAAAAATAAAAATACTAGTTTAATTACTAGTATTTTTAAATGGTTCTGGATAATTCATTTGTTTTTTTATTTCTTACATATATGTACGAAAACACTTCTTCTAATATTTCTATATCATCTATGTTACCATATTTAATTTTGAATTCATTTAATAAATCTTTTTTACTCTTTGATTCCATTTTAGGGCCTCCAATTTAGTTATTTATTATACAAGCAATAAGCAATTTTATCTTTTTTTTACTAAAGAATATTTATCTTCTTTTTTTGTTTCTTGATAATATGATACCTCTTGATTAATTTTTACAACAAATAATAATTCAGGATTTGTTGGTGTACCTATTATTTTAATACATATATTTTTCTTTTCTGTTTTATTCATAATTCTATCATTTAAGTATTTATATAATTGTGCTCTTTCAAATAATCCATCAACATTTCCTAAATTAATAAATTTTTCATTATACAGTTCTATTTTTCTTTCTTTCAAATCAATCCTTGTTCCTCTAGGTAATCCAAAAAATTCATTTGCGTTATCCTTATGAGCTAATTTCTGATGATACATTTTAAATAATTCATCCCTAAATGTAATATCAAGAGATTTATCTAATTCATCAACATACTCATTTGGTAATTTAACTAATTCCTTGTAGTTATTCTGAATTGTATTATACTTAGGAATAACTCCAAAAAAGAATGGTTTAATTCCATATTGATTTGAGAATAAATCATTAATAGGATCTAGATAGTACCATCCGTTTTCTCCTTCAACTATAACTGAAAATAATGGTATTTTAGCACTATTTGCTTTTACTTTTTTGGAATTAATGCCAAACTTGTTAAATATATTTACATAGAAATCTGCCAAGGTGGAACATATAATATTAGGAAATCTATTTATGAAGCCTTTACTATACTCATATTCTTTTTGTTCATCACTTGCTAAAAAGTATATTAAATCTCTTTGAACAAATCTTGCAAGTTTTATATATAAATATCTTATTACTTGATCTTTTGTCCAACTATGATTAACATTATTCAATGTAGATTCTATCGTATCCATGTATTATGTTCCTTTCCACTAAGTGGTGTTATTGTATCATAAAAGCAAATTGTTTTAAATGATATTTTTCTTGAAAGTATTTTCTTTATAAATAAAATATGTTATAATATGTTGCATTTAAGGGGAAATTAATATGGAAAATACAAATTATAACGTTTCATTTTTATCAGAAAATGTAAGTTCATGTTTTTTAGAGATATTTAATGAAGCAATAAAGAAATGTGGAGAGAAAAATTTTGGTAATGCTTTATTTTTTGTTGCTGACTATTTAATGGTTAATCCTAATAATAAAGAATTTGATCATATAATAGAAAAATATCCCGGTGTTACAAAAAGATTAATAAGTCAAATGGCTATTTCTAAATTTTTAGAAATAAATTTTTATAGAGTTCATGTTGGTAGTGTTGGAATAGATTCTGATAGAATTACCTTATTAACCACTATCCTTAGTTCTATTGAAAAGTCAATTAAAATGGGTGTTAAATCTGCTTCATTAAAAGTTCATGCATTTAATTCTATTCCTATTATCAATGATGCATATTTATATTTAAATCATTTATCTGATACTTACTCAAAAAATGCTTGTAAATATTTTAATAAAATTCCAGCATTTAAAGCAGTAATTTCTGCACTTTACCCTTTAGCAAATATAGACTTTGCTTTAAATTCATTTGAAAACCTTTCAAGAAAAGAAACTATTTTAGGAAACTTATTAGAGGTAATTATTCATTCTATTGAAGGTGTTCAATTTATTAATAAAACTGTTCCTATTTTTAATTATAATTATAGAAATAATAATAAGAATGTTATAAATAAATATAAGAATGGTATTCATATAAATGGAATAAATATATATAATGAAGTGGCAAAAAACTTTTATAATAAAGAACCTTTAGAGGGTGATGATATTATCTTAATAATGGAGTTATTAGTATCACTATTAAATGAGAAAAAAGACAGTAGTAATAAATTAACTAATGATGAAGATAATTTACTTAATATGATAAATGGTATAAAAAATGAAAAAAGTTCTCTAATAGATTTTTATAAAAGAAATTATTACTTTATAATTCAGACATTTATGAATAATTGCTTTGATTTTGATAAAGAAGATTTTTTAAAATATGAATTTGATGATAAGAAAAAAATAAAATAATAAAAAGATTGATTATTCAGTTAATCAATCTTTTCTATTAATTTAGTTATAAATTCTGCGGCTACTTTTGAACTTTTTTCAACAAAGGAATATTTGAAAGATAACATATTTGAGCAATAGATGCTCCTTCCATTTCTACACATAAAGCATTAAATTTATCATTAATTTTCTTTCCCATTAATTCTTCTGTGACAAAAATATCACCTGATGCTATTACACCTACATGTGTATTTGCATCTATTTTTATTTTTTCTGCATTTCTTACTAAGTACTCATCACAATTAATAAATTGTCCAACGTTTGGAATATATCCTCTTTCATAGTTAAATGGTCTAAGATCAAAATCATGTTGAATTAATTTATTACCGATAACTACATCACATATTTTAATATCTTTACTTATTCCTCCAGCAACTCCAACATTAATAATATAGTCAACTTCAATGTTATCTATCAATATTTGAGTACATCTAGCTGCATTTACCTTACCTATTCCACATTGTACAAGAACACATTCTTTTTCCTTGTATTTACACTCATAAAATGTTAAGTCAAATAATTTATACTCATTTTCTTTATCAAAATATTCTAAAGATGCATCAAGTTCTTCTTTAATTGCATATATTATTCCAATTTTACTCATAATTTCACATCCAATCTAGTTATAGTTTAACTTATATTTATCGATAATTGCAATAATTATATTATATGATATAATACAAATTTAATAAATGAGGTGATTATATGTTTAATAAAATAAAAGAAAACTTAATGAGAAAAAACTGTACAGATAGTAATCACCGAGATATATTTATAAATGTAGATAAACTAAATGACAAGTATAAAAGAATTGGAAGAGGTTGTGAAGGAAAAATTTATAGATATAATAATAAATATTCATTAAAAATTTTTCATAATAGAGAGTTTAAAATGGATCAACTACAAAAAATAAGTGCGATGTTTAATGAGAAAGATCCGTCATTTTGTTTTCCTATAGGATTTGTTAAAGACTATGATGAAAATATTCTTGGTTATTATACAGAACTTGTGAAATACTATAAAGCTTTAAAGGATTTTAACAGTTTAGAAAGATATGATGATCTTAACTTAATTATAAACTATATTATTCAAGCTGATAACGCAATAAGAAGAGCACATGATAACAGAATAATTTTGGGTGATATAAAAGGTGATAATATCATGATTAATAAAAAGGGAATCATTAAATTTGTTGATACGAATAATTATAAATATAAAGATTTTGATTTTAATCTAAAACCAATTAATTCAATGTATTTAAATCGTGCTTATAAGAATAATAATCTTAAAGATAATGATATTTTTATTTTTTCTTTATTTTCATTATTTTTACTTACAAAAAATTATGTATTTTCTGGCTTATCTAGTGCTGAATCCTATAATAGAACAATTAATAAATGGGATATTAATAGAGAATTAAAAGAAGGATTAGAACTTATATTTTCTGATTATGAAAATAAACCTTATTTTGGAGATATATTAAAATTATTTACTGAAGAAGATTTTGTCAAAATAAAAAAGAAATCCTAATTGTTTGGATTTCTTTTTAGTATAAGTGATTTACATGTACAAGAATCATTTTCTTTATCCTATGACGCATGTATCGAGTCCCATACTTGCAAGATTAGCAATTATATTATGAACTGATATTCCTCCATCAACAGCAATAAGTTTTCCATTATCGTAATAATAATCAATCACTAAATCACCAATGCTAATTAGTCTCAAAATTTATTATCCCCTATCATAACTCATTTTCGTTAATATCAATATTCCATAACCCTAGTTTTCCTTTTATCTCTTTATCATACTTTATTTTTTTTATATTTTTTAATTTCCAAGCATAACCATTTCTATATTTATTTCCATATGCAATGTTATTTTGAGATATGATTTTTTTATTTAACTCATCATTTAATTCTAAGCAATCTTCTATTTCAGCTATTGCTATAATTTTCTTTGATGGATAATCTAACTTTAGACTATCAAATCTTTTTAATTCTTCTTTTTCTATTCCACATCCTGCATGAATAAGAATTTTTCCTCGATAATTTGTTTTCCATGATCTAAATTCATATTCTTTTATTCCTTCTGATATTAAAGTTGCCCATGGTTGTTTAAGAGTTAATACTTTCATTGATATCACCTTTTAATATATTACCATATTTAAGATGAAAGTATCCACTCTATTATTTTTTTCTTTATTTCATAGTATTCCTCTTTTTCAAATTGCATATTTGCAATACAAAATCTTTTTGAGGAAATATGGGAGCAAAAGATACATTCATATAAATCTGAACAGTCTTGAATAAACAATGAATTACTTACCTTATTTGAACAAATTACATTATAACTGTTACTGCAGTCTTTTGAATCATCACATCTTATAGAAAAATTACATGTACCCGATCTTTTTGATGCTAATAAGAATTCACTATTTCCACATGAATCACAAAATATCATATTTTTGGAGCCACTACAATCTGTACTTCTATATATATTTTCGCATCTATATATAGTGTCACTTTTAGATACATTAATTGAATCATATACTCTTTCTGTAGTAGTAAAATTTATTTTCTTCCAAATTCCAATTAAATCTTCAAGACTTTTAATCTCTTTTCTTTTTATCATCCAACCTTTAGTCTTATCTATTTTTTCCATATTTTTATTAGTTATAAACCTACCACTATTTATAGAATCTGCCCATGTTACTTCATTAGTTGTTGAATCATTTACTTGTTTTGGTAATTTAACATCAAATGCATATTTTTCTAATATTTCATCAAGTTGATAATTACATGTTGTATTAAATACATTTTTAAAAATTTTATTAACTATTTCTAGTGCTTTTTTATCATTCATTATTCATCACTCCTTTTTTACTAGTAGAATTAGCAACTAGAATTTCTTTTAAACTAACATTACTATTTAAACTAAAATCTAATTTACTTTTACTAATATTTTTGTTTTTGCTATTTTCTACTTTTAACACATTATTTTTTTTCTTTCTTGGAATACTTATAAAATCTATAGTTTTACCTTTAAATGCTGGAAGTAAAATTCCATTGGAATCAACTCTTACAATACACTCTCTATTATTAAGTTCAGTTAATAACTTGATTTTTCTTTCTCTAGTATCATCTAGAGGTATTTTCATATTAAAGTTATCAACTAATATATTAGCATCTAATTTTGATACTCTAAATATATAATAGTTAACCACATTGGCAAATATTGAATTTTTTAAATTATCAGAAATTTGATTAAAATATTGACCTACTAAGATAAGAGAAAGATTATATTTTCTTGCTTCTGATAAAAATCTAGCTAAGATAGGATTTTCCACAACTGCAACCTCATCAACGATAAAGATAATATGTTCTTGTAATTCTTTCTTTTGAACTATAGTTAAGAGTTGTTGCATTATTAATCCAGATATTGTTTTTGTAACTTTATCACCCAATTTTGTTCTATCTAATGAAAACAGTGTTAAAAAATTATTCTCTATTGTATTTTTTATGTTTCTAGTACTTTGATTATTATTAAATACTGGAAGCATTTCCATTTCATCTATAAATCCAATAATTGGAGATATTGCTTCTCCATATGCTTTTGTTTTTAAATCATTAAAGTCTGATAGAAAAAAATCAATTACACTTACAGGTAAGATATCATTTAATTTTTTTATTAAATCATTTCTATATTCTAAATCTAATATAATTTTTCTTAAATTTGTAAAATTAAAATTTTCATCTATTAATAATAAATAAATAGCATGTCTTAATACTCTTTCAAGTTTTGAATTATACTGATCTTGAATTAGTGATTTAAATAAATCCAATAATAATTCTGTTGATGCGATAATATCATCATTACTGTTTATAAATAGGTCAACACTATCTTCATCACTTTTAAAGTCAATTGTTGTTCCAACACCACCTATATCTTCTTCTAAAGCTGCATGTGGATCAATAACAACAAATTTGTAATTTTCACTATACCTTTTATTTTTATAAATATTATTTATTAATAAACTTATAAATTTGGATTTACCACATCCAGATGAACCAATTATCACTGAATGTTTATCAAAATTAAAACTATTTTGTTTTATATAAAAGTTTCCTTGTAAGTATGGAAATGTATCTACGCTTAATAATGCGTTAGTAGAATCTGTATTTAGTAGATGTAGAGTCTTATTGATATCCAAATATTTAGGAGGTTCTTTATAAAAATATCTTTTGTTACCTTCAAAATTAACTGATAGGATGTTTGTTGGTATTGAGAATATGTTAATATAATTCTTAATTTTTTTATTCTTACTTAAATAATAGTTTGTAAATGATAATATTTTCTCTTTATATAATTTTATAAAATTAATCTCTAAATATATTAGAGTACCCTTATTTTTGATTTCATTATAATTAATTAAGTCTATGATACTATTACTTGTTTTATTTATTGATAATAGTATGTTCTTTTTTGTTATTTTTTTTATTCTTTTTGATCTTTTCAATAGGAAACAATCTAGATTATTTATTGTTATTGGAAGACTACATTTAGTTTCAACAAAATATCTTATTTGATTCTTATTATTGATAATAATGATCTTCCATTTATTTAAAAGACCATTATAATCTGAAATTTTATTAATTAAATTCAACCATTCTTCTTTTGTCACATGTTTTTTTGTTAAATATATTTCTGACGTAAACCCCATAATCCGTCACCTCGAAAATAATATATCACATAGCAAAAATAAAAAACTGACTTTTTAACAATCAGTTTTGTCAGTTTAGTATATTGCGACTAGAAAATCTGTTATCTCATCATGATAATATTCTAATTCAGGTATTTCTTTAAGATTATATTTCATTGAAGGAACAAACTCTTTATAAAATTTATGTGATATATCTTGTATCTCTTTTGGATTTTGTGAGTTAATTCTGAATCTAAGCCACTTACTTTTTGGAATTACAATATGTTCAAATTCTTTAATTTCTTTATCAAACATACAATAATACTTTTGACTTTCTTCTCTTGCAATATCATAAGTAATCATACCATACACTATTTCACCATATTTATCATAATATTTATCTTGAGTTTGTTTAAAAAATATTGGTGCACTTTTTCCTATATCTTCATTACTTGTTTGAAATCCAACACCATATAAATTTAATTCTTCCATATTTATTATTTCATAACTCAATTCAGATGTTTGTTTTATATTTTCATCAAAAATAATTCTTGGAAAGTTCTTTAGTTTAGAATCTGTATTAACTTTACTTGGTTTAATCCCATGAAATTTTTCAAAGGCTCTTGAAAATGATGTTGCATTGTCATATTGATATTTAATAGCAATATCTATTATTTTTTCTTTTCCTTCATATAAATCATATCCTGCTGATGACAATCTTCTTTTCCTGATATATTCTGAAAGTGATAATCCAGCTATCATTGTGAATAATCTTTGTACTGTATATAAATTTACTCCAAGTATTTTTGTAAATACTTCATAATCAATTTTTTCGTCTAAATTATCATCAATATATTTAGTTATTTCATTTAATCCTTTGTATATATTCATAATACTTCACCTTTAATAATTATAACATGTATGATTTTTGTTGTTAATAGATTGGTTAATTCTTTATAAATAATAGTTATTGCTTATTACTTTTATACCTTTTTTTGTTTTTACTCTTTTCTTATTCATATACTTATGTGATGCAGTAGTAATATAATCAGTTCCCTCATATGTAAAATCATCATCACTAATACCGTATTCTTCAAGTAATAAATTATATATTTCATTTGCAAGCAGAATTTCTTCTCTATCATTTTTAGAAAGCTCTTTTCTAGAATTAATTTTTTTCATAGCTTTTTTGTATTTTTCCAGATATTTATAATCGTCATTTAATTCAGTAAAATCACTATGCCATCCTATTAGCTCTCCTATATTAAATGAAATATAACTTTTAGTTGCATTGTTATTTAATTCATCAATTTTCTTTTGAAGTATTAATAATTCTTTTTCTTTTACATTATCATCACTTAGAGAATTAAATAAATTAAGTTCTATTTCATTTGAACCATTTATAGTTAAATTTAATATATCAATAGTTCTAGATGTATTATTTAATTTTAAATTAGAAAACATATTAACTGTTCTATTTTGATAATCAGATCTTTCACATAATTTTATATTTTTACTATTTAAAAGTTGTAATGCATGATTATAAATATTATATTTAACAATTGATTTATAAAAAGGTAGACATGATATTATTTCTTCCTCATCTGTATTAAATATGTCTTTAACTGGTGATGTTTCTAATGTTATTAATTCATCTAAATATTCATATACAGATTTTGATAGAATATTTTTATACTTCTCTAATTCTCTTTTCAATAAATTAAAACTACTGATTTCATAATAACTTTCCATAGCTTCTCCTTAAGTAATAAAAATTATGTTTTTTATTATATAATAAAATTAATTAATATAATAATTAATTTGAATAAATAATTGTGTGATATATGGTAAATCTTACAACATTATTGTATAATTTTGATACAAAATAAATATTTATGTTGTAATAAAATGAATATTGAAACTAAAAAAGGAGATAAATATTATGGAAAAAATAATTATGCTTGGAACAGGTCATGGTTCGGTTATGAATTCATATAACACTTGTTTTTTACTTGAAAATGATCATGAAAATTTACTTGTTGATACAGGTGGAAGTATACAAATAATTAAAAATTTACAAGAAAAAGGATATAAATTGACAGATATTAATAATATTTTTATTTCTCATTGTCATACAGATCATATTTTAGGTTTATGTTGGATTTTCAAGAAAGCTTCTGTATCATTCTTAAATGAAGAACGTAAAAGTAAAATTAATGTATATTGTAATTTTGAAGTTGCAGAATCAATAAAGAAATTAATTGAAGCTGTTTTTCCTGATAAGTTACAAGAAGTTCTTAATGAAAATGTTTTAATTCAAGTATTGCATGATGGTGATGTTGTAAATATTGCTGGTGAAAACATTACTTTTTTTGATGTTCATGCCAAAAGTAATTTATTGTATGGTTTTGAAACAATTCTAAATTGTGGAGCAAAACTAATATTTTTAGGTGACGAAACTTGTAATCCAATATTATATGACAAATTAAAAGGTGCTGATTATGTAATGCATGAAGCATTTTGTTTAGATAGTGAAGAAAATGTACCAAAGTTTATTAAAGAACATCATGCTACAGTCAAATCAGTATGTCAAACTATGGAACCTTTTGATATTAAAAATTTAATAATATATCATACTGAAGATTCACATGATAATAAAAAGGAATTATATACAAAAGAAGCTAAAATGTACTATAGTAGAAATGTTATAATACCTGATGATTTAGATGAAATAATCTTGAATAAAAATGATTAATTAAATTTTTATATAAATAATTTCGTATTTTAAGAATCTTTTTTCTATAATATAGTTGAAGATACCAAATATATTATACAGGAGGTTAAAACTATGAATTATGGATATCAAGTTTGTATAAGATGAAATTTTATAAGGGAAAATATTATAGAATTCCGCAAAGGGCTGTGATGGGTTTTCCTAAGTTTTGCTCCACAAAAAAAGAACCATAAGGTTCTTATTTTTTAGTGGAGCGATAACTTTACTTATATTCGAAAAATTATACTCCCAAAGTTGCTTGATTAAATCAACTAAATAAATTATAGCAGACTTTAAAAATAATTCAACGGGATTATAGAAAAAATTATTAAAATATAGTATAATTTTAATTGAAGTGAGCAGATACTTTGTACGATTAATGAAGGAGGATAACAAAATGGAAAATCAAGATTTAGAAAAATACTATACTGAGTGCATTGAGTACAGTAATAAAATTAAAAATCCTATTTTAAGAGAATGTTGTCAAAGGATATATGAGGATTACAGAGAAAAACTGATGAATAAACCTGCGACAGGTGGATCACATCATTATTTTAAGGGTGGCTTGTTGTATCATATTTTTAGTGTAACTAGAAATGCTATTGCAATCTGCAATTTATATCCTGATTTAGAGGTGGATATGGACTTAATTATATTTGGTGCTTTAACACACGATATAGGAAAAACAAATGACTTCAATGATTTTACTGAAAACGAAAATTACGAAGCAAATCGTGGGAATAGTGCAGCATTACTAGGTCATTCTTATGAGGGAACACATATAGTAGAAAACTATTTATCACAGTATGATATGGATGAACTATTTAAAAATCAAGTGTTACATATGATAGGAAGTCATATGAATGAATACAGTGAATGGGGTGCTTTGGTTCTCCCTAAAATGCTTGAAGTCTTAATAATAAATTTTGCTGACAATATGGATGCTCACTTTGAACCTGCCCATGATGCTATAAAAAATGGTAAAAACGGAGAATTATATAAAATAGGAAATGCACCTAGGCCATATTATAAGTCATCAAATCCATTTTATAATAAAGGGTAAAACGAATAATAAGTGTATTTCTTAAAATATTACGATTGAATTCAATATAAAAGACAATTTAAGTCACATAGACCTAGAATTGTCTTTTTCTTTTTGAATATCTTTATCAAAATTATTAAGCTTATTTTGTATGCCCTCAGCTCGTTTGGTTATTTCTTTACAATACTTATCATACTTATAAAGTTCTTTAATTTTAGGTTGTATATCATTTATTTCAGCAAGTATTTGAGTTTGCTTTTCTTCAGTTTTTGCTCTATGGTATCTTTTCCAAAGGTTTTCTCTTGTACCTTTTAATTCACTTAATTCATTAGAGTTATTTTTATCAAAGTTATCCAAATCTTCTTTTGTAACAATATTTTTCTCGTGCATAAATCTAACTTGTTGTGAAGTTTGCTCTAATTTATAAACTTCTTTTCTAATAGAGTATGGAAGATATTGTTTAGGATGTTTCTTTGGGAATATTCCTAATAAATAACAATAGTATAGATATAGTCCATATATACCTTTATGGTGTTTATTAGTTTTAGTATATTCTTCAAATATAGATTTTTGAGACATTGGTTTAAATACTATTTGTCTTGATGAATATAATCTTTCACTTAATCTATCATTTGAATATTCTTCACCAAATACATTTTCTATTCTAACTTTATCTTCATCATCTCTATAAATTGTTATAATACCATTACGAGAATATACTTTATAACCTAGTGACCTCATTCTCTCAAATAGTTGTTTTAAAGTAACTGAATAACTAATAACATTATCTAAATCTTCTTTAAGAGTTTTGTAATATTCATCGTTTGATATACTTTTGGTATAAGTTTTTTTATAAAACTTATCTTCATCTAAAACGGATAGTCCATATTCAGAACATAGTGAATCAGAAATTTGTCTTATCTTTGATATATTGGTTAGATTGTTATTATATTTCTTACCACTTTTAAAAGATACAGAGTTAATTATGAAATGGTTGTGTATATGGTTAGTGTTTTGATGTGTAGCAACAACCACCTCATAATCTTTAAACATTTCTTCTGCAAACTTAACTCCAATCTCATGAGCAATATCTGGAGTAACTTCTCCTTCTTTAAATGATTGATACCCATGATAAGCAAGAACGCCATCTTTCTTTCTAAATCTTTCTTTAGTGAACTCCATATCATAACAAGGATTATCTTCATCACAATTTAAGCAACTGACATAACAAACTTTTTCTTGTTTAAAATTATAATCTTTAATAGGTTCTTCTAAATAACTATATGACTCTCTATTACCATAATCTTTATTAAGAGTTTTTTCAGGATTGATAATATAATTTATAGACTGCTTTAAATTATTCTTAATACTCCAAATTGATGTTGTCGCCATTATAGGGTTATCCTTTCTTTTGGGGTGGTGGGAGTAATACCACCTTGCTTGCTTATGACAACATCAGACATAAATTAACTCTTTTAGAATAATTTCTTCAGCAGTATTCTTATAATTATTCATCAATTTTACCCATTCAATTTGATTATTTTCTTTACTTTTTTCAGATAGTTTTTCATCATTTTTAATATAATTATCCATTAAAGTTTTTAATCTTTCTTCACATTCTTTACTGACTGAAAAAAGATGGTTTGTTAGTTCATTCTTCATTAAAAGTGATTGATATAATCCTTTTTTGTGTTCCTTAATATAATTTAACCTTAATAATCCATACTTATTTATTTCTCCATAATTTTGATTTTCTATTACCAAATTAGGTAATAAATAATTTCCTTGTTTTACATATTCAATATTCATAATTTAATCAAATCCTTTCTAATTTTCTAATAATTTATTTGTTTTGTAGCTAATAATTCCATATTTATCTTTAACATTATCTACTGTTATAGGAAACTTATCTTTAGATGAAATTGCTACAAATCTTATAATTTTTTCATTATCTTTTGGTTGATATTCAAGTGTTATTTCATTAGTTTCTTCATCAATTGTTTCATACATTTCATAAAAAGATGTTTCAAAATATTCATTCATTTTAGATAAATATTTATCTAATTGTTCTTCATTCATTCTGCCACCTTTAATAGTTTCTTCTTCATTATCAACCATAACAGGTACTGCAACATCAAAGATACCTCTTTCATAAAACTTTACTAATTGTCTTATAAATCCGTTTCTAAAATTAATTTTTTCAAGAATTAAATTACCTTTACTATCTTTTTTAATCTCAATAGTATCAATAAATTTTGATATAAATTCTTGTTTTTCAGACTTGTCCATACCATTCCATTTAGTTTTTAAAACAGTATTTAAAGTATCAAGTCTAATCATTTTTTCTCTTTCTAAATCTCTTTGTGCGAGTAATTCGTGTGGAGAGTAGTTAAAAGTTTCTAAATTAACTAACTCTAATTTTTTGCTTTCAAGGTTATCAAGTTTATCTTCAATTAGTTTATAATCTTCTTTAAAATCATCAATTTCTACAATGCCTTTAATATACAAATCTTTAATTCTATTTCTTTGCTTTTCTAAATCTCTAATCTCTTTATCAATAGAAGTAGTATCAATATTATTTGTTTTATCTTCTAAAACAGGAAGGAAGAACTTTTTAACTGCCATATCATATTCTAATAAATCATAGATAAATTCTCTTAATAAATGTTCTACATGGTCTTCATTAAAGTTAATGTGACAATGCTCACAAGTATAGTACATATACTTTCTTTTAGTACCACCTGAACCTTTACATTTCATAATTCTACTGCAATTAGGACACTTTAATCTTTGAAAGAAAGTATAAACTCTATCTCTAGTATAAGTTCTTTGATTTCTTTCTTTTTGTCTTTGACATTCTTCCCATTTAGCACGAGATATAATAGGTTCTACAACATTCATATAAACTATTGGTTCTAAATTTTCTTGTTTACCAATTCGTTTATATTGTTCATAATCTCCCATATAGATTTTATTATCAATAATTTTTTGAATAGTTGTATCTTTCCAATTCTTTTTAGGGAAGATATTGTTTTCTTTAAAGTAGTTAGCAATTTGTTGAAAACTTTTACCCTCTAAATACATATCAAATATCTTTTCTACATAAGGGCGAGTAGCATTATCTATAATCATTTTTTTATCTTCTGCACTCTTATAACCAAATGGTCGCTGTCCTGGAATATGACCTGATTTAATGGCTCCATTTAAGCCAAATTTAGTTCTTTCTGATACGATTTCTATTTCTAGTTGAGATAAAACAGTAAGCATTCTTACAAAGAATCTACCATTAGCAGTAGAGGTATTAACATCATCTCTATCACATAGTAGAAAGCAATTATATTGTTCTAGTACTGAAATTAATTCTTCTAAATCTCTAACACTTCTTGTTATTCTATCTAATTTGTAGGCAACAATATAATTAAGTTTTCCTTCCTTCATATCTTTAAGCATTTCTTGAAACTGTGGTCTATGTTCCATATCTTTTGCAGATATTCCTGCATCTTTATAGACCTTATAAACTTCTAACTCCTTAAACTTACATAACTCTCTTAATTTTTCTTCTTGTTCTCCAAGTGAAAATCCTTCTCTTGCTTGATCTTCGGTTGAAACACGAATATAAACTCCTGCAACTTTCCTTTCATTATCCATAATTATCAATCTCCTTTCTTTTGTAATGAAAGGCACCAAAGTAAAAAGGTGTCACATAACAAGGACACCTTTGAATAATTGATTATTTTATACGACAAAAACAACCAATATTGTGGGAGTATATAAACTCACCAATTCATTAATGCCTTGCTATGTACTCTGATAATTCAGACAATGGGATTTTCTTCTTTAAATTCCCTATATAAAAATGTTTCTGCTCATTGAAGAATAGGTATAACTTATCTCCAATAATTACTTTATGTGGTTCTACATACGCTAAATTGGTATGTTCCACAATCCTTAAGTATCCTTCAATTATTTGATAGGATTTCTTATTAAATTTGCAAGACCAATTAATTTTGGCTTTGAGTTCATCACTCATATTGATTTTCTTTTTTACGTGGAGCGAACGAGGGGAATCGAACCCCCATCACAACCTTGGCAAGGTCATATTCTAACCATTAAACCACATTCGCAAAAAAAATGGAGGGGCCTACCGGATTTGAACCGGTGATCAGGGTGTTGCAGACCCACGCCTTACCACTTGGCTAAAGCCCCATCGCAATTTGTATTATAGCAAATATATTTTCAAATATCAACAATTATTATTAAAAATAGTTATATAATATTATATTTATTTTTTTTGCTTTGTTGACCAATTCTATTATATTTGTTAATATATTATAGTCTTTTAAAGGTGATGTTTAATATGAAAGAAATAAATGAAAAAAACTCAATAGAATTTGCTAAAAACTTATTAGATTATTATAGTCAAATTGATAATGGAAGTATCAATACTATTTTAACAAGTAATGATGAATTATCAAAAAGAAACAATGTTGGATGGTATCAACATGTTGATGGTAAGCATAAAATATATATAAATATTCCTAATATTCTATATTTAAAGAAAGCTGTTGATAGAGGTATAGTTACAGTAGAAGCATATTATGCTTTTATAGCTTTATGTGTAAGTCATGAATTTAGACATTATATGCAAGGTAAATGCATTTGGAACGGAGATGAAATCGATGGCTATGGTCAAGAAGATGTTTTAAATGCTCAACTTATGCTTTATATCAGATATTTTTTTGATGCTTACTATTTATTAAACAAAGGATATGTAAAATATGAAGAAGATGCTGAAAAGTTTGCAGTTATCAATAGTATTAAATTCTTAAAGGATTCATTTTCAAATATAGATATAGAAAATGCTATCGTTAGTGCCGTTAACTATTATGCAAGAATTCAAAGTAGTTATGGTGGGATTTCTACTCTTCCATATGGTTGTAAAAACACTGATGAAGTAATAAGGTATATAGAGAAAAGAATTAAGGATAATTATCGTATTAATAACCTAAGGGATTCCTTATTTGTTCATAATCCAAATTACTATGCTAATCACGGATATTTTGGATTAGATGAAAATAAACTTTTATCTGATGAATTAGTAGAAAAATATTCTAAACTTACTGATGGAAATGAACAAGATTTGCTTGTTGCGAAAGAAATATTATCTTCAATTAATAAACCTGTTGAATCAATGGATGAGTTTCCTGTATTAAAGAAAAGATATTTAAGTAACAAACTATAGTCTTTTCTTTTTTGTTAATAAATATACTTGTAGATAATTTATATAAATTATTATATAATTATGGTGTTTATATTAAAAGTTAGGAGATAAATTAATGAATATGAATGAAAATAATGTAAATGATTATGATGCTTTTGCAGAAAAAAGGCATTATGAAGTAACAAATGGAATGAAAAAGTCATTAAGGTTTGTTGAAAAACCAATGATGATATCTATGTTACCTGAGCTTGAAGGAAAAAGAATTCTTATGTTAGGCTGTGGTACTGCTGAAGAAAGTGAATTATTAAGTAAATATAATCCTAAAAAAATTACCGGAATAGATATTTCTGAAGAATCTATTAAAATAGCCAAAGAAAGTTATCCAAATTGTGATTTTTATGTAGGAGATATGCTAAGTCTACCATTTGATAACAATGAATTTGATTTTATCTTTAGTAGTTTGGCAATTAGTCATGTTGAGGATAAAGATAAAGCATTTAAAGAATTATATAGAGTTTTAGATAACGATGGTGAGTTATTATTTTCTGTTGGGCACCCTATGAGATTTGCAACTAAAAAAATTGAATATAATAATAAATATTATCACGCTATCGGTTTTGAGGTTGGTGCTGATGGTGTTGAAGTAATTGGAAACTACATGTCTCACACTAAACAAGTTAATTATTTTAAAGATAATGAAGTTTTAGAAGAGTTTATTGCCCCACCATCATATTTCTTTGAAGTACTTCTTAAAAATAATTTTGAGATTGAAAATTTTAAGGAATCACAGTGTATAGAAGAATGTATTAATGTAGATGAAGCATACTATAAAAGATTTCATGAGATTCCACAGTTTATGGCATTTTTAGTAAAAAAATAAATGATAATATTTTAACATTATATATCACTTTGGAGGTTGTTCTTTATGAAAAATCTTAGTAATCTTAATCTAAATAATAAAAAGATAATAATATTTGATTTAGATGGAACATTAATTGATTCTATTGGAGTCTGGAACAAAACTGATCAAAAAATAATTGAGATGTTTGGTGGTGGAAAAATAGATATTAAAACTATACAGTCAGTTAGAGATAACTTTCTTAGAGATAATCAAGGAAGTGATATTTATATTGAATACTGTAAATTTATTATAAATAAATATAAATTAAATGTTAAAGATTCTTCCGAATTATTAAAAACAAGAGTTAATCTTGCTAATGAAGTATTATCAAAAGATATTGATTTTAAACCTGGTTCTGTTCAATTAGTAAATCTTCTTAAACAACTAGGATTTATTCTTGTTTTAGCCACTGTTACAACAAGAAGACAATTAAATACTTATACTACTGAAAATAAGAAGATGATTAGTAAAATGAATATTGATGATACTTTTGATTTTATTATTAGTAAAGAAGATGTTATTAATAAAAAACCAGATCCAGAAATATACAATAAAATTATGAATTATTATAATGTCTCTTCTGATGAATGTCTAATATTTGAAGACTCTTATACAGGAGTTTTAGCTGGTCATAATGCTGGTATAGAAGTAGTAAATATTTATGACAAATATTCTGATGATAATAGAGATAAAATAAATTCATTATCTGATTATTATATTGATAATTTTGATGAATTTATAGATTTTTTAAAAGATTATTATAGTAAAAGAATAAATGATAATATTTTTGATTATGATAAAAAGAAGATTATATAATAATTGATAATAGATTAATTATTTCAATTAATCTATTTTTGTGCTATTATATTTCAAACGGAGGATTTATGAATAAAATTGAATTAAATAATTTATATGGTGATAAAGTAAATATTGAAATAGTTGACAATATTGAAGATGCTAATTTCATTACTCATAATGGTACATTTCATGCTGATGAGGTTATGTCTCTTTGTATTCTTATAAATGTTTTTGGTACTGATATAAAATTATTTAGAACAACAAAATTAGATAAAACAGATGAGGCATTTATTTTTGATATGGGTGGTGGTCCATTTGACCATCATGGAAAAGATTTTAATAAGATGAGAGAAAATGGTGTAAAATATGCATCTTGTGGTCTTATTTGGAAAGAATTTGGTAAAACAATATTAAGTAATTTAGGAGTTAGAGATATTGATAATGCATTTGATTATATAGACAATGATTTAATTTGTGATATTGATAGATACGATAATGGACAAACTATTACTATTGATGCTCCCTACTCTGTTAAAAATGTTTCTGATTTAATTGATTTATTTAATCCCGATTTTGATGAGTCGGATAATGAAAAAGAATATTTTTTAAAAGCAGTTTTATTTACTAATATAATTTTTTCAAAAGAAATGAAGAAATGTTTATCTTTGGAAAAATCTAAAGTTATAATTGATAAAAAAATAAATGAAAGTACTGATGACTTTATAGAACTAGATTATCACATGGATTGGAAAAATTTAGTTTTATCATCTAGTGAAGAAAAAGCAAATAATATCAAATATGCAATATTACCTTCTAATAGAGGTGGATATAACGTTGTTGCTACTCCTTTACGCAAGGATAGTTTTGAATTACGTAAACCTCTTCCTAGTTCATGGGGAGGTAAATCTAAGGAAGAGTTATTTGAACTAACTGGTATAGATACTTTATACTTTTGTCATAAAAACCTTTTCCTTTGTGCATGTGATACTAGAGAAGATGCTTTAAAGATTGTTAATTTAGCACTACTAAATAAGGAATATGATTCTGAGTCAAATAAACAATTCGTTAAAAAGTCATAATATATCATTAATAAAAAATATTGGGAGTTACTACTTCCAATATTTTACTATATTCTTGTAGTTATAATTTAGTTCATTATATTCAATAATCTTTCTTAGTCCTAATTCATCATTATAAATATAAACTAAATCATCTACAAATATTATTAAATCTTTATTATTAATTTTCCAGTCTTTAATATTATCTAGTTCAAATAACAGAATACTATTATATCCATTTATATTCTTATAAAATTTATTATTATCTAAATAGTAATATATTTGATCCTCTTTTACTAAATCTTTACTGTTTGTTATTTTTTTATTTTCAATTTTTTCATTGTCAAATAGTTGTTCTTTCATGAAGAAATCACTTTTATTCATTTCTTCTTTTTTCTTATTGGTATATTTAGTATAACCTAACTCTTCTTTTCCTACTTCTTCAATTTTCTCTTTTTTTACATTAATTGTATATTGTATTTTTTTCTTATTATCAGTTACATATATTAAATCATCATATACACCATTTATATATGAATCTTTTGAAATTTTATCTTTTAATTTAAATATATTATATTTATCATTTTTAATATCATAATAATGAATTTTTTCTATTCCCATTACATTACTATTTTCAAATAATACAAAGTAATTTGATGTTGTTGTAGACATGATATTATCATATAAATCATAGTTTAAAAACTTTTGTTGTTTTAATTCATTATTCTTTAATATATATATTCCTTTATAGTTCCAAATAATATAAGCAGTATTGTCATTAATATTATTTTGATATACCTTTATCTTTTTAAATTCTTTATACTTTTCACTGTCACTTGGAAGATTAACTTTATATTTTTTTGTATCTTCTATTATTGATTTAAAATTATCATTATCTTTTAAATAATAATTTGAAACTTGATTATTATTTTCTAAGCAATAAATATTTTTAGAAATATCTTTAACATAAATTGGAATAATACATTTAATATTATTTTTTTTATATATTTTTATATCTTTAATTATTTTTTTTCTTTTATTTACATTATTATTTAAAATGAAAGAATATGTTTCTTTTTTATTAGTTATTTTAAACTCATAATTATGATTTTTATTCTCAATATAGAATTTTTCATTAATGTTATATTTTCCTATTTTATATTCAACATTATGTTTTTTTTGAAATGTTTTTATTAATATAGGTATTATCATTAATATAAATAATATTATTAAAAAGTTTCTATATTTCTTCATACTATCACCATATAGATTATATCAAATTAATATAATAAAAAAAAGACTTAGGATTCTTCGTCTTCTTCTCTATCTTTATATTTTTTCTTTGCTTCCATCATGTAACTTGAAATTTCTGTTTCAATTTCTCGTAAAGCCATTTTACTTATATTTGATAATGTAACAAATTCTTTTATTGTATCTATATATACTTTTCCCCAAAATAAACCACCAGTTACTTTTAAATCATTATACATATCTGGGGTAATTGAATTTAGATAATAACCTATTGCCACTCTTTTTCTACCAATTAGTATTCTTTTATTTGTTAATGCAACAACAGCACTTTCGAAGATATTAAATGGGTTATCATTTTTTTGTGCAATAAATGCATAAATTACTTCTTCATCTGGATTTAGATGCATTTCTATGACACTAGAATTTTGTTTAAGTCTCCATCCAATTGTCCATGGATGTCGTTCTTTAAATTCTAAAACCATTTTATATACTGATTTTTCCACTTATATCTCCCCTTTTATTTGATATATCCATTATCTTTAAAAAACTTTATATAATGTTCTGAATCTGTAAGACCATCGACTGTATCTATAATTTTATTAGTTCCAATATTTAGTAATATAGGAGTCCCAAATCCTCCAGTAAACATTTCATTTGATGATTTAAACTTTTCTTCATCATCATCTTTAAAATTATCCGTATTTAAGTAATAAATATTAATATCATATTTGTATGCAAGATTTTGAATTATTGGTTCAGCAATTTGACAATAATGGCATGTAGGTCTAGCTACTAATACTAATTTACTTTCTTCACCACTGTAATAATCTAAATATTTTGTAACATCTATTTCTTCTAGTTGTTTTTTTTCTGTATCTTTTACAGATGTACTTTCTTCTTGTGCTCTTTCTAATATTATTTCTGGATTATCTTCTAATTTTTCTTTTTTATTAGAATCCTTTCCTAATACAATTACTAGAACTAAAGCAATTACTATTATTCCTATAACTATAAATATCTCTTTATTTTTCATATATACCTCTTTCTAAATAAATGATATAAAAATGTTTTGTGGATGTCAATCTATTATTTTTGCTCTCTATCAATATATTCTTCATATGGAATTTGTCTATCAATTATTTTTCCATCTTCTTTTATTTCAATTACTCTATTAGCAACTGTTGAATTTAGTTCATAGTCACGTGATGTGAATAGGATCTCTCCTTTAAAATTACATAATCCTTTATTAAGTGATGTGATACTTTCAAGATCAAGATGGTTTGTTGGTTCATCTAAAATTAGAAAATTAGGTTCTTCTAACATAATCTTAGATAACATACATCTTGCTTTTTCTCCTCCTGATAACACATTAACTTTTTTAAATACATCTTCTCCTGAAAATAACATTCTTCCTAAAAATCCTCTTAGAATAGTTTCATCTTTTATATCATGAAATGTTCCAATCCATTCCATAATATTTTTATCAGTTTTAAAGTATTCATTATTATCTTGTGGAAGATATCCTGGATTAATTGTTTTACCCCATTCAACTGTTCCTTTATCATATTTTTCTTTTCCTATCAAAATATTAAATAATGTTGTTTTTACCATGTCATCTGATGCCAAGAAACATATTTTATCACCTTTTAATACTGTAAATGATACTTTGTCTAATATCTTCTTTCCATCTACTATTTTAGTTAAGTTTTCTACTTTTAATATTTCTTTTCCTGCTTGTTTTTCAATCTTAAAGTCAATGTATGGATATTTTCTACTACTTGGGACTATTTCATCTAATTGTATTTTTTCTAACATTTTCTTTCTTGATGTTGCTTGTTTAGATTTAGATGCATTTGCTGAGAATCTTGCAATAAATGATTGTAGTTCTTTTATTTTTTCTTCTTTCTTTTTATTTGATTCTCTCATTTGTCTTTGTAATAATTCACTTGATTCATACCAGAAATCATAATTTCCAACATATAATTTAATCTTTGAATAATCAATATCTGCAATATGTGTACATACTTTATTTAAAAAGTGTCTATCATGAGATACAATAATTACTGTATTATTAAAATTGATTAAAAACTCTTCTAACCATCTTATTGCTTCTATATCAAGTGAGTTTGTTGGTTCATCTAATAGTAATATATCAGGATTACCAAATAAACTTTGTGCAAGAAGTACTTTTACTCTTAATTTTACTGGTAATTCTTTCATAGTCATATAATGATATTCTTCTTGGATACCTAAATTATTTAATAATTGAGCTGCATCTGGTTCTGCATTCCAACCGTCTAAATCCATGAACTCTGCTTCCAAGTTAGCTAAACGCATACCATCTTCATCAGAGAATTCTGTTTGAGAATACATTTTATCTTTTTCTTCCATTATTTCATATAATTTTGTATTTCCCATTATAACAACATCTATAACTCTTTTGTCATCAAACTGATAATGGTCTTGTTTTAAAATAGAAATTCTTTCATCTTTTGATACTGTAATTTCTCCTGTTGTCGTTTCTAATTCTCCACTTAATAATTTAAGAAAAGTTGATTTTCCACTTCCATTTGCGCCTATTAATCCATAGCAATTTCCATTAGTAAATTTTATATTTACATCTTCAAATAAAACTCTTTTTCCAAATTTTAAACTTACATTAGATACTTGTATCATATAAACACCTCATTATCTCTAAAACCTCTTATATTCTACTATAATAAACTAAAAAAGACAAGTTTCATACTGAAGTTGTAAGATAAAAGTGGACACATAAATAGTGTTTCCGCTTTTTTTGTTATAATTTAATAAAGGAGATGATTAAAATGGCTAAAAAAGGTCAAAA
>CADBGE010000045.1 GCA_902794075.1 uncultured Erysipelotrichaceae bacterium | reverse complement strand
TTTTGAAGCCATAATAAAATACACCTCCTTTTGGAAGTGTATTATATCATTTTTAAAAATACTTTTTAATTAATGTCTACCCTAAGGGGTGCATTTCATAATTTTATAAATGCTTTTTTATTCACTTCTTAGTGCGAGTACTGGATCTTGCTTTGCTGCTTTTCTTGATGGAATTAGTCCTCCAATTAATGTTAATATTGTGCTTAATACAATTAATACTATTGATGCGGTCAGTGGTAAGATTGCCGTTATATCATTATTCTTTGTTAGTGTATGAATAATTGTATTAATTGGAATTAATAATATTAGTGATACTCCTACTCCAATCAATCCTGATAAGAATCCAATTATCATAGTTTCAGCATTGAAAATACTTGAAATATTCCTTTTCGATGCACCTATTGCTCTTAAAATACCTATTTCTTTTGTTCTTTCTAATACTGAAATATAAGTAATTATTCCAATCATTATTGATGAAACAATTAATGAAATAGATACAAATGCTATAAGTACATAACTTACACTATCTACAATTATTTTTACCGATGATATCATTACTCCTGTAAGATCTGTATACTCTATTACCTTTTCTTTATCTGTTTTTTTCATTTTTTTATTATATGAATTTAAGAATTTAATAAATTTTTCTTTTGATGCGAAATCTTTAAAATAGAAAGAAATTGTACTTGGACTATCTAACTCTTGATATCCTAAAGATAATAAATTTGTATTTGCATCTGTTTGAGAATTAGTTGTAGACATTGCACTAAATATTCTTTTGATATCATCTTCTGTTAAATTAAATTTAAAGGCTCCAGCAATTTTATTTTGATCAACATTGAAGGCAGTTGCCATTTGTCCCATTAATTCTCCAGTTAATTCTCCTACTTTTGTAAGAATTGTTTTTTGCATTGTAGCCTCAACCATCTTTTTAGAAAATTCATCTGCCATTTCTGGTATACCATTTGTAGTTACTAATGTATCTATCATTGTATCAACTGCATTAGATGAAATCATTGCTGAATCTCCTCCACCCAATAATATATACATATTAAGAAATGTTTTAATAAGTTCTTTATATGTTGCAGTGTAAGCTTCTTTTGGAATTGTATATTTATCTTCCATTGGTTGAAGAACGCCTGCAGTATAATCATTATTTAAATAATTTTCAACAATTTCATTAACATCTTTAGATGATATAGTTGCAACACCTGGCATTAATTCTGTTTGATGATTTTCTATATAATTATTTAATAAGTTCTTAGTAATTGTAGAAAATGAAGATAAAAACATATTCTTTGCATCAGTAGTATCTGCGGTTATCGCGTTATTAATCTCTTCCATATATCCGGCAGTTATGTTACTTATATAAGCTTGATCTATATTAATATTAAATGCACTTGATAACATATTTGTATCTATACTTATAAGATCATCAAAATTCATACCGGAATTTTGTGATTTATCATCAAATCTTTTTCCACTAAATACATTTACTTCTTTATTTGCTAATTGTTTTTTTACAATTTCTTTATCTTTAGTTTGATTAATTACATATTTAGATAATTCAGATGAATAACCTACTCCTGATAAAAATGCAGACATACCATTAGATTCTTTCATTTTTGCTATACCAACAATCTTTAAATCTACTGAATTATTATATAAATTTTCCATAAACGCTGTATCTTCACTCATGTCTTCATATAAATTATAATCAGCATTATATCTATATTTTTCTGTTGGGAGAATAAGTTTCATCTTTAATTTCATTAATTCATCAAATGATACTTCTCGTTCATCATTTGTTTTCTCTACTCTTTCACCAGCCATTATTTTAGATATCATTTTATCAACATTTGTTGAGTCTTTTAAACCTAAAGAGTAAAGTAAAATATCTGAGATATGATTTTCATCAGGAAGTACAATGATCATTTCATCATATTTTTTAGGATACTCTCCTTTTATTATTGTATATGAATCTTTAACCATCTTTTCATTTGGTGATAATTCTTGAAAAATACTCATTCGTGTTTGTCCACCCATTAATCCTTCAAATAGACTACTTGGATTAATTTGAGTAATTTTATTATTTATATCTTTGGTATATATATTAGGTGTAATACCATATCCATATGTTACTTCTGTTGTTAGTTTAGATACTTTTTCATTTTCTTTTTCAATATACTTTTTAAATGATTTCATATCATTTTTTCCAATTGTTGAAAGCATATTTTCAAGATTTTTTGATTCTACTACACTATCTTTGCTTTTTGCTTTTTTATCTGTTGTATTTGTCATTGTCGATAAAAACATTTGTGTTGGATCTGTAGTTTCCCTTTGAATTGTTAATGGATAAGATGTAAGCGTATCTTCTTGTACTTTATCAATGTATGCTTGAAATCCATTTGATAGTGATAATATAAGAGCTATTCCAATAATTCCAATTGATCCTGCAAATGCTGTTAAAATAGTTCTTCCTTTTTTTGTTAATAGGTTATTTAAACTTAAATAAAATGCTGTTAATAATGACATTGATGATTTACCTAAACTTTTATATTTATGCGGTTTAGTTTTTTCTGTTGGTTCATATTTATTAGAATCATCAATTATTTTTCCATCTTTTAATTTAACTATTCTTGTTGAATATTCTTCTGCAAGTTCTGGATTGTGAGTAACCATTACAACAAGTCTATCTTTGGCTATTTTTTTTAATAAATCCATTACTTGAAGACTAGTTTCTGAATCAAGTGCTCCAGTAGGTTCATCAGCTAGTAGGATATCTGGATTATTAACAAGTGCACGTGCAACTGCAACTCTTTGCATTTGTCCACCACTCATTTGATTTGGTTTTTTGTGTGCTTGTTCTTTCAAGCCAACTTCTTCAAGTGCTTTTAATGCTCTTTTTTTTCTTTCTTTTCTAGAAATTCCACTAATAGTTAGTGCAAGTTCTACATTTGATAGAATTGTCTGATGTGGTATTAAATTATAACTTTGAAATACAAAACCAACTGTATGATTTCTATATGAATCCCAATCTTTGTTTTTATATTTCTTTGTTGATATATTATTTATTATTAAATCACCTTTATCATATCTATCTAGTCCACCAATAATATTTAATAGTGTAGTTTTTCCACTACCTGATGGACCTAGAATAGATACAAATTCACTATCCCTGAAACATAAAGAAACACCATCTAATGCTACTTGCTTTAAATCACCTGTTTTATATGTTTTTGATATATTTTTTACTTCTAGCATTGTATCAGCTACTTTCTCTTTTTTCTATTATATTATAATATTATTTTTAATAAAATACTACAAATACTTTATTTTATTATACTATTTTTAATAATTATCTAAAGTTTAACTATATTATTCTTGATTTAAATAGTATTTTTACGTATAGTAAATAGGAAAAAGGAGGGTTCTTATGAAAACAGATAGAATTTTTGTTGGAGATATAAAAAAATGTACTAAATATGAAGAGCATACTTTATTCAGTTCAGAAATATTTATTGGAGAAGATTGTATTGGTAGTGATTCTTTTGGTCATACTGTTGCAGAATGTGAATTATACAAGGAAAATGCTGTTTTAATTGAATTTAATGGTGGATATGTTGATTTAGATAATTTAAGATCTTTTATTGATTATATTAAGGTTTACGGTGATATTACCAAAAATGGTTTTTATGAAGGTGGTTTAATTATGTCAACATCTCCTATAAGCAGAACAAAGATAAAATTTCTGCAAGACAATTAAGAAAAGAATTTAAACGATAATAAAAACTCAAGAAAAAATCTTGAGTTTATTTTTTTATTAGATATATTTCTTTTTTACTAAATGTATTTCTTTATTGCTTTCTTCAACATCAAATAAAATACAACAATTTTCAGTATTAAATGTTGGAATAATTATCTTTTTATTTCTTGCTGGTGATGATTCAATTGTTTTAATTTTATAATCATCAAAATATCTTTCATGTAAAGGCATATTTATCATCTTTTCTAATAAATCACTAGATAATTCATATCCTTTAATAGTTTCTAATTTCGCCTGATGTAGTGTAGGATAAAATTCTAACTTTGTTACACAATCATTTCTAATGTCTGTACTTCTGACATTAATTAAACTTGGTGAAATATATAAATTATCGCTTGGATGTTCTGATGAAAAGAAATAATAATCTTTTAGGAAATTTAGTGTAAAACCATCATTTAAAATCTCATCTTCTACTTTTCCAAATTCATCTTGATATCCTGCAGGAACATAAACATAGTAATTTTGATTTAATATATAACTATCCCCATTATTATCTCTAACAACTGTACCAATTTCATCTGTTCCATATGATTTAAGATTAATATATATTTTTAACTTTTTAATTTTACTCATTATATAGTTATCTTTTTTTGTAACTATACAATGTAAATCTGGCTTATTATTTTTACCCATATAATTTATAGCATATCTTATATCAGCAACTTTTTTATCAAATTGAGTTGATGTTAATTCTCTTAGTCTATTTAATTTTATATCTAATTCCTCTAATTTATCTTTTGTTGAAAGTATAACATCTCTTACAGTATATTCTCCCATAGTTTCCCTCCTATTTTTATATTATAATCTCTTATTTATAACATTTCAAGATACTATTTTTTTCAATAATACAATTAAAAATTATATTTTCATTATGGACTATATTTTGATTAGTTTTTTATTAATTATTTCATTTATTTCTTCTATTTTTGTTAATCCAGATTTTGGGTTAAAATGTCCCGCTTATTTTTTTACTAGATAAATTTCATTATCATCTTCTTCGACATTAAAATCAACTTCCCCAGTATTTATATTAAATTCAGGAATAATTATTTTTTTATCTTTTGCAGCTGATGAATCTATATATTTTTTTCTATAATCACTGATGTATGAATCATCAAGTGGTATATTTAATAATTCATGAAGTATTCCCTCTGACAATTCAAAACCTTTTATTGTTTTTAATTTTGCTGTTTTTTCTGCTGGAAAGTAATTGAAATATGTTATGTAATTTGCAAAGTTGGTTAATCCTCCAATTTCTATTCTATCTGGAAAAACCATCATACTTTGATTTAATGCATTTCCTTTTGGATAAAACCAATATCCATCTAAAAATTTTCTTACAAATTCATCCGATAGTACTTCCTCTGAGATAGTTCCAAACTCCTCTTGATTACTATTTGGAATATACATATGATAATCATCATTTAGGATATAACTATCTCCATTATTATCTCTCACAACTTTACCTGTTTCTCTACCCCATATATACAAATTAAAATATACTTGTAAGTTTTTAAGCATTCCTCTTAACCTTTTGTCATTCCATGAAACAATACACCTTAATTCTGGCTCTTTTTTATCATGTTGATGAATATTAGTAACAGTATATCTAATACTTTTGATATTTTTATCATTTTTTGTACATGTCAATTTCTTTAATCGATTTAATTTTTTCTCTATTTCAGCTAATTTATCTTTTGTTGATAGTAGAACATCTTTTGTAGTATATTTTTCCATATTAACCCTCCTATATTTATTATTGTATATAATTATTCATAATGTTTCAAGAAACTTTCATAATCTCCATCTTTTTTTGTTCCAATAACACAATTTAAATTCACATTATCAAGGGCTTTATAGATATTGTAGTCTACATTTGGATTAGTTTTTCGCATCTCTTTTACTAGATTTTTCATTTCTTTTCTTTTACTTGATGATTCATCTATACTTGCTTTTTCTGTGAAACGACAGGCACAATTTATAAAAGTTAAATCATTATATTTGCACCAAGCAATGATATCTTCTTCTTTAATCATATGCATTGGTCTTATAAGTTCTAATCCTTCAAAATTTTCACTATGAAGTTTTGGCATCATTGTTTTTATTTCTGAACCATAAAACATTGATAAAAGTGTTGTTTCTATAACATCATCAAAGTGATGTCCTAAAGCTATTTTATTACATCCTAATTCTTTTGCTTTATTATAAAGACATCCTCTTCTCATTCTAGCACACAAGTAACATGGACTTTTTTCTACATTATCAACTATTTCAAAAATATCACTTTCAAACATTTCTAAATCTATATTTAACTTTTTAGCATTTTCTAAAATTAACTTTTTATTCTTATCATTATATCCAGGATTCATACAAACATAATGAGCTTCAAAAGGATATTTTCCATGTTTTTTAATTTCTTCGATACATTTAGCTAGTAAGAATGAATCTTTTCCTCCACTAATACAAACCATAATCTTATCATTTTCTTTTATTAGTTCATATTCAGAAACTGCTTTTACAAACTTTGCCCAAATATCCTTTCTAAATTTCTTTATTATACTTCTTTCAATTTCTTGATACTTTTCCATGTAATCACTCCAAAATCAGTTATATTATAGCATAAAAAAACAGGAATTTTCCTGCTTTTTAAATAGCATTTTATCTATTATTGTTATTTCCATTAAATCCCCAGAATAAGAAGAAGATAATAATTAGAACTATAAATATAGCCCACCAACTATTAAATCCATCATTGTTGTTTTGATTAACTGGGTATGGGTATGCATATCCACACATAAACATTCTCCTTTCTATGTATTATATTGAGAATGTTTATATTTGACACTACTCTACGGTAACTGATTTTGCCAGATTTCTAGGCTTATCAATATCTAAGTTTCTACTATCAGCTGTATAATAACCAATTAATTGTAGAGGTGGAACAATAAGTATTGGTTGAAAATAATCACTTATTTTTTCTACCACATATTTGAAGTGATGATTTTTTATACTATCATCATTTGTAATAGTAAAAATCTTGGCAGCTCTTGCTTCTACTTCAATAACATTTGATTCTGTTTTATCTTTTATCTTTTCATCAGTTATTACAGCAATTACTGGCATATCATCTTCTATTAATGAGATTGTTCCATGTTTTAATTCTCCTGCTTCATAAGCATCACTATGAGTATATGATACTTCTTTTAATTTAAGACTTCCTTCTTTACAAATTGCATAATCTATTCCTCTTCCAATATAGAAGGCATCTTTACAATTCTTTAACTCTTTTCCTACTTCTTTAAAAATATCTTTGTCTTTAAGAATTTTATTAAGATATTTTGATATATGTTTTCCTTCATCAACTATTTTCTCATAGTTTTTTTCAAGTTCCTTACTCTTTGCTGTATTTAATGCAATTAATGAAAACATGGCAACTTGTAGTAAGTATGCTTTTGTTGTTGCTACTGCAATTTCAGGACCTGCTTCAATAAATATTGAATTTTTTGCTTCTCTGGCAATAGTTGAAGTAGTAACATTTACAATTGCTAGAGTATCAATTCCTTCTTCATGGGCTTTCCTCATAGCTGCAATAGTATCAGCTGTCTCACCTGACTGAGATACTAGTATGACTAAAGTTTTTCTATCATAGATAACCTTTTTATATCTGTATTCACTAGCACATTCTGTAATACATCTAATATTTGCTTTTTCTTCTAATAAAACACGTCCTACCATTCCAGCATATAATGCTGATCCACAGGCAACAATATGAATTTCTTCATAATCAGATACATCAAATAATTTAGAAGGCTTTTTCAAATATTTATTTAAAGTTCTTTGAAGAACAATTGGTTCTTCCATTATTTCTTTCAACATAAAATGTTTATAACTACCTTTATTAGCATCTTCAATAGAAATATTTGATGTTTCAACTTTTTTATCTATCTTTTCACCATCTTTATAGACATTTACTTCATTTTTTGATAATTCTACCACTTCATTATCATCAAGTAACATATATTTATCAGTATATTTAATAATAGCCGCAATATCTGATGCAATAAAATTTTCATCTTCACCTATTCCTACAATAAGAGGAGAATCTTTTCTTACTGCATAAAGCTTATCCTGATCTTCAAATATCAAACCAAAAGCGAATGATCCTTTTAATTGTTTGATTGCCTTGGTGATAGCTTGTATAGGATTTCCTTTATAATATGCATTTATTACTGCTGCTGCTACTTCTGTGTCTGTTTCACTTCTAAATACTATTCCTTCATTTACTAATTTATTTTTTAAGTCTCTAGCATTTTCTATTATTCCATTATGAACTAATGTTACTTTTCCTACTTTATGAGGATGAGCATTAATCTCATTTGCTTCTCCATGAGTTGCCCATCTTGTATGAGCTATACCTAAATTTGATTTTATTAGTTTTGTTTCTTTTATTTTATCTTCTAATTCTATTATTCTTCCAGTACTTTTAATTATTTGAATATTATTATTTCCTTTTATTGCTATACCACTAGAATCATATCCTCTATATTCTAGTTTTTTTAATCCATCTATTAATGATTCTATAGGATTATTTTTTCCAACATATCCTACAATTCCGCACATAAATTATTCCTCCTGTATTATTTAGTGTTGATATATACTTTGTTATAATATTGATTTTACTTTTTCCTATATATCTATCGATTCACTTAACCGTAGTAGTACCCGCCGAATCTTTCGATAATCTACTAACCTCGTCAACATTTATTTGTCCTGGCGCTAAATGATTATTACAACCTTTCCTATAATCATCTTAATAATTATTATACAATAAGAAAAAAAAGATGACAAATTCTATCTTTGAATCTCATCTTTTGTAATAATATAGTCAGTTTTTTCAGATTTATTTTTTCTTTTCTTAATTAGTAAATCTTCTTCTTTTGAAGCATCATATATTTTTGAATATTCATTTCTAATTTCTAAAGTTCTATTTAGTATTTGAAGTTCTTCTTCACTAATTGTTGAATTTTTATTTTTTTCTTGAAGATCTTCTAAATTGATTCTTAATCCCTCTATAGAAACAGTTCCTTTTTCATCTTTAAAGTAAATAATTCTATATGTACTTGTCTCTTTATTAGAAATCTTTAAATATACATCATATGATTTAGTAGAATTTGTTTTTCTTACATTACATACTGAATCTTCAAGGATACCTGATACTTCTGCATCATTTAATAATCTGTAATTTGATCTTGCTATACTTATACAATTTGCTTTGTTTTCAGAGTTTTCTGTCCAAAATTTTGTGTTTTCAGTATTTATACTGAAAGAATAATAAGATCTAATCATAATTAATAAAAATATAAAAAATATTATTAAAGTTAAGATAAGATTTGTTCCACCTTTTTCACTACAGATTTGTTCTAATGTGAAGTCATCTATTCCATAATTATGTTTCTTTATACTTTTAATTCTAATATTTGCATATAATCTATATATTGGATTAAATAATAATCCTGATAAAATCATTACTATTATTGCATATGGAATTATATATGATGTTAAAAATCTACATACTAAACCTGTTATTACTAAACCTAATATTCCTATAATATACATTTTACGATATAAAAAGTAAATCCAACTTAATAAGAAAGCATAAATATTTACTGGTCTTCTAATTATCCATTTATAATCTTCTCCTGTAAAAGCTTCAACCAATCTATCATCTTTAAAGTTTGTTAGTTCTTTTTTATTTGATATATGCGATGTATTAAATTCATTTATTTCTTCATTATCTTGGATATTCATTCCATTTATTAGGTTTGCATTTATGACTTCATCAAATTCGTTTTCATCTATTTCGTCATCATCTTTTATTTCATCAAAAATTTCTTCATTTATAGAATTATTATCTTCCTCTAGCGTTTCTTCTTTAGGATCATTATAGTATCCACATACTGAACAAAAATTTTCGTCTTTTTTTAGTTTTTTACCACACTTTCCACATACCATTTTAACCCTTCTTTCTATCATAATTATATCTTATATCTTATAATTTTTTAATCAAATAAATATTAAACATGTAAATAAATGTAAAAGAAACAGTTATACTGTTTCTTCAGATAATCTTTCATAATTTCCTTGAATTTTATTTCTATATTCCTCTATTTGATCAGCAAACATTTTATCAAACTCTGGCATTGATTTTCTAATTACATCTGGATATATATTTTTACTATTCATTATTGCAAGTTTAAAGTCCATAACATTTACTTCTCTTCTATTATCAAATAAAGCATTTGAAAAAGCTTGTTGAACAATTGTAAGTGAGACATCTGGATAACGGGAACCTATTTCATATATTCTTTTAAATTCACTTGTTATATCTGTGATAAATTCCATTATTCTTTTTTGAACAAATGGTGTATACATCATTTTTGCACCTGTTCTTATTTCTATTTTTGGAAGTGTACCAATTAATATTTGAATATTCTCTTCTCTTGTTGGTTCAAATAATTCAACTTTTTGGAATCTTCTGACAAAGGCTTTATCACGTAATATATATCTTTCATATTCTTCTGTTGTTGTCGCACCTATAACTTTTATATCACCTCTATCAAGAGCTGGTTTAAACATATTGGCAAAGTCTAGCGCTTCTCCTTTAGTTCCCATAAGGGTATGAATTTCATCTATGAATAATATTAATTTAGTTTTATCTTTTAATTCATCTATTAATGTTTGTACTTTTGATTCTCCAGTTACTGGGTCAACACCAAGAAGTGCTGCTGTATTTAGTTTTATAACTTGATATCCTTTTAATACGTCAGGTACTTCGTTTCTTTGAATTCTATAAGCTAATCCTTCTACAGTGGCAGTTTTACCTACACCAGGTTTACCTATTAATACTGCTGATTTATCTGGAGTTAAAAGAATTAAAATTAATTGTTTTATTTGTTCATCTCTACCTATCGCTGGATTTGTAATATATTCATTCTTTTGAAAGTTTTCTCCATAATTTTCAAGCATACTAATTCTTTTTGATTTAATATCAAATGCTTTTTCAGTTTTTTCATCAAATAATTCTTCTGTGTTCATCTAACCACTTCCTAATCCTCTTTATTATAACACAGTTAAACGAAAAAAATAAATAACTGTATTAGTTATTTATTATATTGTTTTTCTTTCTCAGTTTTATTATCTGTTGTAATTCCATTTTTTTGAAGATATTCTCTTAATACAGCTCTTGTATAATAAACAGCTCCACCAAGATCTATTTCTTTATCAAGAAAGTCATATTTTTTACTTACGGCATTCCATATATCATTGTGATTTTCAATAAAGTTTTTATCTAAGTAATCAGTTGTGGCATCTTGCAATCTTATTTTTGCTCTCAGAGCTAACATTATTTTAAAATATTCTGCTAGTTTTTCTGAATCGTATTTTCCACCATGTAATTCATATATATCATAAAAATCTTTTAATCTTGTATTTAATAGATCCGGTTTATTACTTTCTAATATTATACATAATTTTTCTGCTATATATTCTTCAAAAGATGGAGTAGCCATAATAAATTCTTTATCTCCTTCAAAGATTTTTGGCATTACAGAATATTTCTTTTCTATTAATCTTATATAATTATCTTGAAAATCTACATTTAGACTATTTTTTACTTTATCCATATCCGCATCATATGAAAATTTATATATTCCTGTTTTAGTTATACTTGGTTTCTTATTTAAACTAAATTTTATATCATTAATAGTCTCACTATTAATCATCTTTCTTAATACTGGAATATTTAATTTTATAGATGTTATTGATGCAAGATCAACATCAGTTATCCCTCGTACTAATTCACCTAAATATGAAGTTTCTGCAGAACTTCCTTTTACTAATATACTTTTATCTATATCTTTTTTTGATAATTTTTCAAGAAAAGATCTAGATAAAAAAGTTGAATATGCATTTGGAATACTTATATTTAATCTTTTTGCTTCTTTTTTGATAAATGCTTTAAATTGTTCACTATAAATGCTTTAAATTGTTCACTATTTCTAAATCTTTCCATAGTTACTCTTCCCCTTTAATGAGGCATATTATATCATATAAGTGCTTAAAATGCAATTTATTTTAGTTTAAAAGTCTTTTAAATACTTTGTATAGTCTAAATTCATTAATTTATTATTACCATTTTTTATTTCATCTATTAATTTATCTTTTATTTTTAGAACTAAATTATAATCCTCTAAACTTATATCTCCTTCCTTATAAGCATTAATAAATTCATCTTCATCTAATATATTTATTTCATTATTATATACAGTTATATCAAGATATAGGTCTATAAAATATGGAACTTTATAT
>CADBGE010000044.1 GCA_902794075.1 uncultured Erysipelotrichaceae bacterium | reverse complement strand
GATGGAGGAGTTGTAATTTGTTCTAATTTAACTATGAATTCTGTTGATAAAGATTTGAGATTAAAAAATATTTTTGAAGAAAAATTTGAATTTGGAAAATTTTTAAAAAGATTTCAGATTTTATAACTCCTGGTTACTATTATATAAAAAAATAATAAGATACTTTTAGTATCTTTTTTTGACTTAATTAGTAAAATATGTTATAATATGAAACTAATTTTAGGGGTTTGGATTATGTGTGATTTTTGTATGTCATCATATTTTCCTTATAATTCATGTTTGGTGGTGATGATATGAGTTATATAGAACAAGATGTAAGAAATTCAATTAGTTTTATTAATGGTAAAACAATTAAAGGATATGGAAGAATTTATTCTAGTTCTAATGAAGATATATTAGACTTGTATTCAGATATAGATTTTAATAATAAGAATGTTTTATCTGTTTTAGCTTCTGGAGATCAAGTATTTATGGCATATTTAAATGGGGCAAAAAGTGTTGATTTGTTTGATATTAATAAATTAACTCTATATTATTACTATTTAAGAATTTGGATGATGAAATATTTTCATACATTTTATGCTGAACCTTATTTATGTAAATTATTTATTGATAAGTTGATAAGTAAAGTAAATCCTGAAAGTGATATTGAATTTAATTGTTTTGAATACTGGATAAGTCTTTTGAAACATATTGATGATTATGATTTACATGAATTATTTTTTTCATTAAGTACAATAATACAATTAAATGATGAAGAAATAAAAAGATTAAGTAATTTATTAAAAAAGAAGAAATATAATTTTTATAATATTGATATTTCTTCTGAAATTAATATTCAAAATAAATATGATATTATTATTACTTCTAATATACCTGATTGGATATATTCAAGTGATGGAAGTTTAAAAAAATATAAAGAAAATATTGATAAGTTACTGAACCCAAAAGGAATTGTTTTGTCATCAAATTTAAGTATGTCAGAACTTAATCTAAATGAAAAAAATTTTTTTGATGAGAATTTTGATTTTTATGAATTAGAAACTAAATCAAATAGTTGTGCTGGGGATAGTCCTGGTTATATGTTCGTTAAAAGGAATGATTTAAAATGAACCAAATAGATGAAGATATAAGAAGAACTCAAGATGTTCATAATATAATATACACTCCAGAATATGGAAAAATATATTTTAAATCAAATGAGTTTTTAAATGAATTATTTAAGAATGTTGATTTGAAAGACAAAAATGTTTTGACTGTAGTAGGAAGCGGAGATCAAAGTTTTTTATGTTATGAGAATGGAGCAAAAAGTGTTGATTTATTTGATATTAATAAATTAGCAATTTATTACTATTATATAAGAATATGGGTAATTGAAAATTTTAATACATATTATCCTGATCAAAATTTAGATAAAAATTATATAAAAGAATTATTAAAATATGTTAATCCAAAAACAGAAGAAGAAATGCAAGCATATCTTTATTGGAGTAAATATGTTAATACATATTTTATTAAAAAGGGAAGTATATTTTTCAAAAGTAGTTTTATGAATGGTATAGATGTAGATGATTTAAAAATCATAAAAGAAAGGCTTATGACTAGAAGTTTTACTACTTATAATCTAGATATTTCTCAGACTTGGAATAATGATAAAAAATATGATGTAATTATAACTTCAAATATTTCAGATTATGTTCCAAGGGATAATCATAGTTTTTGTGTTTATAGAGATAATTTGGATAATCTTTTGGAAGATAATGGAATTATTGTATGTTCTAAAATTCATAGTTCTTGTTCTTTTGAAAAAGAAGCATTTAAAGATAAATTTATAAGAAAAAGTTTTCCAAGAATTTTAGGATGGGAAGGAAAGATGGAATCAACTGGATATTCCTATAGAAAGAGAAAATAAATTAGGAGATGATTTTTATGACTGATTTAAATTCAGATATATTACACACACACCTAATTATTAATGGTAGGAGATTTCCTTATTATAATAGGGTTTATTTTCATTCAAATGAGAATTTAAAGGATATTTTTTCATTTATTGATGTAAAAGATAAGGATGTTCTTACTGTATTGGGAAGTGGAGATCAAGTTTTTTATTCATATAACAATGGAGCAAAAAGTGTTGATATGTTTGATAAAAACAAATTAGCTATATATTACTATTATATTAGATTGTGGACTATTAAGTATTTTGGTAAATTTTATCCTGAATTAGATTTTGATATAAGATCAATTTTAAAAACAGTAAAAATACATAATGCTGAAGAAAAGAATGCATTTGATTATTGGTGTAAATATATTGAAGTATTTGGTGATAAAATTAATTCTAAATATTTTTATAGAGGTTTATATGAATGTGTAAATGATTTAGATGATATATCTAAAATTAAAGAAAGAATAAATGATAATTTTTCTTATTATAATTTAGATATTGGGAAAGATTCTATTCCAACTAATAAAAAGTATGATTTGGTATATATTTCAAATGTATCTGATTATATTGAACCTAAGATTAGTTCATTTACATTATATAGAGATAATTTAGATAAACTTTTAAAAGACAATGGTAAAATTATTTCTGTAAATCTTAGAAAATTAGGATTTGAGGAAATTAATAGAGAAGAGCAAGTTTTTAAAGAAATATATGATGTAGAAGAATTACCTGAAGTAGAAAGATATGATTTTAAATTATCAGCAGGTAAAGTTTATACAAAAAAGTAGGATGTGAGTATTGTGGAAAAAGTTAGTGAACTTATTGAATATACACATGATATTATTGATGGTGTATGCAAGGATAAACATTATAATAGTATTTATTTTCATTCAAATGAAGATCTTAATTCAATATTTAATGAAGTAGACGTATCCGATAAGGATGTATTAACTGTTTTATCCTCTGGAGATCAAGCTCTTCATATGTATGATAGGGGAGTAGGAAGTGTTGAATTTTTCGATGTTAATAAGCTTACTTTGTACTATTTTTATTTAAGAGTTTGGACAATAAAATATTTAAATAAATTTTATCCTGAACTATATTTTAAAAATAATTTTTTAAATAAAGTTTTGAGATATGTAAAACCTGAAACAGAAGAAGAAATGCAAGCATATCTTTATTGGAAAAAATTTGCTTGGCATTTTTCTAATATAAAACCACAAGATTTAGAAGAAATATTAATGTTGGGAACTAATATATTTAAAAATAAAATATATGATCTTTCAAGGGTTAAATTAAGATTAGAAAATGAAAATTATAAATTTTATAATATAGATATATCTAAGAAAGTTAATTTAGAAAAGAAATATGATATTATATTTGTTTCAAATATTGGGGAAAGAATTATGGGACTAGCTCAACGAAATGGCTCTATAAAAAATATTGAAATATATAAAAACAATTTATTAAATTTATTAAAAGAAGATGGAATTGTTATATCGACAAATGTTGTTATGTTTGGTCCTAAAAAAGATGAAATGGAAGTATTTAGTTCTAATTTTGTAAAAAAAGATTTAAAAAGTTTGTGTAAATTTGGTAAAAAAAAGAGTCCAGGATATGTATATAGGAAGGTGAGATAGATGGAAAGTGTTAATTACGATTTATCTCAAGTTAGAAGTATTATAGGTAGTTTTCGTTCTAAGAAAGATAGGTATCATGATTTAGTTTTTTATAATTCTAATGAAAATTTAAGAAAGCTATTTTCTAATATTGATTTAAAAGATAAAAATGTGTTATCAGTTTTAGCATCTAGTGACCAATTGTTTTATTTTTATGATAAAGGTGTTAGATCAGTTGATACATTTGATAAAAACAAACTAACTTTCTATTATTTTTATTTAAGAAAATGGTTTATACAATATAAAAATAAATATTATATTACTAAGGTTAATAGAAGAATGTTATTAAAATTACTATCTACTATTAAGGTAGAATCAGAAGATGAAGAAAAAGCTCTTTATTTTTGGAAATGTATGATTGATTCATATAATATTAAATCTATTTTTAATCTATTTATTATTGATGATAATTTTAAAAAGAATAGTATTAGAAATTGTAAAAGAATAAAAAAAAGATTAGAAGAGAATAAATTGACATTTTATAATGTAGATATTTCTAAAAGATTTAGATTAAATAAAAAATATGATGTTATATATAAGTCAAATATTTCTGATTATGTTTGTAATAGTAGAGAAGTATTAGAAACTTATAGAGATAATTTAGATAGTTTACTTACAGATGATGGAATTATTATATCTTCTAATCTTACTCATGATTATGATTATTCAAATGAATTTGGTGTATTTAGTGAAAAATTTAATTATAGATTATTAGATAATAGTATTGGATATGTTTATACAAGGAGGTAGATTATGAGTAGTGTTTTAAAAGATATTTTTAGTTTACAAAAAGTATTAAATAATGATGATCAAGTTAATAACTATGGGAATATATATTTTCATTCTAATGAAAGACTAAAAGATATTTTTTCAAGTATAGATGTTAAAGATAAGAATGTATTAACAGTATTAGCATCAGGAGATCAAGCATTTTATTCATATGATAATGGAGCAAAAAATGTTGATATGTATGATGTAAATAAGTTAGCTATCCATTATTATTATCTTAGAACTTGGATTATTAAATATATGAATGTTTTTTATCCTGAAAACTTTGATGTTAAATTTATTAAGAAAATACTAAATAAAGTTAAACCAAAATCAATAGATGAGAAAAAATCATTGAGATTTTGGAGATTATTCATTTTATTCTTTAATAATGAAGATTTAGATGATTTATTTTGTTATTCAGAAAATCCAAATTTAAATAGAATAGATGATTTGTCCAGAATAAGAAAAGGAATTAGAAATAATAAAGTAAACTTTTTTAATATTGATATGTCTGGTCAGATAGATATTCCTAATAAATATCATGTTATTTTTACTTCTAATATTGCTGATTATATATCGCATGATGAACAATCTTTTAAATTATATAGAGATAATTTAGATAGTCTACTTACAGATGATGGAATTGTTGTATGTTCTAATGTTTTAAGAGGAAGAGCATCTATTCTAGAAAAAGAATTGTTTTTAGAAAAGTTTTATTTAGAAGAATTACCATATATAGAAAAAGATAATTTTACTGGTGTACCTGGTTATGTGTATAAAAAAAGATGTTAACAAAAAATAGTTGACATCTCTTTTCTTTTTTTATATAATATTACTGTTATTTAGAAATGGAGGGATATTAGATGGCTGTTAAATTAAGATTAACAAGATTAGGTGCTAAAAAAAGACCTACTTACAGAATAGTTGCTACAGATTCAAGAAGACCAAGAAATGGACAATATTTAGAATTAGTTGGTACTTATTCACCAATTGATGATTCTAAAGTTGTAATTAATGAAGAAGTTGCTTTAAAATGGTTAAATAATGGAGCTATTCCTACAGATACTGTTAGAAACATTTTAAGTAAAGAAGGAATCATGAAAAAATTCGCTGATTCTAAGAAAAAGGATAAGTAATTATGGAATTAGTTGAGTTAACTGAGGAAATAGTAAAGTCATTAGTAGTTGACAAAGATGGAGTTTCTGTAAAGGAATTTCCTACTGAAGAAGAAAATGTTATTTTAATTCAGGTAATGGTTGATGAAAATGACATTGGAAGAGTAATTGGAAAAAATGGAAGAACTGCTAATGCTATAAGAACTTTAGTTCAAGCAAGTAGTGCTTTAAAAGATAACAAGTTTGTTAAAATCGATATAGATAAATTTTAAGGAAGTATTTGTACTTTCTTTTTTTTTTACTTTGTTATATAATTTTTATGAGGTAATTATTATGAATAAAGAATTAAATATTCCAAATCATGTCGGAATAATCATGGATGGAAATGGTAGATGGGCTCAACAAAGAGGAATGATAAGATCAATGGGTCATAAGGAGGCAATTGGTACTTTAAAAAAGTTATGTATACATATGGCTGATGTTGGTGTTAAATATGCATCTTTATATGCTTTTTCAACAGAAAATTTTAAAAGAGAAAAATCAGAAGTTGATTATTTAATGAAACTTTTTGTTAATTCATTTAAAAAAGAATTTAAATTTATGATTGAAAAAGGTGTTAGAGTTATATTTTCTGGTAGAAAAGATCCTTTACCTAAAAAGGTATTAGAGGCAATGGAAGAAATCACTCAGGAGACTAAAAATAATAATAAATTAGTTCTTAATATATGTCTTAATTATGGTAGTCATGCTGAAATTGTTGATACTACTAAAAAATTATGTGAAATGTATAAGAATGGTGAAATAACACTTGATAAGATAGATGAGGATTTTATTCAGAAGAATTTATATCAAGATTTACCTCCACTAGATTTTGTAATTAGAACAAGTGGAGAATTAAGATTAAGTAATTTTATGATGTATCAAGCAAGTTATGCAGAATTTTATTTTCCGGATATATATTTTCCTGATTTTAATGATAAAGAATTTGATAAAGCAATAGAAGTATTTAATACTAGAAATAGAAGATTTGGAGGGGTAAAAAGTGAAAGTAAGAGTAATTAGTGCAATTATAATGATCGCAGTGTTTGTTCCGTTTCTTATTATTGGAGAAATACCATTTGCGATACTTATGGGTGTTTTAGGAGTTTGTGGTCTTTATGAATTAATGAGAGTTAGAGAAAGCAAAAAGAAATTTCCTATTGTGTTAAAAGTTATTGCTTATTTTTTAGTATTAGCATTTTCGATGTATAACATTAATTCAATAGAATTTGCATATAAATTTGATTATAGAGTAGTAGCGTTTATTATATTTATGTTTACTTCTCCTATGGTTTTTATTAATGATACTAAAAGATATAACCTAAATGATGCTTTATTTTTGATAGGATCAATATTATTTGTAGGATTAAGTTTTAATTTAATAGTTATTACTCGTAATTTTGATATTAGTTATATTATTTATTTATTATTAATAACAACTATAACAGATACTTTTGCTCTTATTACTGGAATGCTAATAGGTAAGCATAAGTTATGTCCTGATATAAGTCCAAAGAAGACAATAGAAGGATTAATAGGCGGCATGCTTATGGGAACTTTCGTTGCATCTGCTTTTTATTACACAGTAATTAGTTCAAGTATTTCTTTAGTATTCTTAATTATAATAACTGCTATTTTATGTTTAGTAGGACAATTAGGTGATTTAGTATTTTCATCAATTAAAAGATATTATGGAGTTAAGGATTTTTCAAATTTAATTCCTGGACATGGGGGAATATTAGATAGATTTGATAGTTTGATTTTTGTTACTTTAGCGTTTATAATATTTAAAGGAATAATATAGGAGGGATATACTTGTCAATAATTATAAATTTATTAGTTTTTATTTTAATATTAAGTGTTATTATAGCGTTTCATGAATTTGGACACTTTCTATTTGCTAAGATATGTGGTGTTTATGTTTATGAATATGCTATTGGAATGGGACCTAAAATTATTAGTAAACAAATTGGAGAAACTGTATACTCATTAAGAGCTATTCCAATTGGAGGTTTTTGTCAGTTAGCTGGTGAAGACTTAGATGAGGACGATAAAAAGAAAATAAAAAAGGACAGAAGACTTCAAAATAAAACTCCTTTCCAAAGATTTTTAATAATGTTTTTTGGACCAATGAATAACTTTATATTGGCAGTTGTTGTACTATTCTTTTTAGCTCTTATTTGGGGTGGAAGTACTATGAAGCCTGTAATTACAGAGGTAGAAAAAAATAGTGCTGCTGCTGTTGCTGGTATAAAGGCAAAAGATGAAGTAATTGAAATTAATAATCATAAAATTTCTACAAGTGATGATATTTCTTTATATCTTGCTGTCGCTGATCCTAAGGAAGGAAGTTCTTTTAAGGTTGAACATGATAATGGTACTTATGATACTATAAAAGTAAAACCTAAAAAGGTTAAAGTAGATGGAAAAGATACATATAGATATGGAATAGGAATGCAACAAGAAGAGACAAAAGGTTTTGGAAATGCAATTGTTTATACTTTTAAGAAGACATGCTCAATATTTAAGCAAATGTATGTTACTTTAGCATATTTATTTACTGGACATATTAAGTTAAATCAATTATCAGGTCCTGTTGGAATATATTCAGTTGTAGGTAAATCTAGAGAAGCAGGTGGAGTTGCTAATTTACTTTATTTAATGGCATTCTTAAGTATAAATGTTGGTGT
>CADBGE010000043.1 GCA_902794075.1 uncultured Erysipelotrichaceae bacterium | reverse complement strand
ATTAAATTACCTTCATTAGAATAATATATTTTAGATTTTTCATTTATTGTGCAATTAAGTTTGTATTCTTCATTATAATAATTTATTGCGGTATTAATTAAATCATCGGTTATATTTTCATTTTCTTTGAATTCTTTTTCTGAAATAATTTTTTTATTTATTTTATCATATATGTATACTTCTGGAGAGTCATTTGTATTTTCTTTACTACATAAGTCTCTATGTATTCTATTTACTGCGATTACAATATATTTATCGGATTCATAGTTAGAAAAATATGTCGTTGTAATGTTTCTATATTTATATATATCTTTAACACTTGAACATTCTTCTCCATCGAGTTTTGAATTTTTTGTTTCATTATAATATTTAATTGTTTCTTCATTTATTTTTTTTATAGTAGAATTTAATTCTGGTATATCATTTTTTAATTCTAATAAATCATATTTTATTTCATTTGGTACTTTGCAATCATCTGATTTACAAATTTTAATTGTATATTTTTGATCATATGAATAGAAATAATTATCTTCCTCTTTATTATTAATTTTAACTACCTTTAATAAAATGATTGATATTAAAACTACTATTAATAAAACAATTATTCCAATAATTATTATTTTATTCTTTTTTTTCATTTGAATTTCTCCTATCCTGGACATTGTGTATAAGGGCAAACTTTATTGTATGGTCCTAAACAGTTCTTAGCAATATAAACATATTTATCACCGTAATAATCATTATATGAAGGAATATATACTCTTACCCATGTTACACCATACCTAGATACAGAATCTGCATCATTACCTTGAAGAACATAAATTCTATCATTTCTTTCATTTAGACTATGATATGCAGTTCCTGCCCAAGCGTAAATATCTCTGTCACGGTATAAAGTTGTATTTCCATTTCTACATGATGTTACCCATGGACATTTTTCTGGATTATTTGCGCTACATTCATCACATTTTTTCGTAGAGTAATTCCCACTACACTTAGCAATAGTTTCCTTACCGTTTGATACTGATTTTGCTCTTACATATCCATAATATGTTCTACCACAATTATCTGGTAAAGACACATCTCCCCATTTGGCTTTTATTCCAGCTGAAGTTGTTGCCATTGAAGTTAATTCTGTTTCATAATTTGAATTTGATATACAATTACTTTTATCCGAAGTTACTTTACTACAATCCTTAAAATAATAATTACCTCCATTTGTCTTAATATTTATATCTGTTATTTTTCCATTACTATTTAATTTACAGGTAACTGTTGGAGCATATTTTGATATATGTACTACTGATGTATTAGGACTAGAGCAATTTCCTGCTTTATCACAGGCAGAATATATAATTGTTGATTTTCCATCTGTTTCAATATTCCTTGTTGATCTAACTATATCTGTTTCATTTGTGGTTGTTCCTGTTGTTGTATATTTATAAAAATCAATTCCTGATATATTATCAGTTGAGTTACTTGCTCTAGTAAAAACTTTTGAATCAATCCAGTCACAGGTTTTATTATCTATATTTGTTATACAATTGTCTGTTAGTTTTTTTAATGTACTTTTATTATTTTCTTTTATTATATCGCTCTCACTTGTTGGAAATTTATCATTTGATTTCCACTTATATACTTCTACTTCGGGAATTGATGGAGCATTATCTTCTACTATAACTGATCCTCCATCTTTTCCTGCTCCAGCATATTTTGTATTTATTTGTTCACTATATACATGTGAAATATTTTCAGTTGTTTTACATTTGCTTAATGTATCTTCGCATTTTGCGGTTATTGTTACTGTTGAATTTTTTTCTGTAATCCAACCATTTTTATTTTTAGGGCTTGATGAAGTAACTTCATTAGTACATGTTGGACTTGTCTTATCGATCCAAATATTATATGAATCTGTTTCAATACAATTTGAAGCATTATCACATACTTTATATTTAATTGTCATTTGACCTTCTTCGGTAATATTTAAAAAATTACCATTTTTATTTGCAACTTTTCCAGATTTATTTAAAATTGAGGTATAGCTTTCTTCATCAATTCCTGAAACAAAATCTTTGGTACTAACAACTTCACTAAAAATATTTTTATTTGACCATTCTTCTCCATTATTTTGATTATATATTAACAATCCATTACCACTTTTGGGTTCACTTTCTTTCCATTTATACATGTTTATTATTGGTTTTGTTGGTGGCGTTTTATCAAGATTTGCTTTTATAATTATAGTGGACTTATTACCTGCCTTATCTTCTACTGTCAATGTTCCTTCTCTCTCTCCATCATGAATAAATTTTACTTTAAAATAATATTTTTTTCTTCCATCATTATCTATTTCATATGGAATATTACTATTAGTAGGATCTATATTAATTTGTTCATCTGTTACTAGTCCATTTTTTGAATGGTTTTTCGTTTCCCAATTTATTGTCTTTATTTCAATATCATCAGATGCTTCTACAGAATATTCTATTCCATTTGAATAATTACTGGCATTTAACCATTTATTCTGATATAAATTATTATAAAAATCATCATTTGACTCAATTGTTTCTTTAGGGTTTGTTTGATTATAATTATTATTTGCTTTTACAGTTATAGTATTTTTTATATTTTTATCCTTTAAAATTGATAATTCTGGGGATTCTACATCTATATTTACATTTACATTACAATCTATTGAATTATTATTATTATCAGTTAATGTTATTGTAGAGTCTTTTATTGATTTTTTAGCATTTTTTTCTGTTTTATTTGGCCATGTCTTTGAGAATTTTTGCCTTTTACATCCAGATCCTTCTTTATCATTACAAATAAGAGATATTTGTCTTATTGCACCGTCATTTATATCTTTTTTATTTAACCAATTTGTATCATCTGGTTCTCCTTCTCTTCCATCTGGTAAAGTTGGACATGATGGAGGAGAATCATCTGTGATTATTATCGAATCTCCACCTGTTACTTTTATTTTAGAGGTTTCTGTTTTTCTAATTCCTTTATTATTAACTAAAAATCCTTTTATTATTACTTCATTTTCTCCAGTTAGATTTAAGTAATTATTTATATTTATATTTTTAACTGATATTTCTGATTCATTATTCCCTATTTGATTTCCCGAATTAAATACTTCAAATTGATCTAATTCTTTTTTAGTGTTCTTATCTATGTTTTTAACTAACATAGAGTAATTATAACTTAATATTCCAATATCTTTATTATTTTTGTCCCCTTTAAATACGATTGAATAATTAGCATTAATAAGATTTTCTGATGTTACGTCTTCACCTGGTTTTAATCCGTTTATTGTTATTATTATTTCAGGATTGGTTTCTGTTTCATCATCTTCTGTTGATGGAGTTACTTCTTTTCCTTCACATATTAAATGCGGTTGATATATATATTCTTTTTTGGATACTTTAGTTATATCTACATATGATTCACTCATACACGATTTATCATTTTGATCCCTTATTTCTTCTTTAATATAGTTACTATTTTTTAATTCTGATATATCTATTGTTGTCCATTCACCAACTAATTTAGGTAAGTATTCTTTATTTGCTTGAGCATATGATTCTGCAGCCATTTTTAAAGTGTTTACATTTTGGTTATCCTTTTCTGATCTTGCTTTTTTTGTTAAATTTGAAACTGATGCTACCGCAACCGTTGTCAGAATTCCTAATATAGCTACTGTAACTATTATTTCAACTAATGTAAATCCTCTTCTATTGTTCATTTTATCATATCCTTTTATTAAATATCTTATAATATATTATACAATGAATTTTATTTAAAAAAAAGAGAAAATAAAAAAACAGAATTATTATTCTGCTTCTTTCTTTACGACTTCAACTTTACCTTTGTAGCTTCCACATTTTGGACAAACTCTATGTGGTTTAATCATTTCTCCACAATTAGGACATTTTGTCATTCCTGGAATATCCATTGCATTATGACTTCTTCTTAATCTTTTTCTTGTTTTTGAAACTTTACGAAAAGGTACAGCAAACATTTGAATGTCTAACTTCATCACTTGTATCTCACTCCTTATCATAATCTTTTAATAAATCACTAAATGGATTATTTTCTCTTTTTAGTGAATCTTCACTAATTAGTCTCCATCCATCCCCATGAAATTTACTGAGATCTTCAACCTTAGTAAACTGTAAGGGGACCTCTAGTACAATATTTTCCCACAAAAACTCTAAAATATCAAGTGTATTTTTACTTTTTTTTGATGTTTCTGGTATAAAATCATTATATTCTATATTAAATGGATATGTTATTTCATCTAATGATATTGTATCTGCTATTACCATATTTCCATTTATTATACAATCTATCATTTCATTTTCATCTTCATCAAGATATATATTTCCTTTTACTTTTATATCTTTTAAATCAATTATATCTGAGGTATTATAATAATCTTTTGGAATAGAATATGTTCCTGTAATATCTATTTTATTATTACTATTTAATCTATTTAAATCAATTTCCATTTATACTCCTATTTCGTTTTGGCAATACTTCCATCTTCAATAACTTGAATTATACCGTGATATTTTAAGTCACTTCCAGGTTGTATTGTACTATCTTTATTGATCCAGAGTCTTACAACAATATCAACAGTTGAAATTGCAGGAACTTTACTTTCTAATAATATACCTTTTTCTAAATCATTTAAATTATATATTTTATTTGTACTTTTTCCTTCTTTGATTGATATTTTTATATCATCTTTTGGAATCAATGATTCTTTATCAATTTCATTTGATTCTTTGTCATCTGCTATTTTTATTTTATATTCTACAGGTACAGTTAGATTGTTTTTCAAACTTAGATTGTAACCTTTTGAAGATAATCCTACAGAATCTGTCATTGGGGTTACTTTATCAATTGTTATTTTATCTCCATTATCATGATAGACAACATCTAATGATTTAGATGTATAATCAACATCTCTTGTTGTTTGGAATTTATTATATATTTTATATGTTGCAAACGCTGCAAATAATAGTATTAATCCTATATATATAGTATTTTTTATTATTTCTTTTCTTAAGTACTTATTCATTATTTACACCTCTAAATTCATGATATACTTATATTTTTTATTTTTCAATAAATAACTTAAAAAATTATTTACTTAACAGTCAATCAATTATTTTATCAAATACTTTATAGACACTTTTTATATCTTTACAACTAACAATAAATCTTGCTGTATGACAAAATGTTAATCCTTCTATACCTGATATTTGTTCTAATTCTTCTCCTTCTAGGCCTGCCCATTCTTCTGGGAAGCTCTGTCTTGGAGTTTTGTCTTCTACAGATTTAGGTATTACTTTAATTGCATATCCTCCTCTATTTGATGGATATGCTACAAATAATAAATTATTGTATTTTTCATCTCCTAAGATTGTATCTTCATATGGAAGGAATTTATCTAGTATTACATATTTTTCATCTGTTATATCTTTTAATTCTTCAATAAGACTTTTTTCTGCCATTACTTTTCCATTTATATATAATATTTCTTCTTTAAGTATCATTTTTGCTAGATTACAAGCTAGTAAGAATTGTTCACTTTCATCTTCTCCTGAATCATAACTTGGATTAAATATTTTTATTATTCCAGGCAATGTTTTTACTTTATATGGTGCTTCTATTTTTGGAAATTGTCCATTATCATCTGCATCAATATATTCTACTAAGTCTTTATCTATACCAGACCATACTTCATCAATATACTCAATATCATATTTTTTTAAGAAATCCTTTCCAAATTTTCTCCAGATAAGTCCAAATGAACAATATGTAATATCATTTTCTCTTTTTTCAGCATCTGGTTGATGATGGTCATATTTCCCTCTTCCAACATCATATATAAGTGTATTTTCTTGTACTTTATCGTGATTAATATAATTTGTTCTATATACTTTAACATCGCCTAAATACATATCTAAAAATGCTGTTGAGAAAACCTCATCGGCATGCATTGTTCCACTATGAGTTATACAATTTGCAAATTGTTCTTCCTTAACTATACTTATCATAATTACCTCTTATCTCTTTTTACTATCATTAATAATCTAAATATTTGAAGAAGTGTTGCTGCAACTGATGCAACATATGTTAAGGCAGCTGCAAATAACATTCCCCTACTTGATCTTATTTCTTTATCTTCTAATTTTAATTCTTTTAGTTGTTTTAATCCTCTTCTTGATGCATTGAATTCTACTGGTAGGGTTATTAATTGAAATAGTAAGATTACTAATTCAAATATTATACCTATCATAATTAAACCTGATATTCTTGATATAAGTCCTATTAATATAGCAATATAGCCTGCTGTTGATGAGAAATTTACAAGTGGAATTATTAAACTTCTAAATCTTAAAAATAAATAATTATTTTTATCTTGAATAGCATGTCCACATTCATGAGCCGCTACTGCTACTGATGCTATTGAAGATGTATTATATATATCTGATGATAATCTAACTACTTTATTTCTTGGATCATAGTGATCACTTAAAAGACCTGATGTTTCTTCAACTTTTACATTTTTTAAATCATTATTATCAAGAATTTTTCGTGCAACTTCACGTCCAGTTAAATTCTTTTTTACTGATATTTGTTTTGTTTGATTATACTTATAATTTATAAAAAACTGTGCACCTAATGTAATTACAATTGATAAAATTATAAAAATATATTCGATTCCATAACCATATATATACATATAAACATCTCCTTATTGGCAGTATAATTATATCACAAAAAGTGTCCTAGCAAAAGAACAGTTTTATAATTATAAGACTTTACTATCATATTTTGTGGAATTAATCATTCTATCATACTGATCTTTAAAGATATCTTTTAATCCAGGTTTATCAAAAATTACTCTATGAGAAGAAACATCATATATAATATTTTCTCTAGTAGAGCAATATACTTTTCCAACTAAATTCCAATCTTCATAATATGTATTATATTTATCCTTTGGAATAAAATCCGTAACACTAATACTAACATAATTTAATTTTACTGCCTCTTCAAGACTAATAAATTTTGATGATGTATTTTGTCTATATTCACCAGTATTATATTCTTTTATTGAAACTGGTTTATCAAACAATTCAAACATATTTTTTTGATTATTCCAATGGCCAAATATTCTACCTTCTTCATCCATACTATTATCTGTAATACTAAAATCCGGAGTATTACCATTTGCTAATATATTATAATACTCTTCCAAAGTAATATTATACTTATAGAATTCATAAATATCAGCTTCTTTTAAATAACCATCGTTAACTAATTTATCACAATCTACATTTTCTAGGTAAAAAAAGGAACTTTGATCCATCTTTCTAGCATTTAAATAACAATAGCTTTGAGAATGTACTGTTGAAGGACAATCTGAAGATAATGCATATTTTTCTCTATCATATACCAAATCATACATAATATTAGTATCTTCTCTAATATCTTTATTATTAATAGATTTATACAATTTACATAGTAATTCTCTAACTTCACTATGAATTTCTGCATTATTATCTCTAAATACTCCTGATTTAGTACATAAAGAATCAATTAATTTATTGTAATCAAATAATGATAAATTATTTTTAAATATTTCAAGTAACTGTTTATCATCCCCACTAAAAATTAACTTCATTATTGGTTCTGGTCCAACAATTTCAATTAGTAATTTTAAATTTTCTACTGAAGATGAATAACTAGAAGCTTGAAAATCAAAATATTCACTTGCTACCAATTCAGCATTAGATTCTACAAGATATCTATATGGCAATCCTTCAGCTTGTAATAAATGAACAAACTCATGAGCAATAGCATGAAGATATGACTGATCAATGGTCATATTTCTAATAAATAATTTATTTGGATATAAATAACTATAGGATCCAGCAGACCATTCTTCTAGTTTAAGAGATTTATATTTTTCCTGAACTTCTTCATATGAAATTATTTGAAGATCTTTAAATTTTAAATTAGCTGTATATTCAAGTGGAGTATCTTTATAATATTTAAATATATCCTGTAATAGTTCTTCATTCATTAAATATTCTTTTGATTCACTATCTAAATTGCTATTTTTAATAAAATCTAACGCCTGTTTATAATCAATTTTATCATACTCATCGACACTTGATCTACTAACATGGTGAGCGGTATAAGAAGTAGTATTTACATCATACTTTAAATGTGGGAATGATGAATTAATAAAATTCAATGCACTAGATAAATATATAACACATATTACACCATTAATAATATATTCCTTTATAATATCTTTTTTATTTTTGTGTACTTCAAGACGTGGCCCATCATAATGTATTGCATCAATCCCATTAAATTGAAATAATAATTCAAAGTTTTCTAATCCATCTTTCATAAAATGCTTTAGTTGAGTTTCTTTATCATAGTGAATTTCATAATCCTTATAATACCCAATAAATATACAATCTTTATTATATAAAAAAGATTTAAAGAGAGAAATTAAATCTTCTACATTACTATTCTTAACACCACTTTCAGAAAAATTTAGTCCAACTAGTTTATTATCTATTATTTTAATATAATCAATAGATCCATCAACTTTTTTTATTAAAGCATCATACATACAATCACATCCTAATAAAATAATAACATAAAAACTATTCTATTTAAAGAATAGTTCTATATTAAAAATCTATTTTTTTACTATAGCTTCCGCAACTTTAATACCATCAATCGCAGCTGTTGTTATTCCTCCGGCATATCCTGCTCCTTCTCCACATGGATATAGACCTTCTACTGATGATGTTAAATATTCATCCCTTTCAATTACTACAGGAGATGAAGTCCTTGCTTCTATTCCTAAAAGTATTGAATCTTCTCTATCAAATCCTTTTATCTTTTTTCCAAAAACAGGTAGTGCTTCTTTTATTGAATCGCTTATATATTTTGGGAGAATATTATTTAAATTAGATAGTGTGTAATTTCCTTTTGTATTTGGAAGTATTTCTCCTAATTCAGTTGTTTTAACATTATTTTTAAAATCTTTATATAATTGTATTGGAATATTTCCTTTTCCTTCAATATAAGCCTTTTCTTCTAATTTTCTTTGAAGTTCTATTCCTCCAAATAATTTATTATAAAAATCAGCAGTAGTAATATTTACAACAATAGCTGAATTTGAATTTACTTCATCTCTTTTATAATTGCTCATACCATTAATACATAGTCTATTTTCTTCAGATGATGCGTTTACTACAAACCCTCCTGGACACATACAGAATGAATATACACTTCTATTATCTTTGGTTGTATAAGTTAATTTATAACTTGCTGGATCTAGTAATTTATAATTATCTCCATATTGACTTTTATCAATCATTTCTCTTGGATGTTCTATACGAAGTCCTATTGCAAAGTTCTTTGGTTTCATTTTTATATTATTATCATTTAACATATAAAATGTATCTCTTGCAGAATGTCCTATTGCGAGTACTACAATATCTGATAATATTTTTTCATTATTATTTACTACTACACCTTTTATTTTATTATTATCTATTATAAGATTTGTTACTTTAGAATTATATTTAAATTCTCCTCCTAAAGATATTATCTTATTTCGTATATTTATTATTACTTTTCTTAAGATGTCTGTTCCAATATGTGGTTTATTTAAATACATTATTTCTGAAGGAGCACCATTCTCTATAAATATTTCAAATACTTTTTTATGTCTATTTAATTTATCTTTTGTAAGAGTATTTAGTTTACCATCACTAAATGTTCCTGCTCCTCCTTCTCCAAATTGAATATTTGATTCAGGATTTAGTTTATTTGTTTTAAAGAAATTTTCTACTGTCTTTACTCTATCTTCTATTTTTTCTCCTCTTTCTAAAATAATTGGATTACAACCAGTTAGAGCTAACATATATGCACAAAATAGTCCTGCAGGACCTGATCCTACTATTATAGGTCTACAATTTAGTTCTTTATTCTTTATAAATTCATATTTATTTTCTATATATTTAGAAATATTTTTTGTTAGATGTATTTTATTTTCATTTTTTAAATTAAGAGCTAATTCATAAATAAACATTATATTATTTTTATTTCTAGCATCTATACTTTTCTTTAATATTTTATATTCAATTATTTCTTCTTTTTTGAGATTTAGTAATTTGGATATTTTTTTTAAAATATACTCTTTATTATCTAATGATATAGGTATTTTTACTTCTCTTATTCTAAGCATTATTTCCTCCTATATCTTTTCCTGATAATAGAGCACTTATCCAACATTCTGTTAAGTTATAACCTCCACAATTACCATTAATATCTAAAAGTTCTCCTATTATATATAAATCTTTTATTATATTTGATTCCATTGTATTAATATTTATTTCATCTAAGGATACTCCTCCATTACATACTTGAGATGAATCAAATCCTTTTGTTGATGTTATCTCTACTTTAAAGT
>CADBGE010000042.1 GCA_902794075.1 uncultured Erysipelotrichaceae bacterium | reverse complement strand
ATATTATCACTAGAATCTCCCATCAATGCTTTCAAATCAATCATTTTAATAGGATCAAGTCCATATGTATTTTTAAACTCATCTTTAGTCATCATTATATGATCACTTGACTTTAATAATTTAACAACAACTTCATCACTAATTAATTGAAGTAAATCCTTATCACTACTAACAATAGTCGCAACAAACTGATCTTCTTCATCAACTCTTTTTGCAAGAGTACCTATAATATCATCTGCTTCGTAATTATCAATTTCAAAATACTTTATTCCCATTGCTTGTAATACTTCTTTAGCTTTAGGAAATTGCAATTTTAATTCATCAGGCATTGCTGCTCTTCCTGCTTTATAATCATCATATTTATCATGTCTAAAGGTTTTTCCTTTATCAAATGCAACCATTATATAACTTGGATTTTCATCTTTAATAATTTTATTCATCATATTAATAAATCCATATAAAGCATTAGTAGGAAAACCTTTAGAATTTTTCATGATAACACCCTGATATGCAGTTGCAAAATAACTCCTAAATAATAAATTATTTCCATCTACCAATATTATTTTTTTCATTATTTATCACCTGCATCTAGTATAACATAAATAATAGTTTATTCACCAATTTTTAATGATTTTTGAATTGAATCATCATATGACTTATTATCTAATTTTTCTATTCTATCACTAACAAAAAGTAAATATAATACAAATAATAAGTAAATAAATGCAATAACAATCCCCGTCTTTATATAACCTTTTATTTTTTGTGTTTTAGCCATTTAAAATCACTCCTTTCTTTCGTACAAAAAAATCATACTACGAATATTTGTTCGTGTCAACAATTATTTTAAACATTTGTTCGTATTTTACATATAAAAAAATAACATATTTAAATACATTATTTTTTTTCAAATATAGAGTTATATTTATTTTGATATACAATTTTATAATCATGATTATTTTTTAATTTTTTATATAATATACTATCTTTCTCTATAATAAATACCTTAAAGTCATACTCTTTAGAAAATTCATCAAAATCCTTAATTCCCATTATAACGTCCATATATTCATCAAAAATATCTTTCTTCTTATTCATTTTTTTAATAAATACTTCCGCCCTTGTATCAATATAAGCTCTATAATTATTAAACTCTAAGTAAGGACCATCATCAAAATAATTAAATATTTTAATATTTTTACTATAATTATTATTCATATAAATCAAAATATCATTCATTTTTTTATCCTTTAATATATATGCCCCATTAATACAATTATAAATATAAAAAGATAATATTGCTACAATAAAAATAGCAAAGATTTTTATTGATATAACAGTTTTAAATTTTTTTATAATAGGCTTAATTACAAATGGAAAAGAACATAACAAGAAAATAGAAATGTTTCTTAAATTCATAAATGCCATAAGAGATAAACCAAAAAATAATAAATATTCATGAATTGTATATTTTTTTCTATTAAAAAATATAATAAACAATTGAATCAAAAATAAAATAATAAACAAACAACTATTATATTGAATCATACTTTTATTTGAAAAAATATTTACTTTGTTCATTTCACTAATATTATTATTAATTATATTTATACCATATGAATTAATTGAATAAAACATATTTTCATAACCATAGGGATTTATAAATCCAACTATAAATGATACAATCATAATTAAAATTAACTTTTTTATTCTATTATCTTTCTTTATAAAATAATAATATCCTAGTTCTACTACATATGGCATACACAAAACAAAAAACATAAGCCACATAGCAGAATGCATATTTATGAGTATTAAACTTAAAATTGGTAGAAAAAATATTATTTTACTTTCTTTTCTAATATATTTTTCAAGTATATATATTAATATTAAAAATATTAGTAAGCTAATCACTTGTGGCCTTGGTATAATAAATAGTAGAACCAAAAGCAAATCAATTATCGATGCAATTAAAAAAGAAAAATACTTATTATTTGAACTTATCAATAAACATAGTTTATATAAGAAAAAAAATATTAGTATGTTTATTAATCCAATAAATGTAATTATACCTATACTTCCCATATATTTATATAGCAAATACATAATTATAGAGAACCCTGGCTGCTGCATCACAAATTTTAAATTTGAATGCATCGTTAACATTTCAATATGAGGAATACCATTATTCAATATATATCTTCCATGAGATAATAAAAACCAAATATCCGTTTCTCTAGAAAAATCTATTATACAAAACATAAATAAAGGAAACAAGATAAAAACTATTCCCAAACTTACTTTTCTTTTCAATTTAACACCTACTTTGATTCCTGATAATTCTTATCAACATTAACATTCCATAATTCATCTAAATTATGTGAATAATTATTAATTAAATTTGCACATATCATACCACTCAAAATAGAATGATCCATGTTATTATATGAATGAGTACCATTTCTTCCAATACAATATAAATTATCAATTTTATTAATATATTCTCTCAATTCATCTATTCTATCATATGTATCAAAATACGCAGGATATGCTTTTTTTATTTTAACAACAAGACAATCTAATACTTTACCATCATAAAAACCAAGTTTTTTTAATTCTTTTTGTGCTATTTTTTTTATTTGATTATCACTTAGACTCCAAAAGTCATCACCTTCTGAACAAAAAAATTCAAGTCCAATCCAAATAGTATTAATTGGATCTTTCACCATATAAGGAGACCAATTATTAAATATTTGAATTCTTCCCATTTTAACATTAGAATCTTGAATATAAATCCAATTATCAGGAATTCCATTATGTATTGTTTTGATACTACTTTCATTTTTTAAATCTAATTTTGGAACTAACACTCCAACGGTAACAAAATCACGATATGGAAGATTATCACTAATATATTTTATGTTTTTTTCAACATTATTTAAAGAATTTATTAAATCTTTCATTGGCATAGATGATATAACTTTTTCACATTTTATTTGTTTTTGTTCCCCATCTTTTATATATATAAGACTTTCCAAGTGATCATTTTTTTTATTTATTTTTACCACTTTACTATTAAGGATAATCCTACCACCCATTTGTTTTATTATTTCAGCCATTGTCTCATAAAACTGTCCTGGACCATATTTAGGATAATAAAAATAATCAGTTAAACTTATCTCTTTATTTTTTTCTTTAATATGAAATATTTTTTTATAGTAACTAGCAATAACATTCTTAATTGAAATTCCTTTAACTCTTTGACTACCCCAACTAGAATCTATTTCAGATGGACTTCTTCCCCATAGTTTCGCAGTATAATCTTTAAAAAACATACTATATAGTTTCTTACCAAATCTATTTATATAAAAATTTTCTAAATTATTTTCATTTTTTTTAAAAATCATAGCTTTTATATAGCTAACTCCACATTTGCACGTTGTGACAAATCCCATATTCTTTATTGTATTAAAAGTCATGTTTACAGGATAATCAAAAAATTTTTTATTATAAAAAATTCTAGATATTCTATTTCTAAATAACATAACTTTATCATCCCTTTCAGGATTTATATTACTTTTAGAAAAAGGTTTATTAACCTTCAGAATCTTATCATCTAAAGCAGGTTTTCCCTGTAACGGCAATATATCAAACCACATTTTTAATACATCAGAATTTTTTGTAAAAAATCTATGTCCACCAATATCAATACGATTTCCTTTATAATTAATTGTTTTACTTATCCCTCCAATATCACTGCTTTCTTCAATTATTATAATATTATAATTCTTATTATTTAATAATAAATGATATGCACATGATAAACCAGCAGGTCCAGCTCCAATAATAACAATATTCTTTTTCATATTAATCACCACACTTATAATATAACATAAAAATATTATCAATAAAATATTCAAAAATTAAAACATTTGTTTGACGTAATATAAATTTTATGATAAAATAACTACATAAGGAAGTGAATATATGGATAAATTGACTGGAAGACAAAAATTTATTTTAGATATATTAAAGAAAATGATTGCAAAAAATGGATATCCTCCTACGGTTAGAGAAATTGGAGAAGAAGCACATTTATCATCTCCTGCAACAATTCATTTTCATCTAAAACAATTAGAAGAAAAAGGATATATAAAAAAAGATGATAATAAAAACAGAACGCTTGAAATATTAGTACCTAATGAATACTTAGAAAAAGATGAAAAAATAGTTGATGTTCCACTACTTGGAAAAGTAACTGCAGGTTCTCCAATTGAAGCAATTGAAATGCCAGACGAATATTTCTCATTACCTGCTAATTTAATCGCAAAAAAAGATGAAGTATTCACATTAAAAGTTAGTGGAGAATCAATGATTAATGTTGGTATATATGATGGAGATATTTTAATTGTTGAAAGAAAAAATACTGCAAGAAACGGTGAAACAGTAGTTGCAATGAATGACAATAATGAAGTAACAGTTAAAACTTTTTATAAAGAAAATGGGTATTTCAGATTACAACCAGAAAATGATACAATGCAACCAATAATATTAAAAGAGTGTACTATATTAGGAAAAGTAATTGGATTATATAGAAAATTATAAAAATAGATGAAAATCTATTTTTTTTTTATTTTTTTATTGTACAATAAAAAAAAGGAGTAACAAAATGAATTATATAATTAATAAATATAAAAATTATCATCCATCAAAATGGGAAGCTCTAAGTTTTTTATTAATACCAATATTTATTGGACTATTAAGTACAACTAAAACAGATGATGACATATGGTTTATTTTAACAACAGGAAAAGAAATAATAAAACATGGTTTTTTCAAAATAGATCCATTTACAATTCATAATAACCTTCACATTATAATTCAACAATGGTCATTTGACGTTATTATATATATGTTATATAAGTATACTGGATCAATTGGTTTATATTTATTCACAAATTTTATAAATATAATCACAATATATGTAATCTATAAGTTTATAAACTATATTGATGATAATAAAAAAGTTTTATCAGTAATAATAACAATTATCATCTCCGTTTTATATACATTTGAATACCTCATTATCAGACCACAAATAATATCATCATTACTATTAATACTTGAATTATTTGTTTTAGAAAAGTATTTCAAAACAAATAATAAAAAACAACTTTACTGGTTACCTATAATATCAATTATATTAATAAATGTCCATGCTTCTATTTGGCCAATGATGATATGTATTATGATACCTTTTATACTTAACTCTTTTGAATATAAAATTGGAAAAATCGAATCGAAATCTAAAGAAAAAATGCCTCTTATTATTGCCCTTATTTCAATAATACTCGTTGGATTTATAAATCCTTATGGCATAGAAAATATGTTATATTTAAGTAATTCAAACCTAAAAGAATTAACAGACATTGTTATAGAAATGAGTCCATTAAATATTAATACATCAAATGGATTAATTCACTTTTTTATAATAATATCATTATATTGTTTTTATATTACATATAAAAAGAAAATTCAAGCAAGACATATTTTACTTCTTTTAGGTACATCATTTATTGCTATATCATCAAATAGAGGATTATTATTTGTTATAATAACAAGCATTTATCCGTTAGCATATTATTTAAAAGATTATTATGCTAAAACAGATAATAATAAATATTTTTCATTTTTTACAATATCTATAGTTTTTTTCATAATAATGCCTCTTATAATGATAATTAAATCTAATGCAATTTCATTTGAAAGCAGAATAAAAGATGGAATTAATATGATATATAATACTGAAAAAAATGAAATTAATAATGTAAAACTGTATTGTCCATATGCAGTATGTACATATGCTGAATATGTTGGAATAAAACCATATATAGACGCACGTGCTGAATTATTTCAAAAAAAAATAAATAAAAAAGAAGATATTTTTAAAGAGTACTATTATTTACAAGAAAAACTAATATATTATAAAGATTTCTTAGATAAATACAAATTTAACTATCTACTTGTATACAAAAATGATTATCTGTATTCAAACTTATTACACGATGATGAATATGAACTAATTTATGAATCATATGAAAAAACAAATAACAAAATAAAAGAATCAGTAGTTAAAAATACTGATGACAAAATTAAATACTACATTTTTAAAAAGAAGAGTTAATAATTAATAATCAATGAAACATTTAATAACATAACTTGCTATTAAAAGTCCTGCAGAAGATGGAACAAAAGCTGTTGAACCTGGAATTCTATCTCCTGTTTTTACAGGTAATTCTGAAGACGATAGAACCATTACCTTGTCATTTATTTTACAATCCTTAATAAACTTTCTAATTATTCTAGCAAGTGGATCATTTATTGTTTTTCTTATATCCATTATTTCTAATTTCGAAGGGTCAAATTTATTACCAGTTCCCATACTTGAAATAAATTTAATTTTTCTTTTTAGACATTCTTTAATAACTGCCTTTTTTACACTCACCGTATCACATGCATCAACAAAGAAATCTATATCATAATCAAATAATTCAAGAAAATTATCAGTATCAATAAATTTCTTTATCTTTATGACATTACATTCACTATTAATATCCTTAACTCTTCCTTCTAATACATCAACTTTATCTTCACCAATTGTTGAATCTAAAGCAATAATTTGTCTATTTATATTACTAATATCAATCTTATCATAATCTACTAAAACAAGTGTACCAATATTACTTCTGGCTAAGGCTTCAACAACATATCCACCTACTCCACCACATCCAAGTACTAGTACACTTTTTTTATTTAATATTTTTAAATTATCATTTCCTATAATTTTTTCAAATCTAGAAAATTTATGCTGCTTGTTGATAGTCATAATTATCCTTCTTCTTTATCAAAGTTTTTTGACCTACATCAAGAGATCTATGTAATACTAAAGGTTTATCATAAATAATCTTATTTACATAACTTATTTTTGTATATAAATCGGTATTTGATTTAGCCATATTATAATATTTTTTTAAATTTCTATAATCTCTTGTATTTATAGAACTCATAGCTTTTAAAGTATCTTGTAAACTATCTTCTGGAATTTCAGTATCAGATAAAATAGTACATTCAAAATTACTTATAAAATCAGCAGTATCTACTAAATCAGCAATTCCAGCAGATTGAAGTTTTATTCCTAAATCATTAGAATCATGAGATTCTTTTACTACTCTTTGTAATAATGCAATTTTATCATTAGTCAATTGTTTATTAAATCCTAAATCTTCAAAAGAAACATATCTACCTCTCTTAGGTCTATTAGGTATTTCTTTTCTCATATCAGTAATAGCTTTACTATAAAGTTTATCAATACTTTCACTAGATTTTTTTGGTGGTTGAGGAACTTCATAAACATCATATAAAGATGAGCTATCTTGAACTTTAGTAGTAACTAAAAATCTTCTTGGAAATAATAATGATTTACTTCTTATAAAATCAATAGGTGCTGTTACATTTTTAGAATCTTTAAATGAAGACTCTGAAAACTTCTCTCTATTTACAATAATATCACTAGCAGAAGCATCATCATAGCAAACTCCTTTTCGAACCTTTGTCGCGTCTTTTAATTTTATTTCAACATTCATTACTCTTCTTTTATTAATTATAGGCAATATTAACATACCTCACCACTCCTATATAGCGGCTATTATAACATGAGTCACTTTAAAAATCAAGAAACCCTATATTTAGAACAATAAAAAAGTCAGAATTGAGATACGTCTAGGACAACGATAAAACCTGTACTTTAGTCCAGGTGGGTGTCTCTATGTTATCTTTAGGATCCTCAAATTAAGAGTATTCAACACCGATAACAAATCAAAACTCCCGTATCGTTATTTTAGTCGGTTTTAATAGAGTCTTGCTCGTACCTCTCTGACAATTTAATTATATCATATTAAATATTCTATATACAAGTATTTTCACATTATTTAACATTCTACATAAATTAAACTAGGTGATTATATGTATTATAAATATCATAAATATAATCTTTATTATGAAAAACATGGTAATTCAAAAAATAATATTATTATTTTACCAGGATGGGGAAATACTAGAAATACATTTTATAAATTAATAGATCTATTAAAAGAAAAATATACAGTATATATACTTGATTATCCAGGATTTGGAAATAGTCCTATAATTAATAAAGATCTAACAATCTATGATTATGCAGAAATAATAAAATCATTTATAAAAGATAATAATATTAATAATATCAATATAGTTGCTCACTCCTTCGGAGGAAGAATAACATCAATACTTATAGGAAAATATAATATTAATATAAATAAACTAATACTTATAGATGTCGCAGGTATTAAAAGAATAAAATTAAAAGTAATAATTAAAAGATATATCTATAAACTAAAAAAATTATTAATAAATATATTTCCTAGAGAAAAAAGATATAAATTAAGAAAAAAATTATTAAAAAAATATTCTTCAAAAGATTATTTAACACTTCCAATAAATATGCATAATACTTTCAAAAATATTATTAAAGAAAATTTATACAAATATTATAAAAAAATAACTATTCCTACATTAATTATATGGGGAGAAAACGATCTAGATACACCTCTTAAAGATGCCAAAAAATTAAAAAGAATCATAAAAGAATCAAAACTCATCATCTACAAAAATTCAAATCACTTTTCATATTTAAATAATACAGATAAAACATATGAAATAATAAATAATTTCATAAAAAAAGAAGACTAATCTTCCATTTTTTCAAATATTACTTTTCCATGAAAATGTCCAGTATTCAAACTATTTATATCTTGCCACATTTTTAAATTAATATTAGCAGTTTTTCCCATTTCTAAGTATCCTGTAGTTATAACCATCTCATTATTAAA
>CADBGE010000041.1:16265-17600 GCA_902794075.1 uncultured Erysipelotrichaceae bacterium | reverse complement strand
GATTTTTTACAAAAACATATAAGAAAGGGAATTATAATAAAAAATAAGAGACAATTAAAAAAATATTTAAAAAGTGTTTATGAAAGTGATAGATATAATTTCTAATATGTGATATAATCTCCTGTGAAATGAAGTGATAAAGTGAATTATGATTTAGAAATGGAAAAACAAATGAAAACTATAAAGGAAGGGACTCCTTTGTTATTACATGCTTGCTGTGCTCCTTGTAGTAGTGCTGTATTAGAAAGAATAGGAAATTACTTTAAAGTAACTATTTTTTACTATAATCCTAATATTACAAATGAGGATGAATATTATAAAAGAGTTAATGAAATCAAAAAATTTATTTCATCTTTTAAGACAAAATATCCTATTTCTTTAGAAGAGGGTAATTACAACTCTAAAGATTTCTTTGATATATCAAAAGGACTTGAAAAGGAACCTGAAAGAGGTAGGAGATGTTATAAATGTTATCATTTGAGACTTAATGAAACTGCAATAATTGCCGATGAGTTAGGTTATGATTATTTTTGTACGACTCTAACATTATCTCCTCATAAAAATAGTAATTGGATTAATGAGATAGGGGAAGAACTTAATAATAAATATAATTCTACTTATTTATATAGCGATTTTAAAAAGAAAAATGGATATAAAAGAAGTATTGAATTATCAAAAGAATATAATTTATATCGACAGGATTATTGTGGGTGTGTTTATTCTATTAGAGATAAAATGGATGAATAATTATACATATTATTAATATATTATAAGTGTAAAGGTGTAAAGCAAAACCTTTACATCTTTTTTTTGATATATTATAATTTTATTGGGATGTGATAATATGAAATATTATTGTATAGGTATAAAAGGAACAGGTATGTCTACTCTTGCTCAAATATTATTTGACTTAGGAAATGATGTATCTGGATATGATGATGCAAAGGAACATAAGTATACTCAAGATGGATTGGATGATAGAGGAATAACTATTTATTATGATCATGAACATGAAATAGATAAGGATACTATAGTTACATATAGTGTTGCTTTTAGTGAGGATCATCCTGAACTTCAAAGAGTAAAAAAAATGGGTCTAACTATAAAAAAATATGGTGAAATAATGGGAGATGTTATTTCAATGTTTAAGTCTATTGGAGTTTCAGGTACTCATGGAAAGACATCTACTTCTTCAATGATTAAACATATTTTAACAAATAGTATTGGTTGCAATTACTTTATAGGTGCAGGGGATGGTTATGCAGCAAAAGAAAATGACTATTTTGTTGTAGAAAGTGATGAATTTAATCGTCATTTTACTTATTATCATCCAAA
>CADBGE010000041.1:0-16211 GCA_902794075.1 uncultured Erysipelotrichaceae bacterium | reverse complement strand
AATGGAGATAATCAAGAAGTTAGAAAGATTAATTATAATACTAAAGTTTTATTTTATGGATTTGGATTCAATAATGATATTGTTATTAAAAATGTTAAATTAGAAGAGACTGGTTCTACATTTGATATTTATATTAAAGAAGAGTTATATGGTAGTTTTGAAATACCTCTATATGGGAAACATATGGTTTTAAATGCAACTGCTGCTATTGTAATGTGTTCAAATATTGGAATAGATAGGGAAGTTATTTATAATAGCATGAAAACATTTAAAAATGCTGAAAGAAGATTTGCAATTCAAAAGATTGGCAAAACTACTATAGTTGATGATTATGCTCACCATCCTACAGAAATAAAAGCAACTCTTGAAGGTATTAGACAAAAATTCCCTGATAAACGTATTGTTGTTGTATTTGCACCAAATACATATTCTAGAACAAGAGATTTTAAGGAACAATTTATTGATTCATTAAATGTTGCTGATAAGGCTTTTGTAACTGAAATTGATAGTAATCGTGAAAAGAGTGAAGATTATCCTGGTGTTTCTTCTCAAATTATTATAGATGGGTTAAATGATGGTGATATTATTTCAGAAGAAACAATTGATAAGTTAACTCCTGAGTTGGATTCTATAATATGTTTTATGGGATGTGCATATGTTGGTGGACTTATCGATAGCCTAAAAAAATTAATTATATCACTCGATAATGAAAAAGAAGATTAATCTTCTTTTTTTTGACTTTATATATAAAAATTGTTAAAATATATGCTTATCAAGTGAGGGGTATATATGAATTTTGATAGAAAAAAGATAAAGAATGATGCAAGAAACTTTATTAATAGTGATGAAATATACTATAACTCTAATGAAAAACTTAACATAATTTATAATAATTTTGATTTTAATGGTAAAAATATTTTATCTGTACTAGGTAGTGGAGACCAGGCATTTAACTTGATTAATCGAGGTGCAAAAAAGGTAGATTTATTTGATAGAAATAAGATGACTATTTATTTCTTTTATCTTAGAAAATGGATAATCGAATATTTAAATATGTATTATTATAAAAAGTATTTGAATAGTAATTTTATTAAAGATTTACTTAAAATGGTTATTCCTAAAACTGAAGGTATGAAGGATAATAATATTAGGAATCTTAGTAAAATTAAAGAATTTATTAAACAAAATGACTTTTTATTTAGAAATATGGATATTACAGAAGATATTTCAGTAGATGAAAAATATGATTATTTAATTCTTTCAAATATTTCTGAATGGTTATGTTATTCGGATTATGATAAGATATGGAGATTTACTAATAATGTATTTGATTTACTTGAGAATGATGGTATTGCGATATGCTCTACATTATGGGTTAATGATTGTGATGGTAGGGTAAGAAATATATTTAAAAGAAAATTTGATATTTGTACTTTAAAGAAGAAGCCTAAGTTTAAATATGGTGGTAATTATTATCCAGGATATTATTTAGTAAAGAAATAATATCTTGTTTTCTTTTTAAAACTGTGTTAATATTAATTTGTTGTTTAAATGGCCTGTTGGTGAAGTGGCTTAACACACTGCCCTCTCAAGGCAGCATTCACGGATTCGAATTCCGTACAGGCTACCAATTGTTTATGAAGACTCTTAGAGTCTTTTTATTATTATGTAAATTTATTATGTTTTAAAAGTATAAGCATTTTGCTAGTATTTTGAATTTATCTTTGATATAATTATCTAAGATAAGGGGTATTTTTATGGGATTGTTATTGAGATTTTTAAAGTTTATTAGAAATATTATTATTATTGTATTTTTATTTGGTATTATAACTGCATTTTTAGATTATAAAAGAACAATATCTGGTTCTGAGCCTATTTTTAATATTTCTACTTACAATAATCTTACACACATTGAAAAATATAGAGGATTATTTTATCAAGCCTCTAGGACAACAAAAATTAATAATGAAGAGGATTTAGATGATTCTTTTGATATAAAATTTTATGTATTAACAATTAAAATTGATGTTCCAAGTAAATTTAAGGAAGATAAAGTTGAGTTTAGTTTGAAAACAAATGAGGTAAGTAAATGTAGTGAATCATCAAAACTTTATTATGCGGATAAAGATATTAAAGTTTATACTTATTGTATTGATTCTATAAATGTAGTTGAATTAGGACAATCAAAAGAAAATACTTTATTGTCATATTTAAAAAAGGATAATAAAATTATTGATGATTTAATTCAAAATATTTCATTTACTGGTTTATATGTTGATGGCTCAACAGAAATGTTTAAAACTTTTGATGATTCTTTTTCAAATAATGGAATTAGTTTATATAAATGTAATAAACCTAATATTAATGATATTTATATTGGCCCAAAGGGAATTAATATACAAAGTGATTTTTGTACTTACAAGGATGATGATTTTAAGTTTATTTCTACAATCAGTGAAGAAAAATTAGATTCTGAAACAGTTGATGTTAATGAAAATGAAGTGTTTTATGAAGATGAAAATTATACATACGAGTTTGATGAAAAAAAATCAGATAGAATTTTCATTGTAGCTCCTGCAGTTAGATTATCACCTGAGAAAAAATATTCTTTAAAAGATGTTTTAAATTATAAATTACTTACTATAGATGAATTGGAAGAAAAAGGACTTAAATTTAATAAGGTTTCTAAATAAAGAAGATATTTCTTCTTTTTTTTATTAGACATGTTATAATTAAAGTGGGTGAGGTAATATGAAGACTTTATTAATATTAGAAGGTGGGGGTTTAAGAGGTATATATACTGCTGGTGTACTTGATACTTTTATGAAAAATAAGATTAAAGTTGATACTGTTATAGGTGTTTCTGCAGGAGCGTTATTTGGTATTAATTATTTATCTAATCAGAGAGGAAGAGTTATAAGATATAATTTAGATAATTTAAAAAATAAAAACTATATGGGTATTTCTTCTCTCATTAGAACTGGAAATATAATGAATAAAGATTTTTGTTTTGATAAGCTTATTTATGAGACAGATCCATTTGACTTTGATACATTTAATAAGTCTAAAACTGATTTTTATTGTGTTGTTACGAATGTTGTTACAGGTAAGCCCGAATATATTAAAATAGATGATATAGAAAATCAATTAGAATATTTAAGAGCAAGTGGATCTATGCCGGTTGTGTCTAGAATTGTACATATAAAGGGTAAGGAATATTTAGATGGTGGTATTAGTGATTCTGTTCCAATTAAATGGGGACTAAAAAATGGATATAAGAAAATAATTGTAGTAGAGACTAGACCAAAAGATTATAGAAAGAAAAAGCATAATAATTTTTTATTTAAAAGATTTTATAAAAATTATCCTAAATTTGTTGAAACTTATTCAAATAGATATAATGTTTATAATAAAACAAAAGAGTATATAGAGTCATTAGAAGAAGAAAAAAGAGTATTTGTTATTAGACCGAGTGAGCTTGTTAAGATTAGTAGAATTGAAAAGAATAAAGATAAGATTCAAGAAATGTATAGACTTGGTATGAGGGATGCTAATAATAAATTAAAGGATTTAAAAAAATATTTAAAATGATTAGATGTAGTTGGGTAAATGATAATCCTTTATATATTAGATATCATGATGAAGAGTGGGGTGTAGCCTCATATGATGATAGTTATTTATTTGAAATGCTTTTACTTGAATCTTTTCAAGCAGGACTTTCTTGGGAATGTATTTTAAATAAGAGAGAAATCTTTAGAGAAGCTTTTGATAATTTTGATTATAATAAAATATCTAAATACGATGAAAATAAAATTAATGAATTGATTAATAATAAAGGTATTATTAGAAATAGATTAAAAATTAATGCAGCAATTAATAATAGTAAAATATTTATTAAAATACAAAAAGAATATGGAACTTTTTCTAAATATATTTGGTCTTTTACAAATAATAAAATAATTATTCATAATGGAGTTAAATTATATACTAGGAATTCATTATCTGATAAAATATCTGATGATTTAAAAAAAAGAGGGATGAAGTTTGTAGGTACGGTAATTATTTATTCTTATTTACAGGCTATTGGTATGATTAATGATCATGAAATTGATTGTTTTAAAAAAAAGAATAGTTAATGTATTTAATTATTCTTTTTGTATGTTATAATTATAATGTTTGTTATAATACATATAATTTATGGAGGAGATTTAATGTTTAAATTATTTAAAAATTTAGAAAAAAAAGATTATTTAATTATTTTATTTGTAAGTATTTTAGTAGTTTTTTCTGTGTTTTTAGATTTAAGAATACCTGAATATATGAGTGAGATTACTAAGTTAGTTCAAACAGAAAATAGTACAATGAAAGAGATTTTAACATCTGGATTTTATATGCTTGTTTGTGCAATAAGTAGTTTAATATGTACTGTTGTTGTTGGATATTTGACTTCTTTATTATCTGCTCGTTTTTCAAGAAGTATTAGAAGAAAAATTTTTGCCAAAGTTGAAGATTTTGGAATTGCTGAAATAAAGAAATTTCAAACTAGTAGCTTAATTACAAGGACTACTAATGATGTAACTCAAATTGAAATGTTACTTGCTATGGGATTACAAATGTTAATTAAAGCTCCTGTTATGGCAATTTGGGCATTAACTAAAATAATTGGTAAGAGTGGAGAATTAAGTTTAATTACGGCAGTTGGAGTAATTATAATTGTTATAACTAATTTAATAATTATTAGTATTGTTACTCCTAGATTTACTAGGATACAAAAATTAACTGATAAGGTAAATGGAGTTACTAGAGAAAATATTACTGGTATACAGGTTATACATGCTTTTAATGCTGAAAAATTTCAAGAAGATAGATTTGATAATGTAAATGATGAAATTACTAATATTCATTTGAAGGTAACAAGAACATTTGCTCTTATGGAACCAATGATGAATTTTGTTATGCATTTTCAACATTTAGCAATTTATGTTGTTGGGGCTTTCTTAATAATTAATTCTAGTATGACAGATAAGATTACTATGTTTAGTAATATGGTTGTATTCTCAAGTTATGGAATACAAGTTATAATATCATTCTTATTACTTACTTTTATATTTATGGTTGCTCCTAGAGCTAAGGTCTCTGCTAATCGTATTAATGAAGTATTAGATGAAGATATATCTATAAAGAATGGTACATTTAATGGTAAAACTAAAGAGAAGGGTACAATTGAATTTAAGGATGTTAGTTTTAAGTATCCTGATGCTGATGAATATATTTTAAAGGATATTAGTTTTAAGGTAAAAAAAGGAGAGACTATTGCTTTTATTGGGTCTACTGGTTCTGGTAAGTCAACATTAATTAATTTAGTTCCTAGATTATATGATGTTAGTGATGGAGAAGTTTTTGTTGATGGTGTTAATGTAAAAGAATATGATATTAAAGCTTTAAATAATAAGATAGGATATATTCCTCAAACTGCTGTTATGTTTACTGGTACAGTGGCAGAAAATGTTTCTTATGGAGATAAAGATGGAGAAAAACCAACTCTAGAGAAAGTAAAAAAAGCAATAGATATTGCTCAAGCTAAGGATTTTGTTCTTAAAATGGATAATAAATATGATGCTCATGTAGCTAGGGGTGGAACAAATATTTCTGGAGGACAAAAACAAAGATTATCTATAGCAAGAGCAATTGCAAGAGATCCAGAAATATATATATTTGATGATTCTTTTTCGGCACTTGATTATCAAACTGATTTAACATTAAGACAAGAATTAAAAAAATATACAAAAAATGCTACTAGTATGATAGTTGCTCAAAGAATTGGTACAATTATGAATGCTGATAAAATAGTTGTTTTGGATAAGGGAGAATGTGTAGGGATTGGTACACATAAAGAATTATTAAAGAAATGTGAAATATACAAGGAAATTGCCCTTTCTCAATTAAGTGAGGAGGAATTAGAAAATGCCTAGAATGAAAAAAGTTGAAAAGGTTAATGATGTTAAAGGAACACTTGTTAATCTATTTAAAAATTTAGATAAATGGAGATATTTACTTATTGTATCTATTTTATTGGCTTTGGTAGCTGCAATTCTTTCTACTGTTGCCCCTAATAGACTTGCTGGTGTTACTGATGTTATTACTGAAGGTATTAAACCTAGAGTAGAAAATATTGAAGTTATTTCAAAAGAAATATTTAAACATTCTAATATTAAAGTTAATACATTTGGTAACTCTATGGAAGATACTAATTATTTGGATATGTATAATAATTTATCTAAAGATGAGAAACTTGCCTTATTTAATGAATTTGAATATAAAGGAGTATTAATTTCAAAAGAAGATCAAGTTAAATATTTTGATAGTTTAAGTACTGTTAATAAGGATTCTACAGATGAAGCATTAGAATCATTTGATGATATGCCTAAATCTATTAAAAGTTTTATTGAACCTAAAATGAATGTTTCTGATTTAAAAATAAAATCAATAATTTTAGGAATAATTTACTTATTAAATTCCTTGTTTACTTATATACAAGGTATTATTATGGCCTATGTTGGGATTGGTTATTCTAAAAAACTAAGACAAAGTATTAGTAGAAAAATTAATAAACTTCCTTTAAAGTATTTTGATTCACATGAAACGGGAGATGTTTTATCTCGTGTTACAAATGATGTTGATACTATAGGAATTAATATGAGTAATACTATTACTTCTTTGGTTACAAATGTGACATTATTTTTAGGGTCTATTGTTATGATGTTTGTTACTAATCCTATTATGGCTTTAACTGCTATACTTTCTAGCATAATAGGTTTTGTATTTTCATTTTTCTTACTTAAGAGATCGCAAAAATATTTTGTACAACGTCAAAAGGAATTAGGAGATTTGAATGGTCATATCGAAGAGATTTATTCTGGTCATAATGTAGTTAAAGCTTATAATGGAGAGAAAAGTGCATTAGAAGAATTTGATGAAATTAATGAAAGGTTATATGATTGTAATCGTAAAAGTCAGTTTTTATCTGGTATAATGCAACCAATTATGAGTTTTATAGGTAATTTTGGATATGTTGCAGTATGTGTTGTTGGTGCATTACTAGTTATGAATGGAAAAACTTCATTTGGAGTAATTGTAGCATTTATGATTTATGTTAGATTGTTTACTAATCCTCTTTCTAGAATTGCTCAAGCAATGACTACTATGCAATCTATTTTAGCAGCTGCTGAACGTGTTTTTGAATTTACTAATAAAGATAAAACTATTATTAAGAATTTTAGTGCTAAAGTAAAAGCAGGTGAAAAAATAGCAATTGTTGGTCCGACTGGTGCTGGTAAAACAACAATGGTTAATCTTTTAATGAAGTTTTATGAAATTAACTCTGGAGATATTATTATTGATGGAGTTTCTATTAAAGATTTAAAGAGAGAAAATATTCATGATTTATTCTGTATGGTTTTACAAAATACATGGTTATTTGATGGAACTATAAAGGATAATATTAAGTATAATGGTAAAGATATATCTGATGAGACTGTTTGGGAAGCTTGTAGAATTGTTGGGATTGATCATTTTATAAATACTCTTCCAGGTGGAATTGATTCAGTTGTTGGAGATAACGAAGTGATTTCATCAGGACAAAAACAGTTAATTACTATTGCTCGTGGTATGATTGAAGATGCTCCTTTCTTGATTTTAGATGAGGCTACTTCTAATGTTGATACAAGAACAGAGGAATTAGTTCAAAAAGCAATGGATAAGCTTACTAAAGGTAGAACAAGTTTTATTATTGCTCATAGATTATCTACTATAAAAAATGCTGACTTAATACTTGTTATGAATGAGGGTAATATAGTTGAACAGGGAAAACATGATGAATTACTTAAGAAAGATGGTTTTTATGCAAAACTTTACAATTCTCAATTTCAAAAATAGTCAAATTATTTAATATTTCAAGTATTTATGATAGAATAGAGTAAAGGGAGTGATTTAATGGCAAAGTTCTGTCCTAAATGTGGTACACAAGTAGAAGATACTCAAACATTTTGTCCTAGTTGTGGAGCACAACTAAATGGAGCAACAAATACAATTTCAAATGGGCCTGTTAATCCAGAAGCAAAATCAAAAATGGCTGCAGGATTACTTGGATTATTTTTAGGAGCATGGGGAGTTCACAATTTCTACTTAGGAAACACATCAAGAGGAGTAATCCAAATCGTTGTAACTATCTTGACTTGTGGTTTTGGTGGTTTATGGGGATTCATAGAAGGAATTATGATTCTTGCTGGTAGTATTAATACTGATGCTAATGGTGTTCCACTACAGGATTAAATTTAATAATAATATTTATAAAAAAGAAATTCTTTAATAGGTTAAAATTAATTGAATTTCTTTTTTTTGTAAAATAATTGTTTTATAGTGTATAATTATTATTTTTTATTATATATTTTTTTATTTTTGGTATAATTATATTGTTATATTATTATTTATATATTGTTCTTTAATTATTGCTGGAAGAAGTGATAAATGATTTGGAGGTTACTATGAAAAAATATTTGATGTTTTTTTTACTTATTATTTTAATTCCTATCAATGTTTTTTCTTTAGTTAATAAATCTGACTATGAATTTATAACTGATTCAAGTAATATTCTTAATGATGAAACAATAGAATATATTTATGAACATTCTTTTTATTTAAAAGATAATACAAATATAGATTATTATGTTGTTACCATTAAAGATTTGGATAATAATACAATTGAAGATTATGCAAATAATATTTATGATTCTTTTGGTATTAGTGAAAATGGCATTTTAATATTAATATCTACTGATGATAGACAGATAAGAGTACAAGTTGGAGAATATTTATCGGATATAATATACTCACAATTAATTGATGAATACATTGATAAATATTTTATGCCATATTTTAAGAATGGAGAATGGGATAAAGGAATTAAAAATGGTTATTCTGCCTTTTATAAGACTATTTGTAATTATTATGATATTGATACATCTGAAGTTGATGTATATCAAGATAGTTTTATTGTTAAATATAAAAATTATATTTTATTTCTTATTATTTGGTTTATTACTTTAATAGGATATATATTTTCAGAATATTTTTTTAGATTATTTATTAATAAAAATACAACGAGTCAAAATATGGATACTGTTATATTTGGTATATGTTTATTTATTAGTATGTTACTTCTTAATCTTACATATTTAATTATGCCTAAAGCTTTAATTGTAGTATTATTATTTGAATTTATCGCAATTATCTCTAATATAATTAATCATTCTAAAAATAAAAAAGGGATAAATAAATCTAATGGTAAAAAGAATAGAAGAAAAATAAGAAAATAAGATAACAAATTGTATGTTATCTTTCTTTTTTATTGGAAAAAATGTTATAATAAAAAACAGGTGGTAATATATGAAGAGAAGTGAAGTTGATAGATCAAAATTAAGTCCTATGATGCAACAATATATGGATATTAAAGATAATTATGAAGATGCAATTATCTTTTTTAGACTTGGAGATTTTTATGAAATGTTTTTTGATGATGCAATTTTAGCTTCTAGATTATTGGAACTAACTTTGACAGGAAAAAATGCAGGATTAGATGAAAGAGTTCCTATGTGTGGTGTACCTCATCATGCATATTCTTCATATGTTGATGAACTTATTGATAAAGGATATAAAGTTGCTATTTGTGAACAATTAGAAGATCCAAAAGAAACAAAGGGAATGGTTAAAAGAGATGTTGTTCAAGTAATTACTAAAGGAACTAGAATTGATAGTAATATTGATTCAAAAGATAGTAATTATATTGCGAATATTTATAGTTTTGATTATTGTTTTGGATTAAGTTATGCTGATGTTTCAACAGGAGAAGTATATGCATCATTAATTGAAGGGGATAACGACAAAATAATAAAAGAAATTACAAGAAATAATTTTAAAGAGATAATAGTTAATGATTCTATTGATAGAGGATTAGTTGAGATATTAAGAAGTAATCATAATATTTTAGTATCTATAACTAAGGAAGAGTTAGATGATAGTAATTACTCTTATATTTATAAAGATATTGAAGATGTTAGAATTGTAAATACTCTTAAACATTTATTACATTATATAATTGAAAATAAAAAAGGTGATTTACACCATCTTCAAAGATGTGTTGTTGTTAAATCAACTTCATATTTAGAGTTTGATATAAATACTAGAAAAAATCTTGAATTAATAGAAACTTTAAGAAATAGAGAAAGACAATATAGTTTATTATGGTTACTTGATAAATGTAAAACTGCAATGGGAAGCAGATATTTAAAACATAGTATTTTAAATCCTTTAACTGACAGAGACTTAATTGAAAAGAGATATGATTTAGTATCTTTATTAAGTACAGAGTTTATTTTAAGGGATGATTTAATAAAATGTTTAGATCAGGTATATGATTTAGAAAGATTAGTTGGAAGAATTACATATGGTAATTTGAATGCTAAAGATTTATTACAATTAAAGAGTTCAATAAAGGTTCTTCCTGATATAAAGAATATCTTTAATGAATTAAAAATTGATAAAAAGATTGATACTTTTGAAGAATTGTATGAATTACTTGAAAAGACAATTTATGAGGATGCTCCTTTTTCTCTACATGAGGGACATTTGATAAAAGAGGGATATAATAGTGAACTTGATGAATTAAAGAAGATAAGTAGTGGTTCTAAAGATTTTATACTTGAAATGGAAAAAAGTGAAAAAGAAAGAACAGGTATTAAGAATTTAAAAGTAGGATATAATAAAGTTTTTGGATATTATATAGAAGTATCTAAAGGACAAAGTGCTTTGGTTAAAGAAGAATTTGGTTATGAAAGAAAGCAAACTTTAGCTAATGCTGAAAGGTTTATTACTCCTATTTTGAAAGAAAAAGAAAATATTATTTTAGGAGCAGAAGAGAAAATTATTTCACTAGAATATAAACTATTTATGGATATTAGGGAAGTTGTAAAAAGATATGTACAAAGATTACAGAAAACAGCTAAAATTATTAGTGAAATTGATATGATACAATCATTTTCTGTAGTAAGTGATAGTTATAAATTTGTTAGACCTCAGATTACAAATGAAAAGTTAATTAAATTAATAGAGTGTCGTCATCCTGTTGTTGAACAAGTTATGAAGGATAAATATATTCCAAATGATATTGTAATGGATAAAACTACTAATATTTTATTAATTACAGGTCCTAATATGGCTGGTAAATCTACTTATATGAGACAATGCGCTATTACTGTTATTATGGCTCAAATAGGGTGTTTTGTTCCTTGTCGTGAAGCAATACTTCCTATATTTGATAAGATATTTACAAGAATTGGAGCAAGTGATGACTTAGTAAGTGGTGAATCTACTTTTATGGTAGAAATGAAAGAAGCTAATTATGCGATTCATAATGCGACTGAAAATAGTTTAATCCTATTTGATGAGTTAGGAAGAGGAACTGCAACATATGATGGAATGAGTCTTGCTCAAGCAATTCTTGAATATATTCATGATAAGATAAAGGCAAAAACAATGTTTTCTACTCATTATCATGAATTAACTGTTCTCGAAAAGGATTTAAAGAAACTAAAAAATGTCCATGTTTCAGCAATTGAAGAAAATGGTACAGTTACATTCTTACATAAAGTAAAAGTAGGTGCAGTTGATAAGAGTTATGGTATTCATGTTGCGGCTCTTGCTAAGTTACCTGATTCTTTGATAAAAAGAGCAGATGAGATACTTAATGTCTATGAGAAAAAAAGTATAAAGAAAGAAACTTTTACTCAAACTACATTATTTGAATTAGATGAGACTGAAATAACTCCTAAGAAAAATGAGATCGAAGAAAAAATAAAAAATATTAATCCATTAGAGATGACTCCAATGGAAGCGTTATCATTTCTTTATGAGATTAATAAACAAGCAAAAAATAAGAAGAATTAGAAATGACAGAGAAATAATATTATGATAGAATAAAGGTGGTGATTATATGAAAAATAGAAGTGAATTAAGAGAAATAATTATGAGAGTTTTATATCAAGTAAGTATTTATGAAGAAACAAAGGTTAAATATAATGTTGATGATTTAATTCATGAAGCTCTTGATATAGAAAATAGTTTTGTTAATGAGACTGTTTATGGAGTAATTGAAAATAAATCTAAAATTATTAGTCTTGCGAACAAATATTTAAAGGACTGGACAATAGATAGATTAAATAAAGTAGATCAAGCAATACTCTCTATTGGTATTTATGAACTTATGTATACAGAGACTCCTTCAGTTGTTTCTATTAATGAAGCAATTGAGTTATCTAAAAAGTATTCTGAAGATGCTGTTGTTAAAATGATTAATGGTGTTTTAGATAAGATATATCATGAAGAAGTAAAATAAAAGAAGGTGACATGTATGAATGATAAATATATTACTGTTACTCAATTAACTAGATATATTAAATATAAGATTGATAATGATGTTCATCTTAATGAAGTGTTTTTAAAAGGAGAAATATCTAATTTTAAACCTCATAGTAGAGGACACTTTTATTTTACAATTAAAGATGAGGGTAGTAGAATTAATGCGATTATGTTTGCATCTTCTACTAGGAAAATTAAATTTGTTCCTCAAGATGGAATGAAAGTTCTTGTTACTGGTAAAATAAGTGTATTTGAAGCGACTGGTGCATATCAAATATATGTTAATGATATGTTAGAAGATGGAGTAGGTAATTTATATATTGCATATGAACAATTAAAGAAAAAACTAGAAGAGGAAGGATTATTTAGAGAAGAACATAAAAAGAAAATTCCTAAAATTCCTAAAAGAGTTGGTGTAGTTACTGCTCCAACTGGTGCAGCGATAAAAGATATAATATCTACTATTAAGAGAAGGTGGCCTCTTACAGAAGTTTATTTATTTCCATCTCTTGTACAAGGAGAGGATGCTAAAGATGATATTGTAAAGCAAATTAAAAGAGCAGAACAATATGACTTAGATACTTTAATTGTAGGTCGTGGTGGAGGAAGTATTGAAGATTTATGGGCTTTTAATGAAGAAGTTGTTGCTCGTGCAATTTATGAATGTCCAATTCCTACAATTAGTGCTGTTGGACATGAAGTTGATTTTACAATAGCTGACTTTGTTGCTGATTTAAGAGCTCCAACTCCAACAGGTGCTGCTGAGATGGCTGTTCCACAGCTTTCTGATATGATTGGTTATTTAAAACAGGTTAATATTAGACTTCATCAATCAATTGATAATCAGATAAAAAGAGATAGAAGAAAGTTATCTGATTTGATGAATAGAAATATATTTAAGAACCCAATTAGTATTTATCAAACTAAGGAAATGTTATTTGATAGTATTATTGAGAGATTAAAGTTTTCTCTTGTTAATTTAACTAATGTAAAAGAAAAAGAACTTATTAAAATTAAAAATTCTTATATACTAAAAAATCCATATAAATTACTTGATAATAAGAGTAATAAGTATTTACAAATAATTTCTAAACTTGAAACATTAAGTCCTTTACTAACTTTAAAGAGGGGTTATACAATTACTAAGAAAGATAACAAAGTTATAAATAGTATGAAGAAATTAAAAAAAGGGGATGTATTATGTATTTCCTTTAATGATGGAGATATTGATGCTGAGGTGATATGATGAACGAAAATTCTAGACCGGAGTTTGTAACTGAGAGTTATGGAAAAATTAATGTAAAAAATGATATTACTGATGATGTTAAAAAACAGGAAATAACATCTTCTAGAAATGGTAATAATACAAATAATAGTTCAATTATGATAGTTATAATTTTTTTCTTAATTACTATTTTAAATTCTGTTGTTAGTTTTGAATGTATAGGCGCTAAAGCATCACAAAATTCGTGGAATACTGTTGCTGACCCAGTTGCGGCAGAAAAAATACATTCCATAAATAACAATTTAATTTCATTTTATGATAACTATCATTTTATATTTTTAGGTATTGCGATTGTTTGTGAATTAGTTGCTATTTATTCTTTAATTACTAAAAAGAAACTATTAAGTATACTTATGTCTTTATTTATGATTTTATGTAATGGATTTATAATATTTAATTGTATGATTCTATAGAAAGACTAGGTGAATAATATGGATAAAAAGAAAGAAAAAACACCTTTTACTAAAAGAAAAATAATTAAATTTTTAATAATTATTGTTTTACTAATTTCTACTTATAATTTATATGGAGTTATAGATGTTTATAGTATAAAAAAATCAAGTGATGATTGGTATCAAATGGGATGCGATAAAGTTAGTAAGAATGCTTGTAAATACATAGATAATTATGATATTTTAAATAATTATAAGAAATATCGTAATAAATATTTAGTAATATCAATTATATGTTTTTTAATATCAATTTGCTTTGTATATTCATATAGAAGTTATCCAATATTTTTAATAATATTAATATCTTCTCTCATGTTTAATACATTGTCGATTGTAGTATGTTTTGGATAAAATAAAAAAAGGAAGTGTTAATTATGGCTGAAAAGAAAGAAAAAGAATTAAGTTTTGAAGAAGCTCTTGATAATTTAGAGAGTATTGTTAAAAAATTAGAAACTGGAGAAGTTCCACTAGATGATGCAATAAGTGAGTTTAATAAGGCAATGAAGCTTGCAAAATCATGTGATGATAAGTTAAAGAATGCAGAAGAAGCAATTACTAAACTTGTAAAAGAAAATGATGAAATAGTTGATTTTAAGGTAGAAGATTAGTGACAAAACAGTTTTAAAACTGTTTTTAATTTTGTATATTTGTATCTTTATTGGTTATGATAATAATGAGGTGTTAAAATGAAGAAAAAATTAGTTATTTTAATACTATTATTATTTCCAATAAATGTTTTTGCATATAGTGATAGATTAATAATACCTGGAAAACCTGTTGGAATTGAAGTTAGAGCAAAAGGTGTTTATATTGTAGATTTCTATAAGGTTGATGATGAGTACATTGCGAAAAATCAAGGCTTTAAAATAGGAGATGTAATTACTAAGGTAAATAATAAGGATATTAATAATATAGATGAATTAAATTTAATACTTAATAAACCTGATACTTATAAAATAACAATAACAAGAGATGGAAAAACACTAGATAAAGATTTAACTGTTAAAAAAGAGAATAATATTATTTCTACTGGTTTATATGTAAAAGATAGGATTAGTGGAATTGGTACATTATCATATATAGATCCTGAAACAAAAATTTTTGCTGCTTTAGGTCATGAAATATTTGAAGGGAGTTCTTCTGATAAGTTCTTATTAGACGATGGAAATATTTATGATGCAAATATTAATTCTATTAATAAAAGTAGTAGTAATGATATAGGTGAGTTACATGCTTCTATTACTAATAAAGAATTAGGTGAAATTAATAAGAATGAAATTAACGGTATATATGGTAAATATACTGATGATATAAGTAGTGATAATTTAGTTGATATTGATTCTTATGAAAATATTGAATTAGGTGATGCATTTATTAGACTTGATTTAGGTGATAAGAAGGAAGATTATTCTATAAATATTATTTCATTAAATAATAATGATCAAGTAAAAAATATCTTTTTTGAGATAACAGATGATAGACTACTAGATAAAACTGGAGGAGTTGTTCAGGGAATGAGTGGATCTCCAATTATTCAAAATAATAAAATTATAGGTGTTGTTAACTATGTTGTTGTAGATGATGTAAAAAAAGGTTATGGAATATTTATTGAGAAAATGTTAGATGAGGGAGATAAACTTTTACAACAGTAAAAGAAATTATTTCCTTTTTTTTGATTTGATGATAAAATTAGTATAGATAATAGGAGGTTGTATTATGTATATTGATTTAGTTGTATTAATTGTTGGTGTTATATTAGTAGTTATGTTTTTTAAGAGATTTTCTTCTTTCGTATTTTTTATGGCAATAGTTGATATTACTTTGAGAATACTTGCTTTTATTAAAAATAATATTGGTCTTGGAGATGTTTCTAAATTAATTGGTAAATACTTGCCTGAGAGTATATTTAATATTATTGATAATTATACAGGTAGTATTCCTACATTATGTATTGTACTTAAATGGATTTTTGTTGGAATAATGGCAGTATTCTTATCATATAT
>CADBGE010000040.1:9688-16480 GCA_902794075.1 uncultured Erysipelotrichaceae bacterium | reverse complement strand
AATACCTCATCATCAAAAATAGCCTTTTGAAAAAGATTAGAAAATTCATCATCAATATATATATTATCTAAAAATAATACATCATCACTTCTTATTTTATCACTCAAAACTTTATCAGTAATCCAATCATGATTATTAGCTCTTGATGCTAATGAAATTAAATTAGAATAGTACTCATCAATAATGTTATACCCTCTTTTTATAATACTAATTAATTTCCCTTTAACAAACATACTACCTATATTAATAATACTTTTAGTCTCATTATTAATATCACCATAATACGCTTCTTCAACGTTTTTTTCTACTTCAATAATTTTTTTAATATCATTTAAAATAGAAATAGTTCCTAACGCTTCATATGCCTCAAATGAAATAGACTCTCTATAAATTGAAAGCAATACATCTCTTTCATCAACTCTTTGTTCCAAATATCTAACCTCAGCTATGTCTTCATAAGGTACCTTTTTCTTTAAATAAATTGTATTATCTTTTCTCTCAAACAGTGCTTTATATTTGGTAAGAAATAAATCTAATAGTCTTGCTTCATCCTCTTTAGACATCTTTTCATTTTCAATAATAAATTTTTTTAATTTTTCTTTAACAGTATCAGATTTTTTCATAGTTAAAGAATCATAGTTTTCTTTAACCCTACTTACTACGACCTTCCTAAAATCAGAAAATTTATCTAAATCAAGTTCATATTTACCTTCACACTTAACTAAATTTTCAAAAGCAAAAAATAAAATATTATAATAATAACTATTACTCATTATATTCTCCAATCATATATGGATAACATACTTCCTTTAATTTAATATTAATTAGATCATTATGTTTTAATTGACCCTTTACTTTAACATATAAATAATTACTTGTATGTCCATATGAATAACCATCTTTATATTCTTCAACTAAAACTTCAAGATTTTTACCAATAAATTTATTCATATAATTAAGTTCTAATTCTTTTGATACAGAAATTAATTTATTTGCATATTCTTTTTTTACTTTTCCATCTAATTTATTATCCATTCGTGAAGCCTTAGTTCCTTCTCTCTCACTAAAAGGAAATACATGTAATTTAGAAAATTCTATTTCTCTGCATGTTTCTATAGTCTTATTAAATAATTCAATATTTTCTCCAGGAAAACCAACAATTACATCTGTACTGATTGCAATATCAGGTCTAATAGATCTAATTTCAGAAATTTTATTTTTATAAAAATCAAGATCATACTTTCTATTCATTGCTTTTAATATTTCATCACTACCTGCTTGGATAGGTATATGTAAATGATCTACTATAATATTTGATTTTTTAATTATATCAAGAACTTCTTCATTTAATTCTGTAACTTCAATTGAAGATATTCTAAGCCTTTTTAATCCATTTATTTTGATTAAACCTTTAAGTAAATCTGCAAAAGATACATCTAAATCAATACCATAACTTCCTGTATGAATACCAGTTAAAACAACTTCCTTATATCCATTATTAACCAGTTCAGTAACTTCCTTAATTACAGTATCATAATCTTTACTACGACATTTACCCCTAACAAAAGGAATAATACAATATGAGCAAAAATTATCACAACCATCTTGTATTTTTACAAAAGCTCTTGTTCTACCAGGAAAACTTGTTATATACATATCTTCAAAATCAGTTAATCTTTTATCATATAAATCAATTATCTGTTCTTTATTTCTAAAATATTCATCAATCAATTCTACAATTTTAGATTTATCTTTATTAGCAAGAACTATGTCAAGACCAGCTTCTTTATAATCCATATGAGAAGCAATAAAACATCCCATCGCAACAACACATGCATCTTTATTTCTTCTAATCGCTTGTCTAATAATTTTTCTTGATTTGCTATCACTATTATTAGTAACAGTACAAGTATTAATGATATACACATCACATATATCATCAAAATCTTTTATTATATAACCTGCATTTTTCAAACTACTAATGATATATTCAGATTCATAAGTATTTACCTTACACCCTAACGTATGTATACCAACAGTTCTCATTTAACCACTTACTTTCTTTAACCAATTATTTATAACTTTATTAATTTTACTAAGAATATTTTTACTTTCTTTTTTACAAGATTTATAAGTTTCAGTTTTTACTTGTTCCTTATAATCATCAAGCATTTTAGAAGCCTTATCTTTTATATTATTATAATTATTTTTAGAAATTGACATTAAATTATCTTTATAATTAGGATATTTATCTTCAATATTAGTATCAATTTTCTTAAATAATGATAATATCTCTTTTTTAGATGTTAATGATAAATCTCTAAATTTATAACCTTTTATTTCTTTACCATAAAAAATAAAATCTGCAAAATCAACAAAAGTTTTTTTTAATATTTCTTTATCGTCTTTACTAATTGTATCTTTAGAAATAATTTTTCCAATCTCTTTAGTTATATTCTCTATATACTTTGTAAAATTATCTTCTGTATTTATATCAGATCTATTAATATCCAAATCATTATTATCAAATAAACTTTTAAGAGTTACTTCATTGGCATCATTCATTTGATTACCAGTCATATAATTATTTTTTTCTATACTAGTTATATTTGTAGAAACATTTGTCCCTCCAACTAACAAAATACCAAATAATATTATTATCAAAAATTTTTTCAACAAATTCACCTCAGTTCACCTTGATATTATATCACATTATATCTTATAGCAAAATAAAAACTCGAAAAATCGAGTCTTTTTAATAATTAATATAGACGATCAATAGAATAATAAATTTCTTCTTCATTTAAAGGGTTACAGTATTGATCATAGTATGAATAATTTCCATTAGAATCTTTAACACTATAATATCTAGTTTCTGAATCATTTTGATTCATTAAAACATTAATTGTTCCAGCATCACCGTTGTCTTTAGAATAAACATTGTAGTTTCTATTTTTTTCACTTAAATCATAATCTTTCCATTGTTCTGATTCATCAAATGTTTTATTACTATATTTTTTCCATGCATTTCCATTAACATCAGTTTCACTATTATACCAAGTATATTTAGCCCCATCTGGATCATACTCAGCAGTCGGACAAAATGGTGTTGGTTGATTATCATTTACTGTAGGTTCAGGAGATTCAAAGTGACACTTCATTCCTCTAGAACTAGGATTTGAATTTCTAGATATTTCCATAACATTCATTGCATTATTATAACTAATTGGATTCATTTCTTTATCATAACAAACTTTATGTCCAGAACTATCTTCGGTAATATATAATATTGGCTCAGAATTATTTTGAAGCGATATATCATCCTCAGTTCCAAAACCACTACTTGGGCAAATCATATAAACAGTTTTTTCATTACCATCTTTATCTGTAATTGTTGTAGTAAAATACTTATTATAACAATTAAAATATTTACCTCCATTTATTGACAAGCCATTTTCACCAATCTTATCTTGAGAAAGAACCCATTTAGATCTACCATCACTACTCAACAAAGCACTAAATGTATCATCATCAAGAACAACACTATCATTTCCATATACATAATCTTTATCATCTGATCCCGCATCTAATACTTTAGTAGATCCATAAACTCCACCGGAAATCGAAGAACTATCTCCACCAGTAATACTAGGGCTCAACATTCCAATACGTTTATTGATTTCAGTTAATTTATAGTCATATCTCCTCATTTCATGACGATAATCAGAAAGATCTGAATCATAATCATCACTTTCTTTATCCAAACTAGAAATATTGTCTTGAATTGTTTCTATTTTTTCTTCAACTTTAGTTCTTAATGTTTTTAATTCATCAAATTCTTGTATTTCTGCAGAAGTACCAATTGTTGAACATGCACTTGCAAATCCACTAATGCAAGCATCATATTTACTCGAAATTTCAGAAGCGTAAGTAGCACAATCACATTGATCATCAATCATAATAGATGTGCTTAAACCTCCATTAGCTATATTATTACTTATTGCTTCTTGTCTATTAGAAATATTTGAAATTATGGGAGAACCACTACCTATACTACTACTTAATTTTTCAATTACTTCAGAGCTCTTTAAAACTGAATCTAAAGACGTATCACAGGTAATATCTCCTAGACTGCTTATTGACATATAAGCCACCTCCATTTATGAACTATTGATTATTTATAATATCCTTCATCCAATTTTTATCATCTTCTATCTCATCACTATGATTAGTATTTAATGAAATAATATTATCAACTCTTTCTGAATCACTTTTTTCACTAGTTTCACTTTTTTTCTTTTTGTTGATATGAGATGCAACCCCAATACCTGAAGCAGCGCCTACCGCAGCAACTGTTGCTGCTACCGGTATCAATCCAGGTAAAGAATTTCCTTTTGAAGGAGCATTAACACTTCTTATACTAGTATTAAGATAATCATTAATATCAGATGAAATTGCCTCATTTGCAATACTTGCTAAACTAACTCCATCAGTTTTTTTAGAATCAATTAACATAGCTAAAGTTAATCTATCTTTATTCACTGTACCATCTGAATTATATATATCAAAGCCATAACGACTAACAATTTTATCTTTTATAGCATAATCTTTTAATATTAATGATTCAAATTGATTAGAAAAGTTATTTAAGTTATTTTGGTCAACCAAATTAACACCATACTGATCAGATAATAATGAAATCATACTATAATTATCTTTACCATTCATATTATCAATATGTAAAGCCATAGATAATTTATCATTATTTACAGATCCATCTTCATTAAAGATATCAAAACCATATTTATTAATAATAGTATCTCTTAAACCAGGATCTTTTTTAGCAACTTCTCCTAAAGATTCAGAAACGCTTTCCATTAAAACATTTGATGTATCATATTCCCCATTAAAGATTTTTTCAATATCTTCTTTCGAATATCCATTAGCTTCTAAAACCTTAGTTATAGATTGTTTTTCATCATCAGAAAATGCATGAGCAAAACCAGAACTTACTGAATAATTTCCCATAGGATAATTAATAGAAGATACAGCACTTCCACTGCCAGGTCCTCCAAGCCCACCAACACTTCCTACAATTGAACCCAATGCCGCTCCACCAATAGCACCACCTACAGAAGATACAACTCCACCTGTAGCACCAAGAACAGAACTTCCTGCTGAAGATCTTATTGAACCTAAAGAAGCAGATGCAGTACTACTATCAGTAGTAGTAGGGCTTTCAGTTTTTCTTGATAAAATAGCTTCTGAATCAATTGAAGGAGAAATACTTCCTGATGAAGCAGAAAGTTTACTCATCTCGCTAGCTGGAGGAGCACTAGTACCACTACCATAATAAGTAGACCCTGAGTTCATTCCTCCACCAGAGCCACCTCCAGAATATGCTCCTCCACCAGAAGAAGCACCTCCTCCTCCACCGCTACTAGCAACAGAGCCATCAGAATCTATACTTCTATAACCTAAGACATTATTTAATTTTGAAATCAAACTGTTATAATCATCGCCTGCACTTTTATAGTCACCTGCAACTCCATTGGAAGACGGATCCAAATTATTAATTATATCACCAGTCAGGAAATTACAATGAGCACTACTTACTTCAGACAAATATGAACTTAAATCGGTAAGAGATGTTAGTTCACTATCGACCGGACGATATCCATCCAAATCATTTACAGTACTTTCAATACTATCCCAATCTAAATTAGTACTACCGCTCATATACACTCACATCCATTCTATTAAAATTTATCAAATTCAAAAAACAAATTAGAATCTATAAATTATTCTAATTTATTTTGCAATTCTTTCAATGTCATTAAAAATTCATTTGTCTTTTTAATTTCTTGATCCAATTTATCATAATTTGCAGTATTCTCAAGTTCTAAATCATTTATATTATCATTATTAATCTTTTCAATTCCATAAATTGGAGAAATAATTGGACTACTTTTAAATTTAGGTTCTATACGAATATCTCCAATATTATTATTTTCTTGTTTAATTTCATTTTGTTTTATATTTTCAATTTCTTTTTCTTCTTGAGTTAAAGAAATAGTCTCAACTTTATTTTTATTCATTTTCTTTTCTAAATCTTGTATTGAAATAGGTTCATTTCCCTCATCTTCATATTGAGTAACTTCATTTGCATCATATAATTCTCTACCCTTACTAAGAAGTTCATCTAAAGAAATAATTGCTCCAGCCTCTTGTCCCTTTTCATAAGCAGTTAATTCAATATTTTTCTCATTTTCTATAACTGGTTCTAGTACTTCTTCTTTTTTCTTTTCTTCCTCTAAAATCAATTGTTCTTCTAACTTCTTTAATTCAAGCTTTGCAGTTTCCATATCAGGTTCAATATTCGTATATTTAATCTCTTCAATTGTATTTTCATGTAATTTAGGTTCTATATTATAAGACGCATAACTTATATTATCCTCTACACTCTTAATACTATCTGTTTTTTCCAACATTTCATCTAAAGAATCCGCATCAGAAATAGGCATTAAAACAGGTTTTTTTTCTTCAATAACATCTGTTTTTTCTTCAGGAACAATTTCTTTAATTTGTTCAACTAATTTATTTAATTCCTTTGTGTTATGTCTTTTTCTAAATTTATCATTATTTTTCTCAACAATATATACTATAAAACAAATAAATAATGCTAATCCTACGATAAAATAAACAAGGATAACCTCCTCTGATGTTAAAAATTCAATTAATTCATTCATAATATCCACCTCTTGTACAATATAAGTTTATCACATTTATTAA
>CADBGE010000040.1:0-9664 GCA_902794075.1 uncultured Erysipelotrichaceae bacterium | reverse complement strand
ACAATATAATTTACAGATTATACATCCTTAATTCGACATATATCTTCTATAAACAATGATATCATATAATGTAAAACAATGAAATAATTTTTACATTTTTTTCATAAAAATTAATATGAAGAAAAAATTTATCATATCAACAACAATTCTACTTATAGGTGGTTTAATAACAAAGATACTAGGAATGATTATAAAAATAATTATGACAAGAAGTCTTGGAATAGATGGACTATCATTATACATGTTAATTCTACCTTCTATGATGTTATTTATAAATATAGCCCAAATAGGTTTACCAATAGCGTTATCAAGATTGGTTGCCCTAAATAATAAAAATAATAAAAAACTATATTTATCAATAATACCAATTACTTTATTAATAAACTTATTTTTATCAATATTTATTATCTTATTAGCTCCATACATAAGTAATAATCTACTTCACAATAATACAATTAAATTAGGAATTATCGCAATTAGTTTAATCATTCCATTCACTACTCTATCAAGTATATGTAGAAGTTATTTCTTTGGAAAAGAAAAACTATTTCCTCACGTTTTATCATTAATAATAGAAAATATCATTAGATTATTATTTATGATAATAATACTTCCTAGAATAATGCATTTCAAAATAAAATATATAATATTTATTCTAGTATTATCAAATATAATAAGTGAATTTATATCTACTATTATTCTTATAATATTTCTTCCTAAAAATATATCTATTAATTTAAAAGATTTTATACCAAATAAATATTATATATATGAATCATTTAAATTAGGAATACCAAATGTTAGTAGTAATCTAATTTATAGTATAAGTTACTTTCTAGAACCAATTATTCTAACTAATATATTAATAAAAACATATTCAAATACCTACATAGTAAGAGAATATGGAGTAATTACAGGATATGTTATTCCTCTTCTTACACTTCCAAGTTTTTTTACTCTGGCAATTTCTCAAGCAATAATGCCATATATTACAAAAGAATATAAAAAGAATAATATTAAAAATATAATTAAAAGAATAAATTTTATAAGTATAGTTATACTAATATTTAGTTTATTTATAATTATTATTTATGAATTATATGGAGATATATTATTAAAATTAATTTATAAAACATCTTTAGGATATAATTATCTAAAAATACTAAGTCCTATTTTTATTTTGCAATATCTACAAAGTATTTATACATTTACTTTAAATGGAATGGGTAAAAACAAAGTAATATTCATTCTATCACTAATAAGTTCAATAACAAGAATCTTATCAATAGTACTATTAAGTTATTTACATATAGGAATATACTCCTATATAGTATCAATTATTATTAATATAATAATTTCTACAATCTATCTAATAAAAAAGTTATTTTCATATTTAAAGTAATATTTCACTTAAATTACACAATTATAGTATAATATAATTAAAAGTGGAGGTTACTATGAAAATATTAATTGTAGATGATGAAACACTAATTAGAACAGTAATAAGAGAATATTGTGAAAATAACAATTATGAAGTATATGAAGCGTCTTCTGGAAAAGAAGCTCTAAATCTTTTATTAAATTACAAATATGATTTAATGATTCTTGATATTATGATGCCTGAAATGGATGGATACTCTATGCTAAAAGAATTACCTAAAGAAAAAAGAATTCCAACTATTATGTTATCAGCTAGAGGAGAAGAATATGATAAACTATCAGGATTCGAATTAGGAATTGATGATTATGTTACTAAACCATTCTCTCCTAAAGAATTAATCGCAAGAATAAAAGCAGTACTTTCTAGAAGTGGTAAAATAACTCAAGAAATATATACATGTGAAGGAATAGAAATCAACTACTCTGCTCATACATTAAAAATAGATGGTAAAGTTAAAAATATTACCCCAAAAGAGTTTGAAATACTAACCTATTTAATAAAAAATAAAGGAATCGCAATCTCAAGAGAACAATTATTATCAGCTATATGGGGATATGACTTTTTTGGAGAAGATAGAACAGTAGATACTCATATTAAAATGTTAAGAAATAACTTAGATAAATATAGAAATCATATTATTACAATTAGAGGGATAGGATATAAATATGTTGAAAATGAAGAATAACTTAAATAATAAAATACTAAAATATTTCTTACTTTTTTCTATATTAATACTAGTTTTTCTTTGGACATTTCAAGTTTTATTTTTAAGCAGTTTCTATAAAAGTGAAAAAACAAATGAAATAAAAAGTGTCGCAGAAGAGATTGAAAAAATTCAAGATGATGAAGATTTTAATTCTAAAATAAATGATTTATCATTTGATAAAGAAGTATGTATTGAAATTACAGATGAATACTCTTCTATCTATGAATCAACTTTCTTTGGAAAAGGATGTATGAGAGAAGAAAGAGATAAAATAAGCTATATGAATTCTTTTATTAATAGTAAAGAAAAAAGTAAAACATTTGAAATAGAAAATAAACACTTTAATAGTCAAGGATTACTATATGCATTAAAACTAAATAATAATAAATATGCATTTATAAATACATCAATTGATCCAATAGATTCAACAACTCAAATATTAAAAAAACAATTAATAATAGTTACAATAATAGTATTTATATTATCATTTATTATAAGTTATTTTATTTCAAAACATCTATCTAATCCTATAATAAAGCTTAACAATCAAGCAAAAAATATTGCTAAAGGGGATTTTTCTAAAGAATTTGATGATGAAAGTAATATTTTAGAATTAAATGAATTAAGTGATACTCTAAACTATACAAGAAAAGAATTAGAAAAAACTGAAGAATTAAGAAGAGACTTAATGGCAAATGTATCTCATGATTTAAAAACACCATTAACTATGATTAAAGCATATGCAGAAATGTCAACAGACATTCATTCTAATGATAAAGAAAAACAAAAAGAAGATATGGATATTATTATATCTGAAGTAGATAGACTTACAATTCTTGTAGAAGATATCCTAAATTTATCAAAAATGCAATCAAATATAGACTCATTAAATATTGAAGAATTTGACCTTATATCAGTATGTAATAAAATCTTAAAAAAATATAAGTTATACCAAGAAACAGAAAATTATAAATTTATATTTAATCATAATGAAAAAGAAATAATAATAAATGCTGATAAAAAGAAATTAGAACAAGTAATATATAATCTTCTTAATAATGCTATTAACTATACAGGAAATAATAATTTAATTACATTAAATATAAATAAAAACAAAGAAAAAATCCTAATTGAAATAATAGATACAGGTAAAGGTATAAAAGAAGAAGATATTCCATATATATGGGATAGATATTATAAAAACAAAAAGAAACACAAAAGAAATCTAATTGGAACAGGATTAGGATTATCAATAGTAAAAAATATCTTAGAATTACATAATTATAGATATGGAGTAAAATCAAAAATCAATGAAGGAACAAACTTTTACTTTGAAATAAAAACTGATAAGTAATTCTTATCAGTTTATTTTTTTCTAAATCTATTTAAAATACCAGATTTCTTTCTTGAAGGAATATTACTATCTAATATTCTACCTTCCCTAGAATTATTATTACTTCTCATATTATCACTTGCAAAGTTATTTAGGACATCTAAAGAAACACTACTCTTCTTTCCTACTTCTTCTTTACCCAATAAATAACTACTATTAAAATCAACTCCATAGTTATCAAAATCAACAGATAAAGATTCTTCTTTAATTCTTTTTAAAATATTGGCTTGATACTCAGAACTATCCTTAAAAAATTCAGCTTGACTCTTTAATAGATCCTTAAAATCATCATAAGTAAATGTAACATTAATAGATTTAAAAGGAATTATAAATTGGTATTGATAATCATTATGAATCAAAGCATGTAAAATATTTTTATAATTCTTTATTAAACTTTCTGTTATCACATAAGAAAATTCTTCTGAACTTATTTCACGCACAGGATATTTATCAGGATGTTTTAAAAGAGCTTGTTTCTTATCAATAACAATTTTACTAAATAAAAAATATTTATAAGGAATTACTCTTCCAGTAGAAGTTGTCATATTATAATTTAAAGACCTTTTAATCCATTCAGCAGTTTCTCTCTCAATACATTTTTTGATATCATGAACTCTTCTTTCAATAAAGTCATCACTACCTGACATATAACCTATATTTTTAGAAATTTCACCAACTACTAATGGAAGAGGGCCAAGATTTTCTTCTATTTTACTCTCTTCAATTACTTCCTTAATAAGTTCTAAATAAATAGGTAAATTATCAGTATTAGAGTAAACTTTTATAGATAACATTTGTGAGTGCCTTTCATCAAACTCAACACAATAATCTAAATTTTTACTTTTACATTTATCATATAATTTAAAAAGAAATAAATGCATCTTATTAACATTACAATTTATGGCAAGACAGTGATCAAATGTATCTTCTGAAGAAGTATTAATACAAATAGGATTATAAGATAAATCACCGAAAAAACAATACTTTGAAAATAAAGTTGTATAATCCTTATAACCATTACTAATTACATTAAAAGTATCCTTAAAACTTCTTACTTTATATTTAGATAAATAATCATATAACTGTTTTATTTCACTATAATTTTCATCACTTTCATCCATTGAATTATATAATAAATCAATTTTATTTATCCATTCAATACAAATATCTTTATACAACAAATCATGAAAAATTATGGAAGGACTTTCATTACTTACATCATCACTACGAGTAACTTCATCAACCATATCATTAGAATAAACATAGTAATATAACATTTCTTTTACAAATCTATCATTATCTAATGGGTTAGAAATCATCTGATACAAACTCTTTTCCATATACCTCTCTCCTTTATTTATAATTATTTTTACTTGATATATCTATTTTATCAAAATTATTATTATTGTCAAAAACAAAATTATTAGGATCTATATCATTAGAAATAGATTCTCTCTTAATTTCATTTCTTAATCTATTCTTATATGATTCAACATTTTTATATAAAAACATAGATTGATTTCTTATTAGCCAATAAACATCATCATATGTAATATCAACAAAAGTATTTTTATATGGAACACTTATAGAGTAATTATTAAATATCTTATTTATATCATTACCAATATTCTCTTTAATAGCATCAGAAAAAGTAGAATATTCAATATCAATACTATCTTTTAATCTATCTTTAATATGGAAAATCAACTTTTTTATTAAATAATTATTATAAGATAAAACTTCTCCAGAACTATCCTTAACATCTAATTTAAGACAATCTCTCATTATATTAATTGTCGTTGTATAAATTGAATTAGAAATAACTTTACTTCTCTTATCATTATAAGTTGTTTTATCACTATCTGGATTAGCTCCATAACCAATATAATTGTTGATAAGACCCGTTGTTAAAGGAGGTCTATTAATATTATTATGTAAATCTTCTTCATAAATAATTGTATTTAATATATTTATATACTTATCTAAATTTTCATCATCACTATATATAACAAAGGTATCATCTCTATCATAATTACTATATTTAAAATAATATGGTAAATTATTTTCATTACACTTTTTTATAAATTTATATACTAATTTATGAATAACACTTAAATCACAATTAACATATAATCTATGCTTAACAGAATCATTATTTATACCATTTATAGAAACATCTATTCTTTTAGATTCAACAAAATTCCAATAATTCTTATCAAAATTACAGAAAGAAAATACTAAAAGAGCCCTATCTAATTCTGAGTTACTATTTTGCGGTTTCATAATTTTCATAACATCATTATACGTTCTAGGAGTTTTACCAGCAATATGCTTTATAAGAGTACTTGCCATTTTCTTTCTAAATAAATCATTTGAATCAAGATTATTATAATAATTAATAATGTGATTTCTCCAATGATAAAATAATCCAACATATAAAGTATCTCTATCGGAAGAAGAAAAAGATGGGACTACTTTATCTTCGCTTCTTTTTAATAAAGCATCATAATAATTACCATTACCTAAATTATGATAAATCTTAACAAATTCTTCTAAAACATTATCATCATTAATTGGATTTCTTATAGAATAGTAAAAACTAGTATCCATTTAACCAACTCCTATAAAACTAAACTAATTATAAATATATAATTCATGTTGACACCTAGTACACGCTACATAAAGTAAATTTCTTTCATTTTTCTTATAAGTATTATTTCTATCATTATATATAATAACACTATCAAATTCTAATCCTTTAGAAACATATGCAGGAATAATTATTAAATCTTTCTTAAACTTCTTACTATTATGATCAACCAATGAAATATCTATATCATCATGTATTAAATTATAAATCTTTTCTGCTTCATTAAAATCTTTAGTAATAACCGCAGTAGATTTATATTCATTTTGTAATGTCTTAATATCTTCAACCATTCTAGTTTTAATATCACTAACACCTTTTCTAATAATAACAGGTTTATTATTATCTCTTCTTATCGCATTAACATGTTTTAAATTAAGAATTTTATTAGTATAATCAATAATTTCTGGAGAAGAACGATAAGTCTTTAATAATTCTAAATACTTTGTATCTCCTCTAAATAAATCTTTCAAAGACTCTAAAGATTTATAATGATAATAAGGATTAATATTCTGATTAATATCCCCTAATATAGTAAAATCTGCTTTTTTAAATATATTATTAATTATTATATATTGAAGTCTATTATAATCTTGTGCTTCATCTATAATAACTTGTTTTATTCTACCCTCATATAAGAATCCTTCTAAAGTACCCTTAATATAAGTATATATCAAAGCATCTTCATAATTAATAGTTTCTTTATTAATAAACTTATTTATATCTTTCTCATCTAATTTAAAACGACAATATTCACTCATAAAGAAATCTTTAAATATCTTTTTATAATCTTTAACAAAGTTAGAATTTTCTCTGAATAATTTTAAGAAAGTTTTTACTTTTTTAGAACTACCTTTGTAGTAATTAGAAGATAATTTTTTAGCCATTTCATCTATTCTTTCAAATAAAGGTAATTTAGAATATCTATCATGCAACATTTCATTTAAATCATCTTTTAATATTAAATTCTTATCTCCTTCAGTAAAATTAGAAGTAAACTTACAATTACTAATATAGTTATCTAAATAAGCATCTAAATCATCTATAATCTGGTCACTTTGTTTATATTCAACTAAATCAGGATTAATTTCACTATAAGAATAATATCTTGATACAAAGTCAGTAAAGTTCTCTACATCCTTATACTCATCTATAAAAGTAGATAAATAATCTGCAAAAGTAGTCTGTAATGTATTGTCTTCTCCTAAAGAAGGTAATACATCTGAAATATACTCAGTAAAAATATTATTAGGAGAAAATATTAATATATCATTACTACTCAAATTCTTTAATTGATATAAAAGAAAAGCAATTCTATGAAGCGCAACAGTAGTCTTACCACTTCCTGCAATACCTTGCACTATTAAATTATTATCATCTAAATTTCTAATAACCTTATTTTGTTCTTGTTGGATTGTATTAACAACATTCTTCATCTTGTCACTTGATTCCCTCGCAAGAACCTCTTGTAATACCTCATCATCTATATTTAGTGAATTATCAAATACCCCAAGTAATTTATTATCCTCTATTTTGTATTGTCTCTTTCTTTTTAATTCACCACTATATATTCCTCCAGGGGCTTTATAACTACAAGGACCTGTTTCATAATCATAAAATAAACTACATATTGGACTTCTCCAATCATATAAAATATTATTTGTATCACTATCTTTTAAGTATGTAAGAGACATATAAATATTAAATATTTCTCCTTCATCATCTTTAAATACAATACTCGCAAAATATGGCTTATTTTTAATACTATTAAGCTTCTTAAAATACTTTTGTCTTTGATATGCTTTATCAGCTTCAAGTGCAGTGGCATACATAACTTGTTGTGCTTCCATATCATCGAAGTCATTTGCATTTTCCCACATCATCTTCTTAAATTCTTTCAAATTATCTTCATCTTGAATAACACAATCTCCTAATTCTTCTAAAGTATCCCCAAGTAATTTATGAACTTTACTAAGAATTTTCTTTTCTTTTTTAAACTCTACTTCAGATATTGCCATACTACACCTCACATATTATCGTACTAATTAATGATACCATAAAAAGAAAAAATAAATATAAAACTTTACAAAATTATATATTAATTTTACACAAAAAAAACACTTATATATAGAACAATTGTTTGGTATAATAAATAACTGGAATATTCAATGAGTTGGGTGCTACTTCTAATCATCAAAGATTGGAGGTGATGCATATGAGTAAGAAAGATTTTTTAATCTCATCTTTACTTACTAGCATCCTTTTACTTATAGCATTACTATTTGTAATACTAAAATAAAAGAAACACCTAACTATCGCCATAGTTAGGTGCAATACCCAAATAGGTAACACCCAACATGCAACATTGAATGTTCCTTTTTATTTTATGAAGTTTCCTTCATCCATATACATTATATCATATAAAAATATTAATCACAATAATTCATATTATTGAATGTAATTAACAACCCATCATCGTTGCAGTTGAAATTGCGATAATCATCACCCACATATTAGTTAGAATTACCCCATATCATTCAAAATAACAGATTTTTTGAATAATATATTTCACAAATTACTTTATAATTTGTAAAACCATTATTAATATTTATATTTCCGGCAGTAAAAATCATTACTGCCGGAATTACACGTGCCTACAATCCGCATCCGCTTCTTTCGGCACGCATCACTCGCATATGTTCTACATATGCTCCTCATCACAATTTGTTTTCACAAATTGTGCTCATCACAATTTGTTTTCACAAATTGTGGATTCAAGATTTCTAGATACTCTGACGGACGAGGACTACTAGCCGCTGCACGCAGCAGTACCATCACTATTGACATGGCAGCCGCCACCGCCGACGCTCGCACTGACACTGCCAGCCGCATTGGCAATGGCGTTCCAACTACCATCATAGCAATCGAAGCTGCGGGAATCATCACCTACTAATTCAGAACAGTAATCTGACCATGTTGGTCCAAATGCTTCCTTTAATACTGCTACATTTGCATCATATATTGGCATACTTGCTTGTCCAAATTCACTTCCTGCACCTCCACGTAAGTAATATATCTTATTGTCCTTTTCAAATACTACATATGATGATTCTACTTTTTCATCTTCTATTTTATGAGCCAATACTACTGGATGTCCATATTCAGCTTTTGCTGCTGCAAAATTATTGAATGTTCTTTCTCCACTTGCTAATGGTTGCCCTATTGTTACATATGTATTATCATATTTATGAAATATATATGTGTATGGAGTTGGTTTAACTACTTCCTTTTCTTCTCCTCCACTTGCTTCTGCATCATCTATTGGTGTTGCGACTAGAGTTGCTGTTATACTTGTTGAAACAGCGTCAATTACTGGTATTTTTAACATTTCTACTTTTACTGTTACTGTTGTTTCTTCTCCTGCTTGTAGTTTATTATCTAATATTTTTTGTGTTACTTTAAAATAATCTGGATTTG
>CADBGE010000039.1:8199-17261 GCA_902794075.1 uncultured Erysipelotrichaceae bacterium | reverse complement strand
CCCGTTTGTTCTAAGTCTTATCCATTTGTTTTTTTCTTTAGGAATAAAATCATATACATATCTTCTTTGTAATTGATCCCATTTAAATTTAGCAATCTTATCAAGTTTTTTCTTAATTTGAACTTCATCAATTTCTAATACTCTAACTTCGTATTCTGTATGCATAAAATCACCTCCAATAAAAAAACGAAATAATCATCTAAGGACGAATATTTCGCGGTACCACCTTAATTCATGTTAAACATGCACTCAAACTTTAACGCAGCAAACGATTTTTCTCAAAGTACGTAATTCATAATAGTAATTGTTTTAACTTCCACCAACCGTTAAATCTCTATAAACAAATAATATTACTACTAATTACTTATCACCGAAAATTACACATATACTATAACACTAAGGATAATATTTGTCAAAATTAATATTGACTAGTTATTCCAAAATAATCTTCAACAGTAATCCAATTACCACCATTATATAATTTTTTAGCCAACTCAACACCAACATATCTATAATGCCAAGACTCATAGATATAACCAGTTTCTCCTGTTTTTCCCTTTGGATATCTCAAAATGAAACCATACTTATATGCATTATCATTTAACCATTTACCTTCAGCAGTGTACTCAAAACTATCATCAACCATATTAAAATCTGCAGCTAAACCAGATTGATGTTCAGAATGTCCTGGTCTTGCAGAATAAGTATCAGCAGCATCTTTTCCATCTCTATTAACATAATTATTATAAAGATTATTTTGAGTATTATAAGATCTAAATCCACTAACTACATAAATATTTAATCCATCACTTGAAGCAGCACTAGATAACTTACTAAATGCATCATTAAATTCACCAGTTAATCCACCGGGATTATAAGAAGCCGGTAAAGAATAAGACTTATTTGCAATTAAAATACCATCAATATATGTTATACCATCTATTACCTTTCCTTTAAAACCTTTTGAAGTTTTGAAGCTACTATTACCTTGATATAAAGTATTTTTACTTTTTTCTTTTACTTCTAACACAAATTTCTTCTTTGTCTTATTACCACTTGAGTCTTTTGCAACATAAAACAATTTATAGCTCCCAATCTTATTTAAATTATATTCACCTTCTATTGTTGCAGTTATTTTTTCTTTAGAATTATCAGTAATTTTTACATTTTCCAATAAATCAACCTCATCACCTTTAAAAACACTTATAGAATCATCAGCCTCAATTTTAGGTTTCTTAGTATCAACAATATTAATAATATATGAATAAGATCTATTCTTCTTAAAAAAAGTTTTTATTTTTAAATTAACTTTTTTCTTTCCAAGTTTTGAAGTATTAACTACTTCCTTTTTAGAAACAATAGTCCCATTATTAACTGATTCTATCATATCAGTACTATAAAACTTAGAATTTATTTCAACGTTATTGTTCTTTTTTAATTTTACATTTAAAGATTTAAATTTTATAAATAAAAATATAAAAATAATTAAACAAATTACAACAACAATGAAAATTATACCCTTCCTATTCAATTTAAGAATTTTTTTCTTTTTATTCTTCATATTATCACCCATATAATTTACTCTATAAATATAATATCATTTAATAATTATGTAAACAATAAATTATTTATGAAAAAAACATTTCAAATTTGAAATGTTTTTATTTATTAGATATTTTCTTTTGAGTATCTTTAGAAATTTTAATGACTTTATCTAAAACATCATTTGCAGTTTTCTTTAATACAGGAGTACCTTTATCCTTAGCAAGATTTGCTAAATCTTGTGCTTTAGTCTTTAGTACAGCAGCCTTTTCACTAGCTATTTCCATTGCTTTTTCTTTGTCTAAATCAACTAAGTCCATTTTAATATCTTCTACTTTTCTTGTGAATTCTTTTTTTAATTCCTCAACATCGATATTCTTAATTTGCTCAGTTAACTCTTCTAACTTAGTTTTTAATGCTTTTCTAGTAGCTTTTCCTGATCTTGGAGCAAATAATAATCCTAATCCAGCTCCTACTACAGCTCCAAAAATAAATCCTCCAATACCTGTTTTTTTACTCATAATCTTCATCCTCCTTATAATTTCCTCTAAATTTACCAAATACTCTTGATATTGTATTAGTAAGTCCAAAAATAAAACTATCTGTAACACTTGCTACACTATCAGAAGCAACCTTTAATACGGATAAAGCACCATCAAATGTATTTACTTTATCTTGAATATTATCAACTACTTTATCTACTTTATCTAATAACTTAATAAATCTTAAACTTAAGATAATTAAGATAATTAATAATATGATAGCAACAACATATAATATTACTGGTAATAAAATATTAACTAAAAAATCCATAAAATCCTCCCTACTAGTTATCTTCAGTATACATAGAATCAATTAAATCAAATAAATTATCATCATCAGTACTATCTGACATACTATTATTTTTTGACTCATCTTTTACTTCAACAACATTCTTTTTATTAGTTTTATTAGATTCACTTTTAACTTCATTCTTTTTTTCTTTTTCCTTTTGTTCTATTTCTAAATTATTATTAATTTTATTAGAATTTTCTTTTTCTTTTTTTGGAGATGTCTTATCCTTACTAGCATCGACATAGTCAACATTATATTCCAAACCTAAATCCTGAAAGTATTCCATTGCATCACCAACAGTGACCTGCTTAACCTCAGGCTTATCTTTCTCATCTGTTAAATCAACAAGTAAATTTTCATCTGTATCATCCACTTCAAATGTATTGTTTTCCACATCTATAATATCTTTATTAGCACTTCTCCTACCAAAAGCCTTATTCCTAATATCATCAACATTGACATTTGATCTAGAATAACTTGAAGTAATTCTAATATCCTTCTTAGAAACAACATCCTCTTTCTTATAATTTTTATCAAGAATACCATATATAGGTGAGATAATTGGACTCGGCTTAAAATAGGCTTTATCCTCTTTTTTTTCATAAGTACCATATTCATGAACATTTAATTTATATGAATCATCTACTCCATAAGGTTTGCTTTCTTTAACAGGCTTATATTCATCTCTTATCAGGCCATTTTGAATATCAGAATAAGATTTTTTAGAACTATCATGTCTATCATAATCAATGATTTCATGGTTATCATCAATATTATGATTATTGTTAAAAGTATTTGATTCAATGTCATAAACTTCAACAATTCTTGGTTCATCAACAACTTCAAAATCTTTATCATCCATAAATTTAAATGAGTTTTTTTCTTCTTTTACAGTTTCATCCTTAGGTCTAACTTCAAAATTATCATCTTTTAAATCTTCTTCTTCTAATTGCTCTATCTTATCATCTTTTTTAGGCAAAACTATCTTTTTAGCAATAGGTTTCTCTTCAACCTTACTCTTGTCATCATCTTTTTTATGATAATGTTTATCTCTTTTTTCTTTCTTAGGTTTTTCCTCAACCTCAACATATTCTACTTCAAAAAGAGCATTTTTTAGTTTCTCAAATACACCCATGAGTTCACCTCTTTTTAATAATCAATATCTATTTTTTCATCCTCTAAATATTTATTATATTCATCAGTTTCATTTCTTTTCACAACTTCCATGTATGATTCTTTATTTGAATCAGCTTTAAACAAACTATAATCTTCCTCTTTATAGTCTAAAGCATTTTCTCCAATCATACTCTCAATAACAGAATCATTATATTTAACAGATCTTAAAATACAACACATATTATTAATAACATCAGTTAAATCATTTTTAGAAACATAAACTTCCATTTTTGCATAATTATATACAAATTGAACAAAGTACTTGCCATCTACATCATCAATTTGAATATAACCATTTTTCTTATTATAATCAATCCTCTGAGAATAATGTGAATTATCACTCATAACATAATCATTTTCTTTTTTATGATAATAACCAATAATATCAATAAACATATAATATTTATTGTTATTTTTATCTTTCAACAAAGCATTATAAGAATCTTTATTTATAAAGGAAATACCTTTAGGTAAATAATATCTATAACCATCATAATTCACATTATATAAATTACTACTTCTAGACAACAATATTTTTATATTTTTACTTATATTTGTTTCATCAAGTTTCACAACACTACATCCTGTTACAAAAAGTACAATTACAGAGAGTAAAACAATTATTTTTTTCATATTTCACCTACTCTTATTACATTATAACATTTTTTTTTCAAATGTAAAATTTTTTTACCTTAATTTACACTATTTTTATTTCTTTCTACAATTAACAAAGTAAATAGGCATATCCAAATTAGAAAACTTATCTTCATATTCAGTAGTAATTGAAGGCATATTATCATGATGAAGGTCTAAACTAATTTGATCAAATATATATCCATGATTACTAAAACTAACTAGTGAATATGTAAATAAATCTCTATTATCAGTTCGCATTTCAATATTCTTTTCTGTCTTGAAAATAAAATTGTATTTATCTAGAAAAATATTACTTGATAATCTTCGCAAATGATGTCTTTTTTTAGGCCATGGATCAGAAAAATTAAGATACAACTTAGAAATTTCTTTATCAAATATTTGATCTATATTTAAAGCATCAGCACGTATCATAAATAAATTATTTAAATTGTCAGGAATCTTTTGTAATGCTTTCGCAATAACACTATCATATTTTTCAATCCCAATATAATTTATATTTGGATTATTTACTGCATTATTAATAATAAATTGTCCTTTACCCATTCCAATCTCAATGAATATTGGATTGTCATTTCCAAAAAGTTTATTCCATTTACCTTTATAATCAAAATAATTCTTTATAAGGTACAATGAATTATCCATAATTTCATCTTTATTTTTCACATTTCTAAGTCTCATAAAATCACCTGTTAAATATTTTAACACATATATTTAAATAATGCATAAAATAAAAGAGAAAGAAGTGATAAATATGAATAATTATATCTATCCAATACCAAATAATTATTTAAGAATTATAATGGACGAGTTAAAAAAAATAAATGAGACTCTAAATAGAATAGAAAAAGAAATGAATGAACAAACTATAAAAAAAGAAAAAAAATACTTAGAAAAAGATGATAATTACTATATGATTTAATTTAATATATGATATACTAATAAAAGAAAGAGAGATAATAAAATGCTTAGACTACAAAACTTAGAAAAAGAAAAATTTGATGAATATGTGAAGAATCATAAAACTAAATCACATTTCTTACAATCAGTATCATGGGGAGAATTAGCTAAAGTAAAGAAGAACCTAACTCCATATTATTTGGGATTAGTTGATGAAGATAATAGTATAGTTGCCGCAACACTATTACTTCAAAAACATCTACCATTAAATATGTGCTATTTTTATGCTCCTAGAGGCTTTGTTATAGATTTTAAAAAGAAAGAAATATTAAAAGTATTCACAAATAAAATAGTAGAATTTGCAAAAAAGAAAAAAGCAATTTTCATAAAAATAGATCCAGATATTATAAGAAACAGTATAAATTATTTAGGAGAAGAAAATAAAAATAAAGACTATGACTTAATATTTAATAATATAAAGTCATGTGGTTTTAAACACAAAGGTTATACAAAAAACTTTGAAACATCACAACCTAGATATTCATTTAGAATAGACTTAAATCAGGATATAGAAGAAATAGAAAATCATTTTTCTAAAACAACAAAGCAAAGAATTGCTAAAAGTTTAAAACTAGATACTGAAGTAACTATTGGAACAAAAAAAGACATTCCAGAATTTTATCATTTAATGACTCTAACAGAATCAAGAAAAGATTTTATATCATACGATGAAGATTATTACCAAACATTATATGAAATATTTAATGGAAACGAAAATTCAGCCGCAACACTTTTTTTAGGAAAAATAAACATAACAAAAACAATTAATTCTTTAGAAAAAAATTTAAAGAATATTAATAGCCAAATATCAATATTACCAATTGATAATTTAAGTAAAAGTGCAAAAGCTAAACTAAAAGAATTAACCAAACAAAAAGAAAATACAAAAAATGAAATTGAAAAATATAAAAAATATAAAAAGGAATATGGCAATGATATAACACTTAGTGCACATATGATTATAGAATATGGAGATAAAGCATGGGTATTATATGCAGGAAATCACAACATATTAAGTGAAACATATGTAAATTATAATACATATTTTGAACATATTAAATATTGTAAAAATAAAGGATTAAAAATATATGATCAATTTGGTACAATTGGGGATCTTTCAAAAGATAATCCTCTAATCGGATTACACGATTTCAAAAAAAAGTTTGGTGGAGATTACGTTGAATTTATTGGAGAATGGGATTATGTAACAAATCCAATAATGTATTTTATCTTTACGAAATTAGTTCCACTATACAGAAAAATAGTAAAAAAGATTAGTAAGAAAAAACTTCAAAATAAAATGAAAAATAAAAGATAATAAGAATCTTTTATTTTTTTATAAATATTTTTTTAATATTTTTAAATAAATTATTATTACCAAATATAGAACCATCTAGTCCACTATATTTTGAATATAAAAAGTATACTATCGCCCCAATAATGCTATAAAATATTACTATAATAATATTTAAAAACCTAATATTAGAACTAATTGGAATTAAAAATTTTAAGCACATCAAGACAACTAACATTAATAATGATCCACATATAATATCAATAAAATTTTTCAAAACATTTTCAAACTTAATAGTATATTTTTTATTCAAAATAATTATACATAATATTATTGATACTAAGAATCCCAAAATAGTAGCAGTAATAACTCCATAATATGGAGGTAACCCAATTTCATAAAAAGTTCTTAATAAACTAACATTCATAATTAATTTTATTATAAAACCACAAATCAAACAAATAAATACATTTTTATAATCTTTAAGTGTTTGAAGGATCGTTATTAAACAAGTAAAGATTCCAATGATCAAGCCGACAAAAATGTAATATAGTAACACTTTTGGTCCGAAAACACTATTACCATAAAATAAAATCCAAATAGGTTTTGCAAGAAAACTTATACCTATAGTCATAGGTACAGTAAGATAAAGCAGTACATTTAAAGACATATTAATTTTATTATTAATAGACTTGTTATCTTTTTTCACGATACTTTCAGTTAAATTAGGAATAATACTAACAACAATTCCTGAAGATATTGCAAGTAAAATCATATTAAACTTCTGACCCCAAGTAGATAACATACTATATATTATTTCAGCATCAGACGCACTATATTTTGCATAATCAACAAGTCCTTTTACAACAGTAAACATATCAATATAATTATATAAAGATCTAAATAAATCTATCATAATAAATGGAACTGCATAAATAAGAATCTTTTTTATAATTACTCCATCCATAATAATTGGTTCATTAACACTTCTAACTCTTTCATTAAATCTTTTTTTATTATTTAAATATTTTTTTAATAAATAAAAATACGAAATGAAAGCACCAAAACTTGCTCCTAATAAAGCTATTCCTACAGCAATAGATAATTTACTTTTAAATAATTTTAATGATATATAACTACCAAAAATAATTATTAAAACCCTAAATAATTGCTCTATTATTTGAGAAATTGATGGAGGGCTCATAAATCTATGCCCTTCAAAATATCCTCTATATATACTAAGAGTTGGAACAATTAAAATAGCTATTCCTATTATTCTTATAACAAAAATAACATCATTAATATTATTTCCACCAACAACATCACCTAAAATTAATTTTGCAAGTAACGGAGCAAATAAAGTTATAATTATAAAACTAATTATTCCTAGAATAAAAGCAATTCTTTTTCCCAAAATAAAAGTTCTTTTTTTTGCTTTATAATAACCTAAAGCTTGATATTCAGAAACAACTCTACTAATCGCTAATGGAATTCCAGCTGTTGAAATAGATATAAAAAACAAATATATCGTATAAGCATAACCATATAAAGCTCCCCCTTCATCCCCAATAATTGAGTGAAATGGAATAACATATATTATACCTAAAATCTTAGTGATAACAATTGCCAAAGTAACAATCATTGCTCCATTAAGAAATGAATTTTTTTTCATAGTAATATCTTTTTTCATATATCCTCCATTACTATGATAACATATTTTAAAAAAAATTACTCATTTGTTGTATAAATAATCATTGCAGAAAAACAATATATTTGTTCATCTGCAAAAATAGATGTTCCAACTTGATACTTAATATCAATTACCTCTATAATATTATCTTCAATAAAAGAGTTTATATCATTTTCTAAATCATTTTCATCTTCTTCATCAAATATTTTAACTTTCACATAATCACCAAATATATATTAAACATAGTTTCACACGAAAAATATCGAAAAAAAAGAACTACCATAAACTAGTTCTCTTTCCAAGAAACATATCAATTTTATTTCTAAAATATTCACCTATTTTCCAATTGTCATATTCATCAAGTTTTTCTCTCATTTCATTAATATCTATTTTTCTCATTTTATAATTTTTATCAACTTTTTCAACAATATAAAAAACCGGATCATAACCTTTATATTCAACAATAGCTAAATTAATTATTTCATTCATATCAGGATTATCTTTCTTAAAGAAAACAGCTGGTCTAACAGCAACACCATTGTTATTCAAACCAAATTTATTTATCAAATATCCAAGATAATAGTCAATATCGTCATATCTAGGAAAATCTGTTCTTGTATTAATCAAACCCTCAATTGCATCTAATTTTTCAAAAAAAAGTTCCCCATCTGTTAAACCTCTTTTTATAGCACTATCGTTTAAAACTTTAATCAATTCATTTATAGTTTCACCATTATAAAAAACCTCAAAATCAACTCTATTTTTTATTTTATCATTGATATTCTTATCGGCATCAATCAACTGATCATAAAACATTGAATCATCAATTAGAGTCTGAAAATCCAAAGTTGGGCTGTGCATTTTTACCCTCGTAATATCATGTTTATGAGTTGGATCAAGTTTTAATACCTT
>CADBGE010000039.1:0-8176 GCA_902794075.1 uncultured Erysipelotrichaceae bacterium | reverse complement strand
GCATTAATACCAAATAAACCCAACAAATCAACTAATACATGTGCACACGTATAACAGACTATTTCATAATCTTGAACATTCATTATATCAATTTTCTTTTCATAAATCTCTTTCTTCTTATCATAATCTGCATAATGAAATCTAACATCATAAGTAAATAATTTACAAACATACAAATAAATATATCTTATAATTGTAAAATCATCAAAGTCACTATTTTCTAGGAAAGATAAAACATCTTCTTTAGAATTCATAAACTCACATCCTATAATAAATAATTATAAATCAAAAAAAGAAAATAGGAAAACTAATTATTCCTATTTTACAACTATATTTACAATTTTTCCTTTAATAACAATAACTTTAACAATTTCTTTTCCTTCAATATGTTTAATAACATTTTCACATTCCATTGCTTTTTCTTTAATTGTATCTTCTTCATCATCTATTGATATTTTAATAGTTGCTCTTACTTTTCCATTTACTTGAACAGCTATTTCTTTTGTAGTTTCTATAGTTTTTTCCTCATCATACTTAGGCCATTCACCCTCACATATAGGTTTGTATCCTAACCTTTCATTTAACTCTTCAGTAATATGAGGTGCAATTGGATTTAATAATGTTAATAATAAATGATAATCATCTTTAGTAATAGACTCTAATTCATCATATGTATTTGCTAAAATCATTAAAGCTGAAATAACTGTATTATATCCCATATGAGTCATATCATACTCAATTTTCATTATTGTTTTATTTTGAATAGATTCAAGGTCTTCTGTAAATCCAGCCTTATCATTTACTTTATTAATAAGTCTCTCAACTTTATCTAAAAATCTTTTACACCCTCTCAAAGAATCAGTACTCCATGGCGCATCCATTTGATAATCACCCATAAACATTTCATATACTCTTAAAGTATCAGCACCAAATTCTTTAACAATATCATCTGGATTAATTACATTACCTTTTGATTTTGACATCTTTTGATTATCTGAACCAAGAACCATACCATGAGAAACTCTTGTCCATATCATTTCCTTATTTGGAACCAAACCTATATTATACAAGAATTGTACCCAAAATCTTGCATACAATAAATGTCTTGCTGTATGCTCCATACCACCGTTATACCAATCAACTCTATTCCAATATTTCATAGCATCCATTGATGCAAATTCATGATCATTATGAGGATCCATAAATCTTAAGAAATACCATGATGATCCAGCCCAGTTAGGCATAGTATCTGTCTCTCTTTTTGCATCATGACCACATTTTGGACATTTACAATTAACCCAATCAGTAATATTAGCAAGTGGACTTTCACCATCTTCAGTAGGTTCATATTCAGCAACATCTGGAAGAACTAAGGGTAGATCTTCTTCATTCATTGGAACCCAACCACAATCTGGACAATTAATCATAGGAATTGGTTCACCCCAGAATCTTTGTCTAGAAAAAATCCAATCTCTCATCTTATAATTATTAACTCTTTTACCCAATTTCTTTTCTTCAAGCATATCAGCTATTTTTTCACGAGCCTCATCAACAGTCATTCCATCAAACTCTTCAGAGTTAATCATTTTATAGCCATGTCCCATATAGTCTTGCTTTTCTATAGCATGTTCAGAAATATCTCCACAATCAATAACTTGAATAATTTCAAGGTTATGTTCTTTAGCATACTCAAAGTCTCTTTGATCATGAGAAGGTACTGCCATAACAGCACCTGTACCATAATCTCCTAAAACAAAGTCACCTAAGAATATAGGAACTTCACGACCATTTACAGGATTAATAGCTTTAATACCCTTTACCTCTACTCCAGTTTTACCTTTATTAAGTTCAGTTCTATCCATTGAAGATTTTAATGAAGTTTCCTTAATATAAGCATTAACTTCATCCTTGTTTTCAACTCTATCCATTAATTCTTTAATAAGTTTACCATCAGGTGCAATTACAAAGAAAGTGATACCATAAATAGTTTCAGGACAAGTAGTAAATATACTAAACTTACCCCCACCAACTATATCAACATCAACTTCTACTCCAGTAGACTTGCCGATCCAATTAATTTGACCCAATTTAACTCTATCAGCAAAATTAGTATCATCTAGACCTTTTAATAAATCTTCAGAATAATCACTCATTCTAAGCATCCATTGACTCTTCTCTTTTTGCTCAACTTGACTACCACATCTTTCACATACTCCTCCTGCAGCATCCTCATTTGAAAGGACACTCTTACATGTTGGACACCAATTTACAGGTATAGTATCTTTATAAGCCATACCATGCTTATAAAATTGTAAAAATTGCCATTGAGTCCACTTATAATAATCAGGATCAGTAGTAGAAAATTCACGATCCCAATCAAATGAAAACCCAAGTGATTTCATTTGACCTTTAAAAGTCCTAATATTTTCCTTTACTGCATCTTTTGGATGTATATGATTTTTAATTGCATATTGTTCAGCAGGGGCACCAAAAGCATCCCAACCCATAGGATACAATACATTATATCCTTGCATCCTCATCATTCTGGCAATAGCATCCTGAGCTGTATAACTTCTAACATGTCCTACATGCAATCCAGATCCACTTGGATATGGAAATTCAACCAAAATATAATATGGTTGCTTATCTCCACCATTTTCACATTTAAATGTTTTATTGCTATCCCAATAATTTTGCCATTTTTTTTCAATTTCATTTATGTTTTCCATTTTTAATCATTCCCTTCTTTTTATAAAATAAATATACAAAATGATAACTTACAAAGATAAGTATTGTTATTGATAAAAAACCAACCAATAACTCTAAAAGTAATCCATTAACAAGACTAACAAATGTTACAGAAAGTGAAATATCAAAAGACGAAACTAAAGCACATATTTGAAGTAATTGCTCATATTTCACCTTATCTAAATCAAGGTTATATTTTAATTCCAAATATTTAATTTCTAACAATTCTCTCTTTTTTTTACTATTTCTATTTTTTTTAGCAGGAAGAATAATAAATATTTGATAAATAATAAATATCAGGACATAACTCATAAAAAATAAAACAATTTCTTCCATATTTACCTCCAAAAAAAATAACTATAACATAAGGACGACATATTTTCGCGGTACCACCTTACTTCATAGTTATAACTATACACTTGAATCTATAACGGAATTACCCATTTGCTTAAAAGACAAGTTCATAAAATCATAGTATCTATTTTCACCACCCATAGACTCTCTAAAAATATGTATTTTATTACTACTTCTTCCTCATCACAAAATATAAACATATTATAACACAAATAATAAAAAAACCAAGAGATTATAAAAAAAAACTAAAATAATTTAGTTTTCATTATATATATAATTAAACACTATATCTTCAAAATTAGTAAAATAAAAATTTACAATATTATAATTCACTAATAAATATTTTTTTAATTACAAAAATATGTTGTTTTTCCTCTAAATTTAAATTAGTAATATATTTACTATTAAGTTCACTATATAAATGAATATCTGAAAAAATTATTAACAATTACTGATTAAATCATATTATCAATTACATCATTAAAATCTTTACATTTACCACTAACTAATTGCTCCCTAAAATTCTCCAATGTAATCTAATAGTTTTAAAAATAACTTCATATATTCTTTAGATAAACCTTTCTTTTTCAATTTTCTTATTCCTATTCTCTTTTTGCTAATTGACAAGTCTCCAAAAATAATATGAGCTATTTCCTCTTTAAGATATGTACTAATCTTTAAATCCATTAAAATACTATCCAAATCATCATTAATTAATCTGACAGCATCTATTTCAATATCTTTACCTCTACAGTTAACCGTTAACTGTCCAACTGTAGGAACATTTCTTATTTCAACAACAAAATCATTTCCATCAATATAGCTTTCACTATCAATTTTGTCAGAATTAAAATAAATAGTAACATTTTCTGCTTGCTTTGTATTTCTAAACACCATTTTATAATTTCTTTTTTCAGGCGCTATACCACTTTTACCATCAATTGATCTAATTATTACAGTGTAATTATTTCTCATGTAATTATAGTCAATTGAAGTTTTTAAATAATACCCTTCTTTATACATAGAAGTAATTCCATCATCTTCATATAAAGTATATGTATTACTTACACCAGGAAATATTTGTATTTCTAGGTCTGTAGGTAATCCAATATTATTATAATCACTTCTATTTGAAAAAGGAATTATTGATCCTGCATGAGCAAAAACTGGATAATCATCTTCTTTAAAGAATGAAACATATTTTTTATTACCAGGAAATTTTTTTCCAGATACAAAATCATACCAAGTACCATCAGGTACAAAAAATCTATGAATAGTTCTGTTCATTATCTGATCTTTAGGATCCAATATTGGACAAACTAATAATTGAGAACCAAAGTAATATTGATTTCTATATAAATCATCATCATAAACCCACATATAGTTATAGTAAAAAGGCTGAATAATTGGAACTCCACTTTTGGTATAGTTATAAGCTTCAGTATAAATATATGGAATCAACCTATGTCTTAACCTTAGATATTCTGCTGCAATACTTTCTGTTTTTGCATCCCATAACCAAGGTTCTTTTTTATAATATCTTCCTCTCGCACCATGAAATCTCAATATAGGACCAAACGTATTTAATTGTACATATCTTAAATATAACTCACCATCTTCAATACCACCGTGGTTTCCACCAACATCATGACTCCACCAACTAACTCCAATATTTGCAGCATTTAAATACATAAATGGTATTTCTCTTAAGTTATCCCAGCTTATTTCAGAAGAACCACCATATAAAACTGGATATCTATGAGGAGCAATAGCTCCACCTCTTGACAAAATTAATGGTCTTTTATTAGTATTTCTACCAGAATCTAAATATAAATAATGATTTAAAGCCCATAATTTATTAATATTCATATCACCTTTTGAATCATTCCAAAAGAAATCAATTCCTAATGATTCTAGGGGATGCAAAAGCATCTTAAACAAAACATCTATATGTTTAGGATTTAATGCGTCAAAAGGAATAATATTTCCATCAGTAATTTGTAAATACTCGCTTACCTGAGAATAAAATTGTTCGTGAGGATAAATACCATCAGTAGGATTTATAATAAGTCCAACCCTAATACCTCTTTTATGAAACTCATTAATCATATTTTTAGGATTTTTAAATAATGATGTATTAAATGTATACCCAACTTTCAAGTTTTTTAGTGAATTAATATTTCTTATATGCCAATCATGGTCAAAAAGCATTACAGAAAATGGAATCATCTTCTTTTCAAAATGTCTTATTAAATTATGAACACTTTCATCATCATAAATAGTATTTCTACTCCACCAATTTCCTAAGGCATATCTTGGAATCAAAGAAGGAGCTCCAGTCATCTTAAAATAATCAAATAATGCATGTTTAAAATCTCTATCATACATAAATACATATATATCTAAATGATTACTTAAAGAAGGTCCTAATGACCCATCCTGTTCAATCACTTGAGAATTACTATCATCTATTGAAACAAATCCATCAATAGAATATAATCCCTTCTTTAAATTAGTAGGAATATCCACATCAACGCCGATCATATTTCCCATAAGATTTCTAGCTTCAGGATGTCCAACATACCAGTCCTTACATCTATCTCTTTCCTTTGCTAATAAAGAAACCTTTAAATTTTTCATAGGATCAATTTTTGTACCATAAAAATTCTGACCCTTTATATAACTAAGAGTAAAATATTTAGTAGAAATTTCTAAAAAAGTTGCATCTTGACGCACAGAAAAATCAGCTAAGCCTATATTTCTCTTTCTAATTAATTGAGTAGGCTTATCTAAAAATATGCCATCTGGTGAAAACTCTATCCTAATTATCCTTTCACTAATAACAGAAAATCTGTAATTCGATCCTTGGACAACAGCCTTTTTATCACACTTAGCTTTTGTATAATCAACTTCAAATTGTTTTCCAAGCGGATACATATCAACACCTTCTTATTTTACTAATAACATAATATCATAATTAATTAAAAAACCCAAGGAAAATAATAAAAAAAGTAGAATCATAAGAATCTACTTTAGTACTTTATTTAAATCAGTTGTTGAATTATTAAGAGCTTTATCAATTTCCTCATCTGATGAAGAATCAGAATCATCGTTAAATTTGATATTTTTATTAATTTTATTAATTGATGTTAATGCTTCTCTCCAATCACCATTATTAATTTCCTCTATTGTTCCCATCGTTACATATTTTTTATCTACTTTTGTAACATATAAATATTTTGTAGTACTATCAAATTTAAATTTATAAATTATAAATTCATTTTCTTCTATTTCTCTTTTTTCACTATTAAGTACACTGTATCCACTTTTCTTCAAACTATTTTCAAGGATTGAAAGATCTTTAGAATATTTTTCATAATCATCTAAACTATTTCTATAAGAAAATGTATAATTCTTATCATCTGATATATATATTATTTCTCCATCCTGACTATAATTTAATTTACCTGAAAACTTAATTGTATAGTTTTTCATTTTTACAACGTTATCTTCAACAGCTGTATTAAGAGGTTGAGGAGTCGTCTTTTTGTTACCTCCAACTATTGATACTAACATAACTATTAATGATACTAAAATAATTAAAATTAAGACACCATATATAAGCATATCCTTAAGACTTAATTTTATTTTTTTCTTTTTACTACCTACTTTTTCTTCAGAATTATCAAAAGAATAATTATCATCAAAATCAATTTTCTTATCATTATCAGACATATCATTTTGTAAATCAGATAAGGATAAACTATCATCTGATTCAGATAATTCATCATTGTCTTCTTCATCAATATAATTTCCACAGTTTAAACAATATTTTATACCAGGTTTTAAATCTGCACCACAATTTTTACATACCATGATAATTCCCTCCTATTTATCTAAAAATCTAACATAATACTCTTCTAAAGACATATTATTATGTTCATAAATATATTTTGCTATATTCCTACCAACATACCTATAATGCCAAGCCTCATGTCTAAACCCAGTTATATCTTCATATCTACTATCAAACCTATATATAAAACCATATTTATATGCATTTTCTTTTAACCATTGATATTCTTTTGAATTTGCAAAAACTCTACTATTTTTACTTCCTATATCAAAAGCAAGACCTGTTTGATGTTCTGAAAATCCCGGCTTAGCTACATATTTATCAACATATGATTGTCCATATGATTTTAAATATAAATTGGTAAGTTCTACCTGTTCATCATAACTTCTATATGCAGAATTTATAACTAGATTATATCCCTCACTTTCTGCAACATTATACATTTTAATAAACGAATTAAGTGCTATCCTAGATATTTTTAGTTTCTCATCATTTGTATATTTTTTATCAATATCAACAAGATCATCAGGAACAAATTTATCACTTAACCCTCTGTGTTTATTAACAAGCATATCAATAGAAAATTTATTAACATTTACAGTATCTGTATAATCGTCTTTATCAAGATCTAGATTAACCATTATAACTATATCTTCTACATTGTCACCTGTCTCATCTGATAAGGCAACATATCTATCATAATTTTTAATTTTAGCATACTCAATAGAATAAAATTCCTCAAGATATTTAACTTTATCTCTTTTAATAAATTCAACAACATCATTATTAGTCCCATGAGTTATAATAAGATTGATATCACTATTACTATATCCCTTATCTAATAAAGAATTAATATTTTTTATTAAATCTTTATGAGAAACAAAATTAATCTTAGAATAATTTTCTAGATATTTAGTATTAAAATCCTTACTTTCAAAAGCAGCATTTAATGTTTTATTTTCACCAATAGAAAGAACATAATCCTTATTTTTTGAAAAAAGAATCCTTCTACTTGCTTCTCTACTATATTTCAAATCAGTTAGTTGAGATATTTGTCTATTATAAAAGATAAATAAACCTATTAAAAAACACAAAACAAATGCAAATATCTTTAGTATAAATGCAAACTTTGGTTTAATTTTAACATTCTTTACCTTTCTCAAGTAGACCACCTATAATAATAATATCATATTTAATTGTAAAAAACCATATTTTATG
>CADBGE010000038.1:11391-15039 GCA_902794075.1 uncultured Erysipelotrichaceae bacterium | reverse complement strand
TGGTTATTCTGATTGTCGTGATGTAGAAGAAGCAGCAGCAAGAGGTGAGGAACAAGCTATTCTTGCACTTGGTATGTATCATGATAGAGTTGCAAAATACATTGCTGACTATTTTATTGAATTAGAAGGAAATGTTGATGCTATTGTATTTACTGCTGGTGTTGGTGAAAATGGATTTGAAGCAAGGGAAGCTATTTTAAATAGAGTTGCACCTCTTGGAATAAAAATTGATGCTGAAGCTAATTCAAAAATTGCTGGATTTAAAGATATTCATGAAGGAATCATTACTAAGAAAACATCTTCTGTAACTGCTTGGGTAGTTCCTACAAATGAAGAACTTATGATTATTAAAGATACATATAATATTGTTAATAAAAAATAAAACTCTTTTAGAGTTTTTTCTTTTGTAAATTTACAATTTTTTTTATTTTGTTAATTGACTTATATCATTGCATGTAATTATTGCATGTAATTTAATTATAATAGGTGATGGTATGTATAATATTTTACTTATACTGGCAGTATTACCTGTCGTATTATTATGTTTTTTTATTTATATTAAGGATGTTAATAAAGAACCATTAGGATTATTGGCAAAAATATTCTTTTTAGGTTTTATAATGGCATTTCCTGTTGTTATAGCAGAAATGATTTTTGATTTTGTTTTTGTTAAAGATGGAGTTACTAATTTTATTTTATTATTTATATCAGTTTTTATGTCGGTTGCTCTTATAGAGGAAGGTGCAAAATTCGTTGTATCTAAGTTTATTGGTTATGATGATAAAGAATTTGATGAGATATATGATATTATTGTTTATTCTGTTTTTGCATCATTGGGTTTTGCATGTATTGAAAATATTTTATATGTGTTTAGATTTGGTGCAGGTGTTGCGGTTACAAGAGCTTTGTTATCTGTTCCTGGTCATATGTGTTTTGGTGTATTAATGGGATATTTTTTAGCAATGGCAAAGATTAATAGTGTGAATAATAATAAAGGATTATATGTTAGAAATATTATTTTTGCATTATTAGTTCCTGCATTAGTTCATACAATGTATGATACGCTACTTTTTTATTCAGAAAATGTAAATAATGATCTTTATCTAATTCTTTTCTTTATTTTTGATATTAATATGGTTGCAGTATGTTTCTTTACTGTTAGTATGGTATCTAGGATGCAAGTTGTTATAAAGACTAAACCTAATATTATTCAGATGAGTAATATTAGTTCTACGACTGAAAAACAATCTTCTACAAATAGTAGTCAGACTATTCAAAAAACAATGTATTGTCCTATATGTGGTAGGTATGCTGGTAATGATTCTTATTGTAGAAGGTGTGGCTATAAATTAAAGTAGTTTTACTACTTTTCTTTTTGTAATGCTTTTTTAAGTTAAATATAGTATAATATTAATATATTTGTGAAATGAGGGATAATTATGAAAATAATATCTATAAATGCAGGAAGTAGTTCTTTAAAATATTGCTTATTTGATATGAGTGATGAGAGTGTCATTTCATCTGGTAATTTTGAAAGAATTGGTATAGATGGAAGCTTTTATACAATTATTTTTAACGATGAAAAAATAACTCAAGAAGTAGAATTAAATAATCATACTGATGCAGTTAAAATATTATTTGAAAAGTTAATTTCTTTAGGTGTAATTAAATCTCTTGATGAGATTGATGGCGTAGGTCATAGAATTGTTCATGGAGGAAGTAAGTATTCTTCTTCTGTGTTAATTACTGATAAAGTTATAGAAGATATTGAAGATTGTAAAGATTTTGCTCCATTGCATAACCCTGCACATATATTAGGAATAAAGGCTTTTAGAGAAGTTTTGCCTAATGTTTTAATGAGTGTTGTATTTGATACAGCTTTTCATCAAAGTATTGATGATGTTAATTACTTATATCCAGTTCCATATAGTTGGTATAAGGATTATCAAATAAGAAAATATGGTGCTCATGGTACAAGTCATAGATATATTGCAGAGTCTGTTAAAAAGATACTTGGAAAGGATAAATTTAAATTAATAAGTTGCCATATTGGTAATGGTGGGTCCATAACAGCAATAAAAGATATGAAATGTGTTGATACTAGTATGGGATTTACTCCTCTAGCTGGTATTATGATGGGGACAAGATCTGGTGATATTGATCCTTCTATAATTCCTTATATAATGGAAAAAGAAGGAAAGAACGCAGCTGAAATAATTGATGATTTAAATAAAAAGAGCGGTTTACTTGGTTTAAGTGAATTTAGTAGTGATATGAGAGATATTGTTTCAAAATGTGAAGAAGGCGATGAAAAGGCAATACTCGCAAAAAATAAGTATGTTAGAAGAGTTGTTGATTATATTTCTCAATATTATGTTCTTCTTGAAGGTGCAGATGTTATTGTTTTTACTGCAGGAGTTGGTGAAAATAATATTCCTATTAGAAGAGAAATATGTGAGAAGTTATTTTGCTTAGGTGTTAGAATTGATTTAGATAAGAATAATGTACGTGGTGAAACAATAAAAATAAGTAGTGATGATTCTAAAATAGATGTTTATGTTATACCTACAAATGAAGAGTTAATGATTGCTAGAGAAACATTGGAATTAATAAATAATAATAGATAGGAAATGTTAAATGTATAATGAAGTAATAAAAAAAATTAAGGAATATGATACTATTATTATTGGAAGGCATAGAGGCGTAGATCCAGATGCCTTATGTAGTCAGTTGGCATTAAGGGATTCAATTTTATTAACATATCCTAATAAGAAAGTTATTGCGATTGGTACGGGTAGTAGTAAGTTTACTCACTTTGGAAAACTCGATAAAATTGAAAAAATGCCTAATTCATTAATTATAGTAATTGATACTCCGGATTTAAAAAGAGTTGATAGTGTTGATTTTTCTGATTCAGGATACTCTATTAAAATTGATCATCATCCTTTTATAGAAAAATATTGTGATTTAGAAATTATAGAAGATGATAAATGTTCTGCTTGTGAAATAATTACCAATATTATTTTTAATACTGAATTAAGGTGTAATGATATAATAGCTGAATTACTATATATGGGTATAGTTTCTGATTCTAATAGATTTTTATTTAGTAGTTGTAATAGTAATACTTTTAGTACTGTTTCAAAATTGCTTGGAGAATATAATGTTGATATTTCTAAAGCATATGAAAAATTATATTTAAGACCACTTTCTGAGGTTAGACTTGAGGGATTTATTTCTTTAAATATGAAAGTTACTGAAAATGGTTTGGGATATATTGTAATAGATAATGATGATATAGTTACATATGGAGTTGATAGTGCTTCTGCTGGAAATATGATTAATAATTTTAATTATATTAAAGAGGTTTTGGTATGGGTTACTATAACGGAGGATATAAAAAATAAACAGTATAGGATATCAATTAGATCTCGTGGCCCCGAAATAAATATGGTTGCTGAAAAGCATAATGGTGGTGGACACAAAATGGCTTCTGGAGTAAGGGTATCGAGTTTAGATGAAGCTATTGAAATTGTTAATGATTTAGATGATTTATTAAAAGATTATAATTCTGTAATATAGAGGTGATATTATGATAATTAATGAAGCAAGTTTAGATGTAATTGCGACTAGAAGAAGTCAATATCC
>CADBGE010000038.1:0-11383 GCA_902794075.1 uncultured Erysipelotrichaceae bacterium | reverse complement strand
AGTAATGTTGGTAAAAGTAGTTTTATTAATTCAATATTATCAAGAAAAAATTTAGCTTATACATCTTCTAATCCTGGAAAAACACAAACATTAAATTTTTATTGTGTTAATAAAAGTTTTTATTTAATAGATGTTCCAGGTTATGGGTACGCAAATGTTGATAAAAAGACACAAGCAAAGTTTGGAATGATGATTGAAGAATATTTAGAAAAAAGAAGTCAATTAAAAAGAGTTTTTATGTTAATTGATTTTAGACATGGACCAACTGAAGATGATATGTTGATGTATAATTTTCTTAAATATTATAATCTCCCTGTTACTGTTATTGCAACTAAAGCTGATAAGGTTGGCGGCAGTAAGAAAGAAAAAAATTTAAAAGATATTCTTAATAAATTGGACTTAGTTGTTGGTGACGATTTAGTTGTATTTTCTAGTGTTACTAAATTAGGAGTAAAAGAAATTTTAAATAAGATTGATGATTTGATTAATATAATATAATAGGTGATAATATGAAAAAGAAAAAATTTTTTATAATTTTTTGTGTAATAATATTTGATGTTTTTTTGATTATAGGTTTTTTGGTAATAAGAGATTCAATTTCTTTTAACTCTTTAAAAAATGAGGTTACTGAATTAAATAAATTAGATATTACAAAGGATAGATATAATAGAAAGATTAAAAGTAGTGGTTCTTATGCTAAAGTTGAATCTGCGATTAAAGAATATTTAGACAATTATGCAATCAAAATCCAAGATTTATCAAAGATGATGAATGATGATAAATTAAGTACTATTTTATCATATGATAATTATGTTGCTGATGGACCTAATTTTAATAACTCTTTAGATTATTTGGAAAAATCTAAAAAGGAATATAATGAAATCATTAATCAGTTACTTGTTAATTTAGATGATGAAAATATTAATAATTATATTTATACTAAAATAAAGGATCCTTATTATGTTTCTTTATATCAAGAGTTAATTTTTAAAACAGAAATGATTGATAATTTGGATAATACAAGAGTTTTATTAGAAGAATCAAAGATAAAGATGAATAATATTTATGATACTTGTATAGAAACATTAAATTATTTGAAGTTATATCAAAATAAATGGAAACTAGAAGATGGTGAAATTAGATTTCAAGATGATGATATGTTAAATTACTATTCAAGTTTAGTTTCTAGAGTTAATGAAAAAAAAGATGAGTAATCATCTTTTTAAATTACAATTGTAATAACATTATTACTTCCTTTATTAACTACTTTAGTTAATGTATTTTGGAGTTTAAATCTTATGTTATCTGGCATAAGATTTATTTTTGATTGAATTCCTTCTTGTACAATAGATTCTAAACTTCTACCAAATATTTCACTTTTCCAAATTTCATTATTATTTTTATTTAGATAATCAATTAATTCTTTACTTTGTAATTCACTTCCAATAATAGGTTCAAATGTAGATTCTACATTTACTTTTATTAAGTGTATTGATGGTGCAATTGCTCTTAATTTTACACCGTATCTAGTACCTTGTTTAATTATTTCTGGTTTATCTAACTTCATGTCTTCAATAGATGGTGTGGCAATTCCATATCCTGTTTGTTTTACCATATTTAGTGCATATTTTATAGAGTCATATTCTTTTTTTGCAGTATTATATTCTTGGAATAATGATAATAAATCTGCTTTTGTATTAATATCTTTATTTAATAATTCTCTAATTGTATCATTGTATAATTTATTTGGTGATGATAGGTTTAATGTTATTATTCCAGTAGAGGTATCTATATCTGACAAATAGCAATTATCAATTACATCTGATTCTAGAAAATGTTTTGTTATTTTTTCAACATCTTTAATTTTGTCGATTTCAATAACGCTTTCTTTAATAAGACGTATATATTCTTTTTTTATTTTATTATCAGGGTTTAATATAGCAATCCATTCTGGCATATTTATTCTTACTTCTAATACTGGGAATTCATATAGTGCTTCTCTTAGAATATTATACATATCTTTTTCATTCATTGAATCTATACTCATAGGTATAACAGGTATGTTATATTTATTTGATAATTCTTCTTTTATATTTCTTGCATTGTCACTATTAGGGTATTTTGTATTTAATATTACTATATATGGTTTTTCTAATGTTTGTAATTCTTCAATTACTCTTTTTTCTGCTTCTATATAATTTTCTCTTTTAAATTCTCCTATTGATCCATCTGTTGTAATTACAATACCAATAGTTGAATGTTCTTTTATAACCTTTTCGGTACCAATTTCAGCTGCTTCTGTAAATGGGATTTCTTCTGTATACCAAGGTGTTTTAACCATACGTGGACCATTTTCATCAGATGCTCCAATTGCTTCATCAATCATATATCCTACACAATCTATTAGTTTTATATTACAAGATATATCATCAATTTTTATTTCTGTGGTGTTATTTGGAATAAATTTAGGTTCTGTCGTCATAATTGTTTTTCCTGCTGCTGTTTGAGGTATTTCATCAAGTGTTCTTTTCTTTTCATATTCATCTTCTATATTTGGAATTATTAAATTTTCAACCATTTTTTTAATAAAAGTTGATTTTCCAGTTCTTACTGCACCTACAACTCCTAGGTATATTTCACCACCGCTTCTTTTAGCAATGTTTTTAATTATTTCTTTTTTTTCCATAGTTATTCTCCTTATTTCATTTAAATATATGTATTAAATAAAAAAAAAGAACATATTGTTCTTTATTATTTTTTATTTGCAGGTACTATTTGCTTATATTCAAATTGTATTTTTGTATACTCATTTTCCATATTTTTAATTGTATCTATAACTTTATTATTAATATTAATATATATTTCTCCATTAATTCTTATTTTTTTTGCTGGTTCTGTTTTAATATTTAGTAAAGATAAATTATTTTCTGAAATAAATAATTCATCTTTACTTTTACATATTAGTATTGAATAGTTTTTAGATGGATTATACTTGTATAAATCTACTAAAATAAATTTTTTGTTATGTGTATTTTCTAATTCAATTATTGATGTTTCGTAACATTCTCTATTTAATATTATTATTTTATTATGTAGTCGATTACTTTTAATTCTATTTTTTTCAATATAAAGTTTATCCGTTAAGCAGTCTTTGTAAACAATTATTGTTTCTGTTTCATTATTATTTATTGTTTTAGTGTTGTTGGTAAGCTTTTTTGTATATATTCTTTCAACTCCACGCATAGATGTAGTGTTTTCAAAGTCTTTCATTTCTTTTTCTGTTATTGAATAACAATTTTTATTATCAATGATTGCTGGTGTTGGATTTATTTTTATATTATTTTTTCTTATTAATTCTAATATATTTCTATCAATATATTTAGTATTATTATCAACATTTAAGTAATAGGTAAAAAGATTTTTTGCAGGTTCTATTTCTTCTTTTAATTCAATTTCAACATATTTTCTTTTCAAAATTATATTATCGTTTTTTGTTTGATTTTCAATTATATCAAGATCTTCCTCTGTAATTTTTGCAAATGTTATTTTATTTATTGTTCTTTTTGATTTTGGATTAATATTATATTTTTTACATAAATTATTGTTTATGTATAATTCATTATTATGCTTTTTATTTATATAAACTATAAAATTAACGGTAATTTGGAGATCAAATATTGCAATATAATATGGATGTAAAAATTTATTTTGTAGTTTTGACAATTCAACTATTTGTTTTACATCATCTTCTGTAACTTTTATGCATTCTATCTCTTTAATATTTTTTATATTATTGTTATCTCCAACATTGTAATAATTAGCTAATTTTTTTTCTATATATAAACCTGTTAATGATTTATAGACATTAAAAATTATAGAATTATTATAATCACCTTTATATTCTTTCATTTTATCATTGCTCCTATTTTTTATTATATAATAAAAAAGACTAAATAAATAGCCTTTTAAAACATTTTATCAATATTTTTTGGTATTTTATCATTTAATATTGCAGAGATAATTTTATCTTCTTTTTCTTTTGAAACCTCTTTTCCAGTTATATTGCTTAAATCTTTTATAACTTCTCTTATTGTATTTTCATCTTTGAAATTATTCTTTTTTATTTTTTCTGCTAAATTAATGATTGTTTCTTTGTTAACTTTGGTTTTGTCTTCAATTTTTTTAAAAAGATTATCTTTAAACATAAAAACCTCCTATTTAATTATATGAAGGAGATTTTTTTTATTTACTTTGTTTACCTAATTCATAACATTTTTTATTAAATTCTTCAATAGAAATTGTTCCATTATTTAATCTTTCTTGTAGCATTGCGAATGCTTTATTTTTCATTTCATCTTTATTCGTTACATTTGTATGTATGAATGATGATGTATTTTCATTCATTGGAATATGATTGTTATTCTTTTTTTCAAAATTATTATGTTGATTATTATTTAATGGTATATTATTGTTTGATATAAAATTTTTTTTCCCAATATTATTATTTCCTATTATCATTCTTCGTCTCCATTTCTATTTTTGAATTGTAATACAATAGGGGTTCCTTCAAAATCAAAATTTTCTCTAATTTTATTTTCCAAATATCTTTCATATGAAAAGTGTATTAATCCTTTATTATTTACCCTAAATGTAAACTTAGGTGGTTTTGTTCCAGTTTGTGAAGTAAAATATATTTTTAATCGTTTCCCTTTATATGATGGAGGTAAATTAAGTTGATAGGAATCTTGAATTACTTCATTTAATATGCTTGTTTTTATTTCTCTTTTTATATTTTCATTTACCTTGACTACTTCTGGCATTATTGTATGAATTCTTTTTTTAGTTAAGGCACTGATAAATACTATTGGTGCATATGTTGCGAATTGAAATTCTGCTTTCATAATTTTTTCATATTCTTGTATACTTATATCTTTTACTGTATCCCACTTATTAACTGCAAATATAAGCCCTTTTCCTCTTTCAATCGCATAACCTGCAATATGTTTATCATGTTCTGTTATTCCCTCTTCAGCGTTTATTACTACTATACATATATCTGATCTGTCTATTGATTTTAGTGATCTAAATAAGCTATATTTTTCAATTGATTCAAAGACTTTTCCTTTTTTTCTCATTCCCGCAGTATCGATTATGACATATTCTTCATTATTATATTTTAAAATTGAATCTATGGAATCTCTTGTTGTTCCAGCAATATTTGATACAACAACACGTTCTTCATTTAATAGTGCATTAGTTAGCGAACTTTTTCCAACGTTGGGTCTTCCAATTATTGAAAATTTTACTCTTGAATCTTCAGTTTCTTCTTGTTCTTTAAAATTCATTGTAATTGTATCCATAAGTTCTATATAACCTATATTATGAATACTACTAATTGGAATATATGTATCAAATCCTAGTTCATAAAAGTCATATATATTTTCTTTAGCATCTTTAACATCCATTTTATTGATTGCTACTATTATTTTTTTATCTGTTTTTCTAAGAATGTCACGGACTACTAAATCGTTTGTAGTTAGTCCTTCTTTTCCGTCAACAATAAAAACAACTATGTCTGCTTCATCTATTGCAATTTCTGCTTGCATTTTTATTTCTGAATTAAAGTCCATTTTTGTTGTATCAATTCCACCAGTATCAATTAGATAAAATTTTTTCTTGTTATATGATGCTTCTTGATAAATTCTGTCTCTTGTTACTCCAGGAATATCTTCTGTTATTGAAATTTGTTTTCCTACTATTTTATTAAATAAAGTTGATTTTCCAACATTAGGTCTTCCAACAAGTGCAACAGTAGATAATTTCATTATATCCCCTCCAATTCAGGTATATTGTAGCATATTACTGTAAAATTTGAAAGTAATTTTAATATATTGTACTCTCTATTTTAATAATAGTGGTATAATAGAATAGGATGGTGGTATTTATGAAAAAAACTGATTATAATTTAAAATGGTTCAACAATGCGAGGGTAATTACATCTTTGATAATTATTACAATTTTGTTAATCTTTGTTTGTAGTCAGTCTATTGCAGTTGGTGGGAATGATTCTTTTAGGATTTTTAGTAGTGTTATTAATCACAATACATCTTATCTGTTTATATTAATATATTTTGTTTTAATAAGAACTAAGTTTGGTAAAAGATATTTTAATTATTTAAATGTATTTATAATATTTATTTATTTTATATTATCCATTACTTCATTTCTTACCATTATACAATCATTTTCAATTAATACTATTATAGAATTTATTTTGAATTTTGTTATCCTTATTTATCTATTTCATACTATGTTTAGAGATACTCGTATATGGAAGGAATTCAAATTGGGTGATTCTCCTTTTAATGAAATTCCAAATGATTATTTTTTTAGTTCAGTGATTATACTAATTACTATATCTCTGATAATTAATTTAATATGTACTGTTGTTTTAAGTGGATTAATAATATCTGTTTTAGATGCTATATATATAGGATTGTTATCAAGATATATATATTTGTATAGAGAGTATTTAGATCAAAATAAATTAGATATAAATAATAAAGGTAGTTTTGATTCTGTTAAAACTGATGTATCTCAAAATATAGATAATTTTAGTAATGATATAAAAGAAAAGGTAGATGATGTAATTAATAATTACGATTTGGATAAGAAAGTTAATAATGCAAAAGATAAGTTGGTTGAAACTGGGATAAAGATAAAAGAAAAAACTGAAGATATGATAAAAGAAGACAAAAAGATTAAAAGTAAGAAATCAAAAGGCTTAAGTAAAAAGAAAAGTGTAGTAGAATCTAAAAAGAAGGGTGATAAATAATATGGATTTTTTTGATGAGATATCTAAAGCAAAAAGAGAATTACCAAAAGTTAATGCAATTACAAATGAGGTTAAGAGTAAGACTTTAAATTTTTATCAAATATTTGCAATTGGTTTATTGGTTATTGCTTTCTTTTTAGGAATAATATTTGGGAATCTATTTGCAACTTGTGAAGCATCTTCTTATTTTTATTCAACAACTTGTGCTGTTACTCAGTTTAATTTTTCTTTGATGATTTTAATATGGGTTTTAGGCTCATTATTATCTCTTTTTATATTTGCAATTGGGCATATAATTGCTTTACTAAGCCAAATAAATGAAAAACTTACTAAATTTATAGTATAATTCTTGCATTTTGTTTAAAATCATGTTAATTTTAATATGTAAGCATAACATGTGCTTAGTAAATTATAGGGAGGTATATTAATGAAAAAAGTTGAATTAGTAGAAGCTGTTGCTACTGCTACTGGATTAACTAAAGCTGATTCTACAAGAGCTATTGATGCTACTTTTGCAGCAATTACAAAAGCTTTAACTAAGGGAGATAAAGTTCCTCTAGTTGGTTTTGGAACATTTGCTGTATCTAAGAGAGCTGCTCGCGAAGGACGTAATCCAAGAACAGGAGAAACTGTTAAGATTGCTGCTAGAAATGCTGTAACTTTCAAAGCTGGATCTGCTTTAAAAGATGCTGTAAACTAAGAATAATAACTAATAGAAAAAACCTTTATTTAGGTTTTTTTCTTTTTTCTATGTTATAATATGATTGGGTGGTGAGTTAAATGCTAGATGTTGCTTTGAAATTACTTAAGGAACTTACTAGTAAATCTTTTAAAGCATATATTGTTGGAGGATTTGTTAGGGATTATATTCTTGGTATTGAGTCTAATGATATAGATATTACAACAAATGCCACACCTAAGGAAATTAAGGAAATATTTGCGGATAGCTGTGTTCCTAATGAGGAATATGGTTCTGTTATTGTTAATAAAAAGGGAATAAAATTTGAACTTACTACATTTAGAAAAGAAATAGAATATAATGATAAGAGAAGACCTATTGAAATTAAATATATTGACGATTTATATACAGATTTGTTAAGAAGAGACTTTGTTATCAATACATTATGTATTGATGAAAAAGGAAGGATTCTTGACTATTTAGGTGGTCAAGAAGACATTGAAAAGAAGATTATTAGATGTGTTGGAGATGCTGATTCTAAATTTAAAGAAGACAGTTTAAGAATTTTACGTGCTATTAGATTTGCAACTATTCTAGATTTTGAATTATCTGATGAAATTATAAAAGCAATTCATAAAAATAAAAGTTCTGTTAGGACCTTGTCTTATCAAAGAAAGAAGAATGAACTTGATAAGATTTTTAGTAGTCCTAATAGAGATAGGGGGATAAGATTACTTCTTGAATTCGGTTTACAAGAAGAATTAGATTTACCTAATTTAAGTAGTATTATTGATTCTAGTGTAAACAGTTCAATAGGTATTTGGAGTATTTTAAATAATGATAAATATCCATTTAATAAAAATGAATTAGATTTAATTAATAATATTAATAAGGCTAAAAAATATAATAATTTGGATCCATATATATTATATAAGTATGGATTATACGTTAATAGTTGTGCAGGATCAATAAAGGGGATAGATTTAAAAAAGATTACTGCTTCATATAATAATCTTATCATAAAAAGTAGAGATGAAATTGATATATCTTCTGATCAAATCATGAATTTGTTGGATAGAGAGCCAGGGAAATATCTTAAGGACATTTATGAAGATATTGAGAAAGAAATACTATATAGAAGATTAGTCAATAAAAAAGAGATAATTATGGCTTATATTAATAGTAAATATAGATAGAGGTGAAAAAATATGAATAAGATTTATAAATTATTATTTTTATTTATTGTTTTTTCTTTTTTTATAATTAATGTTAGTGCAGTTGATTATTCTACAAAGAAACTTATAAATCTTGATAATGAAGCTACTATAAAAACTGATACATTTACATATGATACAATATCTTTTGTAAATGAAAATAATAACTCATATTTTAATATAAAATCTATTGTTAATAATACAGATATATCAAGATATGTAAGTATAAATATTTTATTATTTAATAATAGTAAAAAAAATATTGGTTTTTTAACTTATTGTTCTGAATATGATTATAATAATAGTATTTATTCACAAAAAAAACTTAAATCATCTGAAACAACTGATTTCAAAATAAAAATAAGTGATAAGTACTTTATAGATGGATATTCTTCAAAAGATATTGCTTACTATTCTGTTTTAGATGAAAACTCTTATTATTCAGAAATTGATGCATAAATTTGATAATTTGGATTATAGTTTACTTTTCACTTACTTATTAGTGTTAATTATATCTTGCATAATAACTGGTATTATACTTAATATCTTAAATAAAAAGATGCATGATTCTATATCTCCTGTGGCATTTATACCTATTGGAAATAATTATATATCTGTTAAATTGGCGTTTGGAAGTGTAATAGCCGGTATATACACAGTATGTTTATTTGTATCATTTATTTTATATATATTTGATATAAAGATTGTTTTATATATAATGTTACTTATAAGTGGTATATCTTTTATTATTGACTTGTTTAAATTGATTTCTAAAAAGTATAATTTATTTATCTATAAACATGCTACTAATAATTATATGGATATTAATGATATAAATTATAATAATAATTTTGAAAATAGTAATACTTCTTTAAAAAAAGATATTGATACTGATAGTATTAATAATACTGATAATAATAGTTCTTATTTCATAAATAATGATAGTAATGAAGAAAATGAGATAATTGATTTGAACTATTCTGATCCTAGCCATGAAGGTACACTACCTTTAAATGGTCCTGATAACCTACCTGTTAGTGATAATAAGAGTACAGATAATAAAGATGATAAAGGAGAAACTGATTTATCTAAGTTGTTTAGATAGGTTTCTCTTTTTTTGATATTTTGAAATAATTATGCTATTATAAATTAATAGGAGATGAATCATTGATGAAAAGTTCTAAAATGATAGAGATATTTAAGGATGGAAATATTACTATTCCTATTTATTTTATGAAAAATTATAAAAAATTTAATATTAATTCAGATGAATTTTTGTTATTAATGTATTTATATAATAATGGTAATGATTTTACTTTTAATCCTGACAAGATATCTATTGATATGGGATATGATATTTCTTCAGTTATGAGTTTTATTAATGATTTATCTGATAAAAATTTATTAAAAGTTGATGTTAGAAAAAATGAAAAGGGGTTTATGGAAGATATAGTATCTTTAGATGGTTTTTATGATAAACTTAAAATGTTTGTTGTTTCTGAGGTTAATGATACAAGTGAACATGATAATTCAACAATATATGAAATGATTGAACAAGAATTTGGAAGAACATTAAGCCCAATAGAATATGAAATAATAAAAGCCTGGACAGAAAATAATTTTAGTGATGAAATAATCAAAGAAGCTATAAAAGAAGCTGTTTTCAATGGAGTTCCTAATTTAAAATATATAGATAAAATATTGTTTGAATGGAATAAAAAAGGTATTACTACTTCTAAAGATGTTGAAGAAAATAGAAAAAAAAGAAAAAATATTATTCAAAAAAATAAATCAGAAGATAGTGATATTGATATGGATATTGTAGATTGGAATTGGTTTGATGATGAATGATTTAAGTGAATATCTTGATTATTTGTATCCAAATCCAAAGTGTGAGTTAATTTACCATAATGATTATGAATTACTTATTGCGATTGTATTAAGTGCTCAGACTACAGATGCAAGAGTAAATACAGTTACTCCTTTGTTATTTAGTAGATTTGATAATTTGGAAAAACTTAAAAGTGCTAATGTTAATGATGTAGAACTAATTTTAAAGCCAATTGGATCTTTATTGCTAGAATTTTGGTAGATAAATATAATTGTAAGGTTCCATGTGATGAGCATAAATTAATTAGTTTTCCAGGGGTTGGAAGAAAGACAATTAATGTTTTTTTGAGTGAATTTTATAATATCCCTGCTATCGGTGTTGATACTCATGTTGAGAGAGTTTCTAAACGTTTAAGGTTAGCTAAAAATAATGACTCTGTACTTGTTATAGAAAAAAAGTTAATGAAAAAGTTTCCTCGGGATGAATGGGGAAGAAGACATTTACAGATGGTTCTATTTGGTAGATATCATTGTAAAGCTGTAAAACCTGAATGTGAAAACTGCAAAATTAGAAATTTATGTGTTAAAAAAAAGAAAATCTAAATTTAGATTTTCTTTTTATGTTTATGGAGTTGTTGTAGGAGATGTTGTTGGCTCTGTCGATGGGGATGGTTCAGTTGATGGGGATGTTGACGGGCTTGGTGTTGTCTCTTTTTTCTCCTCTAATTTGGCTATAGCAGCTTCACTTTGTAATTCGCTATATGATTTGTATGTAGCAACTATTTTATATGTTCCATATATATTTCCTGATGATGGGCTGTATGT
>CADBGE010000037.1 GCA_902794075.1 uncultured Erysipelotrichaceae bacterium | reverse complement strand
TGGTATAATATTGAACTATTAATGGGGTGTTATTATGAATAAAAAATTAAATAAAGTATTAAATATTACTGAAATGTTATTAGTATTATTAATAATCTTATCAATGTTTATTCTATCAAGAATATCTATAAATGGATTAAGTACAAATTTATATGTATTAAGAAAAGTATTACTATATACATCAGTATTATCAGAAATAATAATTATTGGAACAGAATTACTATTATTCATGGTTTATAAAAAGAATATTAAATATTTGTATATTGCATATATAATAGGAGAATTCTCCCTAGCACTATTAATAAACTTATATATACCATTTTCAGGATTAATAGTAATAGGTTTATTATCAATCACAAAAGGTATTTTAAGACTTAATTATATTACAAAAATATATAATAAAAGATTATTTAATAAATACTGTAAATTATTTAATATTAAATTATCAACAGTATCAACAAGAAAAACAACAAAGAAAAGAAAAACAACTCGTAAGAGAGTCACAACTACTACAAGAAAACAAGTTAAAAGTTATGCCTAATGCATAACTTTTTTATTGTAAAAAAATAAAAATATTGATACAATAAATACATAATAAAGGAGACGATAAATATGAAGAAAAATAAAAAATGGGGGGGTCATTTAAGTATCTAATCCCCGGAATAATAGCAGTAATACTATTATCAGGAGTACTTTTAAGTAATAAATTTATAACGAAACAATCCTTAGGAAGTATCTACAATATAGATGAGGCAAAAACTAATTTTGATAATATCCAAATAGGAGACGAAATTAATTATGAAGTAAATGGCTACTCTAATTGGCAAGTAATAGGAAAAGATGACTACAATGGAACAATAGATGTAGTATCAAAAACCAATACAGAAGATTTAACACTAGAACCAAATCAAACAAAAGAATACTATGAAAATAAATTTCAAGAAACAGCCAATAAATATATAGATAATAGTTATGCTATAAGCGCAAGAGCAGTAAATCAAGGAGATCTAGACTATTTTAATTATGATAATAATTTTTGGTTAAATGGAGTAAATGAATCCACAATAAAAACTTCACAAGGTTTATGGGAATACTATGTGAAAAACTATAAAATGTATGTAATACCATATATAGATAAGCATTTTGAAAATTATAATGAATATAATATAGGAGATATAATAGATTATTCAAATAATGGAGTAAATAGATGGATAGTAACGTCAAAGTATATAAATGATGATACTTCACTAATAAGACTAATCCCAGAAACTCCAATAGAACTAGTAATAGAGAGTGCAGATGATAATATAAATGAGAAAGCCAATCAAATAATAGAATCATTCAATAATGATGTTTATTATTGTGGAAATATTGTTACTTCAAATACTCCAAATTTAGTAAGAAATCTAATGCCAAATTTTCTAAATGAACAGACAGAAAAAATATTTTTTATTGGTAGCCCATGTTGGAAAAAAGTAGGTAATAAAATAAAATACAATGGATGTTTCCCTTCACTTTATTATGAAGATGGAAAGTTTGAAATGCTTCAAGCAAATGTTGATACTGTCTATATTGAGACTACCCCATATACATTAGGATATAGACCTGTAGTAACATTAAAAATAAATCCATTTGAAGAAGAAGTTATAAACGAAAATGAAAAAAAAGAAATATCTTCAAAACTACAAGTAGGAGATAATGTCAAATATGAAGCAAAAGGATATAAGAACTGGAAAGTATTATCTGTAGATAATGATTTAGGTACGGTAGATATAATAAGTGGAGGAATAGTAAAAAATTTAACATTGTCAGGAAAAGAAGATTGGGAAAATTTTGAAAATATAATACAAAGAGAAGTAGATGGATATAAAAATGGAAATCAAGCAAAAAAAGCTACGATATCAACATCAAAAGATTTAAAAATATTAAATGAAATAGATAAAAATGCAATGGCAAGATATTGGATATTGTCTAAAAATACTTTTGTAAAAAATGATTATTCTTTTGGAAATGAGACTGCCAAATTCGTATATTATTGTGTTGGAGCAGTAAAAAACTCTAATAATAATAGCGCAGATGAATCTGTATTAAGAAATATTGCAATATATGCAGATTTAAAAGGGGATAAAGGTGCTGTTGACTACTATAACAATGATTCAAATTTTAATTACTATAGAGATGAAATAAATTCATCTTCATATACTGCAGGTCTTCGACCGGTAATCACATTAAAACTAGATAGTATAGAAAAACTACCTGAAGAGGAAACTAAAAAGATAGAAGAATCTACTGAGAAACAAGAAAAAATCTTTATAAAAGAACAAGAAACTAAAAATAAAGATTATAAAGGTAATAATGATAATACTAAAAAAGATAATATTACAGATAATAATACAAGTAATGTAGAAAAGATAGTTTATAAAGATAAACCATTCTATAAATATGGATTTATAATCGCAACAATACTTTGTATAATAGAACCTGTGATAACAATATTAATTTATAAAAAAATAAAAGAAAGATAAAATAAAAGCACTAGTGATAGTGCTTTTATTGTGTTATAATAAGTATGTTTAGGAGGTCTAGTATGAAAGAAGAAAACATCAGAAATTTTTGTATAATTGCTCATATAGATCATGGTAAAAGTACTCTTGCAGATAGAATACTAGAACTTACTGGTGCTATTGATAAAAGAGAATTAAAGAGTCAAATGCTAGACTCAATGGATTTAGAAAGAGAAAGAGGTATTACTATTAAGTTAAATGCAGTACAACTTTCATATAAATATAATAATGATGAATATCAATTAAATTTAATAGATACTCCAGGACATGTAGATTTTTCATATGAAGTATCAAGGTCTCTTGCAGCATGTGAAGGAGCAATACTTGTAGTAGATGCTGCTCAAGGAGTAGAAGCTCAAACTTTAGCTAATCTATATTTAGCTCTTGATAATAATCTAACAGTAATACCTGTTATTAATAAAATAGATTTACCTTCAGCAGACCCTGACAAAGTAATAACTGAATTAGAAAATATTGGTTTTGATAAGAAAGATATTATTCTAACAAGTGCTAAGACTGGAGTAGGAGTAGAAGAATTACTTCATAAAATAATAGAAGTTATTCCATCACCTAAAGGAGATAGAAAATCAAAATTAAAAGCTTTAATATTTGATAGTTTATTTGATTCATATAGAGGAGTTATCACAAGTATTAGAGTAGTAGATGGAGAAGTACATAAAGGTGATATCATTAAAATGATGGAGACTAATGCAGTATATGATGTAGTAGGTCTATCGATAAATAATCCAAAAGAAAAAGAAGTAGATGTACTTCGTGCTGGAGAAGTTGGATATTTATTCGCATCAATTAAAAGCATAAGTGATGTTCATGTAGGAGATACAATTACTTTAGAGTCTAATCCTGCGGATATTGCACTTCCAGGATATAAACCAATGCAACCAACAGTATACTGTGGACTATATCCAATCGAATCAAATAAGTTTGAAGATTTAAGAGAAGCATTGAATAAATTAAAATTAAATGATGCAGCTTTAACATTTGAACCAGAAACATCTAAAGCTCTAGGCTTTGGATTTAGATGTGGTTTCTTAGGACTATTACATATGGAAATAGTAGAAGAGAGAATTGAAAGAGAATTTGGAATCAATTTAATTGCTACATCTCCATCAGTTGTTTATGAAGTAGAACTAACAGATAAAACTAAAATACAAGTAGACAGTCCAACTAAAATGCCTAAAAGAGAACTTATTTCAAAAACATATGAACCTTATGTTAAATGTAGTATCTTTACACCTAGTGAATATATTGGACCATTAATGGAATTATGCCAAGATAAAAGAGGTACATTTATAAACATTGATTACTTAGATACAGAAAGAGTAACAATTAACTATGAATTACCTTTATCAGAAATAGTTTATGATTTCTTTGATAGATTAAAATCATCAACTAAAGGATATGCATCATTTGATTATGAAGTAATAGGCTACAAAGAAAGTAATTTAGTAAAGATGGATATCTTACTAAATGGAGAAGTAGTAGATGCCTTAAGTGTTATAGTACATAAAGACTTTGCTTATAAAAGAGGTAGACTAGTTACAGAAAAATTAAAAGAAATAATTCCAAGACAATTATTTGAAGTTCCAATTCAAGCAGCAATAGGAATGCATGTAATTGCAAGAGAAACAGTAAGAGCACTTAGGAAAGATGTTTTAGCAAAGTGTTATGGAGGAGACGTAACACGTAAGAAAAAATTATTAGAAAAACAAAAAGAAGGAAAGAAAAGAATGAAACAAATAGGAAGTGTAGAAGTTCCACAAGAAGCATTCTTATCAATTCTTTCTACAAAGGAGTAATATATGAAAGTAGATAACAATGTAATAATTCATGAAGCAGAAGAATATATAAATAATAATTTAACAGTAAAAGAAACTGCAGCAGTATTAGGAGTATCAAAAAGAACGCTTCAAATACATTTTAACAGATTAGAATTAATTGATAAAAATTTATATGATAAAGTAAGAGCAAAACAAGAACAAAATCAACAAGCAGGTAGAATAAAAGGAGGACAAAATGGAAAAGCAACTCCAAATTTTGATCCTAAACTACCAGAAGTTATTGCGAAACATATGATAAAACAGATACTTACTTATGAAAGGGCATCAGAAGAGTTTGGAATTCCAAAATCAACACTATATGAAATGACTCACAATCCTAAGTATGTAAATCCTGATTTAATAAGAAGACTAGATCTTCTCGCAATCGCAAATCAACATAATATGACAGTAGAATCATATGAAGAAAAGAATCGTAAAAAATGATAAAGAATTGTTATATACATATTCCATTCTGTGATAATATTTGTTCATACTGTGACTTTTGTAAAATGTATTATAAAGAAGATTTAGTAGATAAATATTTAACCTTCCTAGAACAAGAAATAGAAAGTATTTATAATGGAGAAGAACTAGAAACAATTTATATTGGAGGAGGAACTCCTTCATCTCTAAATATAAAACAATTAGAAAGATTATTTAAAATAATAAATAAATTAAATAAATCAAATAAAATAGAATATACAATTGAAGGAAACTTCTCTTCAACTACAAAAGATAAATTATTATTATACAAAAAGTATGGAATAAATAGATTAAGTCTTGGATTAGAATCAATAAATAAAAATAATTTAAAAATATTAGAAAGAGATAATAATAAAGAAGAAATAAAAGAAAAAATAAAATTAATGAAAGAGATTGGTTTTAATAATATAAATGTAGATTTAATATATGCAATACCAAATGAAACATTAGAAGTATTAAGAAAAGACATAGATTTTATTCTATCTTTAGATATAGAACATATCTCAACATATTCTCTTATAATAGAAGAAAATACAAAACTATATATTAATAAAAATAAAAATATAGATGAAGATCTTGATTTAGAAATGTATAATGAAATAACTAATACTTTAAAAAATAATAATTATATTCATTATGAAATAAGTAATTTTTCTAAAGTTGGTTATGAGTCAAATCATAATAAATGTTATTGGTTAAATAATAATTATTATGGATTTGGTTTAGGAGCAAGTTCATATATAGATAATAAAAGAATTACAAATACAAGATCAATATCTAAATATTTAAATAATAATTATATTTATGAAAAAGAAGAATTGAATATAGATGATATAATCGAATATGAAATAATATTAGGATTAAGACTAATAAAAGGAATTAATCTAAATTTATTTAAAGAAAAGTATCATAAAGATTTAATTAATATATATAATTATAATGAACTAATTAATAATAATTTACTTATTTTAAAAGATAATTATCTATCAATTCCAGAAGATAAAATATATATTAGTAATGAGATAATAGTAAAATTACTTCAAAGTAAAATATAATTATGATAAAATGATTATAGAAAGCAGTGGTAAAATGAATGAAGAAAAAGAAGAAATGTTTTTAGATGAATTAAGTTATATAAAAGATGATAATTATCAAGAAGCATTACTTAATATAATTAATATGCTACCTGAATATTGGTTTCATGAACCAGCCTCATCAACAGGAAAATATCATCCAGAATATGCATTAGGAGAAGGAGGTCTTTTAAGACACTCTAAAGCTGCGATGAGAATTGGTTTTGAATTATTAGAAAACCCTGCAATAGGAAACAAATATACAGATAGAGAAAAAGATTTAATGCTTATGTCTTTGTTAGTGCATGATGGCTTAAAATTAGGATTACCTCAAGAAAAATATACAAGATTTGATCATCCAATATTAATGGGTAAATTCATAATAGATAAAAGAGAAGAAATAGGGCTATCAGAAGAAGATGCTAATTTTATGAATGATGTTATAAAGACACATATGGGTGTTTGGACAAAGGATTATAATGGAAATGAAATATTAGAACCTCCAAAAACTAAGTATCAAAATTTTGTTCATATGTGTGATTTTCTTGCATCACGTAAAAGTATTTTACTTCCATTTGATGAAGACAATAAAATAAGTGCATAACCACTTATTTTTTATTGTAGGATTTAAAAAAATTTGTTAGAATAAAAATAGAAGGTGATAATTTGATAAAGAAAAAGAAAAAAACAAAAAAAAGAAAAAGTAAATTACTATCAATTACAATCATCTTAGTATTGTTTGTGTTTTTCTTTGGATATATTATCATTGTAACTGATTATCTTAAACCGGGAATAGATGAATTAACCGCAAGTTATATATCATTCAATAATGCAAAACCAACTGATATTTTGAAAATTCCAAATATAAAAAGAATGTCTGATAAAAAAGGAAAAACTAGTAATAATGATAATAATATTTCTTTTGAAGTAACTGGCGAAAAAGATAAATCATATGAAATATTATTATATTCAGTTGGAAATAGTATAGATGAAAGCAATATTAAATTTTATCTAGAAAATAAAAATAATACTAAAGAAGGAAAATTAGTAGATTTTAAAACAGATATAGATAATGGGAAAATAATATATAAAGGTAAAATAACAGACGATAATAAATATAAATTATATATTTGGATAGATAATAATTATAAAGGAAATACTAAAAATATTTCTTATGAAATAAGAATTAAATCAAGATAGGAGTTTGTTATGGAAAAAGGAAAAGTAATAGTAATAGAAGGAACAGATTGTTCTGGAAAAGAAACTCAATCAAAACTTTTAGAAAAGAATTTAAAGAAATTAGGAATGAAATGTAAAAGATTTGGCTTTCCAATGTATGATACTCCAACTGGAAAAATAGTAGGTGGAGCATATTTAGGTAAACCTGAAATATTCCCTTCATTTTTTAAAGAGGGAGCTGTTAATGTAGATTCACATGTTGCGAGCTTATATTACGCTGCAGATAGAAAATATAATATACCAAAAATTGAAGAGTATATTGATAAAGGATATTATGTAATACTAGATAGATATACATCATCTAATCAAGCTCATCAAGGAAGTAAAATCCTAGATGATGATGATAGATTTGATATGTATCAATGGATTGATAAATTGGAATATTGGTTATTAAAATTACCAAAACCTGATATCACAATATTTCTTCATGTTCCTTTTGAAAATACTATAGAATTGAGAAAAAATAGAGAGTTTATTGATGAACATGAAAAATCTGAGGAACATCTTAAAAATGCAGAAAAGGCATATTTAGAATTATCAGGATTATATGGTTGGAAAAAAATAGAGTGTATTAGAAATAATAAATTAAGACCGATAGATGATATTTCAAATGAAATATTATCAATTATTAAAAAAATAAAATAAGCATTTATATTTAAATGCTTATTTTTTTATAATTTTGGAATTGAATTATCAAGAATTTGTTGTTGTTTTGCCTCATTATATGGATTTGAATTAATTTGTTGAACTTGAGTTTGTGGAGTATTTAATTCAGGAATAACAGCTTGAATTTGTTTAGAATCATCATGTCTAGTAGGAAGTTTCATTTGATAGTAATAATCTTGTTGTTGTACTCCTGTAGTTGAGACTTGTGATTGTTGATAATTAACAGGCTTAACTGCAGTAGTAGGAACTACAGTATTTACTTGTTGAACTTGTTGTGTCTGAGGTTGAGGTTGCACATGGACTTGTACTTGCTGTTGTGCCTGTGGTTGAACTTGACTTTGTTGAACTTGAGGATTAAAATCAGCGGCACTAAATGTTTGTGGAGTATAAACACTAGAAGTTTGCTTAGATACAGAATTTTCTAATAAGTCATTACTAACCTCAGTGTGTGTCTCAACAGGAACAGACTTTTTAATTTCATTTGCTATTTCATTCTCATAGTTGTCTCCATCCTCATTTTCAATTTCTATATTTTTATATACTTCTTCAAAGGAGGTTTTACCTTCAAGACATTTGATTAAAGCGTCTTGAAGCATAGAAATAGTATTTCCAGAATAAACCATTTTTGCAAGATCTTTTTTCTCAAGATTTTCATTACTTAAAGCAATTCTAATTTCTTCATCAATTTCTAGAACTTCATGTAGAGCAATTCTTCCTTTATATCCATGCCTACAGTTATCACAGCCCTTAGGATTTGCATCCCAAATTCTTTGAACATCCATATTCATAAACTTTTTAAATATTTTTTTCTCATACTTGGTAGTATCTCTTTGATATCTACATTCTGGACATAACATTTTAGCCAGTCTTTGAGAAATAATTCCAGATAGGGCAGTAGATAATAAATATCTCTCAACATTCATATCAAGTAAACGCTCAACTGTAGAAAGAGCATTATTAGTATGAATTGTAGACAAAACCAAATGACCAGTAATCGATGCTCTAACAGCAATCTGAGCAGTTTCAGAATCTCTGATCTCTCCAATAAGAATAATATTAGGATCTTGACGTAAGATAGATCTAAGAGCAGCCGCAAAAGTCATACCAATTTCAGAATTAACTTGAACTTGATTTATACCCTCAATATTCATTTCTATTGGATCTTCAACTGTAATAATGTTAGTTTCGGGCTTATTAAGCCCCTGTAAAATAGAGTAAGTTGTTGTAGATTTACCAGAACCAGTAGCACCAGTTGTTAAAATAATACCATTTGGTAATTCCATCATTCTTCTAATTTTCTCAAGATTTTTAGGATGAAATCCAAGAGTATCAATACCTTCCAAACTTCTTGAATAATCTAAAATACGAATAACTATTTTTTCTCCCTCATTTAGTGGTAATGAAGAAACACGCATATCTAAATACTGATCTCCAAATGTACCCTTGATTGAACCATCTTGAGGTAACCTAGATTCAGTAATATTCATATTAGCCATTAATTTTAATCTCGTTGTTAAATTCTTTTCATAAGCTTTAGGAACAAACGTATAATCTTGACAATCCCCATCAATCCTAAATCTTACCATCATTCCGTTATCTCTAGGATCGAAATGAATATCTGAAGAACCATGTTTAGATGCTGCAATAATAATATAATCTGCAATCTGAGTAACGGGAGTCTTAGTAAAATCAAAAGACACCATAAAACTCTCGGTTCCTTTTTGTACGCGCTTGACATCAAATTGAACCATCATTTCAACCCCTTTGTCTTCTTTAACTACCAATGTAAAGAGTAAATATAGGTACACTTTTCTATGGTAATTTACTATAAATTATTATATAATACTTTTATAAGAATATCAAGGAGAGGAAGCTCTAAAAAATGAAAAAATTATCTAATAAAGGATTTGTTCTAGCAGAGACACTGATAGTAACAATTTTTGTCTTAACAATATTTACAATGATATATACAAATTATTATCCAATTATTGGAGTATATGAAGAGCGAGAAACATATGATGATGTTGAAGGAAAATACACAGCATATTGGATAAAAAAATTAATTGAAAATGAAGGGTACAATACAACAAGTGATCATAATAAATTAATGATGAACAATTATGGCTATATAAGATTTGAATGTAAAGATATGACAACAGATAATAATAAACGAACTACATGTATGAATTTATTAAAAGATTTAGAGATTTCAAATTGTGATATTTATGGTAATGGTTGTGATATTTTTATAACACACTATAAAATAGGAAGTCCAACTAATAAAATATTATCACCAAATTTTAAAAAGACTGTAAATGGATCAATTCCAAGCCTCGAATTATCATCTCCAGATATTATAAATGGATATAAAAACCATATTTTAAAAATATATGAAGAATATTCGTATGATGGAACACACTTATGTACTTCAACGAATGATAACAATCAAATATTAGAGTGTAAAAGGAATGCTTTTAAAGCCTGCATTACTGGAAGAGGATATTCTGCAGATAAAGTTACTTTAAATGAAAATGGAGAAGAATTATCATACAATTTTATTTCTCAAGATAATGTAAATGATGCTGAAAAAGAAGTTGCTGAATATTGTGTTGAAAAGATACAAAAAAATGTCTTTCCATCATATTTAATTGATTATATAAATTATTTACCTGATTATTCTTTAATGAATAATTCAACAGGTGCTAAGTATCGTGTAATAGTTGTATCTCATCATAAAAAAGCACTTAATAATTATTATTCATTTGCAACAATGGAGGTGAATAAATAATGTTAAATAACAAAGGTATAACAACAATAGAAGTATTAATATGCTTTGTATTAGTAACAATAATTGCATCTTCATTATTTTCTACAGTATCTATGTTTAATGATAAAAGAATAGAAGAAGCAAATAAATCAAAAATATTGTTATATAATAATATGCTCTCTCGTAGAATTCAAAATGACTTCATAAAATATGGCCTTAGCTACGTAGATATGGAAGAAAATATAGAGCAAAATGCAAGTGGTGGAACAAAAAGAATATATACTATTAATTGTAATCTAAATAATGAAGAAAAAAGAATTATAAAAATATCTCAACAATTTACACGTAGTAATATTCATCTAGATGGATCTCCGAATGTAGATGATGAATTTATGATAGAGTATGGTACTGAAAGCGAGCTTGTTAAATATCCAATACCAGAATTAGGTGAAGTAAAAGGAGTTTATGACGATAATCTAAAAACATTTACTCCTTGTAATAAACTATCTGAATCAGAACAATCTAACTGTAGGATATTAAAAGATTTAGAAATTAATAATGTAATTGTAAATGTATCAAATGAACAAAATATGTATGAAACAGGAAGTCATGTATTAAGTTTATATATAGGCTTCTATCATCCAGAATTAGGAAATAGATATGCTATTAATATTATAAGTCCAATAAACTTCCCATTGGTAAATTCAAATAAAACAGTTAAATTTAATTATAATATAATAGAGAAAGATGCATAAAAAAGAAATAATACAAGCAATAATTCTCCCAAATAAATATTTATTATAACTAATAGAAGTATTCATTAGAATACTTTTTATTTGAAAATGAATAGATAAAGATCCAAAAGAAATAAAAAATATAATAAAAATTATTTTAATAAACTCATAATTAATAATACTAGTACTATAAACTCCATTAGTTAAATCAAACAATCCATTAATAAATACATATAAATAATTATTAGTAACATATCTTGATAATAAAAATGATATTAAATAGAAAAATAAACTTATTCCATAAATCATTATTATATTTTTAAATGATTTATATATGCACTTAGATAAAGTATTAGAAAA
>CADBGE010000036.1 GCA_902794075.1 uncultured Erysipelotrichaceae bacterium | reverse complement strand
ATGGAGATGTTTCTTTTGAATCATTTTTATCTTTTGTTTCTTCTACTGCTAGGAGATATCCATTAATTGTATTATTTTCACTATATGAATATGTTAAATAATATAATTTATCATCTATTGTATTTCCATAATTATAATTCCATATTTCTTTTTCATCTTCACTATATTTTTGTAATATTATTTGTGTGTCTTGTTCTTCTTTTTTTTCAGTATATGTTCCAGCAACTATTAAGCCACTACTTTTATTTTCTTCATTATATCCTTTTATAATATATTCTAGAGATTCTTCTTCATATTTATTTATTGTTTTGAAAGTATCTTTTGCGAATACTTTTTGATTACAAGTTAATAAAGTTATTATTCCTATAATCATTACTACTACTTTTTTCATTTGTACACCTCATTTAATATACAAGTTAATTATAAAACAAAAAAAGACTAAATACTAGTCTTCTATTTCATTTTTTATTAGTTCTATTTCCTTTTTCAATTGATATCTCTTTAATCTATATTTACTTGGAAGCATAGATTTAAGTATTTCTTTTGATTTTAATTCTCTCAAATAATATTCTCTAAATAATGGTCCTTTTTTTTCTAAAAACTTTGGTCCAAAGAAGTATTCCTTTTTTGTATATTTCTTTTTTCCTCTTTTTAAGATTATTATTTGATATATAAAATTTTTATCTTTTACAAATTCTTCATTATCTATGTAAAAGCCATTTTTTGTTAGATATTTTTTTACATCTATTTGATAATTATTTGGACTTATTATTAATGTTTTTATTTTTTTTAGTATTTTTAAATTTTCTTTACAAATACCTATAATATTTCTTCCACCCATACCTGATATAATTACTGTATCTATTTCATCTGTATAAGTAGATAGGCCATTTCCTAATCTGGTTTCTATTTTATCATCTAAGCGTTCTCTTTTTATATTTTTTTTTGCTTGTTCTAAAGGTCCTTCTGCTATATCTGATGCGACTGCTTTAATATTTTTATTTCTATGAACTAGATAGATATCTAGAAGTGCATGATCACATCCTACATCTAAACAAAAGGAGTTAGCCTCAACTAAATCTCCTATTTTTTTAAGTCTTGCATTAATTTTCATTAATCTGTTAGGAAGTCCTTTAATTTACGAGAACGTGATGGATGTCTTAATTTTCTTAATGCTTTTGCTTCTATTTGACGAATTCTTTCTCTTGTTACACCAAAGATTTGTCCAACTTCTTCAAGTGTTCTACATTGTCCATCATCTAGACCAAATCTAAGTCTAAGTACTTTTTCTTCTCTTTCTGTAAGTGTTGCGAGTACTCCACTTAATTCTTCTTTTAACATTTCTACTGTTGCGTATTCTTCTGGACCCATTGTTCGCTCATCTTTAATGAAATCACCTAAATGTGAATCATCTTCTTCACCTATTGGTGTTTCAAGTGATACAGGATCTTGAGATATTTTATATACTTCTCTAACTTTTTCAACTGTGATACCAAGTTTTTTAGCTATTTCCTCATCAGTTGGTTCTCTATTTAATTCTTGTGTTAATTGTCTTTGTACTCTTGCTAGTTTATTAATTGTTTCAACCATATGAACTGGTACACGAATTGTTCTTGCTTGATCAGCAATTGCTCTTGTTATAGCTTGTCTTATCCACCATGTTGCATATGTTGAAAATTTATATCCTTTAGTTGGATCAAATTTATCAACTGCTTTCATTAGACCAATGTTTCCTTCTTGAATTAGGTCTAAGAATAGCATTCCACGTCCAACATATCTTTTAGCAATACTAACAACTAAACGAAGGTTTGATTCAGCTAATAATCTTTTAGCTTCTTCGTCTCCTTCTTCTGCTCTTTTAGCATATTCAAATTCTTCATCAGAAGTAAGTAAGTTAATACGTCCAATTTCTTTTAAGTACATTCTAACAGGATCATTTATTTTAACATCCTTAGAAAGTGTTAAATTTTCTACAGACATATCTTGAGTTATTTCTTCTCCTGATGCATCATCACTACCATCTTCTGAAACTATTTCAATATTTTCTTCTACTAATGAATTATATAATTCATCTAGCGTGTCACTATCAATATCTAACCCTTTTAATTGTTCTGCTAGTTGTTCATATGTTATATAACCTTGTTGTTTTCCAAGTGATATTAATTTTGCTTTTCTTTCATCAAGAGTTTTAATTACTTCCATATTAATTATCTCCTAACCTTAACTTTCTAATCTTTTCTACTATCTTAGCTTGTTCAATCGGATCCATTTCTTTTTTCATTAAATTTGTGAGTCTTTTTATTTCCTGTTTTTCGCAATACTCTCTTGTAACAGAAAAATATAAGAATAGCTCATCTTTTGTGGTTTTTTCCATGTATGAATCAGCCAAGATATTATTCAACAATATTAGAATATTTTCTCTATCCTGAATATAAGTATAAAAATCCGCAATATTTATATTTCCATACTTTTTGTAATAATAAGATATTTCACTACAAAGTTCTCTCATTACTTCCGTAGGGAATATTATTCTTTCTTTTTCAACTTGTGTGATTACCCAATCATTATTAAGCATAAAATATATTATTTGTTCATACGCTTTTGTATACTTATCTTTTCTTGTAGTCTTTTTCTGCGGTATAAATTCTTTTTCTTTTTTAGGTTTTTCCTTGATGTAGCTATTTATACGCATTTCCAGTGTATTATAACCTATATTGAATTCTTTTGCAAGTCTTTTTAATACTACTTCTACTCTTATTGGGTCTTCTATTTTTGCTGTTTCTTTTAATACTTCATTAATATAGTTAGCTGTTTCTTCATCACTTCTAAAATCAACGTTTTCTTTTAATCTTTGAAATTTATAATCTGAAAAGTTTATTGCGGAGTCAATTAGTCCAGTAAATCTTTCCTTACCATTATTTAAAATATATGTATCTGGATCATCTGGATTAGGTAATTTTATTACTTTAGTCTCTATTCCTTGTTCTAGAAGAATATTTCCTATTTTTAATGTAGCATTTTGTCCTGGATCATCTCCATCTAAACAAAGAATGATATTATTCGATAGTCTTTTTAATAAATTAATTTGTTCATTTGTTAGAGCAGTTCCCATTAATGCAACTGTATTTTTTATTCCTATTGTAGATGCCCTTATAACATCCATAAATCCTTCCATTACAATAACGGAAGATGATTTTCTACATTCTTCTCTTGCTATGTGATAATGATATAATAATTCACCTTTCTTAAAGATATCAGTTTCTTTTGTATTTACATATTTACTTTGATCTTTATCCTTATAAATTCTTCCACTAAACCCTACTACTCTTCCATTAGTATCATATAGTGGAAACATTATTCTATTACTATATACATCATGATCATCTGAAGAAAGACCAATTCTATTTAAAGTTACTAAATCATATTCTTTAGCTTGAAGTAATTTAGTTAAATCATCTCTTTTATCTAAAGATAAACCTATTTCAAACTCTTTTATTATTTTTTCATCTATTTTTCTTTTCAATAAATAATCTTTCGCAAGTTTTCCAAAACTACTATTTAAATTATTTTGATAATATTTTAAAGATAAGTTGTATGCTTTATATAATTTATCATATTTTGTATTCTTCTTTGTAATTTTAATACTACCAGTATCTATTCCTACTCTATCACCTAAGTATTTTAATACATCTTTAAATTCCATATGTTCATAGTTCATTAAAAATGTAAATACATTTCCTGTTGCGTGACATGAAAAACATGTATAGATTTGTTTTTACATGAAAAACATGTATAGATTTGTTTTTCTCTAGATACACTCATAGATGGGTTTGTATCATCATGAAAAGGACAAACTCCAAAAAAGTTTTTGCCTTTTGCGGTTAGTGGGATTCTTTCTCCAATAATATCTACAATATCAACTCTATTTCTAATTTGATTTGTAAGAGTATTATCCATTAAACCACCACCTTATAAACAAAAATTATTCTATCATATTTTAATATATATTTCTACTTTTCATTGTTTTTCTTTACTAGTATTTTACTATTATTATTTGTATATATTTCTGTTAACTTTTTATCAATAAATTTATATAATATATCTTGATTATCTTCATATCTTGAATCATTATAACTTATTCCTTTTATATACATTTCTAGTTTATCTCTTTTATGTTCAAAATAATTTATATGTTCTTTATAATATTTAGTTAAGAAATCCATAATTTTTAATAATTCCCTATAGTTATCTTCTGTTGCGATACGAATGATATTTATATATATTTCTCTGTAATTTAAAATCATAGTTATTAACTCAAACATTAAATTATTATCATATTCATAAAAACTGACATCATTATTTTGAGATAATAAGGTATTTTTTAGTTTTGCTTTTACTTCATCTATATTATTTTTTCTTATTTCTCTTTTAAAATCTTTTTCAATTTCATGTGTTTCTTTTATACCTAAATACATAAATGAAATAAATTCTTTATATGTATTTACAAATGTAGTTTTTATCTTAAATGAATTATACTCTTCTTCTATTTCTTCTTCTGATTTCATACTAAATCACCTATATTTTTATATTATAGCACCGAGTTTTTTACAAGTAAATTTTTTTTATAAAAAATATTGACATAAAACATTTGTTTGATATAATAAGCAATTGGATACGTTTGAAATATATCAGATGTTTTCCCTTTGAAAGAAGGGAGGCGATATTATGACTGAAAGAGAAAAATCTCAATTTATCATAATAATCCTTCTATTTATTATAATATTTGTACAAATGTATACTTTATTTTTTAAATAGAAAAAAACATCTGATTTCAACTTAGTTGATTTCAGATGAATATCCAATAAGGGATTACGTCTGATTCCCACAATCAAACGTATCCTTTTTTATTTTATGAAGTTTCCTTCATTCATATACATTATAACATAGATTAGTATTTAATACAATGTCATTATCCTATACGAAAGGCTGGCGCAACACCACAAGTATTATAAGCAAAACTGGTGTTTAAGATACCATTGACATTAATATTGCGGAACTCATAGCTACTACCAAAATCAGCTGAACGTGACCACCAGCAAGAATTTGATGTATTATATTGTTTGATTTTACTGTTTAATGAATTTTTATAATATTCTAATTGTATTGTTGTACTTGCTGCTGTGTCATAGTTATCGCTTCCAAATACTTCTACGCTTGATAGTAAATATAGTTTTTGATTTATATTTGTGAAGTTTGTTGAGTCTTTCCGTCCATATCCTGATATTACTCTTGTTGGTTTTATTACTGTTTGTAAATCTGCTGGTAACTGTCCATATAATGTATTTTTTAGGTAATCATACACAAGTGTAGCTGGATATCCTCCTACATTTGTATTTTCTGTATTCATTGTTTTTTGTTCCACAATTTCTACAAACTCTACTACAAATCCACATGCTGTTTGGGAATATTCTGTATCATTATCTCCACAATGCTCTCCCGTGGTTTTATTTGATATTCTTACTGTATAATTTATTCCATTTATTGTTACTTCTTTTGTATCTCCTACATTGTAGACACTTGTATTATTATTTTGTACTGCTTTTTGTATTGTTGCCCATGAGTCACTTGCAAATGATTCAGGTTCTCCTGCTACTTTTGACGCAGGACTTCCTCCTGTTGCAGAGTCATTTTCTACTGCTGTTGCTTTTATTTTTGCTGTTATACTTGTTGTTACAGAGTCTTGTACTGGTGTTTTTATCATTTCTACTTTTACTGTTCCTGTTGTTGTATCTCCTGCTTGTAGTTCTGTATCTGTTATTGTCTCTGTTACTTTAAAATAATCCGCATTAGAGTTAGTTAATTCAAGCGAAAGTTTTGCTCCTACATCATTTGAATTATTAATTATTGTATATGTTGCGATTGCGTAGTCTCCTTCTTTTGATAATCCTCCTACATTAAATGTTGCCAGAGTATTATCATCTTTATCTATATCTGCACTTCCTGTTAGTGTAACATTTCCTGTTAGATTTGGTGTATCTGCAGTTTTTACAAAATGAACTTTAAAATTATTATCATTTGGAGTTGCTGTTGCATTACCATCTATTATTAAGTTTATTGCGTTAATAGATGCATATCCAATTCCTAGTGTTAGTACTGCAACTAGTACTATTAATACTATTTGTAATGTCTTTTTATTTTGTGAATTTTTCATAATGATTCCTCCTCTATCCTATGAAATCATTATAAAACTACCCCCCCCCAGTCAAGAAAAAAAGTGGGTGTTGACACCTACTTTGTAAACTTATTTATAATTAAAATTTATCTTTTTGTTCATCTTCTATTAGTTTTATAAATTCATCTAATGATACTGTTGTTGTTTCTTTTGAGCCAAATAATCTATAACTTACTGTGTTACTTTCCTTTTCATTGTCTCCTAAGATAAGTGTATATGGTATTTTAGATGTTTGAGCTTCTCTTAGTCTGTATCCTAGTTTTTCATTTCTATCATCTAATTCTACTCTAATATTTTTATCTCTTAATTTATTATATATTTCTTTTGCATATTCTCCTTGGAATTCTGTATTTACTGGGATAACTACTGCTTGAACTGGAGATAACCAAACTGGAAGTGATCCTTTTGTTTCTTCTAGATAATAAGCAATAAATCTATCAATTGATCCAAATACTGCTCTATGTAGAACAACTGGTGTTTGTTTTTCTCCATTTGAATCAACGTAAGTAAGCTCAAATTTAGCAGGTAAGCAGAAATCCAATTGACATGTTGATAATGTTATTTCATTTCCAACAGCTGGCTTTACTTGTACATCAAGTTTTGGTCCATAGAATGCTGCTTCTCCTATTTTTTCAACATAATCAATTCCTAAGTCATTAAGAACTTGCCTTAACATTTCTTCTGCTTTATTCCACATTTCATCATCCGGATGATATTTAACTTTGTCCTCTGGATCTCTTAGAGATAATTCAAATTTATAATCTGTTATATTTAATTCTTTATAACATTCTAGAATTAAATCAACAACTCCCTTAAATTCATCTTTTACTTGTTCTAGTGTACAGAAAATATGTGAATCATTTTGGCAAAATGTTCTTACTCTTTCAATTCCTTTTAGAGCTCCACTTGCTTCATATCTACAATCTCTTGCGATTTCAGCAATTCTTAGTGGTAAATCTCTATATGAGTGAATATCATTTCCATAAATAACCATGTGATGAGGACAATTCATTGGACGAAGAACAAACTCTTCACCTTCAACTTCCATTTTAGGAAACATTGATTCCTGATAATGATCCCAATGTCCACTAGTTTTATATAATTCTACATTCCCAAGAGGTGGAGTTTGAACATGTAAGTATCCTCTTTTAATTTCTTTATTTCTAATATATGTTTCTAATAAGTTCCAAAGAGTAAATCCTTTAGGTAGGTACATTGGAAGTCCTCTACCTACTAAATCACTCATCATATAGATACCTAGTTCTTTACCAATTTTTCTATGATCTCTTTGTTTTGCTTCTTCAAGTAATCTTAAATGTTCTTCTAAATCTTCAGGATTATCAAAACAAATACCATAGATTCTTTGAAGCATCTTATTTTTAGAGTCACCTTTCCAATATGCACCAGCAACTTTTAATAATTTAAAATATTTAATTTCTTTTGTATTATCAACATGAGGTCCTCTACATAAATCTGTAAAATCTCCCTGTGTATAACAAGAAATTACTGTATCTTTATCATCCATTCTAGATATTAAATCTATCTTATACGGGTCATCCTTAAATTTTTCTAAAGCTTCTTCTTTACTTATTTCATTTCTTACAATATATTTAGCACTTTTTGAGCATTTTTTCATTTCTTTTTCTATTTTAGGTAAGTCTTCTTCTGATATTACATCATCACCTAAATCAATATCATAATAGAATCCCTCTTCTATTGATGGACCTACCCAAAATTTAGCATGTGGATATAAGTGTTGTATTGCTTGTGCAAGTAAGTGGGCACATGAATGGTTTAATTTATCTAATCTTTCATTTTCTTTTATATTTATCATTTTATCTACCTCTTTTCATTTGATTATGTTCTTCTTCTCTTATTTTTCTTAATTGCTTATTAATTGATTCTATTTCTTTATAAAACTTTTTTAATTGTCTCTTGTTTTTTGTTGAAGCAATTTCATAGTCAATCATATGTAATCTTTCTTTTAATTCACTTTTGGTCATTCCTTCAAATTGATTTTTTTCTCTACCAAACATGAGTATCTCCTAAATAAAGATTTCTACTATAACATCTTTTACATTTTCTTTAAACGTATTTCCAAGCGATTTATCACCTACAATTAATCCATAGTGAATTGGAATTGCTTTTGATGGTTTTATATCATTAATATAATTTACTGCTTCATCAACTGTCATAGTATAGACTCCACCTATTGGAATAAAACAAACATCAGCTTTTACATTTTCTGCTTCTGGGGTTCGGTCTGTATCTCCCATAATGTAATAATACTTATCTTCTAATAAAATATTATATCCAACATATGCTTTTTCTTTAGGATGAAAACTTTTATTAGTATTATATGAGCTAATTGTATTAAATTTTATTCCATCTACTTCATATTCCTTATTAGGTTCAACAACCAAGTAGTGTCCTTCACTTTCTAAGCATTTTGGTAATATTATCTTTGTTGTATCTTTTCTTATATTATTAATTGAATCCAAGTCATAATGATCATAGTGATCATGAGTTATAAATATATAGTCAGCATCATGTAGTTCTTCTTCTATTTTGTATGGATCAAAATAGATAATATTATTTCCTGTAAACTTTATTGATGCATGATGTATCACTTCATATTGCATTTTATCCCTCCTAAAAATAAAAAGAATGATACCTTAGGAGTGCGCATGCACGGTACCATCCTTTATTTAACTTAATCATTTAACGACTTTCGCCGGAATTACTTTTTATAATTCTACTCTAAAGGTAGTAATATATTAACTTGTTGTTCATTCTCACCTACCATGAACTCTCTTAAAACTACATTAATATATCATGTCCTTTGTCAATGTATTTATATGTAATATAACACTTTTTTACTTTTTTGTAAATTTTTTTGTTAGATAATTTTTTGCTCTAACAAATCTATTTCTTATTCTATTACCACTAGCAGGAATAATGTAATAAGAAACAATAATAACTAACCATAAAACTCCATATAAATCTCCAATTAATAATCTTCTTATTCCTATAATAATTATTACTATTGATATAATTATTATAAGTAAAATAACTAATAGATTTATTATTTCATTGTTTCTTTGTTTAACTTCAAAATTTATTTCATTCTTTTCTAATAATTCTTCAACATCTTTTTGAAACTCTGAATATCTATTTACTAATTCACTTGAAGTGGATATTTTTTTTGTTGTTTTATATTCTTCATCTCTCATAATAATATTACCATTTTCTAGAAGAGTAATATCAATATTTAAATAATTATCATTAGGTAGATCTACAAAGAAATGTTTTTCTACAAGAGTAATTAATTTCATTTTACATTTATCTGAAATTCCGCTTGCTTCATTTATGTATCCTTTTAATTCATTATTAATTTTATTTAACGATTTATTAGACATATTATTATCTCCTTATATGTTTAGTATATCATAATTAATTATTATCTACTATACCATTCATAAGGAACATATATTACTGAACCTAATCCTATAAATTCTTGTGAAAGCCTTATATTAGAATAATTATACCAAGCACCTAAATCACTACAATTTGGATCATTAGGATCAAATAATGCACAATCAAGTACTGTTACATGTAAATGAACTCCTGTTGAATTTCCTGTTGTTCCCATTTGCCCTAAAGCATCATTTATGGTAACTGGCATACCTACATATATACCTTCTCTATAACTTGATAAATGAACATATTGAGATGTATACTTTACACCATTTATATCATGTAAAACTGTTACTATTAAAGCTCCAGCTGAATCAGTATAGATTCCTGATATTATTCCATTTGCAACTGGATGTATAGTCTCTCCTGTTCCTCTTGGGCTTGTTATATCATAGGCATTATGTCCATATCTTGGAGCTTGACTAATTCTTCCCATTTCTACAGGTAAATACCAAATTGGTTTATTTACTACAGTTGCGACTGATTCATTTTGAACTGGAAGTTCTACTTCTTCTAATTGTTCCTGATTATTTAAAGTTGTTTCTTCTACAGAACCTAAATTATTATTTCCCGATAAAAAATTATCAACTACTATTTTACTATTTTCTTTAGTAGTTACATTAGCCTTTGACATATCTTTTATATTTACATATTCATAACTAACAGTATAATTATCATCTTTTATAAATAAATCTTTGCACTGTAGACCTATAGAAACTAATAAAAAAACTATAGACATATCAATTATAATTCTTTTATTTGACATATCCACTCACCCCTAAAACAGGGCTTATTATACTAAAAATCATTAAATTAGTCAAATAAAAAGCATTTTTTTCTGCTTTCTACAGTTCATGACATTTTTTCATTTTACTATTTTTTTTTAATTAGAATTACTCTTTCGTTGCTTCATAATATACTATATTATTCCTATCTCCTATTATTTTTCTTTTTTCAACTTCTTTGTCTTTTGTCTGGTATATATCTGATCTTTTTAAATACTGAGTTTCCTTATCTAAATCAATTTTCCAACCTTTTTCATCAATACCTGTCCAATAAAAATACAATTTGTCATTGTCATAAACTACATATATATATGCATCTTTCCATTCACCATATGGACTTTTAATATTATCAGTTTGTTTCAAAATATTTACATCAAAAATATATGTTGTATTTTCATCATAAACATAATAGTCTTCTGAATTAATAATTAATTTTACCGCTTCTATTTGTGCTTTCACTGATGCTAAATATATATCTTTTTTTGAATTGTCTAAATATCTTGAAACCCCAAAAATTGCAATTCCTGATAATATTCCTAATAATGCAAGAACAGCTAAAAGTTCTATAAAAGAAAATCCTTTTCTATTCATTTTCATCCTCCAAATATTTTCTATTAATAAAACTATTTTTATAGTTTATTAATCATCTGAATCACATTCTATGTTACCAGGCACAATTAAACAGCTTGCACGCTTTTCACATTTTAAATTTATTTTATATGTATTCTTTTGAATGGAATTTCCATCTGAGTTTTCCTTATTTATAATTGTTACTGTTCCATCACACGTTTTATTTTTTATTTCTGGATCATTAATAGTATCTAAATATGAATTTTCAACTAGTTCATGTAATTCAACAGTTTCTTCACCAACATTATCCATAAAATAATTTTCTGCTGCTGAGACTGCATTTTTTTTAATTAAGTCATATGATGTTTCTACTGCTTGTCTTCTATATCTTGTATATGATATAACTCCAATTCCCATTAATATACCTAATATTACAATAGCTCCTAATATTTCAATTAGTGTAAATCCTTTATTACTTCTATTTTTTTTCATATGCCCTCCTATTTTTAATTTTATCTTACTTAATATTTTTTGTAAAGAATAAGGAAATTATGATGTGTAAACAAAAAAACATAAAGTTTTTAAAATTTATGTTTCTTTTTATATTCTTTTAAAAAATATTCAATAGGTGTTTGTTTAGAATTAATTTCTACTGTCTTTGATGCAATTTCTTCTTTTAATTTTTTTATATCTTCTTCTGTAGGAATATTATCATAGCAAATTTCTAATGCATGTTCTACAATAATATCAGCTGCTCTTCTTAATTCGGAAGTACAATGACAATAATGTTCTAGATTAAGTCCAGTATGTTTTCCTTTTTCTCCATACCAACCTTTAGGATATATTTCATTTGTTATATCATATAAAACATTTAACTGTTTTTCATTATACGTGTCTCTTAATTTATCAATCATTTCTTTTAATTCTTTATTATTTTCATCTATATAATGAATTCTATATATTAACGGAAAATGATTTCTATTAAAGTATTCTGCTACTCTGTTTCCTGTTAACAACATTGCTTGATACACAATTTTTTCTGATTCGTTTTTTTCTTTTCTAACATTTGATTTTCCACTATATTTTTTTTCTAATATTTTTACTACATCTAATAAATTATTTATTGTTTCTTGTAGCTTTTTATTATTTGTTCCCTTACTAATTATTTTATTTGCTTCATCATATGTAAGTTGTTTATTATTTGTGATTATCGTTTTTTTGAATGATTCATTTATAATATTTCCATCTTGATCAATTTCAAAAAAATAAGTTCTAGTTAGTTTATTTTGTCCTTCTTTTAAAGATGCAATATCTGCAGAAAATTCATATGGAAAAATTGGTATTGTTTTATTATGCTCATTTGATTTAGATTGATACTTATGGGGAAGATATATTGATTGATTTTTTGAAATTGCTGTTTGAACAATTTCTGATTCATATGGAAAATATCCTAATATTGACGCAACATGTACTCCCAATAAATAGTTCCCGTTTTTTAATTTTTCGCACGAAAGAGCATCATCTATCTCTATAGTTTTATTATCATCTATAGAAATAATATAGTCATCTACTATTTCACGTTCAGATAAATAGCCTTCTTGTCCATTTTTTATTAAAGAGATACTATTTAATAATGAATTACTAAAATCAACTTTAATATTATATTTTTTTGTAAGTTCTTCTAAACTTAATTGTTTTTTATTTGCGTTTTTTATTATACTAGCTATATTTTTTAGTAATTCTAATCTCTCAATATTTTTCTTTTTTTGTTTTTTATTACTACTTAATTTATTAATGCATATGTATATTTCATCTAGACATTTCTTTTTTTCTGTGTCAGATAAATCAAATCCTTTTTGAGCCATCATTAATGATATTACAACTTCATAATATAAAATATTATCTTTATTATAATTAACTATATTATTAAGATATGACTTTATTACATTTCTAAATAGCGAAACATTTTCTTTATCACTTGCATTAACTAAAGATGGAATATTATCTATTGTATATTCTAAATAATCAATGTTTTTTATGTAATCTATAAGTAATATCATAAAATCATATTTTTTACTATTTTCCTGTTTCTTTTGTTGAAGATATAGATATTTTTTTTATAATTTTTTCTATTTTTCTTATTATCATTTTCTTATTTATATCTTCACAATTTGTAATTATTAATTTAATACAATCTGATATTTTAATAATATCTCTTATATTATATTTCTCAATTGAATTTATTTCTTCATTTATCAAAGAAAAAAGAGCATTGATTGTAGCATTAGAATTATTATTATAGAATTTAATTAAATCGTTATAATTATTTATACATTCATTTCTATTTAAATAATCTTCTAATGTCTCATCAATACTCACGTTATTATGACCTCCTATTTTTGCTTATTAAATCATGTTGTACTGTTAATTGTTTTATTCTTTCAACAATTCTTCTTGCCTTAATTTTATCTACTCCTGATGATGTAGTAGAAAGTGATTTTTCTAATTCATCTATTGTAAGATTTGATGTAAAAAATGTAGGCAAATTATTTTCCATTCTATATTGAAGTATAGGTCCAAGTACTTCATCTCTTGACCAATTACTACAGTTTTCTGCTCCTATATCATCAAATAAAAGTAAAGGAGTCTTTTTTATATAATTGAATTTTTCAGCATAATCTGTTTGAAAAGATGACTTTAATGTAACTAAAAAATCTGGATAATAAATTAGTGTACTTTTAATATTTCTTTTTGCTAACTCATTAAATAAAGATGCTATTAAATATGTTTTACCTGATCCAAATGATCCATATAAATATATACCTTTGGGATTATTACCTTTATTATAATTATCCATAAATTCTTTAAAATACTTAATGATTGGTACTCTTGCCTTATCATCTTTATATATATCTTTAAATGATGCATTTTTTATTTCTTCATTTAATTCAAATAAGCTTAAATTATTTTTATATTTGTTATCATTTAATTCTTTATTTAGTTTAGTACATGCATCATATGAAAAATTTATAATTTTATTTTCTCCGATAGGTGTATATCTATATCCTTTTTCTGAATTTTTACAGGTTGCTAGTCCCTTACAATTTTTACAATTCCTATATTCATTAAATGCATCTTGAAGACTTGATGTATATTTTATTAATGTCTCTTCTTTAATATTTAAACTATAAACAAATTCTTTAAATTCTTTATTACTACAAGCATCTTGAAAAGAATGCGTTAAGGTAGTTAAATCACTATTATATAAATCATTAATTTTTTTCATTTTAACCACCACCTATATAAATAAATTCTATCTTAAAACATATTAAAAATCCAGTAAATTTACTTATTTTTTATATTAATGATAAACTTTATTTAATATTTTAATATATTCTTTTGGAAGATTCTTTTTAGCATCATATTTTTCTTTTTCGGTTAATCCATATAATGCTTCTGCCATAGAACCTACAATACAGGAATTTGTATCTGTATCGCCTCCCATTGAAAGAGCAATTCTAATCGCATCTTCAAATGAATTTGATTCATATAAAGCATATAAACAATTCCCTATTGTTTCATGACATGTCATATTAAATTGTTTAAATGGTTTATATTCAACTTTTAGTTTTAATTTTTTAAATACTTCTTCCTTTGAAAGGCCTTTTCTAAAATAATATATTATAAGGGCAATTGTTGTTGCGGAAGATACTGCTTCATTAGAATTATGAGATGGAATTGTTGCCTCTTTAGCATGTTTAATTACATCTTCTTCTGTATTAAATAAAAATCCTATAGGTGATATTCTCATCATTGCTCCATTACCTATACTATTTGAATTACCTTCTCCCATAGCCCATTTCATTGTGTTTGGTGAAAATGGTTTTTCAAAATAAGGTTTAAAGTTAGGTTTATAATTTTCATTCTCATTAATATACTTTCTCAAAGTTTTCTCATAGTCTTTATTATTAATAATTGCATCAATTAACGCAATAGTTTCAATAGTATCATCACTATAAAATGATTCATCTGTTATTAACTCTTTTGGATTAATACTTTTAATTTTTTTAAATTGATCAAATTCATAAATGCTTCCTGCTTTATCTCCATAAATTGCTCCTAACATAATTACTTCTCCACTTTTTCTTTATTATTTTTAAAGGTACTAAATAAAAGTATGATTAGTATCAGAATCATTCCAACAGTCCCTAATACAACGTATGACTTTCCTAAACCTATCTTATTAAATATATTAGATGTAATAGTACATATAATTATTTCCGAAATTGATATTATAAAAGTAAATATTGCTAAAATTGTCTGTCTATAAGAATCATTACATTCATTTTGAATTATAGTATTATAAATATTATTTGTTACTGAAAAGAAACATTGAAATAAAATTATAAATAATATAGATAAATAATTATTTAAAAAACCTATTAAAATTAGGCTAAGATTAAATAATAACGAATAAATAAAAAACTTATTCATTTGTGTTTTATAAATACTTGCAATTTTATTTCCAACTATTGCAAATAAACACATTACTGCTGTGTATATTCCAATTATAGTAGTTGATGCTCCTATATTTGATAAATATTCTGGATGAGACTCTGCTAATACATCAGCAATTGGAATAATAATTATTTCTGATAATAATAAAACTTTTAATATTTTATTATTTTTAATGAGTTTACAAGATTCTTTTAATAATAATTTTGATGGATTTTTTTCTTTTATTTTTTCATTGGTATCATCAAATAATAGTATAACAATAAAGTTTACTACTATAGGAATAATACTTATATAATACATTGAAACTAAACTAAACTTTGCTACTATACCACCAAGAACCATTGATATTAAATATCCAGAATAATAAAATATAGACCATTTATAATACATTTTTGAATACTCATTTTTATCTTTTATATATGAATGTAGTATTGATATAACAATTCCTTGAGATAATAAATTAGAAATTGCTGATGCAATTATACCAATACCCATTACTATTGAATTATTTGCATAAATATATATAATTGTTGCAAGAAAAAGAAATAAATTACTAATTAAAAGAATATATTTTCGATTGTATTTATCTTTTATTATTCCAAATGGAATCAAAAATACTATTGTTATTAAACTTCCAATTGTTAAATAATTAATATATTCTGAGTTACTGATTCCTTTTGATAAATAATATAGAACATCACATGCCCTATATAATAAAAAACTATTTAAAAATGAATAGATTAATAATATAACAATATTTTTCTTATTCATGACCATCACCAATTATATTATATCATAAGTATTAACTAATAATTATTCTCCAATCATTTTTTTATACAAAAAAAGAACCATCATTTCTGATGATTCTAAATTATTAATTACAAATGTTTTTTATTTATATATTTTAAATAAGTTTTAATTAAATCAGCATCCATTAAATTTTCTGGTACTTCAGTTGGATTAAAAAATCTTAAGCGTTTTGTTTCAGAATCTCCTTTTAGTGTAGATTCATTACTTAGTGAAACATCTGCTAGATATAATGATGTATTATTATATACTATATCTCCATTTGGATAACTATTTTTTCTTGATTCTCCAGATAATGTATCTATAAGTTCTATTTCATTAGGATCTAATCTAATTCCTGTTTCTTCATATGCTTCTCTTACAGCGGTATATCTTAAGTCTTCTCCTAAATCTTGACAGCCTCCAGGAAGTCCCCATTTATTTCTATCTGTTCTTTCTTGTAATAATATTTGCCCTGCTTCATTTCTGATAATGATTGCTGCTCCTGTTTGTATGAATGGTATATGACTAATTCTATCATCTAGTGCCATTCTAAATAATACAGGATATCCACCATATCTTGCACTTAATTCTAATAATTGTTCTTCATCTAAACTTAAAATTAAATTTACAAACTCTTCATGATTGTATTCTCTCATATTTTTATATTCCATGTAATGCCTCCTGTTATTTTAGTTTTATTTATTATTTTAATATTAATGGTAATTCTTTAACCCATTTTTCTAAATCAATAATCGTTAATTCTAATTCTTTATCTATTTCTATATCTGTTTTTCTAGTAACATGATTATCATCTTTATAAAATTCAATTTTTTTTGATAAATATGATTTTCCATCTATAAGTTCATAAGTAAAACCATTAGGATATTTTTCAAATTTATAATCATCATCAAATGATATGTATGTATAAGTCGCAACTTTTTCATCTTTATGATAAAAGAAATCACTTTCCTTTTTTATAAAATGAAGTGTTTTATCATTTTCTGCATCCTTCAAATAATCATCTAAATTATTGATATCTTCTTTATGTAGTGGCCATAAAAGTCCTACTTCATTATGTCCTGCACAGGAATATCTTGTCTTATATCCTTTTTTATTTAAAGAGGCTATTACATTTCTGATTTCATAGTCACAATAAATATAATCATCCAATTCATCTTTTATCTCAAAAGTTTTTTTATTTATAAATGAAATTAGAGACATATTTTTTTCACCTCATAAATATTATATCATATCTTTAACTCATTAAATTATAATTATATCTATAGTCTTTAAATTATATGTTCGTTTGCAATTCAAATATATTTTATATATAATATTTAGGCAAACAAATTGGAGTTGATTATATGAGTCAGTTAAACATGTCAATTGATAATATTATTAATCAGATGAAATTTAATTCTAGAGGATTTTGGAACAATTTAGTAAGCACTAACTGCTACGCATACGCACTTGGAATTGATATTCCTGAGAATAAAATATTTAATAATGCATATCAACCTGGAACAATCGGTTCTATTATATATAATATCCCATCAAATGATTTAAGTAAAATGTCATTAGAAGAAAAAATGCATATTGACTTTAAAGCTTTAAATATATCTTATAATGATTGTTGTGAAGATGAAATATCTTTTGATAAATTTGAAAATGATTTTATTATTTATAAGTGGATTATAGCTTTATTTTTAAGTAAAGATGGTGACTATCATTTTATGAGAAAATCTTGGGATAATATATGGTGGCATAAAAGAGGTCACAATCTTGAATATCCAATAAACTATGATGATAATTTTGAAACAATTTATAATCCTAAGGACTGCAAAATAAATGGTTATCAATATGTTAAATGTATTAAATTAAGTTGTAAAATCAAATAATTTGCAACATATATTATGAAATATTATCTATATTTAACATTTTTACTTTTTTCTTATTAATTTCACGATTCGATTTAAGATCATATATAGGTATGTCTTTTTCTAATTTTTCTAACATTAAAACTAATTGTTTTAAAAAATACAATCTGTCTATATCAAATATGTTTTCAGATGACAGGATGTGATATAGATTATAAGCAAGTGCTGTAATTTTTGATGGGTCTATTCCCATAAATACATGATATTCATCAGAATATGAACTTGTTCTTAAAGGAATTATTGTTTCCATAAAAGGCTCAAAAAATCTTTTTTTATTATCTGCTTTAAGTGGTTTTATTCCACTAATAACGAATATTGGAAAATGTTCAAATATTTTCCATTATATCCTTGACTAGTTTCTTCTCTTCTTAAAAAGGCACATTTGATGCCTTCTGTCATTATTCTTTCCACTGTATTTATATTTTCTTTTGTTGCATGAAAAAAACAATTATCATCTATTTCGATAGTTTTATCTTCTATATAATCAAGTAATTCCTCTTTATTCATAAATATCACCTATAAAAATTATCAGTTATTATATCATATTTAAAAAATATTTCAAATTCAGTTTTAAAATTATTCATAAGAATAATAGTTACTTTCATATGGTCATAGTCTCCATGTGGTGATTGTCAAAAAGTAAGTCGAATAAAAATGTTTTTTTACAAAGAAAAAGATGCTTATTTAAACACCTAATATTTATTAAATATTAATTTTTTCTTGAGTTTTTATATATTTATAAAATTCATCACAATTTATATGATATTTTGGCTTGTTATATTTATATATATAAGTGTCATATTTTAAACTTGAATCTATCTCATTTTTTCTACTCTCAATGAATTTA